>NZ_CP072113.1:2535522-3169403 GCF_017654605.1 Yimella sp. cx-51
GACTCATGAAAGGAACTCCCCTGCTTCGATGGAGACGACGTCGAGGTCGCCGAAAATTTACCGATACTGACAGTAGCAGGTACGTCGAGTTTCGGATACTGTCGAACCATCATGAGTTCGCAGAACCAGCCCCTCGACGGACGCGACACCCGCTGGACCACCCACCGGGTGCAGCGGCGACGGCAATTGGTCGAAGCCGCGATCAAGGCGATCCGCAAACACGGCGCCACAGTCGGCATGGACGAGATCGCCGCCACCGCAAGCACGTCCAAGACCGTCATCTACCGCCACCTCGGCGACCGGTTGGGCCTCTACCTCGCGGTCTGCGAGGCGGTCGATTCACTCATCCTCAAGGACTTCGACATCGCGCTCACCAGCGGCGTCGACCCGCATGACCCGACCGCGCTGCTGTCGACCGATCCGCACGAGGTGCTGGTGGCCGTGATCGACAGCTACCTGTCGTTGGTCGAGGACGACCCCGAGCTCTACCGCTTCGTGATCCGTCGCCCGCTGGTCGACGTCCCGCCCGAGGCCGACCCCGTGGCAGGCCTGACCGACGCGATCGCCGGGCGCCTCTCCGACATCTTCGCCGCGGCCCTCAGCGCCGCCGGTCGCGACACCGCACCGGCCACCACATGGGGCCACGCACTGGTCGGTTACGTGCGGGAAGCCGCCGATCGGTGGCTGGCCGATCCGCAACGTGCGCCGCGCGCCGCCGTGGTGCAACACCTCGCCGAGTTCGCCTCCGTGGGACTCACCGGAGTGCTCGGCACGCCGGCCCCTCATCAGTCACGAACCTCAATCACCCACCCGTCCGACCTGCGCACGACCAACGATCGGAGCTCGACATGAACGACCCCGTCGCACTTGAACTGCGAACCACCCTCGACGGCCCGTGGGCTGCGGTGCGTGGCGACTTCCGCGAACAGATCGAGCCCTCGATGCTGCTGGGCACACCGGGTGAGTCGATGCAGGCCCAGCGCGAGCGGGTGACCGACCAGGTGCTGCAGATCGCGTCGATCGGGCACGGCCGGGTCGGCTTCCCGCAGGCCTACGGCGGCACCTACGACTACGGCGCCTCGTGTGCGCTGTTCGAGATGCAGGGTTACGGAGACCTGTCGCTGCTGGTGAAGCTCGGCGTCCAGTTCGGGCTCTTCGGTGGCGCGGTGAGCCGCCTCGGCACGCAGCGGCACCACGAGGAGTACCTGCGCGGCATCATGGACGCGCAGATCATGGGCTCGTTCGCGATGACCGAGATCGGGCACGGCTCCAATGTGCAGCGCCTCGAGACGACCATCACCTACGACCCCGCCACCGATGAACTGGTGGTCAACTCCCCCACTCCGAGCTCGGTCAAGACCTACATCGGCAACGCCGCCAAGGACGCCCGCATGGCGGTCGTCTTCGGCCAATTGCTCACTCCCGAAGGCGAATTCGGCGTCCACGCCGTGCTGATGGAGGTGCGGGACGCCGAGGGCAATGTGCTGCCCGGCATCACCATCGAGGACAACGGCGTCAAGGGCGGCCTGCCCGGAGTCGACAACGGCACCTTCGCCTTTGCCGACGTGCGCATCCCCCGCTCGGCGCTGCTCAACAAGTTCGCCGACATCGACGACGAGGGCCGCTACCAGTCGGACATCGCCAATGAGAACGCCCGCTTCTTCACCATGCTCGGCACCCTCGTGCGCGGGCGGGTCTGCGTCGGTGGCGGTGCGGCGAGCGCAGCGAAGAAGGGTCTGGCGATCGCTCTTCGCTATGGCGCACGACGCCGCCAGTTCGAGGCGCCGGGTGCGGAGCAGGAGATCGTCGTGCTCGACTACCTGGCCCACCAGCGCAAGCTCTTCCCGCGGCTGGCGAAGTCGTACGCCTTGAGCTTCGCGCAGAACGCGATCACCGAGACGCTCCAGGAGTTGCACGGCACTCCGTTGCCGGACGGTGAGACCCACCCCAAGGAAGCGATTCGCGAGCTGGAGACGCGGGCAGCCGGCCTGAAGGCTGTGAGCACCTGGCATGCCGTCGACACCCTGCAGGCCTGCCGCGAGGCATGCGGCGGGGCCGGATTCATCGCCGAGAACCAGCTCACCCAGGCACGCGCCGACGTGGACGTCTTCGCCACTTTCGAGGGCGACAACACCGTGCTGCTGCAGCTCGTGGCCAAGGGCCTGCTGACGGAGTACAAGGAGATGTTCGGCGACCTGGCGATGGCTGAGCTCGCCGGACTGGTGACCAAGCAGGTGGCCGAGGGACTGGTGGAGCGCACGACCGGCCGGGCGGGTCTGCAGCGGCTGCGCGACCTCGCAAAGGGCCGCGACCACGAGTCGGCGATGGACGACACCGGCTGGCTGCTGTCGATGTTCGAGCAGCGTGCCGACCACGCCTTGGAGACGGTCGGCAAGCGCCTGCGCAAGGCCGGCAAGGACAACGGTTTCGAGCTCTTCAACTCGGCGCAGGACCACGTGCTCTTCGCCGCACGCACCCACATCGACCGTTGCATCTTGGAGGCAGCGCTGGAGGCGCACGACGATATGGCCGATGGTGAGGCCAAGGAGTTGATGCGCAAGGTGCTCGCGCTCTACGCGCTCTCCTCCATCGAGGAGGACAAGGCGTGGTTCCTCGAGCACGGCCGCCTCAACAGCGTGCGCTCGCGCCAAGTGACCGCGTCGATCAACGACCTGTGCCGAGAACTGCGTCCGCGCGTCCACACCCTCGTGGACGGCATGGGCATCCCGGAATCGCTCATCACCGCCCCGATCGCGACCGGCGAACACACGACAACCTTCGCCTGATCTGCGCACAAGCCGCGCGTACCGAGTAGTCGGTGCGCGCGGCTTGTTCGTGACCGCTCAAGCCCGTTCATCGCGTGGACGCCCAGGCAGGCCGATGACGGTCAGCGCCGCCCCGGCCAGCACCCAGAGCGCGCACCACCACATCGCGCTGCGATAGGCGTCGGCCACCAGGTGCGGCACCCGGTATTGGTCTCCGGTGAGACCGACCATGAGCGGCAACGCGGCCACGGCGAGCAGACCGGCGGTGCGCGATACCGCGTTGTTGATGCCGCTGGCGACACCGGAGCGACTGTCGGGCACCGCCGCAAGCACCGTGCCGGTGAGCGGTGCCACGAGCATCGACAACCCCAGGCCCTGCAGTAGGACGCCCGGCAGGATGTGGACGAGATAGTCCGGCTGGTCGGGCGCGAGCGCCAGCAGCGCCAGACCGGCGGCGAGTACGAGGCAGCCGGCGAGCATCGGCGTCCGGGCTCCGTGGCGAGTGCCGTAGCCCCCGAACCATGACGCGAGCAACAACATCACGATCGACACCGGGACGGTTGCCGCGCCGGCTTCCAGAGGCGACCAGCCGGCGCTGACCTGCAGGTAGACCGCGAGGAAGAACATGCTGCCCGCCAGCGCCGCGTAGACGAACAGCGTGACCACGTTGATCGCGGTGAAGACGCGACTGCCGAACAGGTCGGGCGGGGTCATCGGATGCGACCCGCGGCGCTGCGCGATCACGAAGCCGCCGGCGGCGAGCCCGCCGATGATCGCCGCTGCCGGGGTGTGGTCGTCCGGCCAGGCAGTGAGCGCCCAGGTGATGCCGGCCAGCGCTACCGGAGCGAGGATCAGGCCGGCGTAGTCGTAGCGCCCGGACGCTTCGGAACTCCTGGATTCGGGCGCTGACCGCAGCAGCCACAGGACGACTGCAGAGAGCGGGAGATTGATCCAGAACGCGATGCGCCAGTCGATGTCGACCAGCCACCCGCCCAGCACCGGACCACCAGCGGTGGCGATGCCGAGCATGCCGGTCCACGCACCGATCGCCTTCATGCGGTCGTCCGGATGGAAGCTGGCCTGCAGAAGCGCCAGGCTGCCCGGTGTCATGAGCGCGGCCGCCAGCCCCTGCAGGAGACGTGCGGCGACCAGCGTCTCGATCGTCGGGGCCACCGCCACCATGACGGAGGTCAACGCGAAACCCGCTGTGCCCCACGCGAAGACGCGTTTACGTCCGAGCCGGTCGCCGAGCGAGCCGCCGACGAGGATGAACGCTGCCAGGGTGAGGGTGTAGCCGTTGATCACCCATTGCAGTCCAGCCAGGTCGGCATCGAGTTCGTCGCCGATCTTCGGCAGCGCGACATTGGCGACCGTGCCGTCGAGGAAGACCATCCCGGAGCCCGCGACCGCCGTGACAAGCAGTCGGCGTCCAGCGGGTTCGTTCAGGCGTAGCAAGCTCACCCGCGCACGGTAGCCCTTGCCGCTGGCATCGCTGGTACGGCAGGCTCAGCAGCGCGCGGTAGGCGCGAACCCGGTACTCCAAGGAGAGCAGTCATGCCCCACGGCGACATCACCCACATCGACATCCCGGTGTCGGACAACGAGTCGGCCGCGAAGTTCTACGGCGAGCTCTTCGGCTGGCAGATCTCGGCGCCGCCGGGCTTCGAGGACTACCCGATGTGGCAGGCCCCGAACAAGATCAGCGGCGGCGGTCTGGCCCCGCGCAGCGAGGGATTCACCCAACCGCGGTCGTACGTCGAGGTCGACTCGATCGAGGAGACGCTGAGGAAGGCGACCGAGAACGGCGCCACTGTTGTCATGGACAAGTCGCCGATCACCGACACCAGCTGGTGGGCGATCCTCCGCGACCCGGACGGCAATGACATCGGCCTCTACGAGGGCGTCACCGACCCCGGATCATCGAGCGACTGATCAGCGCTGACGCAGATCCACCCAGCGCCTTCCAGCCGGCACCAGTTTTCCTGAGCCCGAGGTGATCTCGGCGACGGCCGCGCCCAAGGCCCCGGCTTCACCCACGAGGTGGAGCACGGCGTGGTCGAGGTAGTCGACCCCGAGCACCTGCACCTGTCGCGCACGCAGATCGGCCTCGACCTTGCCGGCGTCCGCGTGCGACACGGTGAGATCGAAGAGGCGCTGCTGCGTGCGGCGCACCACCCGTGCGTCGGCCAGGGCCGCGCTCACCGCGTCGCCGTAGGCACGCACGAGCCCGCCGGTGCCCAGCAGCGTGCCGCCGAACCAGCGCACGACGACAGCGGCGACATCGCTGAGTTCGTGGCCACGCAGGACGTCGAGCATCGGGGTGCCCGCCGTGCCTGCCGGCTCGCCGTCGTCATTGGAGCGCTCGGTGGCGGGCGTCCGCCCCAGGATGAAGGCACTGCAGTGGTGCCCGGCGTCGTGGTGTTGCTTGCGTGACTGCGCCACCAACTCGCGGGCGGCGTCCTCGTCGTCCACGCGGCGGATCACCGCCAGGAACCGGGAGCGCTTGACCTCGATCTCGGCGCTCAGATCGACGCCGCGCGCGAGGGTCAGGTAGCTGGTCACCGGCGGAAGAACGGGATGGCGCCGCGTGCCGCGAACGGGCGGCGTCCGTTGGCCGCGACCATGCCCACCACCGAGTAGATGAGGTAGACGAGGGTGATCAGCCCCCAGATCACCAGGAAGATCCCGAAGGTACGTGGCCTTGCGGCAGGTGCGGCGTTACGTGGCTCTGCTGCGGGGACTGGCTGTTGTCACTCACCCATGCAAGGCTACGTGGGACGAACCGGCTCAGCCCGCTTGCCCATGATGCGTCCACCGGCACCGGGTCGATGGCGCAGGTGACTCACCCAGAAGAGCATCGCCAGGATCTCGGCGACCAGAGCCGTGAGCGCCATCGCCGCGAGTGACCCGGTGACGTGCGGCGCGATGAAGCCGGCTGCCAAGCCGTTGAGCACGAGGGTGAAGAAGGTGAAAAGCGACACCGTCGCACCTCGTGTGGCAGGGAACATGTCGAGCAGGGTGAGCTGGAACGCGGGATAGGACGCGCCCGTGCCGATCGCGATGAGCGCTGGGCCGATCACTGCGTAAGGCAGGCTCTGGGTGCCCGGTAACACCCCGAGGAGCAGGTTGACCACGGCGCCGAACAATGCGAAGACCATGGCGCCGGAGACCAGTTGGTTGATCGTGAGGCGTCCGCTCGTCCACGAACTGATGGCCGAACCGAGCACGACGCCGGTGATCATCGGGACGAAGAACATCCAGAAGTCCTGCTCGCCCTTGCCCAGGAGATCGACCACGAAGATCGGCGCCGCGCCGATGTAGAGGAACTGTCCGGCGAAGCTCAGCGACGCCGCCCAGGAGACCCGGTGGAAGGCCGGCGAGCGCCCGGCCTGGACGAGACTGCCGAGCAGCGTGGTGGCGTTGAAAGCGGTGCGCCGCTGGGGCGGATGCGACTCGGGCAGCGCGAAGACGACCAGCGCGGTCAGACCCACTGCAAGCACCACGAGGAAACCGAAGATGGCGCGCCACGAACCGATGGTGAGCAGCCAGCCACCGACGATCGGCGCCACCGCAGGAGCAACGCCGAAGATCATCGTCACCTTGCTCATCAATCGCTGTGCCTGCGCACCCTCGAACATGTCACGGATGACCGCACGGGAGACGATCACGCTCCCGCCGGCCGAAAGTCCCTGCAGCACACGGAAGCCCAGGAGCATCGGCAGGCTCTGCGAGAGCGCGCAGCCGATGGAGGCGAGGGCGTAGACCGAGAGTCCCGCCAGCATCACCGGACGCCTGCCGACGGCGTCCGAGATCGGACCGTGGAAGGGGCTCATCGCCGCGAACGCGAGCATGTAGGCGGTGACGACGAGTTGCATCTGGTCGGCATCGACCGCGAACTCGTTGCCCATACGGGTGAACGCCGGGAAAGGGGTGTCGATGCTGAAGGGTCCGAGCATCGACAGGGACGCGAGCACCACCAGCAGTAGCCACAATCGTCCGGCCGCCTGCTTCTCGGTCACCCTCGTCCTCCCGTCTCAATGGCGAAGGCCCCGACCGGAGCCGGGGCCTTCTGTACATGGTGCCAGGTGAAGGATTCGAACCTTCGAAGCTTTCGCGACGGATTTACAGTCCGCTCCCATTGGCCGCTCGGGCAACCTGGCATGAGTGCGCGTGCAAGAGTAGCAATCCAGGTGGCTGCGGGCCAATCGGATGCCGCTCGTCCCAGCACTACCGTGCGGGCCTTACTGGGCGGCATGGGGTCAGGACCGGTCAGGCATACTCGCTGCCACGTCCAACCGACCCGAAACTCCAGGGAGCAGCCATGGCCGATTCATCGTTCGACATCGTCAGCAAGGTCGACAAGCAGGAGGTCAGCAACGCGCTGACGCAGGCGGCCAAGGAGATCTCGACCCGTTACGACTTCAAGAATGTCGACGCCAAGTTGGAGTGGTCTGGCGAGAAGATCCTGATGGAGGCCAACGCCACCGAGCGCTGCCTCGCGGTGCTGGACGTGTTCCAGACCAAGCTGGTCAAGCGCGGCGTCTCGCTGAAGTCGATCGAGCTCAGCAACGACGGCGAGCCGAAGCTCTTCGGCAAGATCTACCGGCTCGAAGGCTCCCTTAAGGAGGGTCTGTCGCAGGAGAATGCCAAGAAGATCAGCAAGATCATCCGCGACGAAGGCCCCAAGTCGGTCAAGGCACGCATCGAAGGCGACGAACTCAAGGTCAGCTCCAAGTCGCGCGACGACCTGCAGGAAGTGCAACGGCTGCTGAAGGCGTCCGACCTGGACGTCGCGCTGCAGTACACCAACTACCGCTGACCCCTCGGGGTCAGTTGGGTGTAGCAACGCGAGTTGGGGTGCACAGCGGGAGGTAGAGCACCCGCTGCGCACCCAAACTCATGCTCAGGTCCGCTGAATTCGGACGTCAGTGGCGACGCAGGTCTGCCTTCAACGGGTCGATCTTCGGCTGCTTGGTGACCAGCTTGTGACCCCACCAGAGGGCGAGGAAGAGCGGCAGGCCGATGTACGACGACAGCAGCGCCTTGATGTCGGGGCTGTCGGTGAGCCAGGCGTCGTAGTTCTGGCCGGCGATCACGATCACGCACATGCCGAGTGCCACCAACGGCCCGAGCGGGAACCACCGCGCCCGGAAGGGCAGGTCGTCCAGTGATTTGCCCTGAGCAACGTAAGCCTGGCGGAACTTGAAGTGGCTCCAGGCGATGCCGCACCAGGTGATGAATCCAGCCAGGCCGGACGCGTTGACCAACCAGGTGTAGGCCACGCCGTCGCCGGCGAGACTGGTGATGAAGCACAGCGCACCGATGGCGGTGGTGGCCACCAGGGCCGGCAGCGGGATGCCGTGCTTGGTCAGCCGGGTGAAGATCGCCGGGGCCTGACCGTTGCGCGCCAGGCCGTGCAGCATGCGGGTCGAGGCGTAGAGGCCCGAGCTTCCGGCCGAGAGAATCGCGGTGAGGATGACGGCGTTCATGACGGCCGCGGCACCTGCGATACCGGCCCGCTCGAAGACGAGGGTGAACGGCGCGACGGTGATGTCACCGGTCTCGGCGGACGACAGCAGGCGCTTGTCGGTGTACGGAATCAGGAATCCGATCACCGCGATGGCACCGATGTAGAAGAGCAGGATGCGCCAGAAGACCGCGCGGATCGCTTTGGGAATGACGCGCTCGGGGTGCTCGGCCTCGCCGGAGGCGACCGCCACCATCTCGGTGCCCTGGAAGGAGAACCCGGCGATCATGAAGATCGACAGGATGGCCGGCACTCCCCCGACGAAGGGCGCTTCACCCTCCGTCCAGTTGGAGAAGCCGGGCGAATCGCCACCCATGATGCCGAGGATCATCAGCAGGCCCACGCCGAGGAAGACGATGACGGTGATGACCTTCACCGCGGAAAAGATGAACTCGCCTTCGCCGAAAGCCTTGACGGTGAAGGCGTTGAGCGCGAACAGGATCGTCAGGAAGATCGCCGACCAGACCCACGACTGGACGTCGGGGAACCAGTACTTCATCACCAACGCAGCGGCCACAAGTTCGGCGGCGACGGTGATCGCCCAGTTGAACCAGTAGTTCCAGCCCTGCGCGAATCCGAAGGAGGGCGAGACGAAGCGCTTGCCGTACGCCTGGAAGGAGTCGGACAGCGGCAGATAGGTCGACATCTCGCCGAGGCTCTGCATGAGCAGGAAGACCATGAGGCCGATCGCCGCGTACGCCAGCAGCGCGCCGCCCGGGCCGGCATCGCTGATCGTTGCGCCGGAGGCGAGGAAGAGCCCCGTGCCGATCGCACCACCGATCGCGATCATGTTGAGATGGCGCGCCTTCAGATGCCGGTTCAACGGCCCTGCGGCGTGGCCGGATTCGGCCGGTTGTTCGACGTCCTGCTGCGTTTCGCGCACGGCTGACCTCTCGTCGACGGATCCCCGCCGGCGGCCGAACGCGGGCAGGTGATCGGCCACAACGTACTGCCTCAGCCGCCTCCTGCCCACCCTCGTTCCACGAACGACACCGACGCCCAGACCACCTCGGTAACGTCTGGCCATGCGTAAGAAGATGCTCGCCGCCTCCGGACTGCTCGCCATCACCGCTGCGTCCTACCTGCGCACACCGAAACTGCCCGAGGTCTCGCCCCTACCGGACGACTTCCGCTGGGGCATCGCACTGGCGGGTTTCCAGAGCGAGGGCCACTCCCCCGACTCGAACTGGAAGCGCTACAGCGACAGTCGCGCGCCGATGATCAGCGACGAGGTGGCTGACGCCGCCGACTGGCTGAACCGCGTGGAGGAGGATGTCGCGCGCGCGAAGGATCTCGGCATCGGGTATTTCCGGTACTCCGTGGAGTGGGCGCGCACCGAACCTGTCATCGGCACGGTGGACGCCGAGGGTTTCGCCTTCTACGACCACGTGATCGAGACCGTCGAGGCTGCTGGCCTGAAGCCCATGATCACCCTCGACCACTGGGTCTATCCGGGCTGGCTGCTCGACCGCGGTGGGTGGCTCGGCGCCGATGTCGTCGACCTCTGGCTGGCCCACGCCGAGCGCGTGGTCAGACGGTACGCGGGCCGCGGCGTCACCTGGATCACGATCAACGAGCCCGGCGTCTACGTCGACTTCGAGCAGCAGAATCGCCGTTTCGACCGAAAGCAACGCGACCTGATGCGTAGGCGTCTGGTCGAGGCACATCGCGGGGCATACGCACTCATCAAGGAGCTCGACCCGGGCGCGTGGGCCACGAGCAACCTGGCGATCCTGCCGCCGCCGCTGCACTGGGCCGACGACCGGTGGTTCCTCGACAAGACCGTCGACACGATGGACTTCCTCGGCATCGACTACTACTACGGCCTGAGCGCCGACAATCTCACCGCTCGGCATGCCCTCGACGAACAGTTGTGGCGCATCCGCATGCAGCCCGACAGCCTGCTGCACCAGTTGCGGGTCTACCACCGCAAGGTGCCCCACCTACCGATCTGGATCATCGAGAACGGCGTCTGCACCGACGACGGCAAGCCCCGTTTCGACGGCCTGACGCGCAGCCGCCACCTGCAAGAGCACCTCTACTACCTGCAATTCGCGCGCGACGAAGGCATCCCGATCATCGGCTACAACTACTGGTCGCTCACCGACAACTACGAGTGGGGCTCCTACCGTCCCCGCTTCGGGCTCTACACCGTCGATGTCACCTCCGACCCCGACAAGGAACGCAAGCCCACCGACGCCGTCGCCACCTACACCGCTGCGATCGCCAGCCATGGCGTGCCGCCGGGCTTCCGCCCGACCTCCCGGCCCGCCTGGGGCGTCTTCGCGGCGCCGTGGCGCACCACCTATGGACGCCTCTTCGGACGAAGAGTTACCGGCGAGTAGCCTCGGGATGCAGTGGCCACCCGCTGAGCGCATCGATATACCTACCCAGAGCCCGCAAGCCCGCGGTGACAGGCTGTAATGAAGGCAGACCGTCCGAGAGAGGAATCCCATGACCGAGCGCGTGAACGTCGGCGACCTGCAGGTCGACAAGACCCTGGTCGACTTCATCAACAACGAGGCACTGCCCAAGACCTCGGTTGATCCGGACGCCTATTGGAAGGGCTTCGCCGAGGTCTTTACCGAGTTCGCTCCGCGCAACCGTGAGTTGCTCGCCGTGCGCGATGAGCTGCAGACCAAGCTGGACGACTACTACAAGGCCCACCCGGGCAAGCAGAACCTCGACGAATACATCCCCTTCCTGAAGGAGATCGGCTACCTGGTCGAGGAGCCCGCGAGCGACGTGCGGGTGCGCACCCAGAACGTCGACCCCGAGATCAGCGAGGTCGCCGGACCGCAGCTGGTGGTGCCGGTGCTCAACCGCCGCTTCGCGATCAACGCCGCCAACGCACGCTGGGGATCGCTCTACGACGCGCTCTACGGCACCAACGCGATCAGCGAGGACGGTGGCGCCGAGAAGGGCTCCTCCTACAACCGCGTGCGCGGCGACAAGGTGATCGCCTGGGGTCGCGACTTCCTCGACCAGGCTGTGCCGCTGGCCACCGGTTCGCACAAGGATGTCACCAAGTACGCCGCCGGCGACGACTTCCGCGCCACCCTGGAGAACGGCGAGGTGGTCGGCCTGGCCGACGACGCCGCCTACCTCGGCTTTGCCGGTGATACCGATGCTCCGACCGGAATCCTGTTGGTGCACAACGGAATGCACATCGAGATCCAGGTCGACGCGTCCACCCCAGTCGGTTCCACCGACAAGGCTGGCGTCAAGGACATCGTGCTGGAATCGGCCGTCACCGCGATCATGGACCTCGAAGACTCCGTGGCCGCCGTCGACGGCGAGGACAAGGTGGTCGGCTACCGCAACTGGCTGCTGCTCAACGACGGCAGCGCCAGCGAGGAGATGCGCAAGGGAGACAAGACCTTCACCCGCACCCTTAACGCCGACCGCACCTGGACCGGCCGCGACGGCAACGAGGTGCGTCTGCCCGGGCGCGTCGTGATGCTCTCGCGCAATGTCGGCCACCTGATGACCAACCCGGCCGTGCTCGACAAGGACGGCAACGAGATGCCCGAAGGCATCCTCGACGCCCTCGTCACCAGCCTCTGCGCGATTCCTGGTCTTGATGACAAGAATGAGAAGCGTAATTCTCGCACCGGCTCCGTTTACATCGTCAAGCCCAAGCAGCACGGTCCCGACGAAGTGAAGCTGACCAACGACCTCTTCGGCGCGGTGGAGAAGGTGCTCAGCCTGCCGGAGTTCACCCTCAAGGTCGGCATCATGGACGAGGAGCGCCGCACCACGGTCAACCTCGGCGCGTGCATCGCGCAGGTGCCCGACCGCATCATCTTCATCAACACCGGCTTCCTCGACCGCACCGGCGACGAGATCCACACCTCCATGCAGGCCGGCCCGATGATCCGTAAGGCGGAGATGAAGAACGCCACGTGGATGCAGGCCTACGAGGACTGGAATGTCGACACCGGCATCGCCCTCGGCCTGCCCGGCCACGCCCAGATCGGCAAGGGCATGTGGGCGATGACCGAGCAGATGGCCGAGATGCTGGAGCAGAAGATCGGTCACCCGAAGGCGGGTGCCAACACCGCGTGGGTGCCCTCGCCCACCGGCGCCACGTTGCACGCCACGCACTACCACCAGGTGGATGCCCGCGAGCAGCAGGCGAAGATCGCCGAGGGTGGCCGCCGCGCGAAGTTGGAAGACCTGCTCGACGTGCCGGTCGCGGACGACGCGAACTGGTCGGAGGAGGAGAAGCGCAACGAGGTCGACAACTCCTGCCAGTCGATCCTGGGCTACGTCGTGCGCTGGGTGCAGGACGGCGTCGGCTGCTCCAAGGTGCCCGACATCAACGACGTCGACCTCATGGAAGACCGCGCCACCTGCCGTATCTCCAGCCAGCTATTGGCCAACTGGCTGCACCACGGCGTCGTCGACGAGGCCTTCATCATCGACTCGCTCACGCGTATGGCCCCGGTGGTCGACCGGCAGAACGAGAGCGACCGTGGCTACCAGCCGATGGGCCCCTACTTCGACCAGTCGCTGGCCTGGTGCGCAGCACGTGACCTGATCCTGCAGGGCACGAAGTCGCCCAGCGGTTACACCGAGCCGCTGCTGCACTCCTACCGCCGCAAGCTGAAGGAGACCCCGGGCCTCTGAGCGGCTCGCCACCACAAGAATCCGCGTGAGTTTCTGGCCTTCGTTCGCGCACGAAGGCCACAAACTCACGCGGATTCTGTTGTGTTCCAGCCTGTTCGGGAGGGGTCAGCGGTCGGAGCCGACCATCTGCAGGGCCACCTGGGCGAAGTGATCGGCGATGCGGTCGGGCGTCCAGCGTGCGCCGGGGAGGTACCAGCGAGCGACGTCGACGCACATGCCGGAGATGGCGTTGGCGGTCATCGCGATCTCGGTCGTGGAGAACTCCCCTGCGTCCACCCCGGCCTGTACGGTGGTGCGCAATGCGCCCTGGATCCGCTGGCGCAGGGCCTCGATCTCGGTGCGGTGCTCAGGGGTGAGCGCCTCGAGTTCGTAGTTGACCACCCTGGCCGCCTCGTGATCGGCGGCGTGGGCCAGCACCAGTCGCCGGACGATCTCGCGCAATCGGTGCGTCGGGCCGCCGTCACTGGCCGCGGCGTCCTCGACAGCCGACGCGATCTCCTGGTGACCGAGACGACTGATCTCGAAGAGCATCGCCTCTTTGGAGCGGTGATGGACGTAGACCCCCGCCGGCGACAGACCCGCCGCGGACGCGATGTCTCGCGTGGTCGTGCCGTGAAATCCCTTGTCGGCGAACGACTTCCGCGCCGCCAACAGGAGGCGGTCACGCGTGGAGGCAAGGTCGGTCATCGCACTCATTCTGCTTTCTCTTCAGGTGCGTTGACGAGCCTGCCCGAGAATGAGACGCTAAGCAAGCGCTTAGTCAGCGCCTTTCACAGCTCAAGAACGGAAGTCTTTTCATGCCCCGCAATGTGTACACCGAGGACCACGAAGCTTTCCGCGCATCGGTGCGCGAGTTCGTCGACCGCACCCTCAAGCCGCGCGCTGAGGAGATGCTCGAGCAGAAGGTCGTCCCGCGTGACATCTGGAAAGAAGCCGGACGTCAGGGCCTGCTCGGTCTCGACATCCCCGAAGAGTTCGGCGGCGCCGGCGCGGACGACTACCGCTTCAACGCCATCTCGGCCGAGGAGATCTCCGGTTTCAACGCGGCGGTGGCGAGTTGTTTCGGCATCCACTCCGACGTCTGCCCGCCCTACGTGGTCGACCTCGGCACCCAGGAGCAGAAAGAGCGTTGGCTGCCGGGCATGGCGGCGGGCGACCTGATCTGCGCGATCGGCATGACCGAGCCGTCGGGCGGCTCTGACCTGGCTGCGCTGAAGACCACCGGCGTCCGCGATGGCGACGACTGGATCATCAACGGCTCCAAGACCTTCATCACCAACGGTCACCAGTGCGACCTGGCGATCGTGGCCGTGCGCACCGACGCCAGCAAGGGCGCCAAGGGCATCACGCTGTTCATGCTGGAGAAGGACATGCCCGGTTTCACCAAGGGCAACAAGCTCGACAAGGTCGGCCAGACCGAGTCGGACACCTCGGAGTTGTTCTTCGACAACGTGCGCGTGCCGGACGCCAACCGCCTGGGCGAAGAGGGCATGGGCTTCATTGCGATGATGCAGCGTCTGCCGCAGGAGCGCGTCGGCGCAGCGGTTTCGAATGTCGCGCACGCCAAGCAGATCCTGGCCGAGACGATCGAGTACACCAAGGAGCGCAAGGCCTTCGGTCAGCCGATCGGCGCCTTCCAGCACAACAAGTTCAAGATCGCCGAGCTGGTCACCCAGATCGAGGTCACCGAGGCGTATGTCGACGACTGCGTCGCGGCGCACGCTGAAGGCAAGCTGACCCCGATCGACGCGGCGAAGGCCAAGTGGTTCTCGGCCGAGGTGCAGAACAAGGTGCTGGACGAGTGCGTGCAGTTGCACGGCGGATACGGCTTCATGAACGAGTACCGCGTGGCCCGCGCTTGGCGGGATGCTCGGGTCACCAAGATCTGGGCGGGCTCGAATGAAATCATGAAGGAACTGATCGGCCGCGACCTCGGTCTCTGACGGAGCCTGAACGAAGGTTGTCGGCGACGAAGGAGCCGGCGGCCGCAGTGGAGGTCGAGGAAGAGACCAAGAAGGTTCGGTCTCTGACGGAGCCTGAACGAGGTTGTCGGCGACGAAGGAGCCGGCGGCCGCAGTGGAGGGCGAGGAAGAGACCAAGAAGGTTCGGTCTCTGACGGAGCCTGAACGAAGGTTGTCGGCGACGAAGGAGCCGGCGGCCGCAGTGGAGGGCGAGGAAGAGACCAAGAAGGTTCGGGTTGTAAGGCTCGCCGCAAAGAACCATCGAGCGGCCGGGGTATGAACTGGTGGCCGGGGTATAACCCGGCCACTGCTTCATAGCCCGGCCACTCGGCGAAGTAGACGAACACAACACACACGAAGGAGAAGCTGTGACTGCAACACGGACTGCGATCGTGACCGGCGCTGCGCGCGGGATCGGCGCGGCAGTGGCTGAGCGCCTGGCCAAGGACGGCATGAAGGTCGCCGTCATCGACCTGGACGAGGCTGCATGCCAGGAGGTCGTCGATCGCATCAAGGCCGCAGGCGGGGAGGCTCTCGCGGTGGGTTGCGATGTCGCCGACGAGGACGCGGTCAACGCCGCTGTCGAGCGCGTGGCAGAGCAACTGGGTGCCCCGAGCGTGTTGGTGAACAACGCGGGTGTGCTGCGCGACAACCTCATCTTCAAGATGAGCGCGGGCGACTGGGACACCGTGATGAATGTGCACCTGCGCGGGAGCTTCCTGATGACGCGGGCGGCGCAGAAGTTCATGACGCAGGAGAAGTTCGGCCGCATCGTCAACCTGTCGTCGACGTCGGCGCTGGGTAACCGCGGTCAGGCCAACTACGCAGCAGCAAAGGCTGGCCTGCAGGGCTTCACCAAGACGGTGGCGATCGAGCTGGGCAAGTTCGGCGTGA
Organism: Yimella sp. cx-51; assembly: GCF_017654605.1. GTDB lineage: Bacteria > Actinomycetota > Actinomycetes > Actinomycetales > Dermatophilaceae > Yimella. The sequence goes on from NZ_CP072113.1 coordinate 2,551,302, forward strand.
CTGCCAACGCGATCGCGCCGGGCTTCATCGCCACCGACATGACGGCGGCGACCGCGGAGCGCGTGGGCATGGACTTCGAGGAGTTCAAGAAGGCTGCGGCGACGCAGATTCCGGTGGCCCGCACGGGTACGCCGGATGACATTGCTGCTGCTGCGTCGTTCTTCGCGTCCGAGGAGGCCGGGTTCGTGAGCGGCCAGGTGTTGTACGTCGCCGGCGGGCCGAAGGACTGACGATGCGCACGTTCAACGGCATCGAGGAGATGCAGGCTGCAGTCGGCGAGCACCTCGGCTACTCCGACTGGCACGAGGTGACGCAGGAGGCGGTCAACCAGTTCGCGGACGCGACCGGCGACCACCAGTGGATCCACGTCGATGTCGACAAGGCGAAAGCCGGACCGTTCGGCGGCACCATCGTCCACGGCTACATGACCTTGTCGTTGCTGCCGATGCTGTCGTGGCAGGTCTACTCCCTCGACGGCGTGAAGATGGGCATCAACTACGGCTCCAACAAGGTGCGCTTCCCGACCCCGGTGCCGGTGGGCTCGCGGGTGCGGGGCGGCTTCGAGTTGGTGTCGGTCGAGCCGTCGGCGGTGGGCTTCACCGTGACGATGAAGGCAGTCGTCGAGATCGACGGCGCGGACAAGCCGGCCCTGGTGGCCGAAGTCGTGAGTGTGGTTGTGCCGTAACGGTATTGAACAAGTAGAAGGGCCGTCCCAGCCGGGGCGGCTCTTCTGCTTCGTCACGGTCGTTTCGTCAGACGGTGGAGTGAGCTGCGCGCTCGATGCGGGCACCGAAAGCGCGCAGCGCAGCGAAGGCCGCCGGATCCATCGGCTCCCCTGCGGGCCAGTGCAGCATCGCGCAGTAGTGCACCGTGCGACCCTCGACGACGAGGGTGCCGACGTCGACGCGCACTCCGTCGTCCGTGCCGGTCTTGTTGTGCAGCAACGGCGTCTCATCGACATGCGCCAAAGGGTCGAGCTGGAGATGGCCGGCCGCCATCGACAGGTCGGTGTTGAGGCGCATCCAGTCGCGCACCCGGGACGACACGACCCCTCGCTCCAGCAGTCGCAGGAAACGCACCAAGGACGTGGCCGAGCCTTCGGCGCAGGTGTGGGGCAGCCCGGGACCGCGCTCGTTACGGATGAGGTCGAGCAGCGCATAGGGCGCCACGCCAAGGTCTGCGGTGTGCGCAGCGACGGCGTCAATCCCGACTCGTTCGAGCAGGACGTTGGCGGCGAGGTTGTCGCTCACGGCGCCGACCAGTCGGCAGCAGTCGACGACCGACAGTTGCTCGGCGTCCAAGTGCTGCCACAGCCCCGAGTCGGCGACGAACTCGGTGGAGTCGCGTCGCAGCAATGCTGCGCCGTCGAGTGCGCCGGTGTCGATCAGCTTCGCCACGTGCGACAGCAGGAGCAACTTGCCCACCGACGCGATACGCTGCACGGTGTCGACCTCACCGACGCTGTCGAGCACCCGCCCGTCGCTGTCGGTGACGAGGAGGGTGAGTTCAGCGTCCATCGACGACCCGTGCTCCCTTGAAGATCCGCATCGAGGCGAGTGCTTCGTCCAGCACCGCCGCCCCGTCGACGACGGCGCGCCGGACGTTCGCGGTCATCCGGCCGTGGTCGAGGGCTGCGTGGGCCGCGGTCGACGTGTCGGGTTCAGTCACCTGCAACGGGAAGGCCGCACGGGCGATCTTGCTGGTGGCGAACTCCCCCAACCGGTCGGCCAGCGCCGGAATCACCTCGAAGTAGCGCTCGACATAAGGACGGACCAGCGCGGGATCGGGGGCCGTGAAGACGGTGCCGGCAATGGCCAACGCCTCGTAGTTCGACAGTTCGTCGTTACCGCCGAGCTGCTCCCACGCCCACTTCTTGGCCTCCGGCGTCGGCTGGATCGCCTTGGCAGCCAACGCGTTCTGACGTCCGGTCAGGGTGTTGTCTGCAGCCGCGAAGCGATCGATCTCGGCATCGTCGGCCAGGCCGAGCGCTGCCAGCCGATGCAGCGCGAGCCACTGGAACTCCACGTCGTCACCGAGCCCACCGGGTGACCCACTGCCTTCGGCCCATTCGCGCAGCAGCGGCTCGTCATCGATCGTCTGCGCCGCCACGCGGGCGGCGTCGACCACATCCGCGCTCGCCGATGCCACGGTCGCAAGCAGCGCCGTCTCACCGATCTCGACGCGGGCGGCCGCCCGCTCCTCGTACGGCAGGTAATAGCCCATGGCGTTGACCACGAGTTGCGGGATCCAGTGCCGCAACGACTGGTTGTCTTCCACCGGCCAGGCGCTCTGGAAGGTGCGCAGCACCAGGCGTGGATCGACCGCCGCCAGCGCCATGCCGTTCAACAGACTCGACCACACCACTTGGCGCGCACCGGCGTCCGCGATCTTCGGCAGCTCGTCCGGCACCGCATCGAGCGTCTTCGCGTCGAAGACGGGCACGACCCACGTGAGATCGGATGCGTTGGGCAGTAACAGGTTCGGGCGTTCGCGACCGACCAGATGTGCGTCTTCGCCGTCGTCTGCGCCGAGGGTGAACAGGTCGGTGCGCCACAGTTCATGGCCGTCCGAGAATCCGGCCACGTCGAAGACGTGGGTGCGATCGGCAGGATGGGCCTCGGGTGTGGTGCGAACGGCCCGAACGGTGGAGATCGGATCGCCCGCGACTTCGACGGCGATCTCGTCGGTGCCTGCGGTCTCCAGCCACCCGGTCGACCACGTGGCCAGATCAGCATCGGTGTGAGCGGCGATCGCGTCGAGGAAGTCGGCCAGCGTCGCGTTGCCGTAAGCGTGTTGGTTCAGGTAATCGCGCACCCCACCGATGAAGGCGTCGTCGCCCACGAAGGCCGCGAGCTGGCGCAGCGCCGAGCATCCCTTGGCGTAGGAGATGCCGTCGAAGTTGGCGAGCGCCGAGTCACTGTCGGGGGCGGCATTGCCGGCGATGGGATGCGTCGACGGGGCACGATCGGCGGCGTAGCCCCAGTTCTTACGGGCCACCCCGAAGTCGACCCACGCATCGGTGAACTCTGTTGCCTCAGTGGCAGATCGGTGGGCCATGTATTCAGCGAACGACTCGTTGAGCCAGAGGTCGTCCCACCACTTCATGCTCACGAGATCGCCGAACCACATGTGCGCCATCTCGTGGAGCACCGTGTTGCTGCGTTGGAGAACCTCGGCGTGGGTGGCCGCGCCGCGGTAGAGGTACTGGTCGCGAATGGTCACGCATCCGGGGTTTTCCATGGCACCGGCGTTGAACTCGGGCACGAAGAACTGGTGGTACTCCCCCCACGGGTAGGCGATGCCGAACAGCTCCTGGAAGTAGTCGAATCCCTGTCGGGTGACCTGGAGGATCTGCGGGGCGTGTCGTTCGAGGTCGGCACGCAGGGATGCCCGTGCGTGGATCGCGAGCGGGATGCCGCGATGTTCGTCGCGCATCGTCGCGTACGGCCCGGCGCAGACGGTGAAGAAGTAGGTGGCCAGCGGCTTCGACTGCTCGAAGTGCCACTCGCCGGGCGCCGATTCGCGGGCCGGGCTGTTGCCGGCCACCACCCAGCCTTCGGGCGCGATGACCTGCAGTTCGTACGGGGCTTTGAGGTCGGGCTGGTCGAAGCAGGCGTAGATCTGTGGCGCGGCGTCCAGGAATGACATGCCGTAGACGTAGGCCTGCCCGTCGGCGGGATCGACCGCGCGGTGCAGCCCCTGGCCGTCGCGGGTGTAGGCCATGCGGGTGGTGACCGAGAGCACGTTGTCTGCCTGCAGATCGGTCAGCTCGAGTCGGCCGCCCTTGACCTCACCGGCGTCAATTTGCTTGCCGTTGAACGAGATCGACTCGATCGACGCCGCCTTCAGGTCGACGAAGGTGGAGGCTCCAGGCTCGCTGCACCGGAACTCGATGTGGCTCTGCGATGCGAACTCCGTGTCGCCCTGCGTGAGGTCGAGCCGCACCCGATAGCGGTCGACGGTGATGAGCCGGGCGCGCTCGGTGGCTTCGGTCTGCAACAGAATCGCCATACGGCCACTGTGCCACCCGCGGTGTTGCGGCCCGTATCAGCCCCGTCGCTGGCGCAGCGCCTCGTGCAGGACGATCGATCCGGCGACGGCGGCATTGAGCGAGCTGGCCCCGCCGACCATCGGAATGCTGATGATCTGGTCGCACGCCTCCCGCCAGGCCTGGCTGATGCCACGGGTCTCGTTGCCGATCACCAGCAGCGTCGGGGCGGCGAGATCGACCGCCCGCAGATCACTTTCACCACCCTCGTCGGTGGCGAGCAGCTGCCACACCTGCGGCCTGGTTCGAAGCCAATCGAGCACTGCCGCGGTGGAATCGATCCGCACTGTCGGCAGGTTGAAGCACGAGCCGGTGGACGCCCGTACGGCCTTGGGGTCATAGGGATCAGCGGCGTGGCCGGTCACGATGAGGCCACCGGCGCCGAAGGCGTCCATGGATCTCTGGAGGGTGCCGATGTTGCCCGGCTGGGTCGGGCGATCGAAGACCACCAGCAACTGCTCACGATCGACCAGGCGATCCAGATCGTCAGGGGGCATCGCCACCACGGCCACCAACTCAGGGGCATCCTGACTGCGCTCGCCGAGTTCGCGCACCATCTCCGCCGGCATCTCCACCCGCTGGCAACGAGCCTCGTCCCAGACCTGCGCTGCCCAGCGCGAACGGCCGCCGCCGTCGGGGCGGATGAGAGCCACCAGTTCCCAGCCGGCCTCGATCGCCAGCGTGATCGGACGCACTCCCTGCACCAGGAACTGCCCGTGCCGGTGCCGCTTGGTGCGATTGGTCAGCAGCGACTCCCACTGCTGGAAGGTCGCGTTGCGGCTGTGGATCCGGGTCGGGGCGCTCACGGCCAACAATCTAGCCAGGCCCGACAACCGAACGCCGCCGCGCACGGTGCGCGGCGGCGTCCTGGTGGGACGTGAGAGGTCAGCTCAGACGTCGGCCCAGCACCCATGCTCCGGCGAGCAGGACGGCCAGCGACCCGGCACCGGCGAGCAGGACGGCGTTGTTGCTGCCGGCGGACGGACCATCGGTGACCACCGGCGGACCGGTGACCGTCGAGCTACCGGTGTCGGTCGTACCCGGCTCGGTGGTCGACGGCTCGGTGGTCGACGGCTCCGTGGTCGACGGCTCAGTCGTCGGGGAGGTCGGTTCGCTCGTCGGCGTGGTGGGCTCGGCGCCCGCCATCACCGTCACGGGCATCGTGACCGTGGTGCCGGTCTGAGCCGCCTTGACGGTGAGCGTCTGCGCACCCGTCATCGCGGTCGCGGGCACCTTGATGGTGATGGTCGCCGTCTCGTTGCGCGACGGGAACGGCGGCGTGCTGGTGAGCACCTTTTCCACAGGGAAGGTGCCGAGCGAGGTGCTACCGAGGAAGACCTCGAGGGAGGTCGCGGTCGGAGATCCGACGCTGGTGAAGTCGATCCCGGAGACGGTGAAGGTCGCCTCCTTGCCCTGCGTCAGCACCGAGGGCTGATCCTGCACAGCCACACCGTTCTTGGCGAAGGACGGGCTGATCGGACTGTGCTCCTTGATCCACTCGATGAAGAGCGACTGGTCGATCAGGCCGGAGTCACGGCGACCGGCGCCCTCGCTGAACGCGGTGAAGTTGTCGCCACCTGCGGTCAGGAAGGAGTTGGAGGCGACGGTGTACTTCTTCGCCGGGTCGAGCGCAGCACCGTTCACGGTGACCGAGGTGATCCGCGAGCCGGCTGCTGCGCCCGGGTCGTAGGTGTAGGTGACGTTCTTGCTCAGGCCCAGCTTCAGGAACGGCCGCGAACCGCCCTCGGGCTGCCACTGCTGCTCCAGCACCTTCTTCAGTTGCGCACCGGTGAGGTCGATCGTGGTGATCGTGTTGTTGAAGGGCATGATCGAGGCCGCGTCGGCGTAGGTGATCGTGCCGTCGGTGCCGTACTTCAGCTCGGCTCGCACGCCACCGGGGTTCATCACACCGATGTCGACACCGCCGGGACGACCCGGCTTGTTGATCGAGTCGACGTAGGACTGCGCGATGAGGTTGGAGAGCGTCGACTCGCGCGTGCGGTCATCGCGGGTGCCGTCCGGCTTGACTGCCGTGGTGACATCGGCGGTGAGCTTGCCGATCGGCTGCTTGCCGATGACATCCGCGCGGGCGTTGGCGGTGTCGACGATGCGGGCGGCCGACTGGTAGGCCGGGTCGGCCTCGCAAGCTGCCGTGGGTGCGGTCACCTCACGGTTGGTGAGCGAGTATTGCGTCACCTTCTTGGTGGTGGGGTCGTAGCCGAGTTGCAGCACACCGACGTGCGATGCGTAGAAGTCGGTCTGCACCACCGGACGCGTGCCGGTGCCGCCCGGCACCGGACCGTCCCAGGCGTAGATCTGGTGGGTGTGACCGGTGAAGATCGCGTCGACACCGGCGGAGGTCTGGTTGACGATCGCGTTGAACGTGGTGTTGGCGGCGGTCTGCGCGGCCAGGCTCGATCCATCGCCTGACGGCGCGCCCTCGTGGTACTCCGCCACGACGACATCGGCCTCGCCGTTGGTGGCGTCGCCGTCCTTGAGCTTGGTGGTGACGCGGTTGACGGCCGCTACGGGGTCGCCGAAGTCGAGGGTGGCGATACCACCGGCTGCGACGAGCGAGGGGACGTCCTTGGTGACGGCGCCGACGACCGCGACCTTCAAGCCGTTGATGTCGAGCATCTTGTACTCGGGCAGCGCGGGCGTGGTGGTGCCCTTTCGGTAGACGTTGGCGCCCAGGTAGGTCCAGGCGGCGCGGGTCTGCACGCGTCCGGTGAGATCGTCGAAGCCCTTGTCGAACTCGTGGTTGCCGACGGCAGAGGCCTTCAGGCCCAGCGCGTTCAGGTAGTCGATCGCGGGCTCGTCGTTCTGCACCGCGGACGCAAACGGCGTGCCGCCGATGTTGTCTCCGGCGGAAAGGAAGGTCGCACCCAGTTCGTTCTGGGCGCTGGTCACGGTGCAGGCGAAATCCTTGGTGAAGTGACCATGGAAGTCGTTGGTGTTGAGCAGGCTGATCTTGGTGAGGCCGGACGCGATCTGACCGTCACCGACGTTGGTCGCGGCAAGCGCTGAAGGTGTGGACGCGACGGACGCCACGAGGGCGGCGGTTGCGGCCACGCCGAGCAGGCGGGTGGGCTGCATGGGGACTCCTTGACGGGATGCGGGGGTGCCGCAGGTCCGACAAGGCAGGGCTCGACCAACACTACGGCTCGCTCAGTGTGCCCCTCGCCGGGAGGGATTGGGCGCCTTCGGGCCCTCGTTCGCTGAACGTGTACCAGAAATTTACCGAGACGTTCTCCGTGGAGCCGGACGAACTCAGAGGCCGCGCTGTGCCATCTGCTGCAACCGCGCGATGCGGTCGGCGGTGGACGGGTGGGTCGACATCATCCGCGAAACATCCTGGGCCCGAAACGGATTGGCGATCATCATGTGACTGGCGTTGACAACCCGCGGGGTGGGCGCCAGCGGTGCCTGCGCAATGCCGTTCTCCAGCTTCGCCAGCGCGGACGCGAGCGCCAGCGGGTCGCCGGTGAGCCGCGAACCGTCTTCGTCGGCGTCGTACTCGCGGGTGCGGCTGATCGACATCTGGATGAGCATCGCGGCGAAGGGTGCGAGGAAGGCCATCAACAGCATGGCCAGGGGGTTGGGCCGGTTGTCATTGCTGTTGCCGCCACCGAACGCCCCGGCGAACATCATCATCTGTGCCACCGAGGTGATGATTCCGGCGAGCGCGGCAGCGACGGAGGAAGTGAGGATGTCGCGGTTGTAGACGTGCATGAGTTCGTGGCCGAGCACTCCGCGCAGTTCGCGTTCGTCCAGCAGGTCCATGAGGCCCTCGGTGACGCAGACGGCCGAGTGCTGCGGATTACGGCCGGTTGCAAAGGCATTGGGTGCCTGGGTGGGCGACATGTACAGCCGCGGCATCGGCTTGCCCGCGGCGTTGGAGAGCTCGCGGACGATGCGGTAGTAGTCCGGCGCCTGGATCTCGCTGACCGGGTAGGCCTGCATCGCGCGCAACGCGAGCTTGTCGCTGTTCCAGTAGCCGTAGAAGGTGGTGCCAAGGCCGATGAGCGCGAAGACCCAGATGAACTTGCCGCCGCCGATCAGCGAACCGACGCCCAGCAGCAGCGCCCAGATGGCGCCGAACAGCAGGGCGGTCTTGAGGCCGTTGTAATGCTTGTGCACGTCTGCTCCAACGTGGCTCACCCTGCCGATGTTCCGGCGCTCCGTCGGCGTCTCTTGGCCGCCCGCGCACCGGGCCCGGAGGGCGCGTCGTAGCGTGGCCCCATGCCCGAACCGCTTGCCAACCTGATGCATCCCAGCTGGGTCGATGCGCTCACGCCCGCTGCCGATGCACTGGCCGCGTGTGGGGTGTTCCTGCGCGAAGAGGTGGCCGCCGGACGCGGCTACCTGCCAGCGGCCAATCACGTGCTGCGTGCCTTCGAGCAGCCGATGGACGCGGTGCGCGTGCTGATCGTCGGGCAAGACCCGTACCCGACGCCGGGCCACGCCGTCGGGTTGTCCTTCTCGGTGGCGCCGGAAGTACGGCCGGTGCCGCGCAGCCTGGTGAACATCTACACCGAGTTGGAGTCAGACCTCGGCCTGCCGCGTCCGAGCACCGGCGACCTGTCGCCGTGGAGCGAGCGCGGGGTGCTCCTGCTCAACCGAGTGCTCACCGTCGCACCAGGTAAACCCGCCTCGCACCGGGGCAAGGGCTGGGAGCACGTCACGGCCGCAGCCATCAGCGGGCTCGTGGCCCGTGGCGGCCCGCTCGTGGCGATCCTGTGGGGCCGCGACGCCCGCAATCTCGCACCACATCTGGGGCAGGTGCCCTTTGTGGAGAGCGCGCACCCGTCCCCGTTGTCGGCGCACGGTGGGTTCTTCGGATCACGACCGTTCAGCAGATGCAACGAGTTGCTGCAGCAGCAAGGCGCCGAACCGATCGACTGGAGGCTGGCATGAAGACCTGGGAACGCTACGTGGCGATCGGTGACAGCTACACCGAGGGCATGGTCGACGAACACCCGGAGCAACCCGATGTCTTCGTCGGCTGGGCCGACCGGTTGGCTGCCCAGCTCGCCGCCACCAATGCTGCCGACAGCAAGCCCTTCGGGTACGCCAACCTCGCCGTGCGCGGGCGGCTGCTCGCCGACGTGGCCGGACCGCAACTGCAGCAGGCCCTCGAACTGCAGCCCGACCTGGTGTCGCTGGTGGGCGGCGGTAACGACATCCTGCGTCCCAAGGCCGACCTGGACGCCATCGCTGACTCGCTGGAAGAGGCCGTCGCCACAGTGCGGGCCACTGGTGCGGACGTCCTGCTCAGCACGCTCGCTGACCCGGTCGGCGCGGCCGTGCTGCGACGCCTGCGCGGACGCATGGCCGCGCACAACGCCAACGTCTGGGGAATCGCGCAGCGCCAGGGCGCCATGGTGCTCGACATCTGGTCGCTGCGGTCTCTCCGGGATGCGCGGATGTGGGGCACCGATCGCATCCATCTCTCGACCGAAGGTCACCAACGTGTTGCGGCACAGGCGTACTGGACTCTTGGCGATCGCGGCACGACCGAGCGTGAGTGGGCTCAGCCGCTGCCGCCGGCACCGGCCCTTCGTCGACGCGAGGCAATCGCCGGGCACGCCAGCTGGGCCAAGGAGTACGCCGGGCCATGGGTGCAGCGCCGGTTGAAGGGTCGCAGCTCAGGCGACGAGATCAGCCCGAAGCGACCGACTGTGGCTCCGGTCGACCTCGAGGTCCAATAGCCAGTCGCTCCAGCGGCAGGAAGGCCAGTAAGCAGATCGCCGTGGGCAGGAAGTGGATGCCCAGCAGCGCGAAGGTGGACGCGTGGAATACCGCCCAGAACGCCACGTAGGCGTAGAGCGGCCGGCCGCGCAGGAGCAGCATGATGGGCGCGAGGAACTCCGCGATCAGCGAGATCCATTGGAAGAGATAGGTCAGCCACGGCAGTTCGGCCAGCGCTTGTCCGGCCGCCGATCCGCGCCGCGTGATGGCCCAGACCAGCACGGCCGAGCTCGCCCATCCCCAGCCGGCTTCCTTCACCTTGGCCACGGCCGCGAAGAAGTACGTGGCCACCACAGCGATCTGGATCATGCGCAGCGACCATCCGTTGCGCTCGGCGTCCGCGCGGCTGTCGCTACGCCGACCGGCCCCCAGCGGGAGCACAGCCAGCGCCACGAGCAGGGCGAGATGGTCATGGTTGATCTTGCTGTAGGAGAAGGCGTTGCTCATCCAGTCGAACATCCCGACGGCGACGATCAAGCCCGCCGCTCTGGGCAGGCGTCCGGAGAGAGCCAGCAACGCTGCCACCGTGATGACGATGCGCAGCAGGTGGACGTACAGCGGCGCGGGTTGGGGGAAGAACCACTCGCGCACCGGAAGCGGTTGGTAGAGGTCGGCCGGCACGTTTCCGTGGCCGATCGGGAAGGGCGTGAGCAGCCAGACGTCCAGCAGCACCACGGCGTAGATCGCCGCGCGTAATCGGGCGACGCGCTCGTACGGCACCGCTTCGAAGAGCCGGTTCACGAGAGGTCCTTGGGATCTGTCGGGTCGACAACGGCCCAGGTGGCAAGCACCGTGCGCACCGGCTTGCCGACGCGTTCACCGTCTTTCAGTTGATGGACGGTGTCGACGAGATACACCTTCCGGTATCTCGGCGCGTCGGGCAGGGTGCGGGCTGCTGCGACGGCGATGCCCTGCAGACGCTTGGGTTCGCGGGTGAGGCGCTGCGCCTGGCCCTCGATCTCGGCACGTTCCAGTCCGATGCCACCGGCGCCCAGTGGCACCACGACGCGCTGACCAGCCACCGTGTCGGCCTCCACACCGAGTGAGTGCACCTGACCGTTCGGATCGACCTGGAAGGCGAACATCGTCATCGGCCCGGACGGCCACCAGCGGTCGGTGCCCCAGCCAGCGCCGAGGGTGACGGCGACGACCAGCAGAACGGTCGCGACAACACGTCCCCACCGCCCCGCGCCGGTCAGCCCCTCGTCCACGGCAGACACCCTGCCATGCGTGGTCAGCGCTTCGAGCCGGGCGCTGCGTCAGGGCCCAGCAGACCGTCGACGGTCACCAACTCGTGGCCGCGTGATTGCAGACGCGGCACGAACCCTCGCAGCGCGGCGATCATGCCCTCGGAGGGGGTGCGCCGGCTGTCGTGACACAGGACGATCGACCCATTGGTCAGGTCGCGCTCCAGGACGCCCGCGGCAGCGGCTGAGTGCTTGCCGGGCAGCCAGTCGGACCACAGCACCATCTGCAGACCTGCTGCCGTGGCCCGCTGCAGCACCGGCGCATCGAACCTGCCGTACGGCGGACGCATCACCGTGGCGGTCACGCCCCCGATCGTGCGCACCGTATCGATCGACAGGTCGAACTCGCGCTCGAGAGCGGCGGCATCAAGGGTGGTCATGTCGACGTGCGCGACGCCGTGAACGCCGATCTGATGACCCTCGGCCACGATGCGACGCAACAGGTCAGGATGCTTGAGCACCTGAGTGCGAAGCACGAAGAAGGTTGCCAGGCAACGGTTCTGCTTCAGGATGTCGAGGATGCGCGGTGTCCACCTCGGGTCAGGGCCGTCATCGAAGGTGAGCGCTACCCCACCACCTGCGGCACGCCAGACGACCGGCGCCACAAAGGCGCCGGTGCGCGGTGCAGGCGGGGCCACCCGGTAGGACGGCGGCCGGTGCGTCACCTCGTACGCCACCGCTTCATCATTGAGCGCCGCTCCCCCGAGCGCGCCCAGCACGGCAGAACCGCCGACCATGATCACTCGTCGCCGCGCCTGACCCCCTGATTCGGTCATGCTCGATGGTCTCGCATCGCGTCGCTGATCGCCGTGACGAATCGGTCGATGTCTGCCTCGGTGGTGTCCCACGAGCACATCCAGCGCACCTCGCCGGTGCTTTCGTCCCAGAAGTAGAAACGGAACGACTCCATGAGATGTTCGGACACTTCACGCGGCAAGATCGCAAAGACCGCGTTGGCCTGCACCGGTCGCGGCAGGATCAGCCCGTCGATGTCGCGCACTCCGCCGGCCAGCCGCTGCGCCATCGCGTTGGCGTGACCGGCATTACGCAGATACAGCTCGTCGGTGAGCAGCGCTTCCAACTGAGTGCTGATGAAACGCATCTTGGAGGCCAGCTGCATCGACTGCTTGCGCAGGTACTTCATGCCCCGGACGGCGTCCGGTGCGAGCACCAGCACCGCCTCGCCGACCATCAGACCGTTCTTGGTGCCTCCGAAAGACACGATGTCGACGCCGGTGTCGGTGATCATCTCGCGGAAGCTCACGCCCAGGCTCGCCGCGGCGTTCGACAGACGTGAGCCGTCGACGTGCAGCACCCAACCCTTTGCGTGCACGTGATCGGCGATCTCACGGATCTCCGCCGGGGTGTAAGCGGTGCCGAGCTCGGTGGTCTGGGTGATCGAGACGACCTTGGGCTGGGCGTGGTGCTCGTCGTCCTTGCGCACGGCGACGGTGTCGATGAGATCAGGGGTGAGCTTGCCGTCCGGCGTGGCCACCGTCATCAGTTTCAGCCCGCCCATGCGCTCGGGCGCCGCGCACTCGTCCACGTGGATGTGTGCGCTCGCGGTGCAGATCACCGATTCCCACCGCTGCGTGCAGGCCTGCAATGCAACGACATTCGCGCCCGTTCCGTTGAAGACCGGGTAGACCTCGACGCCTTCACCGAAGTGCTCGGCGAAGGCGTCCTGCAGCCTCGAGGTGTAGACGTCGTCGCCGTAGGCCGTCTGGTGGCCGCCGTTGGCCCGGACGATCGCCGCCAACACCTCGGGGTGGATGCCGGAGTAGTTGTCGCTGGCGAAGCCGCGTTCGGTCGGGTCGTGCAGCGCATCGAGTTCAGTCACGTTCGAAATCCTCTCAGGTGGGGTGAGGTCGGCCGGACGTCGTCCGCACATCCGGACGCGAGCCGGGCCGCAGACGCGGCGCTTCCTCACGCACGCGGCGGTTGCAGCTACCGCGTTTGCCTATAGCCGCCGCGTTTGTCACTGGAAGGGCTCCGTCTGTTTGCAATTCCGGCGTAGCGACGCGAAGTACGGCGTGTCGGACGTCCCCAGATGTAAGCCGGAGGCGAGCCGGGCCGCAAACGCGGCGGCTCTTCACGCACGCGGCGGTTGCAGCTACCGCGTCTGCCAACAGGTGCCGCGCCTGTCGGTGGAAAGGCTCTGTCTGTTTGCGCCTCAGCCCGGATCGACGGTGAGGTCGATGATCCGGCCGTTGACCGAGTCAGCGGGATCGTCCCAGAGCGCGACGACCGCTGCCGCAACCTTGTCGACCGGGGTGAAGCCCCTGAACTTCGCCTCGGGCTTGGCCTCCCGCATCGCCGGGGTGAGCAGCGCCATGACACGTAGGACGACCGCCGCGGCGCCGGAGCCCTTGAACGAGTCGGCCACGGCGAGGGTCCACGCCTCAGTGGCGGCCTTGGCTGCGACGTACGCGGCGTTCTTGGCGGTGGGAGCCGCGACGCCGGTGGACGAGATGATCACCAGTCGGCCGTCCGGCGACTCGCGCAACGGGTCGTGCACCGCTCGCGAAGTGTGCTGGAGAGTGCGGATCAGGCTGTCGTGCAAAGCATCCCAGTCAGCGAGGTCGGCTTCCACAATGCCCTTGCCGCCGCGCCAACCACCCACCAGGTGCACGAGGCCGTCGATGCGTCCGTAGCCAGCGAGCACCTCCCCTGCCCAGGCGTCTGCCGCCGACGCGTCGAGCAGGTCGACGGCCATCGGCACGTACCGCTCAGCCGTCGGCGACAACAGGTCGAGGTCACGGTCGACCGCGATCACCGTGACACCTGCGTCAACCAGGAGGCGACTCACGACTTCACCGAGCGCTCCCCCGGCTCCGGTCACCGCGACGACCGCGCCGTCGGGCAGCATCACGCCACCTGCGCGGGTTCGCTCGAAACGGCGGTGATGCCCCGGGTGGATTCGATGACGCCGCCGAGCTTCTTGCGCAGCGCCTCGTAGAAGACGTTGAGCGGGAACTCGTCGGGCTGCACGAGGTCGACGAGTTCCTTGACCGTGCCGTCGAGCGGCAGAGCAGCTGCGCCCTTCGCCCAGGTGGACGCCGGGTGCGGCGCGACGTAGGTCGTGACGAACTCGTAGGAAGCAAGCCAGTGGCCGACCCGCGAGCGGTCGATACCGCTGCGGTACAACGTTTCGACCTCTTCGCAGAGGGCGACGACGACTTCGGGCACGCGGCGCCAGTCGAAGGAGAGCTTGTTGTCGGTCCAACGCAAAGCATCGTTCTTGTGCAGGTAGGCGAACATGAGCTGACCGCCCAGACCGTCGTAGTTGCGCACCCGGTCGCCGGTGATCGGGAAACGGAAGAGCCGGTCGAACAAGATCGCCAGCTGCACCGACTTGGCGTAGGGCTGCCCCTCGGCCTCGAGCTTCACGGCTTCACGGAAGGTGGTGAGGTCGCAGCGCAGTTCCTCCAACGCATACATCCAGAAGGGCATGCGCTGCTTGATCATGAACGGGTCGAAGGGCAGGTCACCGTGGCTGTGGGTGCGGTCGTGGATGAGATCCCACATGGCGAAAGTTGACTGCGCCAGCTCCTGGGAGCCGAGCAGCCGCTCCCCCTCAGGCGGCAGCTGCAGGTGCAGCAGGTCAGCGGCCGATTCGACAACCCGGCGGAAGCGGGCGCCTTCGCGGTCGCAGAAGATCGCGCCCCAGTGGAACTTCGGCACTTCGCGGACGGCCACCGTCTCGGGGAAGAGCACCGCCGAGTTGGTGTCGTAACCGGGTGTGAAATCGAGGAAGTTGACCGGGACGAAAGCGGAGTTGACGTACTCCTTCTCCACCTCGGCCAACCACTGCGGCCACGGAACGCTCACCAGCAGCGCTTCGAAGACGCGGTCGGGGTTGCCGTTCTGGGTGTACATCGGGAAGAGCACCAAGTGCTCGATGCCGTCCTGTCGGTGCAGATCGGGGCGGAACAGCTGGAGCGAGTCAAGGAAGTCAGGAACCGCAAAGCCGCCGCCGACCCATTTGGTGAGATCGACAGGAAGAGCAGCCAGGTAGTCGGCGTCGTGCGGGAATCGCGGGGCGAGAGCTGCGATCTCGGCCTTCATCGCCTCCACCAACTCCGCGGCGCGGGCGTGCGGGTGTGCCGATCCGTCGATTGAGCCGTCCTTGCTCTGCATCTGGCGCAGCTCGAGCACAGCCGTCTTGAGGCGCTGCCACTCCGGGAGGTTCTCCGTGCCGGAACCCGTCGCCGCCACCTCGGCTCGCGTCCGGCCCGCTGCCGCCCAGGTGACGATGTTGATCCAGAAGCGGGTGTGGTCGAGTTCGTGGATCGAGTCGTCGCCCACGAGATCGGAGTCAGCCAGCACCACGACGCGGCCTGCGCCGAACGAGGCGGTGACGACGAGCGGCTCAAGGGCGGGGTGCGCCGTCGCGCTCGTACGCACGAGCACCTGGGCCTCCGGAGCGCCCGACACGTCGATGACACCGGCACGGTAGAAGCAGAGGTCGTCGACCCCGGCGAGCACACCCTGGCCGTGGCCGGTGATGACCTCGCCGCGCACCCAGGTGGCGTTGTCCTGATGGCGACGGCCGCTCTCGGCCGATTCATGCACGAGCGTGCTCGTGACGCAAAGCCCGAAACGGGCGAGCAGCTCGTTGACATTGTTGCCGTAGACGTCCTGCTCGCATTCGGCCAGCACGATCAGCCCCCCGCCTTGCTCGACAAAGCCGACCACAGCGTCGATCTCGTCGGCGGTGAAGACCGGCGGCAGGTCGCCCGCCACTCGCTCGGCCTTCGCCTCGGCCGGGTGGTCGATGACCAGCACGTCGGCATCACCGAAGGCAGAACTCGCGAACTCACCCGCGTGTGGAGCAACCAGGAAACCCCGTGATTGCAGCGCCTCCACAGCCAACGCGAGGCTCGCGTCGGCGGGGTTGGCAGGGTTCATCGTCGCGGCGACCGCGCGATCGATCGACCATGCACTGCTGTGCGCCTGGTCGATCAACACCTTCGGGAAAACACTCATCGCTGGCTCCTCGTCGAAAATCCTTCGGTTTTGAACATCGTAGACAATGAATCTTCCCGCCGTCGACCCCCATGTGGCTCCAGTCACATGCTCAGTAGCCTTGGCGCATGCCCGTCGAACGACTTCTGCCGACGGATGAGGCCGCTGACCTGCTGGTCCTCACCCGTGACCTCTGCGACAAGGAAGTACTCCCTCCTGCCGCCGAAGGTGAACTGACCGCCACCCCACCGCGTGACCTGTTCCGCACGCTCGGGCGGGCCGGACTGCTGTCGCTGCCCTACCCCGAAGAGTTCGGTGGCGCAGGACAGCCCTACGAGGTCTACCTGCAAGTGATCGAGGAGATCGCCCAGCGGTGGATGGCGGTCGCCGTCGGCGTCAGCGTGCATTGCCTGACCGCCTATCCCGTGGCCGAATTCGGCAGCACTGCACAACAGGAGGCATTGCTGCCGGAGATGCTGGGCGGCGAGTGGCTCGGCGCGTACGGACTCTCCGAACGCGAGGCGGGTTCCGACATCGCCCAGATGCGGACGCGAGCCGTGCAGGACGGCGGTGGCTGGCGACTGAAGGGCACGAAGGCCTGGATCTCCCACGCCGCTCACGCCGACTTCTACACGACCTTCGCCCGCACTGATGACACCGGTGGCAAGGGCTTGTCCTGCTTCGTCGTCCCGGCCGGCGCCGACGGACTGCGCTTCGGAAGCCCGGAACGCAAGATGGGCCTGCACGCCGACCCGGTGGCGGAGGTCATCTACGACGACGTGCCGGTCAGTGGCGACCGTCTGATCGGCGAACGCGGACAAGGCATGGCGATCGCGCTCAGCGCGCTCGACGCTGGACGCCTCGGAATCGCCGCTGCCGCAACAGGATTGGCGCAGGCTGCGCTCGACCACTCGGTGGCCTACGCCAAGGAACGCCACCAGTTCGGGCGTCCGATTGCCGACAATCAGGGGCTGGCGTTCATGCTGGCCGACATGGAGGCAGCCGTCTCGTCGGCACGTGCCACCTACCTCCACGCCGCCCGCCTGAAGGACGCCGGAAGGCCGTTCAGCAAGGCCGCGGCTGTCGCAAAGCTCGTGGCCACCGATGCCGCGATGAAGGTGACCGGTGACGCCGTCCAGGTGCTCGGCGGCGCCGGCTACACCCAGGACTTCCCGGTCGAGCGTTTCTTCCGGGACGCGAAGGTGACCCAGATCTTCGAAGGCACCAATCAGATCCAGCGCCTGGTGATCTCCCGCCAGTTGCTCGCCGGACTGTGACCAATCTGCGAATCCACACCAACGACAAGGACATTCGATGAAGATCAACGACAAGACCGTCGCGCTCGTCACCGGTGGTGGCTCGGGCCTCGGCGAGGCCACTGCTCGCCGACTGCACGCGGATGGCGCTGCCGTCGTCCTGCTCGACCTCGAAGGCTCGCGGGCGCAGCAGGTGGCTGACGAACTCGGTGAGCGTGCGCAGTTCGTTGCTGCCGACGTGCGCGACGAGGCCCAGGTGCAGGCGGGTATCGACGCGGCCAAGACAATGGGCGAGCTGCGCATCGTGGTCAACTGCGCCGGTGTCGCCACCCCCGGGCGCATCGTCGGCAAGCGCGGAGTGCACGACCTTGACCAGTTCCGCACGGTGATCGAGATCAACCTCATCGGCACCTTCAATGTGCTGCGCCTCGCATCAGCCGCCATGGTCGACAACGAGCCGCTGGACGAAGACCGCGGCGTCGTCGTGATGACGGCGTCCGTGGCCGCCTACGACGGTCAGATCGGGCAAGCCGCGTACGCCAGCTCCAAGGGCGCGATCGTCGGCCTCACCCTCACCGCGGCACGCGACCTGGCGGACAAGGCGATCCGGGTCATGACGATCGCCCCGGGCACCTTCGAGACCCCGATGATGGCTGGGCTCCCGAACGACGTGAAGAGCATGCTGGAAGCCCAGGTGCCGCACCCCTCCCGCCTCGGCCGAGCCGACGAGTACGCGCAACTGGTCGACACGATCGTGGCCAACCCCATGCTCAACGGCGAAGTGATCCGGCTCGACGGCGCACTGCGCCTCCCGCCCCGCTGAACCAACCGGCGACGAACAACGCGAAGGGCCGCACCCATGTCGGGTGCGGCCCTTGGCGTTGCGGCAGAGATCGAATTCAGTAGATGCGGACGTCGGTGCCGTTGACCAGGCGCCCGGTGCGCAGCAGGTAATCCTGTGCGGAGTTGTGCAACCGGATGCAGCCGTGCGACGCCGGGTACGGCGGAATGCTCAGCGAACCGTGCACCGCGATGCCGGTCGTGGTGAAGAAACGCGGCTTGTACATCCTGCCCAGCGGGCCTTCGACCCAGGCGTTCGTGCTCGTCTCCTGCACCGACTTGCGGTAGATCTTGAAAGTGCCCTTGGGCGTGATGGCCGTGGCCCAGCCACCGAGGTACTCGAAACGCTCGCCGTTGCCGTTGCCGGTGCTGGTGTTGAGCGTCAGGTGCACGACTCCGCCCTTGACGATCATCAGCGTCTGCGTGGCCAGATCGATCTCGATGCCGTCCTGCTTCAGCTTGCTCTGCGCACGGACGCGCGCCAGACCGCTGTTCCACAGCGCCTCGTCAATCACGCCGGTGCGGCGCAGCCCGTGCGTCTTCTGCAGTGCCCATACGGCCTGCTGCGTGAGCTGGCCGAACACGCCGTCGGCGGCACCGAGCCAGTAACCGGAAGAGGCGAGCGCAGTCTGGAACTGCTGGACATGCCATCCGCGGGACCCGATCGTCATGGTCGGCACCGCTGCGTGCGCGGACTCAGCGCCCAGCAAGGAGGCGCCAGCTGCAGCGACGCCGCCTCCGGTGCCGATGACCAGTGAACGACGGCTCATCTGAGCGCTCATGACATTTCCCCTTGCGGTGAATCGTGGTGTGACGGCACACAGTGTGCAGCCGCCATATTTTGCCCCGCGGGCGCGCGGTGCGCCAACGGGCCTGTGGATTGCCGAACCGATTGCATGGTTGATGTCCCCTTGATTCATTTCCCTTGTACGCCATTCCCCCGGACGGCATAGGTCAAGTGTGCGGGAAGAAGCAGCTTCCGTCGATGGGTCGAAGCAGCTATCCGGGTATCGAATCGATCTCGAAACGACCGCCGGCAGTCGCGAGGAGCGCTGAGGCTGCAGCTGTCGCCGGAGCAGTGATCGCCGTCCGCATGGTCAGTCTGGTGCGGCGCTCGATGAGGTCTGCCGGAGCCAATGCGCCCTCGTGACGGATGCCGTACGCCAACTCCGCTCGCAGGGTCGTCGAGCCACTAACCACCGGCTCGCCCAGGGTGGGATCTTCGTCGATCATCGCCTGCACCTGCTCGGCGAGAGTGCCGTACCGCCGCACGAGATGGCGCGGGGCACGAACCCGCTTCAGCAGTGACGCCGGCGCCGCACCCACCAGTGGCAGACGATCGGTCACGCACGGCGCCGCCGACATTTGGTCGGCCAGTCGCCGGCACGCGGCATCGACAGCGTCCTGCGCCATCTTGCGGTAGGTGGTCAGCTTTCCGCCCACGATCGTGAGCGGCGCGCCGGGACGATCGAGCAGCAGATGCTCCCGTGAGATGTCGGCGGACGACCCCGTCGTCTGCCCCGTGACGACCAGCGGACGCAGCCCGGCGAACCGGCCGACCACGTCCGCGCGGTCCAGCGGCACCGCCAGGTGTCGGCTGACGATCCGGAGCAGGAACTCCTCGTCCTGCGGGGGTACTGCAGGCGCGTGACCATCGGCTCCCGGCGCGGGCTCGTCGGTGAGGCCGACATAGACCAGCCCGTCGGGCTGGGGCAGCACGAAGACGAACCGTCCGAATTCGCCCGGCACCGGCAGGTTGACCACACACTCGAGGTGGCCCAGCCGCGCGGCCGGCAGCACCAGATGGGAGCCCCGGCTGGGAGCAAGCTGCACCCGATCGTCCAGCCCACCGGACCACACCCCGGCCGCGTTGATCACAACGCGTGCGCGGGCTACGAAACGCTCCCCACTCAAACGGTCGTGCACGGCCACCTCGTGCTCACCGACCTCGTCCGCCTGCACATAGGTGGCGATCCGCGCACCGTGCGTGGCCGCGGTGCGCGCAACGTTCACCACCAGGCGGGCGTCGTCCTGCAACTGGCCGTCCCAGTAGGTGATGGCACCGCGAACGGCGTCGGGTGACCACGCCGGCAGCAACTCCCGGGCCGCGTCGGCGCGCAGGCGCCCGGGCCGAGGCAGCAGCTCGCCAGCGGTGCCGCTGCGCCGACGGAGCAGATCGGCTGCTCCCGGCCCGAGACTGGTCAGCAGGGCCGTCGAACGCGTCAGATCAGGGGTGAGCGGCAGCGCGTTGAGCCGGGGGCGCGCCAGGTGCGGCGCCACCACGGTCATCAACAGATGCCGCTCGCGTGCGCTCTCGGCCGCAATACGCACGTGTCCCCCGGCGAGGTAACGCAACCCACCGTGCACCAACTTCGAGCTCCACCGCGAAGTGCCGGACGCGAGGTCGTCGCGCTCGATCAACGCCGTGCGCAGCCCACGACTTGCGGCATCGAGAGCCACTCCGGCACCGGTGATGCCACCCCCGATCACGAGCACGTCGAAGACCTCGCGGCGCAGCCCGTCGACGGCCGCTCTGCGGGAGACAGCATCCAGCGAGGCGACAGCGGTCATTTGCTACGCCCGCTCGCGAGGTAGCCGGCGACGAGATGGGTGACCTCGCCGGTGATCATTCGGCGGTCCAAGGGTTCGTCGGGATCGACCCCGATGACGAAAGTCTGCAACGACAGGATGAGGAAGCGGGCCTGGACGGCAGCCGACGGACGCGAGCGCAATGGTCGACCGAGCGCTCGGCAGCGGCGGCGCGCGCGTGTGATGAGCTCGACGAGCTGTTCGGTCAGACTCACCTGACCGCGACCGAAGTGACCGACGACGTAGGGCATCAACAGATGTGGATCGTGGCGCCGAAGCGCTTGCAACAGAGCGGAATCCATGAGTTCACCGACCACCTCGGCGACGGCGGTGGCCACTTCGGCGACGGGGTCGTCCGCGGATTCGAGGTCGAGCGCTGTCAACGGGACGACCGACCCGAGTTCGTGGGCCAGGGCATCGAGCACCAGCTGCTCCATGCCTCCTGCTCGGCGGTAGACGGTCATCCGTGACAGTCCTGCCCGCTGGGCGACCGAGGTCACGGTCGAGCGTGAAACGCCGTAGGCGCCCACCTCTTCACGCACTGCTCGCCACAGCGCTTCGTCCACACTCTCCGCCATGACATCAGCCTTTCGCTCGTACTCAGAGTGACACTCTATGTCATACTGTCACACATGGATCCGACTTTGCAGTCTGTCGAAAGATCGGTGTGGTGGGGCTGGGGCGATCCGGCGCTGGCCACCACGCTGCCCGCGCACGCCAAGCAGATGCTCGACGACCGGCTCGGCGTGCGCTGCTCGGTCACCGATCACCGGCCCGTCCCGCTCGAAGACATCACAGTGCCGGCGTCCCGGCTGTCAGCATCGACCAGGGACGCGCTCACAGCCGCGGTCGGGCCCGCACACCTCCTGATCGATGACGCAGATCGCATTCCGCGCGCGGGTGGCAAGAGCTACGTCGATCTCGTGCGAGCCCGCACCGGAGACCTGCCCTTCGTGCCGGACGCGGTCATTCTCCCCGCAGATCACGACGAGGTGGCTCAGGTCGTCGCACTTTGCGTCGAGCACGACATCGCCGTCGTGCCCATCGGCGGCGGCACGAGCGTGGTCGCCGGGCTGACTGTGGCAGACGAAGCGCGTCCTGTCATCAGCCTCGACCTGCGCCGACTCACCGGGCTGGTATCTCTCAACGAGACCGATCGGACCGCTACCTTCCTGGCCGGCACGATCGCTCCCGATGCGGAGATCGCTCTACGCGCAACGGGATTCACGCTGGGCCACTTCCCCCAGAGCTACCAGCAGGCATCGCTCGGTGGATTCGTGGCCACCAGGAGCGCCGGCCAGTCGTCCAGCGGCTACGGGCGCATCGACGACATGGTCGAAGGCGTGCGCGGCGTGACTGCCGTGGGTGATTTCGACTTCGGCGCCCAGTCGCCGGCGTCCGCAGCCGGGCCGAGGTTGCTCGACCTGATGGTCGGCAGCGAAGGCGCCTTCGGGGTGCTCACCGAGGTGACGCTCCGGGTGCAGCCTGCGCCGAGGGTCACTCGGCACGCTGCCGTCGCCTTCCCGGATTTCAGCTCCGCAACGGCTGCCCTGCGGGAGATGGTGCAGCAGCTCGGGCACGATGCCCAGCCCGATGTCACCCGCGTCTCCGACGCCGACGAGACCGAGGTCTCGCTAGGGCTTGCCGGCCGCCCGGGACGGCTGATCTCCGCCTACCTGAAGCGCCGCGGCGTATCGGCTCCGTGCCTGGCGATCCTGCTGTGGCACGACACCGGCGAAAGCGTCGCACGCGACCGGCGACGCTCCGCAGCCAAGATTCTGCGACGGCATGGAGGTATCAGTCTTCCTGACAAGATCGCGCGTTCTTGGGAGCACGGTCGGTTCAATGCGCCTTATCTGCGCGACGAACTCATCACCCGAGGCGTCTTCGTCGAGACCCTCGAGACGGCCACCCACTGGTCGAACATCCCGGCGCTGCACAGCCGGGTCGGTGCTGCCATCACCGACGCCCTGGACGGCCTCGGCACCCCGGGCATCGTCCAGTGCCACATCTCGCACGTCTACCCCGCCGGCGCGTCCCTCTACTTCACCTATCTCGCGGCGGAGGCCCCCGATCCGCTCGGACAATGGCGCGCCGTGAAGCACGCTGCAAGCGACGCCATCGTGGACGCTGGGGGCACGATCACCCATCACCACGCCGTCGGCCGCGACCACAAGCCGTGGCTCAAGCACGAGATCGGCGATGTCGGCGTGCGTATGCTGCGCGCACTGAAGAACGAACTCGATCCGGGTAACAACCTCAACCCCGGTGCCTTGGTGCCCGACGCACCCTGAGGAGGCAGAGATGACGAAGCTGTCCGGTCGTGCCCTCGTGCTGGTCAATCCTGCTGCCGGAGCAGGCACCGCCGGCACTTCGGCGGACGCCGTGGTGGCCACCCTGCGCAGCCTGGGCTTCGAGGCGAGCCTGATGCACACCAGCAGTGCCGAGCACGCCGTGCACTGCGCCGCGCAGGCGGCGCCGGACGACCTTGTCCTTCCCCTCGGCGGCGACGGCATGATCTCCTTCGTCGCGCAGGGCTGCGTGGCGTCCGGCGCATTGTTGACCCCGCTGCCTGCCGGCCGCGGCAACGATTTCGTCCGTGGCCTCGGCCTCCCCCGCGACACCCTCGCGGTGACCCGCACCTTGAGCACGGCGTCCGAACGCGTCGTGGACGTCGGGCGCATCGGCGAGCGCACCTTCGTCGGCACCGCCACCATCGGCTTCGACGCGCTGACCAACGAGCGCGCCAACCGGCGGCGTCGCATCCGCGGCGCCGTGGTCTACACCGCCGCCGGCGTGGGCGTGGCCCTCCGCATGAAGCCCGCCCGGTTCGAGGTGCGCACCGACGGCCCGGAGGGACAGCGCGAAGAGCGCTTCACCGGGTGGAATCTCAGCATCGGCAACTCCGGTCGCCACGGCGGCGGACTGACCGCAACTCCAGGAGCAGACCTCGCCGACGGCCTGCTGGACGTCGTGGTGACGCAGGGCTCGCGCTTCGACCAGCTCGCCGCCTCAGCGCTGCTGGAGCGCGGTGGACATCACGTCCGCCTGCCGTACGTGCAGCAATGGCGGGCGACGCAGATCGAGGTCACCGCCACCGATCGGCACGGTGCCCCGTTGGAGGTCTTCGCCGACGGCGACCCGATCTCGTCCACCCCCGCCACCATTCGGGTGGAGCCCGGGGCCCTTCGACTCTTCTACTAACGACCGCGCGACAACACGAAACGGCCACCGGATCATCCGGTGGCCGTTTCGGGTGGACTGATTCGTCAGTCGGCGTTCCTGTCGCGATCGCGATGACGGCGCAGGTGCTGCATGCCTTCCTCCTCGAGTCGGTCCTCGTCCTCTTCGGAGATCGTGCCGATACCCGGGCCGTAGGAGAAGACCGGACCTTCCTCGCCGGAGCGGCCGACGATGTTGAACAGGAAGTTCAGCAGAATCGCGGCGATGGCGGCCGATGTGATGCCGGAGTCGAAGATGGTGCGGAACCATGCCGGGAAGTGCTCGTAGGCACCCTTCTGGACGATCGGCAGCATGCCGAAAGCCAGGGAGGTGGCGACGATCACCATGTTGGCGTTGCCGGAGAAGTCGACCTCCTTCAAGGTCTTGATTCCGCTGGCCGCGACCGTGCCGAAGAGCACCAGACCGGCACCGCCGAGCACCGGCATCGGCACCGCGGCGACCAGCGCACCCAGCTGCGGGAGCAGGCCGAGGACGATCAGGATGCCACCGCCGTAGGCGACCACCCAGCGGCTGCGGATGCCGGTGATGGCGACCAGGCCGACGTTCTGGGCGAAGGCGCTGAGCGAGAAGCCGTTGAAGACACCGGCCACGGCGGTCGACAGGGTGTCGGCGCGCAGACCGTTGGTGACGGTGTCGCGGTCGGCGGGCTTCTCGGTGATCTCACCGAGGGCGAGGATGTCGGCGGTCGCCTCCACCATGATCACGAGCATGCAGATGGTCAGCGAGATGATCGCGCTGATCTCGAACTGCGGGGCGCCGAAGTGGAAGGGCGAGGGCACCTGGAAGACCTTCGCCTCGGAGATGGCGCTGAAGTCGGTCATGCCCATCGGGATGGCGACGAGGGTGCCGAGCACGAGGCCGAGGATGATCGCGATCCGGCCGAAGAAGCCCGGCAGGAAGCGGTAGATGAGGATCACCAGCATCAGCGTGATGAAGGCCAGGAGGTACTGCTTGGGCTGCCCGAAGTTGGGGCTACCGACACCGCCGGCGGCCCAGCCGACACCGACCGGGATCAGCGACAGACCGATCATCGTGATGACGGTGCCGGTCACGACCTCTGGGAAGAAGCGCAGCAGCTGGGTGAAGATCGGGGCGATCAGGAAGCCGATGAGACCTGCGACGATCAGTGCGCCGTAGATCTTCTGCAAGCCTTCATGGCCCTGGTCCTTGGCCGCGATCGCGAGCATGCTCGACACCGCCACGAACGAGGTGCCTTGGACGATGGGCTGGCGAGCGCCGATCTTCCAGACACCGACGGTCTGCAGCAAGGTGGCCACACCGGCCATGAACAGCGCGGCCGAGACGAGGTAGAACTTGTCGCCCGCCTCGAGCTTGAGCGCGCCACCGATGATGAGCGGCACCGCCACGACACCGGCGTACATCGACAGCACGTGCTGGAGCGCATAGAGCAGCGAAGGCCCTGGCGGCATCGGCGTATCGACCGGGTGCCGCGCCTCCTTCTGCGTGGTCGTGGCTTCGGCCATCAGTGCCTCCCTGACGTGTCCGCACCCTGAGGGCGACTATTTCGTATGGCGGAAATCGCATTCCGTTCGTGGCACTGTGGACCACGCCACGCCTTCCCGTCAATGCGACGCGCGATATATGGACTAACCCGCTTCACGACCCAGGTCGCCGGCCACCGCAGCGGCAGCTTCCCGAAGCACCGGAATCGCCCGATCCTGCACCTCTTGGCTCATCCGCGCCGACGGTGCCGACATGGAGACGGCCAGGCGCACCCCGGTGGCAGGCACCGGCACGGCCACGCAGTGCACCCCGACCTCCATCTCCTCGACCTCGACGGCCTCTCCGGTCTCGCGCACCCGCGCGAGCTGCTCGAGGAAGACGTCCGGATCGGTGATGGTGCGCTCGGTGCGCTGCGGCATCCCGGTGCGGCCCAGCAGCTCCCGCACCTGCGGATCGGGCAGCGAGGCGAGCAGCGCCTTGCCTGCCGCGCGGCAGTGCGGATGCACGTGACGGCCGAGCTCGGTGAACATGCGCATGGCATGCGGTGAGGGCACCTGCCCCACGTAGACGACCATGTCGCCGTCCAAGGTGGCGAGGTTGACCGTCTCACCGAGCTGCTCAACCGCTCGGGCGAGGTGGGGAGCGGCGCCGGCCCCGAAGACTTCGCGCGCGCTGTTGCCCATCGGGATCAAGCGCGCGCCCAACGCGTACCGCCGGTTGGGCAACTGGCGAAGGTAGGAGCGTCCGACCAGCGTGCGCACCAAACGGTGGATCGTGGGCATCGGCAGGCCGGAGGCGTTGCTGAGTTCGACGAGAGCGACATCGCCGCCCGCCTCGACCAACTCCAGGATCTCAAGGGCGCGGTTGACCGATTGCACGCCCCCCGGTTTCGACTCAGCCATGTGCGCTCCCTGTCATATACATGAGACCTGGTAGATATTCCGCAAGATGAAACCTATCCTCCATCTAGCAGAATGAACAGGACCCCTAAGGAGCAACCATGCCCGTCCCGGAGTTCGTGCCCGACCTGACAGCGTCACTCGACCGCCGTCTCGCGCAAGCCGATCGCGATCTCGCGGAGCAGTACCCGGGCGACCGCACCACCCGCCAGCCGATCCACACGGTCTACGTGCCGGCCGACCTCTTCGCTGCCGAAACCGTATCCTCCTGGGGCGCAAAGGCATTGGAACTGCTCGACCAGTTCGCCCCGGACGCCGCCACCCTCGCCGCCGTGGTCGGCGCCGACGAGGACGAAGTCGACCAGGTCTACGAACGCATCCGGCAGAAGCTGCGCACTGCGCCGATCGAAGACCTGCGGGTCGACTTCGAGGACGGCTACGGAGTGCGCACCGATGACACCGAGGACACCCAGCTCGAAACCAGCGTGGCCGATCTGCGCAACGCCCTCGACCAGTCGGATCGCCCGGCGTGGTGGGGCATCCGCTTCAAGTGCTTCGAAGCACCGACCCGTGCTCGCGGAGTGCGCACCCTCGCTGCGTTCGTGGCAGCGATGCACGACCGCGCCGGCGACGGACTCACGCTCACCCTGCCCAAGGTGACCTCGATCGCCCAGGTGGAGGCGATGGTCGAGGCCTGCGACCAGATCGAATCTGCGCTCGGAATCGATTCGGGCACACTGACTTTCGAGATCCAGGTGGAGACCGCGCAGGCGATCATGGCCTCGGACGGCGTGGCACCTCTGGCGCCGATGATCCACGCGGGACAGGGACGCGTGAGTTCACTGCACTACGGCACCTTCGACTACAGCGCCGGGCTCGGCATTGCTGCCGCCTATCAGGCGGCCGACCATCCGGCAGCCGACCACGCCAAGAACATCATGCAGGTCAGCGCGGCCCAGACCGGGGTGCGCATGTCGGACGGATCGACGAACGTGATCGCGTTCGGCGACGCCGAGCAGGCCGCTGCCACCTGGAAGCTGCACTACGACCTCGTCCAACGTTCGCTGGTACGCGGCATCTACCAGGGCTGGGACATGCACCCCGGGCACCTACCCACCCGCTACCTGGCCAACTACCTCTTCTTCCGCCGTGCCATGCCCAGCGCCTGCGCGCGGCTCTCGTCCTACCTCAGCAAGGTCTCCGGCGACGTCATGGACGAGCCTGCCACCGCGCGCATGCTGGCGATGGCACTCTTGCGAGGTGTGCACTGCGGCGCGATCGACGCCGCTGAGGTGCACGACGCCAGCGGCCTCACCCTCGACCAACTCCGCGACCTCACCCGATAGGAGCCACCGCGTGAGCACCGAAGATTTCGACCTCGTCATCCGGGCCCGGCAGGCCCTCATCGACGGCGCACTGCGCGGGGCGACGATCGGCGTCCGCGACGGAGTGGTGGCGCAGATCGGCGAACTGGACGACGAATTCAACGGCACCGACGCAGTGTCGTTGCCCGACGACCACGTGCTCCTGCCCGGCATGATCGACACCCACGTGCACATCAACGACCCAGGACGCAGCGACTGGGAGGGTTTCGAAACGGCCACCCGCGCCGCGCTCAAGGGCGGCTACACGACCTTGGTCGACATGCCGCTCAACAGCCTCCCCTCCACAGTGTCGGTAGACGCACTGGAGACGAAGAAGGCTGCGGCAGAAGACAATTGCTACGTCGACATGGGCTTCTGGGGCGGCGCCATCCCGGGCAACATCGCCGACCTGGAGCCGCTGCACAAGGCAGGAGTCTTCGGCTTCAAGTGCTTCCTGGCCGATTCCGGCGTCCCGGAGTTCCCGCCGTTGGATGCTCAGCAGTTGGAGGAGCACCTCACCGAGACCGCCCGCATCGGTGCCCTGATGATCGTGCACGCCGAAGACCCCACGACGCTCCAATCGGCGCCGGTCGTGCCGGGTCGGCTGTACTCCGACTTCCTCGCCTCACGTCCCGATGCCTGCGAGGTTGCAGCGATCCGGGTGGTCATCGAGGCAGTACGGCGCACCGGCGCCCGCGCCCACATCCTGCACCTGTCGTCCGCTCTGGCGCTGGACGACATCCGCGCCGCCAAGGCCGAAGGTCTCCCGCTCACCGTCGAGACCTGCCCGCACTACCTGTCGTTCACCGCGGAGACGATCCGGGAAGGTTCGACCGCGCACAAGTGCTGCCCGCCCATCCGCGGCCAGGCCAACCAGGACGCCCTCTGGGAGGGCCTTCGTGACGGAACCATCGACAGCGTCGTCTCCGACCACTCCCCCTCGACAGCCGAGCTGAAGCAGACCGACATCGGCGACTTCTCCACCGCGTGGGGTGGGGTCTCGTCCATCCAGGTCGCCTTCACCGCGGTCTGGACGGCTGCTCGCGACCGAGGCTTCGAGATCGCCGACGTGGCGCGGTGGATGTGCGAGAAGCCCGCGCAGATCGTCGGTTTGCGCTCGAAGGGCGCGATCGCAGTGGGCAACAGCGCCGACCTGATCGATTTCGCACCCAACCAGGCGTGGGAGGTGCGCGTCGACGATCTGGAGCACAAGAACAAGATCTCGGCGTACGACGGACTTCAACTGACCGGGCAGGTGGAGAACACCTGGCTGCGAGGCTCGAAGGTGAGCACTGCGTCGGCCGCCGGCACCTTCCTGCAGCACGACGTCGACTGATCGCCGCCACCTCGGGCCGGTTACCTTGTCGGCGGGCAGGACGACCGTAGGAGAGTGAGAGCACTGGCACGGGCTGATGACTCTGCCGCCACGTCGCGCGGACGTCGATGGCCGCTGCCACTCGCGGCGCTGGCGGCCATCTGCTATTCCAGCTGGTTGCTCGCGCCCATCTTCAGCCCCCTGCACGACCCGGTGCGTTCGTACGTCAGTGAGCTCGCGGCGAGCAAGGAGCCGAAAGCGCTCTTCTACCAGCTGATGGACCTCACCGCCGGGGCCGCGATCTACACCGCCTGCATCCTCGTGATCTGGTGCGATCGACCCGGCTGGAAACGCGCGATGCCGTTCGTCCTGCTCGGTTGCTTCGGACTGGTCACGATCATCGACGCATTGTTGCCGCTGAGCTGCACACCGACGTCCGACCAGATCTGTGCGCTGGAGGAATCACTCGGACTGGTGCCACTGGCCCATCAGCTCCATCTCTACAGCAGCACCACGGTGGGGTTGCTCGGCGCGGCCACGGTGATGTGGTCGTCGGTCTACGCGTGGCGTCATCAAACACCGGCAGAGCTGCGTGTAGGAGGACTGGTGCTGGCAGTCGTCCACCTGCTGACGCTGGGCTGGACCACCCTGGCGGCGCTGGACGTCATCGGCGTCGGCCTTGGTGTGGCACAACGCATTTCGCTTATGACGTTGACGATCTGGTGGGTGCTGCTCTTCACGCTGTGGCACCGCTCCCCCGGACGCGGACTGCCCGAGGCATGACTCGCGTCCAGTTCCACTCCAGGGGCCGCACGCTGTCGGTGCTGCGGGTCGGGCAGGGCGTCCCGGTGCTCTGTCTGTCGGGACTGGCCGGGGTGAGCGACGACTGGCGTCCGGTGGCTCATCACCTCGAGACGACGCACACCGTCATTGCGGTCGACGTCCCTGGTTGCGGTTGGGCGGGGCCAGGAGCGACGCGAGTGGACGGCCTCGTCGAGGCCGACCGGCTCGCCGACCTCGTCGCCGAGTTGCACCTGGCACCGGTGATCGTGGTCGGGCACTCGATGGGTGGCTTCATCGCTGAGTTGTTCACTCGTCGCCATCCCGAACTGGTCAGTCGGCTCGTCCTGCTCGACTCCTCGGTCGAGACCGACCCCCGCCCGGGTGCGGTCAGTGCGCGTACCGAAACGCTGGCCGCAGTGGCCGCGCGCATGATCGCGCCGCCCGCACGTCGGGTGAGTGACGCGGTGCTCGCCCGCCGCGCAGGCACGTCGGAGCTGCCTCGCCGCGCCGCTTCTGCCCTGGGCCGCCCCGAAACCGCCCGCGGGCTGATCGCCTGGTGGTGCTCGTACGGCTCACTCGCCGCGCAGGTGGACGACGCACGACGAGCACTCCCGCAGTTGCCGCCGACGACCGTGCTCGCCGCCACGAGGCGTCGGCACGACACCCGGTGGATCCGCGCGCAGCGCGATCTTGCGCAGCTGCTCGATGCATCGTTCGCGGTGCTCGAGGACAGCGGTCATCGAGTGCACCTGGAGCGCCCGGACGCCGTCGCCGCGCACATCGGCAGTCGCTGCACCGTCTCGCTCGCCGACCATCGCAAGACGCGGGGACCAGTTGAGCAGTAGCTTGCACCGGTGATCGACGTAGTGCTCACTGGCGCACTCACCGGGCTCGGCCTCATCGTGGCCATCGGCGCCCAGAACGCGTACGTGCTGCGGCAGGGCATCCACCGCCAGCACGTCGGCATCGTGGTGGCCATCTGCGCGCTCAGCGACGCGCTGCTGATCCTGCTGGGCGTCGCTGGCGTCGGCGCATTGATCGCCGACCACCCCACCGCGCTCACGGTCACCAAGTGGCTCGGTGCCGCCTACCTCGTGTGGTTCGCGATCAAGTCCTTCCGGTCGGCCATGCACCCCGAGGCCCTCAAGGTGGGCGGTCCGGTTGCCCGGTCGGGCGTCATCGCCACCACCCTCGCGCTGACCTATCTCAACCCGCACGTCTATCTCGACACCGTGCTGATGCTCGGCAACATCGCCACCCAGCAGGGCGATCCGGGCCGCTGGTGGTTCGCCGGCGGCGCGATGACCGCGTCGCTGCTGTGGTTCAGCGCGCTCGGTTTCGGGGCTCGAGCAGTAGCGCCCTACGTGAGCCGGCCGTCGGTGTGGCGAGTGCTCGACATCGTCATCGGCCTCACGATGCTGCTGGTCGCGGCGCTGCTGCTGTTCGGCTGATCTCGTAGCGCGGTCCTTCTCTCCCGCACCTACTGACGATGACCGGTGGGGCCGTCCACAGGACGCGGCCGCACGGCCCATTGGCGCGACGGTGCTGGCACAGTGGTCGCCGTGATCGCCGCCATCGGATTCGCCGCGCTCGGGCTGCTGCTCGGCTTCGGCGCGCGACACGAGCTCACCGCCGGACGCTGGCGCCGCCAGACCGACATCAAGCCCGTGCCGGGCTTCGGTTGGGTGCTGGTGATCATGCCGGTGGTGCTCGCCGTGATCGGGCACCACACAGCTCGGTTGAGTTGGTGGAGCACGCCCGCCTACGCGGTGTTGACCGTGGTCGGCGTGGTGCTCACTGCCGTCGACGCCGACGTCCACCGCCTGCCCGATCGACTCACGCTCCCCGCCATGCCGATCATCGCCGCTCTCCTCCTGGTGGCGTCCTACGGAGTGGACGACTGGTCACGCCTGGGTCGAGCCAGCATCAGCACCGTGATCGTGGGGGTGACCTTCTTCGTCCTCGTGCTCGCGTCGCCTTCCGGCATCGGACTCGGCGACGCCAAGCTCGCTGTGCTGCTGGCCGGCGCGCTGGGCTGGCTCGGTTGGACGGCCGTCCTCGCCTGGCTCTTCTACGGGTTCCTGCTCGGTGGACTATGGGCGCTCGCGCTGCTCATCACCCGGCGCGCGACCCGCAAGACGTACATCGCCTTCGGTCCGCCGCTGCTCATCGGCGCCGCTCTGGCGATCCTCAACGTCAGCAGCCTGTAAAGGTTTCGACCCATGTCGGGTGGCCGGGTACGATCACCTCTGGCCTCACGGCCACGCCGGTGTAGCTCAGTTGGTAGAGCGCCTCACTTGTAATGAGGATGTCGCGGGTTCGACTCCTGTCTCCGGCTCCACCAGGCTCGGTCAGCGCCTGTTCGCCTCACGGACAGGTTGCGATCAGGTTGGGCCGTTACCGTCGAAGCATGACGACCGCGCTGCTCGTCGCGATCCTCGTCGGATCGATGCTCGCGCTCGCAGGTCTGGGCGCATGGTCAGTGTTCGAACATCGCCGCAGGGTCATCCGCCATGGACACCGCCCTTCGCTGCGCGGTCGACGCTCGCGGCATCGCAGTCGCACGCACCGCTGACACCGCACCTCAGAGCAGCGACAACCTCACCTGGCGATCCGGGTTGTCGACATTGAGGTCAACCAGGCAGATGCTCTGCCAAGTGCCCAGCGTCAACCGTCCGTCGATGACCGGCACGCTCGCATACGGCGGAATGAGCGCCGGCATCACATGCGACCTGCCGTGTCCGCGGGTACCGTGCCGGTGGATCCAACGATCGTCGGCGGGCAGTAGATCCTGCAATGCGGCGAGCAGGTCGTCGTCCGAGCCTGCGCCCGTCTCCAGGATGGCGATGCCCGCGGTGGCATGCGGGACGAACACGTGGAGCAGGCCGTCGCGCTCCGCGGACGCGGCGAAGGCGGCGCACTCGGCGGTCAGGTCGTGCACCACTTCATGTCGTCCGGTGTGCACGGAGATCTCGTGGGAACGCATGTCGCCACGCTATCTGGCTCGTTCAACGCCCTGGCCGCAGCGCTGCCGGTGCTGCTCAGCGTGGTCTTCTTCTTCTACTTCAACGCGGGCGTCTGGGCAGTCATCGCCACCGTCGACCGCTGGGCCTACTGGACCCTCATCGGCCTGTTCGCGCTGCTCGGCGGTGCCTTTCTGAGTAGCCGCGCCCAGCTCGACCTCGACGCCCTGGCGCACCTCGAGACCGCCGAAGAACTCCAGCAAGCGCTGGGAACACTCCCCTCGCCGAAGAACACGTCACACTCGAGGAGCCCGCGGACGCCCAACTGACCAACCGTCACAAGGCCAACCTGCGCGTGGTCGCGGTGCTCTCTCGCCTCGCGAGCGCTGCGATGCTCGCCACCGCAGTGTTCCCGGCATTCCTCGTCCTCGGCTTCCTCACCATCGGTCCTGACATCATCAAGAGCTGGACGAAGGTGGCACCCCACGAGATCTTCGGCATCACCACCAACGGCATCCATCGCCACATGCTCAGCTGGGAGCACCTGAAGGTCGCGGGCTTCCTGGCCACCTTCTCCGGCTTCAACTTCGCGCTGGTCTCGGCCTCGGACGCCCGCCTGCGCGAAGCGGTGAACGACTCGGCCGGTGACCTGGTGCGCGAGGCAAGTGCGGTGCGGCCCGGGCCTCGGCACGAGATCGCGACGGCCGATGCAGACCCCGCGTCCGAGTCCGACTCCTGCGCTGCGGCACCCACGAAAGAGTGAACTGACTGGCCGGGCACGACGACGCAGCCCGCTCGGCGGTCGGTCTGCCGCCGACCTCGCGCATGCCCACGATGAACACCTGTCGAGGGCCATCATCACCACCAAGGACTGACCTGCACAGGTGACGATCCCGGGCTGCTGAGCTGCGGCCCGGGATCGTCGCCTTGCGGGCGCAACCCCTCCCCATCGCTGCGCGACGCGGGTGGCACAGTGGTGCCCGTGACCGAGCAACGCCCCCGCGAATACTCCGATCACCGGCGCAGACTGCCTCCGGGTGCCACCCCGCGCGATCTGGGCCAACGAGCCAAGCGGGCGATCGCGGGGGGACGTCCGACCGTGCCGATCGGGCTGCGCGGCCAAGAAGGTGGCCCGAGCGACAGCCACACCCGGCTGGTGATCGACCTCGGACTCCGCGTCGGTGAAGCGCTCCTTGCCACCGGCGCGAGCGCGGCCGATGTCACCAACTCCGTCCTGCGGTTGACCAAGGCCTACGGCGTCCATTCCTTGCACGTCGACGTCACCTACTCCTCGATCACCGTCTCCCACCATCGCGGCGTGCTGCGTGACCCGATCACCGTCATGCGCATCGTCCCGGTGATGCAACAGGACTTCACCCGCCTCGAACGTCTGCAGGGGCTGGTGCGCGACGGGGAGGAGGGCCAACTCGAGATCACCGATGCCCACGACCGCCTAGATGAGATCACCACGGCCGAGCACCCCTACTCGCGCATGATGGTGGTGCTGGCGGCGGCCCTGCTCGGTGGCGCGGTCGCTGCTCTGCTCGGCGGCGAATGGCCCCTCGTCCTGCTCTCGGCGATCACCACGGCCGTCGTCGACCGCGCGGTTCGCCGGCTCGGGCGCATCGGCGTTCCGCCCTTCTTCGCCCAAGCGTTCGGGGCGGCGATCCCCACCAGCGTGGCGGTGCTGATCAACCTGCTCGGCAACAACCTGGGCATCGAGATCTTCAAAGACCTCAAACCGTCCGTGGTGGTTGCCTCCGGCGTCGTGGTGCTGTTGGCCGGGCTGGCTGCGGTGGGAGCCGCGCAAGACACCATCGACGGCTTCTACATCACAGCGGCCGGGCGCACCTTCGAAGTGCTGATCCTCAGTGGTGGGATCGTGGCGGGCGTCCTGGGCGTCCTGGCACTTGCTCAGCAGGTCGGCATCAATCTGCAGATCAGCCCCAGCTTGTCGTTCTCCACCTCACCCGGGGTCGGTCTCATCGCATCAGCCGCCATCACCTGTTCCTTTGCGCTGTCGTCCTACTCCGGGCCGCGCACGATCGCCGTCGCCACTGCGATCGGCACCTTCGCCTACGCGGTGTACGCACTGTTGACCGGTTGGGGCACCTCCGTTCCGTGGGCGGCCGGGTTCGCCGCACTGCTCATCGGCGCCGGGGCCACCCTGCTCGGTTGGCGCCTGCGGGTGCCGTCGCTGGCGATCGCCACGGCAGCGATCGTCCCGTTGTTGCCGGGTCTGACGGTCTACCGCGGAGTCTTCGAACTCGTCGATCGCCGATGGGATCCCGCGCAGGGCGGGGCCACCCTCTTCGGCGCGGTGCTCATTGGCCTCGCCATCGCTTCAGGAGTCACCCTCGGCTCGCTCCCCGGACGAATGAGTCGGCCGAGCATGCTCACCCGCCGCCGCACCAAGATGCTCACCGAACACCTGCCCGACTGACTGCGGCCACAGGGGCAACGACAAACGGCTCGGCCGGACGGGATCACCGTCCGGCCGAGCCGTTCGTGCAATGCGTCGATCAGAGAACGCGGGCGTTCAGGTAGGTCTGCAGAGCGCGGACCGTGCCGGCGTCGAGGTAGCGGGCGCCGTTCTGGTGGGCGCCGATGGTCCGCTGCAGGCTGCGCACGGTGGCCGGACCGATCTGGCCGTCCGGGTAGGCGCCGACCTTGCGCTGCAGGGCGCGCTTGGTCATCGGGCCGAAGACGCCGTCCTGGGTCGTGCCGACCCACTTCTGGATCGCACGGGTGGTCATCGGGCCGAGGGCTCCGTCGACGACGAGCTTGCGGCTGGTGGTGCGCGACGTCGTCGGGGTGCTCACCGTGGTGGTGCCACCGCCCACGCGAACGGCGAGGCCGTTGGTGCGGGTCAGGCCCGCGCGACGCGAGCAGGTCGGCCAGGCGCCGGGACCCTGGGTGCGCAGGATCGCCTGCGCGACGATGATCTGCTGGTCGCGGGTGGCCTGGTGGGCGTACGCCGCGTAGCGGGTGCCGCCGAAGCCGGTCCAGCTGCGGTAGGCGAACTGCAGGCCGCCGTAGTAACCGTTGCCGGTGTTGATCGACCAGTTGCCGCCGCTCTCGCACTGTGCAACGCGGTCCCAGACGTTGTACGGAGTGGCTGCACGAACCGACGCCGTGGCGGTGGCCTGCGCGGAGGTCGTGCCGGCGACGGCGCCGGTGCCGACCGTCGCAGCGGAAAGCACGAACACGCCGGCCGCGCGGCGACCGTTCGTCGACGCCTGCTTGGTGGCAGCGTGCTTGGGGGTGTAGCTCAAAGGGGTGTCCTTCCTGACGAACGCCGGCGGGGTTAGCTGTCGGGTTCGGGCTGTCAGGTGCCCGGCCGGTCTCCCGGCTTCACCCCCAGATCCTCGCGGATCGAAATGGGTCCCCCGTCCTCGGACGCACACGAGGTGCACGCCCCGCGCTCGGTGAGGTTAGGCGTTCGAGCGCGATGAACATGGTCTGTGAAGTTGTTGTGCGCGGGTCGAGCGCGCGGACCAGGTCCAGACACCGCCGACAGCCACGCATACGTTACCGGCTCGTTGCACATTCATCCAGACCGCACAGGGTGTGATCTGGGAACGCTCAGCCCCAGTCGGCGGGAATGGATGGAATGAGACCGGCACCTGGCACCTGGCTCATGTCCGAATACGGCCACCAGTGCAGGGGCGCGTCGAGATTCCCTGCGAGGTACAGCGCACATCCGGCGGCCAGCGCTCCCGCCACCACCACGACCGCGAGGGTGACCTGCTGGGTGCGGGCCACCGTCCGCACCAAGCTGCGTGAGCCGCGTCGGGTGGCGGTGCCGCCGGGGCCCCACCAGGCCGTCGCGAGCGCCACGGCCGTGCCGACTCCCACGGCCAGCGGACGGTCATAGGACGAGGAGAGATTGACCAGCCCTGAGGCGAAGGCCGTCGCCACCATGGCCACCGCGCCCAGGAAGGCGGGGATGATGCTGACCAGCAGCGTCGAGAACGCAGCCAGCAGTGCGTGCCAGGGTGAAAGCGCCATCGCGACCGCGGTGTCCGACTTGCGCCGGCCTGCCGCATAGCGCCGCAACACCATCGCGGTGATGGCCTTGTCGTTCCAGCGCGCCGCAAATACCCACGCAAGCGCGGCGAACCACGCGACGATCGGCACCACCGCAGCCACCGCCGTGAGCGCGACGGCCAGCGCCAGAAGAGTCCAGGTGCGGGCCGGCTGCCCGATGCGCGGGTCGCGGCCCGGCGCCACCTGCTGACCCACCTGCTGACCCATCGGCGTGGCCCACGGCGCCGGGGCGCCCTGCTGCGGAGGCTGGACGAGTTCGGTGCTCGGGCGCTGTGGGCGCACCGGAGTCTGCTTGTGGTGCAACGGGGTTGTGTCCATCACCGGCGGGCGTCGACGCTGCACGATCTCACCGGTGACACCACCGCGGGCGAAGACCTCGAGCTCGCGCAACACCTCATCGGCGGACGGGCGGTACTGCGGCTGCGGCGACAGAGCCGCCTCCAGCAAAGGCCGGATCCGTGGGTCGACGCCCGACAGGTCGGCCTGACCCCGCGCAACGCGGTCGAGGATGACCGGCATCGGGCCCTTGCCGAACGGCGCCTGCCCGGAGGCGGCGAAAGCCAGCGTGGCCGCCCAGCCCCACCAGTCGGTGGCCGGTCCGACATCCGCACCGTCGATGATCTCCGGCGAGAGATAGCCAGGCGTGCCCATCACGAGACCGGTCTGGGTGAGGCGGGCGTCGTCACCGATGTGCGCGATGCCGAAGTCGATGAGCACCGGCGCGTCACCAACCATCAGCACGTTGCCCGGCTTGAGGTCGCGGTGCACCACGCCGCTGTCGTGGATGGCGCGCAACGACTCGGCCAGCCCGCGGCCGAGGGTGACCAGTTGCGCCGGGGAGAGAGGACCGCGCTCCTCGACCACCTCGTCCAGCGGAGGACCGGGCACGTATTCGGTGACCAGATAAGGCTGTTCGCCGTCGACATCGGCGTCGATCACCCCGGCGACCCCGTCGGCCCGCACCCGGGTGAGCACCGCCACCTCACGACGCAGCCGCTCGCGGGCCTTGGAGTCGTAGGCCACGTGCGGACGCAGCACCTTGATCGCCACCTCGTCACCGGTCGGCGCCAGCGCACGGAAGACCACGCCCATGCCACCCTCGCCCAATTGACCGAGCAGCCGGTACGGGCCGATCTTGCGCTCTCGGCCCCGACCATTCGTTCGCGGCGCGTGGGCCGCGGGGAACTCTGCGGTGGCGTCGTCGTCCTGCGCAGGCGCGCGACCCGGCCCCGGGAGCCGATGGCTGCCGGTGGCCGATGGATCACGAGGCGCGGACGTCATGGCACCACGTTAAGTGGTCGACCTGGGTACACCGCTCATCGGCGCACCCAGCCGGGTGTCTCAGGAACTGATGTAACCCTCGAGGTGATCGCGTTCGGCCTGCAATTCCTGCAGCCGCGACTTCACCACGTCACCGATGCTGACGATCGAGGTGAGCCGGTCGCCGTCGACCACCGGGAGGTGGCGGATGCGGCGTTCGGTCATCCGCACCGCGACGTCGTGCAGTTCCTCATCGCCTTCGCAGGTGTGCACGGTGGTGGTCATCACGGCACTCACCGGTGTGCTGAGCAGACTTTCGGCATCTGTGGCCAGGCGGCGCACGACGTCCCGCTCGCTGACGATGCCGCTGATCGCCCCGGTGGTCGGGTCATCGACCACGACGACCGCACCGATTCCCTTCTCCCGTAGCAGTGCCACCAGTTCCGCAACGCTCGCCGAGCCGGCGATGGTGACGACTTCGCTTCCCTTGGTTCGCAGCACGTCCGAGATACGCATGGCTCAATGTAACCCGCATCACACTCGCGTGAGTAGCAATCACCGCTCGTAGGTGATGACGAACGCTCAGGCGGTCGAGGAGCGCGCCGGTGGCGGTGCGGTGGAGTCACGCACCACGAGTTCAGGGTCGAACAACATCTCACCGCGCGGATGCAGATGTCCCGCGATCTCCTCGGTCAGGGCGTGGACGATCGCGGCGCTCAAGGCGCCGACGTCCTGGCGGACCGTGGTGAGCGCCGGGGAGGTGTGCTGGGAAAGCAGCGAACCGTCGTACCCGACCACCGAAACGTCCGCGGGCACGTGCAGGCCTTCCTGTTCGGCGGCCCGGATGACGCCGAGCGCCATGATGTCGGACCCGCAGATCACACCGGTCACACCGCGCTCGAGCAGGTTGCGCCCGGCCAACTCGCCGCCCTCGACCGAGAACCACGTCTGCTCGATCAAGGCTTCCTGTTCGCCGACCAGCCGCTTGAACTCCGCGACCTTGCGACTACTGGGCAGGTAGCGGGACTGCCCGGTCGCCAGGCCGATCCGCCGGTGTCCCATCTGGCGCAGATGCTGCAGCGCCATCCGCACCGAGGCCTCCTCGTTGCTGGCCACCGAGGGCACGTCGAGATCGCAGCGGTGCCCGTTGACGATGACCATCGGCAAGCCACGCTCGCGCAACCGCCGGTAGTGGCTGACATCCGCGGAGGTGTCGGCGTGGCGTCCGCTCACGAAGACCACCCCGGAGACGCCGCGCTCCTGCAGCATCTGCACGAAGTCTTCCTCCTGCGTCCCGCCGGGCGCCTGGGTGCAGATGACGCAGGTGTAGCCGTGGGCGGCGAAGCGCGCCTGCAAGGTCTGACTGAAGATCGCGAAGACCGGGTTGGTCAGTTCGGGGACGATCAGACCGACGAGGCCAACCGTCTGACGACGCAGATTGCTCGGACGCTCGTAGCCCAGGACATCGACCGAGGTGAGCACGAGTTCGCGAGTCGCCTCCGAGACATTCGCCTTGCTGTTGAGCACCCGGCTGACCGTGGCCTCGCTGACGCCGGCGTGCTCGGCGATCTCAGCCAGCCGCGCCATCGGTGTTCTCCACTTCACTCCTGAGCCGCCCGCGATGCGGGCATGGTTCGTCGACGCAACTGCGGGCCGGCCGGATGCGGCACAGCCCCACAGTCGCTACCGATGCTGGCACCACCGGTAGCGGCGTAACGCAGCTTTGTCGGAACTTGCCGAACCCCGCCCGACGAAGCGACGTCCGGCGGTTCATCACTTCACCGAGCCCTGGGTCAGACCGCCGACCAGCTGCCGCTGGAAGACGAGGTAGAGCACCATGATCGGGATCGAGCTCAGCACCGATCCGGCGGCGAACTGACCGAAGAGCGCGTTGCGTTCGTTGCCCTTGGTCATGCCCCACAGACCGACGCCGAGCGTCTGGGCGTCCTTGTCGGTCAAGAAGATCGACGCCAGCATGAACTCACCGAAGAGCCCGACGAAGGCGATCATGAAGACCGTCACCAGGATCGGGGTCACCAGCCGCAGCGTCATGGTGAAGAAGATGCGGGCGTGGCTAGCGCCGTCGACCATCGCAGCCTCGTCCAACTCCTTCGGCACGGTGTCGAAGTAGCCCTTGAGCAGCCAGACGTTCGAGCCCATCGCGCCACCCAGGTAGACCAGGATCAGTCCGAGCGTGGTGTTCAGGCCGAAGGCGGGGATGACATCGCCGATCCGGCTGAAGGTGATGTAGAGACCGACGAAGGCGAGCAGCGCCGGGAACATCTGCAACAGCAGCAGGGCCATCAGCCCGACGCGGCGCCCCTTGAAACGCAGCCGGCTGAAGGCGTACGCGGCGCATGCGCCGATGAAGACCGACAGGAATCCGCCGACCAGCGCGATGATGAGCGAGTTCTTGTACCAGGTGGCGAAGGGGCGTGCCTTGTCGCTGAAGAGCGCCTCGACATTGCCCATCGAGAAGCCGCCAGGCAGCAACGAGGTGGTGTCGAGCGAACCGGCCGGGTTGAGTGCTGCGGAGACCACGAAGACGATGGGGAACAGCGCGAACGCCACCGCGACCAGCGCCAGCCCGTGCCGCCACCACACACCGCCGGATCCGCGACGCGGTTTCGCCGGGGTCTTGTCACCGTCCACCCCGCCGATCGTTTCGGTGGCGGCTGCCACCACGGACGGGTCGGGTGCAGGGCTGACGCTCATCAGTTGACCTCTTCCAGGGCCTTGGTCTTGAGGAATCCGGGGAAGCTCAGCAGACCGACGATGATGAAGATGATGACGGCGATCGCTGATGCCAGACCGAAGTTGGGCGAGGTGCCCTCGATCGCCAGGCGGTACGACATCGTGATCAGCAGGTCGGTCGAGCCGACCGTGGAGTTACCACCGGTGAACGGTCCGCCTCCGGTGAGCAGGTAGATCAGGCCGAAGTTGTTG
Source organism: Yimella sp. cx-51 (assembly GCF_017654605.1). Taxonomy (GTDB): domain Bacteria; phylum Actinomycetota; class Actinomycetes; order Actinomycetales; family Dermatophilaceae; genus Yimella. Next base: position 2,592,288 of record NZ_CP072113.1, read on the forward strand.
AAGTTGAAGGCGAAGGACGCGATGAGCAACGGACCCACCGCCACCAGCAGCAGCGGCATGATCACCGAGCGCAGGGTGCGGATCGGACCGGCGCCGTCGATCTTCGCTGCTTCCAGCACGTCGTTCGGAATCGACTGCAGCGCACCGGTGCACACCACGAACATGTAGGGAAAACCGAGCCACAGGTTGGTCAGCAGGATCGCAGCGCGGGCCGCCCACGGGTCACCGAGCCAGTCGATGTTCAGGCCGGTCATGCCATTGATCAGCCCGAAGTCCTGGTTGAACATCGATGCCCAGACCAGCGCCGACACGAAGACCGGAATGGCGTACGGGAGGATCAGCAACGAGCGGTAGATGCCGCGTCCCTTGATCCGCGAGTCGTTGAGCAACAGGGCCAGCAGCATGCCCAGGACGAAGGTGGTCAGCACCGACAGCAGCGGGAAGGCGATGTTCCAGGCGAACACCTTCAGGAAGCCTGACCGGAGAGTGTCGTTGGTGAAGATGTCCTTGAAGTTCTGCAGGCCGACGTTCTCCTTCCAGCCGACCGGCAGGGGCGAGCCCTGGCCGTTCTGGGGCACCCAGCGTGCGTCCTTGGCGACGTACACCTGGCCGGTCTTGGAGTCCTTGATCGTGTCGGACTTCTTGTCCCACACCAGGGACGGCTTGCCCTCGTAGGCCTGCGCGATACCGCTGGCCTTGATGCCGCCGGTCGCGGTCGGCACCGCGAAGGCCTGGAGGTCCTTGCGCTTGTTGGCCTCGCCGAGGTTGAGGATGCGGTAACCCTCCGCGGCAGTGATCTTGCCCTTGTTGAAGCCGGTGTCGGAGATCGTGGCCTTCGCGGGATCGAGGTCCTTCAGTCCGTCCTCGGTGCCGACGAAGGTCTTGCCCTTCTCATCGGTCAGCAGGAAGGTAAGCGGGCCGCTCTCCACGGGCTGGCCCTCGGGCACCGCAACCGACAGCTTGTAGTTGGGCGAGCCGGGCACCTGCTGCACCGAATAGGCGAGGTTCTGGGCAGTGGCGTCCTCCTTGGACGCCAGGTGGCCCTGACCGTAGTTGGTGAACGCCGTGGCGCCGGTGTAGACGATCGGCCACACCTGCAGACCCAGGAGCAGGAGCAGACCGGGCAGGAGGTACTTCATCGGCACGGCCTTGCGGGTGCCGTAGACCGCGAGCACCAGGAGGGCCACGAATGCGGTCGCTGCGACGGCGAGCGTGTAGCCCTTGTCGGCCAGCTTCATCGCGATGTAGAACAGCGCGCCCATCGCGGCGGCGATGAAAGGCCATTTCAGCAACGCGATCGGGTTGGCCCGGTCACGCGTGGTCGCTGGCGCCTGCTTGGTGCTCGGCTCTGCCGACATTCGCTTCTCCTCCAATGCGGATGTGCAGGTGGTCACCCCGTGGTGACGACCAATTCGTCGTCACCACGGGGTGTCGAGAACTACTTGGCCGACTTGATGCCGGCTTCGATCTCGGTCTGCGCCTTGCCCATCCGCGCAGCGGGGGTGCCGCCCTTGCCGGAGATGACATCGGCGAAGGCGAGGCCGAGCGGCTTCCAGACCGCGTTCATCGCCGGGATGTTCGGCATGAGCTTGCCGTCCTTACCGGCAGCTGCCCACGCGGCGACATCCTTGTCGTTCTTGGCGACCTCCTCATAGGCGGCGGTCATGGCCGGCGGACGCTGACCGATCTGGAACATCGCGACCTGGGCGTCCTTGGTGGTCATGAACTGCGTGACGAAGGTCTGGGCCACCGTGGCGTTCTTGGCCTTGGAGGAGACGTAGAACTGCTGCACACCCAGGAACGGCTGCATCGCGCCGCCACCGCTCAGCGAGGGAAGCGGGTCGACCGAGTACTTGATGCCGGCCTTCTTGAACGCAGGCAGCGACCACGGGCCGGTGATCTCGAACGGCGTCTTGCCGGTCTGGAAGAGGGCGTCGGCGTTCTTGTCGTCGATGTTGGTCGACAGTGCGCCTTCCTTGCCCAGGGCAGCCATCGCGTCCGCGCCCTTGATCGAGCCGGCGCTGTTGACGATCACCTTGTTCGCGTCGTACTGACCGTTGCTGCCGGTGCCGAAGATGCCGCCACCGAAGGCCGACAGGAAGGGGTAACCGTTGTAGGCGTTGCCCTCCTTACCCATCTGGTTGGACAGGATGTTGGTGCACTTCTTCGCCGCGATGCAGTCCTTGCCCGCCTTGACCAGTTCGTCCATCGTCTTGGGAGCGGTCGGCGCCAGGGCGGTGTTGCGCACCAGTGCGAGGTTCTCGATGCCGTAGGGCACTGCGTAGGTCTGACCGTTGTACTTGCTGGCCTCGACCGCCTTGGCGTTGAAGCCCGACATCGTGTCGGCCGGCACCTGCAGCGTGGCAATCGAACCGTTGGCGACCAGCTCACCCATCCAGTCGTGGGCGCCGACGATCACGTCGGGCGCCTGACCGGCCTTGAACGCCGTGCCGTACTGGCCGCGGACGTCGTTGGAGATCTGGACGGCGACCTTGACGCCGTTCTCGCTGGCGAACTTGTTGGCCAGGTTGGTGACGACCGGAGCTGCGGTGGCGTCGGCCCAGATGACCAGGTCGGCGTTGGTGTCGCGGCTGGGCTTGTCGCTGCTGAGCGTGGTGGCCGCTGCGGCCGAGCCCGCGTCCGAACCGGATGCGGAGCCGGACGCTGATCCGGAGGCCGAGCCGGTGCCGGTCGAGGTGCTCGAGCTGTTGCTCGAGCCGGAGCCGCCGCCGCAGCCGGTGAGAACGAGGGCCGCGCCGGTGAGGGCGACGACGAAGGTGCGCTTCATGGAATCTCCTTGGGGTCGGGGTCTCACCGGACGAGGCCCCTGTGACGTCGGCCACTATGCCAGCGCTATGGACCGTTCTGCAAGATCTTGCAGCCGATGTGCAAGCTCGGGCTTGGTCACAATTCCGCAACGCGGGTGTGCATCGGCTTTCCGAGAGCGCCCGCCGCGAAGAGTGACCCGCAATGACTGGCCATTTCCTCCCCTGATGCTTCATGATGTGACGCGGGCAACACCGTGGGGTGTTGTTCATTTCTTGCAGGCCTTTGCAACGGATCGTCCGGCACGTTCCTGCCGGTGGAGGAGCACACTCATGGCATCAGTCACTTTCGACAAGGCGACCCGGGTCTATCCCGGCGCCACCAGCCCGTCGGTCGATCAACTCGACCTGGAGATCGCCGACGGTGAATTCCTGGTTCTCGTCGGCCCCTCCGGCTGCGGGAAATCGACCTCGCTTCGCATGCTCGCCGGCTTGGAGGAAGTGACCAGCGGCCGCATCCTGATCGGCGACCGCGATGTCACCAAGCTCTCGCCGAAGGAGCGCGACGTGGCGATGGTCTTCCAGAACTACGCCCTCTACCCGCACATGTCGGTCGCCGACAACATGGGTTTCGCTCTGAAGATCTCCGGTATCGAGAAGTCCGAGATCCGCAAGCGCGTCGAGGAAGCCGCCGACATCCTCGACCTGCGGCCCTACCTCGACCGCAAGCCCAAGGCCCTCTCGGGCGGTCAGCGCCAGCGCGTTGCCATGGGCCGGGCGATCGTGCGCTCCCCGCAGGTGTTCCTCATGGACGAACCGCTGTCGAACCTCGACGCCAAGCTGCGCGTGCAGACGCGCACCCAGATCGCCACGCTGCAGCGTCGCCTCGGCACCACCACCGTGTATGTCACCCACGACCAGGTCGAGGCGATGACGATGGGCGACCGCGTGGCCGTGCTGAAGGACGGTCTGCTGCAGCAGGTCGACACTCCTCGACGCATGTACGACCACCCCAACAATGTCTTCGTGGCCGGCTTCATCGGGTCGCCGTCGATGAACCTGCTCGACATGGACGTCGCCGACCGTGGTGTGAAGTTCGGTTCCACGGTGCATCCGTTCGAGCGCGGCGCGCTGGGCGAAGCCCGCAAGGTGACCGTCGGAGTGCGTCCCGAAGACCTCGCGCTCTCGACTGACGGCCATGGCCTGGCGGTCGAGGTCGACGTGGTCGAGGAACTCGGTGCGGACGCCTACATCTACGGTCACCTCGCCGGCACCACACCGAGCGCCACCGACAAACCGCTGGTTGCGCGCGTCGACGGACGCCGCGTGCCGATGAAGGGCGAGACCGTGCACCTGGTGCCCAAGTCCGAGCACGTCCACGTCTTCGACACCGAGTCAGGCCAACGACTGGGCGGCTAATTGCCGGTGCAACGGCTTCGGCATCGAGGGCGTCGCACCCGACAGTTCTGCACACCGTGCCCCCGCGATGACCGCGGGGGCTCGGTCGTTGAACAGACACCTCTTCGATGGGAGCATGGGCCGGTGGCACTCGACATCAAGGCAGCGCGTCCCTGGCCTGCGCTGCTCGACCTCCCGTGGTCGACTCCGCTGGAGGAATGGCCCGATGACCTGCTCGCGGCGCTCCCTCGCGGCATCTCCCGCCATGTCGTGCGCTTCGTCCGGATCGAAGGTCGCATCATCGCGATCAAGGAGATCAAGGCCGACATCGCTCGTCGCGAGTACGACATGCTGCGCGCTCTGCGACGACTCGACCAGCCCTGCGTGGAGGCGGTGGGAGTGGTTTCGGGCCGGGTCGCGGCCGACGGCACTCCCCTGGACGCCTGCTTGCTCACCCGGCACCTGCAGTTCTCGCTGCCCTATCGCGCCATGCTCAGCCAGTCGCTGCGCCCCGACACCGCGGGGCGGCTGATCGATGCGCTGGCTGTGCTGCTCGTCCGCCTGCACCTGATCGGTTTCTGGTGGGGCGATGTCTCACTGTCGAACACCTTGTTCAAGCGCAATGCCGGCGAATTCGCTGCCTACCTGGTCGACGCCGAGACCGGCGAGCTGCGCGACAAACTCTCCAAGGGGCAGCGCGACCACGACCTCGAGATCGCGCGGGTCAACATCGCCGGCGAACTCATGGACCTGCAGGCGGGTGGCTTCGTCCCGCTCGAACTCGACCCGCTGTCGGTGTCGGACTACCTGCTCACCCGGTACGACGAACTGTGGAATGCCCTCACCGAACTCGAGAGCTTCGACATCGACGAACGCTGGAAGGTGGACGAGCGCATCCGTCACCTCAACGACCTCGGCTTCGACGTCGGCGAACTCGACCTCACCACCGATTTCGACGGCACGCGACTGTCGATCCAGCCGAAGATCGTGGACGCCGGCCACCACGCCCGCCGCCTGCTGCGCCTCACCGGCCTGGACGTCGAGGACAACCAGGCGCGGCGGCTGCTCAACGACCTGGACGCCTACACCGCGAGCCAGGACCGGCAGAACGACGACGAAGATCTCGTAGCGCACGATTGGCTGACCAAGATCTACGAGCCGATCACCCGGTCGGTGCCGATTGAGCTACGGCGCAAGATCGAGCCCGCGGAGCTCTTCCACGAGATCCTCGAGCACCGTTGGTACATGGCCGAACACGCAAAGCACGATTTCCCGATCGCGGAGGCGGCAGCCGATTATGTCGCGAACGTGCTGCCGTCCAAGCCGGACGACAGCGCGGTGGTCGGTGTCGACACGCAGGAATTGCCGGTGCGCGCCACACGCTGATCGATCAGCCGTCCCACTCCCATTGGCCGTTTGCGACCAAAACAATGCGGGCGATGCCGTAGGCGCCGACCGCAATCACGACCAGCGGCACGAGGAGTTTGCCGAACCACTGCGGGGAAGGGTGTCCCACTCGGCGCCAGAGCAACACACCGAACCAGATCAACACCGTCGCCAGCACCAGCGGACCAACCGGGTTGTAGGACAACGATTCTGACCACCGGCCGTGTCCGAGGAGCACCCAAGCCCTGGTCATTCCGCAGGTGGGGCAGGGCCAGCCGGTGAGCAGCAGGAACGGGCAGAAAGTCGGGCCGCCTTCCACCAGCGAGACCGGCGTGAGCACCGCAGCACACAACGAAGCGCCCACCCCGGCGATCATCCAGATCGGCGGGGTGGGCGTTCGAACGGTCGAGACCACGAGGGCCAATCAGCTCAGCGGGCGTCCGTCGGAATCGGGGAGCTTGCGCATCGCGATCATGATCAGGTCGATGAGGGACCAGATGCCGCAGCCACCGAGCGTCACGAGCTTGAGAACGCCGAGGCCGGTGTAGCCCATGTAGAAGCGGTCGACACCGAGGCTACCCAGCACCAGCGACAGGATCAGCGCCATCATCCACTCCTTGTCGGAGAAGATGCCCGGCACCTGCTTGGCCTGGAATGCATGGCCGCCACTAGCTGAACGCACCAGCGTCTCCGGCTTCAACTGCCCGGACGCGGCCATCGCCTGAAGCTGGCCGTAGCCCATCGGACCCTGCTCGGTGCCCATCAGGTTGACGAAGAAGCTATCGCCCTGCGGGCCACCGCTCGCCGACTGCTGGGACTGCTGCTGCCCATACTGATCAGGCTGGCCATATTGCCCGTGCTGCGACGCTTGGCCGTAGCCCTGCGAGCCGCCGCTGTTGTAGGAATCGTTGGGGTTACCCGGGTAGTCCTGGGACATGCTGCTCCTTGGAGTTTCTTCAGTACGTGGTTGAGTGGTCGCCGGACGCGGCGAGGGCGATCATGAGGACGATGTAGCCGACGATCAGCACGACCGAGACAGCTGCTGAGGCAATCGCGAAGTTCTTCGCCTTGCGGGCCGACTCCTGCGCGCCCTGCACGTCGCCCATCGTCCACTTGCTGTTGACCTGGGTGGAGAAGACGATGGACGCGATGCCTAGCGGGAGACAGCACAGCACCGTCGACAGGATGGCCCAGACCAAATAGTTGTCCGGAGCCGGCCCAGCGGGCTGCTGTGAGTAACCGTAGGGATTCGGCTGACCGTAGCCGTATTGCTGTTGGCCATAGGGCTGTTGTACGTAATTCGGCGCGGACTGCTGCTGCCCGTAAGCCGGCTGGCCGTATTGCTGGCCATAGCCCTGCTGCCCGTAGTCAGGGCCGCTGCCCTGCTGTGCGCCGTAACCCGACTGACCCGCTTGGTTGTTCGGGTCGTACGGGTCGTATGAACCGTGACTCATAGGTGTTGCTTCTCCCCTGGATGATGCATGTTGATGCGCCCGTCATCCTACGGGCAACGAAGGTTGGCTCACGCCGGCGACAGCAACGTCCAGCCCGCGATGTTGCGTGCCACCCAGAAGGTCAACACCAGCACGAGCAATGCGGTCGTGACCCATGGACGGGTGATGGTGAGCTTCGGACGACCCGTCCACATCCGCACGGTCCACCGAACGAAGATCACGGTCAGTGCGGCAATGGCGAGCACGGCCAGCGGATTGAAGCTCATTGCGGCCCCGATGTCGCCGTCGGTGAGTGAAGCACTTGCGCGCATCGCCCCGCAGCCCGGGCAGTACAACCCGGTCGCTGCCAGCAGCGGACAGGTCGGGTAGTTACCGGGTTCGCGCGGGTCGACCAAGTGCAGCAGCACACCCGCAGCCAGACTCGCGGATCCGACCAGCGCCGGCCCGAGCATCCGACGCGCTCGCGACTGTCGCGGCTCCCACCCTGGATCATTCGGCGAATGCTGCAGGAACCAGCCTTGGCGTGGTCGATCAGCACTCGCATGCGAAGGCGCCCGCACCACAGCGGGTTCGGGCGCCTTCAGCGAGGTCATCAGGCGTTGCTGTTGTTCAGCACGGTGAACATGAGGATCATGTAGATGACCGAAATGACGAGGCCGACCACCGCACCGATGATCGAGAACTTCTTGGCGTCGTCCGCCGCCTTCTGCGCACCGGCGGTGTCGCCCTGCTGCCACAGGCCATTCACCTTCGTGGCCTGGATGATCGCGTAGATACCCAGCGGCAGACAGCACAGCACCGTGGAGAGGATGGCAATCACCAGGTTGTTGTTGGGCGGAGTGCCCACCGGGCCGCCACCGCCGGGCATCTGGCCGTAGCCCTGCGAGCCGCCGTACGGCTGGCCGCTCCCCTGCTGTCCGTACTGCCCGTCGCCCTGCTGATTCGGGTCGCTCGAACCGTAGTTGCTCATGATCTGCCTCCCTGCAACGGCCAGCGTTGCAAATCTTGTTGGCCGGCACCCCCGGCGGTCTCGACCAGCTTAGGCAAAGGCCGAGGTCAGCGCGGGTAGGCACGCAGCCGAATTCATTCCGCTTCCCAGGACGCTGCCGGAGAGGTTCCGGTTCCCTCGAATTCCGAGGAGTTCTTTCGCCCTTGCCACCGATCAGTATGCGGCGCGACTCGTGGCGATCTGGTAGAGCGTCACCGATGCCGCGATCCCGGCGTTGAGCGACTCGACACTCGAACTCATCGGCACCGACACGATCTGATCGCAGGTCTCGGCGACCAGCCGCGACAGGCCCTTGCCTTCCGAGCCGACGACAACCACCAGCGGCTCGGTCGACAACTGCAACTGCGGCAATTCGACGTCGCCGTCCATGTCGAGTCCGATGACGAAGAAGCCGGCCTTGCGGTAGTCCTCCAGGGTGCGGGTGAGGTTGCCGGCGAGGGCCACCGGCACGCGGGCCGCCGCCCCGGCGGAGGTCTTCCAGGCAGCCGCGGTCATGCCTGCCGAGCGCCGCTCGGGCACGACCACGCCGTGTCCACCGAAGGCCGCCACCGAACGGATGATCGCGCCGAGGTTACGCGGGTCGGTGATGCCGTCGAGGGCGACGACCAGCGGAATGCCCGGCGTCTCCGGGTCGATGAGGTCGGCCGGGTGGGCGTATTCGTACGGCGGGATCTGCAGCGCGAGCCCCTGATGCACAGCGCCGTCGGTCAGCCGGTCGAGTTCACCGCGCGGCGTCTCCAGGATCGGAATGGCACGGTCGGCGGCCATCTTCAGCGACTCGCGGACGCGGTCGTCGGAATCGATGCGACCGGCGACGTACATCGTGGTCACCGGAATGTGCGCGCGCAGCGCTTCGACCACGGAGTTGCGTCCGGCGATGATCTCCGAGGACGCCTTGCTGCGGCGTCCGCCGCTGCTGCCTCCACCGGGTCGCGAGCCGCCACCGGAGGACTTCTGCGCAGCCTTGTGCGCCTTGTGATAGGGCCGGTCCACGGCCTTCGGGGTGGGGCCCTTGCCCTCCAGCCCGCGACGGCGTTGACCACCACTACCGACCTGGGGCCCCTTCTTCGAACTGCCCTTACGCACCGCGCCGCGGCGCTGGGAATTGCCAGCCATCTGATCAGTCCTTCGTCTGCTGGGCTGCCCGATCGGCAGCGGACATCAGCGACCAGCGGGCGCCGTCGGGGGTGTCCTCGACCTCGATCCCGGCCGCGGTGAGTTGGTCACGAATGGCGTCAGCCGTGGCGAAGTCGCGAGAGGAGCGCGCCTTTTGCCGGGTGGCGAGAAGCACCTCCACCACATCGCCGAGCGCCTCACGGGAGCGGTCGCTGCCGCCCGTCTGCCACTGCGGGTCGAAGGGGTTGACGCCGAGCACCTCAGTCATCGCGACCACCTGCAGCGCCAACTCGTGCGCGCGGTCGTCGTCGCCCTGATCGAGAGCGGTGTTGCCCTCACGGATCGCGTCGAAGACGACTGCGAGCGCACCGGAGACGTTGAGGTCGTCGTTCATCGCCTCGGCGAAATCGTCTGGTACATCGACGAATTCACCGTGCTCTGGCGCCGTGGGCAGCACGCGCTCAAGGAAACCCTCGATGCGGTCGACGGCCGCAGCGGCCTCACCCAACGCGCCGTCGTGGTATTCGATCGTGGCGCGGTAGTTGACCGCCGCGAGGTAGTAGCGCAGCACCAGCGGACGTACGGTCTTGGTGAGTTCGTGCACGGCGAGGGTATTGCCGAGCGACTTGCTCATCTTCTCGCCGCCGAGGGTGACCCACCCGTTGTGCAGCCAGTAGTTGGCGAAGCCGAGACCGGCCGCGCGCGACTGCGCCTGCTCGTTCTCGTGGTGCGGGAAGCGCAGGTCGATACCGCCGCCGTGGATGTCGAACTCGTCACCGAGCCAACGGCGCGCCATCGCCGAGCACTCCAGATGCCAGCCCGGACGACCCTCGCCGAACGGCGTGGGCCAACTCGCGCTCGCCGGCTCGCCCGGCTTGTGGCCCTTCCACAGCGCGAAGTCGCGCGGATCGCGCTTGCCGCGCGGATCGGCGTCCGCGGCGGCCTCCATGTCGTCGACCCTCTGCCGGGTCAGGGAGCCGTAGTCGGGCCATGACCGGACGTCGAAATACACATCGCCGCTGCCGTCTTCGGCTGCGTAGGCGTGACCTTTCTCGATCAGAATCTGCATGAGATCGACCATGTCGGTGACGTGACCGGTCGCGCGTGGTTCGTACGACGGACGCTTCACGCCCAGCAGATCGAGCGCGTCGTTGGTATCGCGCTCGTGCCGGTAGGACCACTGCTCCCACGGAACGTCGTGGCCGGCCGCCTTGGTGAGGATCTTGTCGTCGATGTCGGTGACATTGCGCACCAGCGTCACCTGGTAGCCGTGGCCGGTCTCCAGCCACCGGCGCAGGATGTCGAAGGCCACGGTGAAACGCACGTGCCCGATGTGCGGTGAGCCCTGCGTCGTCAGCCCACAGATGTACATGCCGACGTGGCCGGGACGTACGGGCTGGAAGTCGCGCAGCTCACCGGCTGCGCTGTCGAAGAGCTGCAAAGTCACGGTCGCGAGTTTATCCGCTGGGCAACGATGCTCGGTCGCCGCGGCGATCCGGGCGACCGAGCATCGAATGCACTACTTCTCTCAGGCGCCCTCAGGCCGCTCCCAGCCGTCGGAGGCTGCGGCCTCGTCGCCGATGGTGGTGGGGTCGCCGTGTCCGGTGAACACGACGGTGTCGGCCGGCAGGGCGAACAGCTTGGTGCGGATCGAATCCGTGATCGTGTCGTAGCTGCTGTAGGAGCGACCGGTGGCTCCCGGACCGCCCTGAAACAACGTGTCGCCCGACAGCAGGACGCCCGCCTCCGGGATGGAGAAGCACACCGCGCCCGGGCTGTGACCCGGGGTGTGGATCACCGTGAGGGTGAGCTCGCCCACCTTGATGGTCTCGCCGTCTGCGAGTTCATCGGAGGGAGGCTGCGACAAGGTCATGTCCCACAGCACGCGGTCGTCCGGATGCAGGCGCACCTGTGCGTTCGGGTGGGCTGCGAGCACATCGGTGACCGCACTGATGTGGTCGTCATGGGAGTGCGTGCACAGGATTGCCGTCAGCTCGCGATCGCCGATCGCGTCCAGGATGGGCCCGGCTTCGTGGGCGGCGTCGACCACGACGCACGAGCTGTCGTCGCCGATGACGTAGACGTTGTTGTCGACGTCCCAGGTGCCACCGTCGAGGCTGAAGGTGCCGGAGGTGATCACCCTCTCGACCTTGCTGCTGCCCTTGCCGGCCAAGAGTTCGGCACTCATGCGTCTGCTCCTTCGATCTCGACCACGGAGCGGAGAACCTCACCGTGGTGCATCTTCTCGAACGCCGCCTCCACGTCGCCCAGTCCGACCTTCTCGGTGACGAAGGCGTCGAGGTCGAAGCGGCCCTGCTGGTAGAGGTCGATCAGCATCGGGAAGTCGCGCGAGGGCAGGCAGTCGCCGTACCAGCTCGACTTCAGCGCGCCCCCGCGACCGAAGACCTCGATCAGCGGGAGTTCGATCTTCATGTCCGGCGTCGGTACGCCCACCAACACCACCGTGCCGGCCAGGTCACGTGCGTAGAACGCCTGCTCGTAGGTCTCGGGACGTCCGACCGCCTCGACGACGACGTCGGCTCCGTTGCCGCCGGTGAGCTCGCGGATCTTCTCGACGGCGTCCTCGGTCTTGGAGTTGACGGTGTGGGTGGCGCCGAAGGTCTTGGCCTGTTCCAACTTCCGGTCGTCGACGTCGACGGCGATGATCGTGGTGGCACCAGCCACCTTGGCGCCGGCGATCGAGGCGTTGCCCACCCCGCCGCAACCGATGACGGCGATCGAGTCGCCGCGACCGACCTGGCCGGTGTTGACGGCGGCACCGAAGCCGGCCATGACGCCACAACCGAGCAGACCTGCCGCCGCAGCGGACGCCGACTCGTCGACCTTGGTGCACTGACCCGCCGCGACGAGGGTCTTCTCGATGAAGGCGCCGATGCCCAGGGCCGGCGACAGCTCAGTGCCGTCGGTCAGCGTCATCTTCTGCTTGGCGTTGGCGGTGTTGAAGCAGTACCACGGCTTGCCCTTGGCGCAGGCGCGGCACTGACCGCAGACCGCACGCCAGTTGAGGATGACGAAATCACCCGGTGCGACATCGGTGACGCCTTCACCGACCGCCTCGACCCGGCCCGCGGCCTCGTGGCCGAGCAGGAACGGGAATTCGTCGTTGATGCCGCCCTCGCGGTAGTGCAGGTCGGTGTGGCACACGCCGCAGGCCTCGACCTTGACGACAGCCTCACCCGGACCCGGGTCGGGCACGACGATGTCCACGAGTTCAACGGGCGCACCCTTGCTGCGCGCGATGACACCTTTGACGGTTTGGGGCATGGACTACTCCTTCTGGCGCGTGGCTGTCACGGGCTCGGGGAACCCGCCTGCACCGACAGCCTAGGCCGAGGATCGGACATGGGAAGAGCCCGGCCGTAGCCGGGCTCTTCCCAAAAATTGTTGGCTTTGCTCAGTGAGCGGCCTTGCTCCCGCTCTCGTCCGCCCGGCTGTCCGGGTGGCTCGGGCTGGCGCTGCCGTAGGGGTACTGGTCGAGGACGACAGGCACCGCGACCTGCTTGCCCTCGCCGTCCTTGGCGGAGAAGGCCACCTGCAGCTGCTCACCGGGAGCGGCGGACGTGGCCTGGAACGACACCGGCGAAATGGTCGCCTTGTCGTTGCCGTTGGTCTTGCCGTCCAGTCGCACCGACTGCAGCGCGGGCACCTGCACCTTGACGGCCGCGCCGCCCTGAGGCGTGACGGTGAGCTCCTGCGCCGACTCGGAGGTGTTGGTGACCAGACCCTGGAGGTCGCCCTTGGCGCCCTTGGCGGAGGTCACTACGAGCACGTTGCTCACCTGGAGCGGGCCGACAGTGGCGATGTTGCCGTCCGAGGGCACGTACTGCATGTCGGTGGTGGGGTCGCTGAGGTAGAAGCAACCGCTCAACGCAGTGCTCGCCACACCGGCGACCACGGTCGCTCGGGCAGCACGCAGGGCAGCCGGCCGGGAAGTCAGAGGTCGCATCACACGTGCATGGTACCGGTCACGGGTACAGCGCTGCTGCCTGGTCGAGGTAATTCCGCCTGTCCGTCTGCGGACGGCCCCATGACCGTCGTGGACCGGCTGGGAAGAACGCGCGCGAAGCACGCAGATGGCCCATGTGTCAACCCCTGGACCGCTGGCCGATCACGGCCTCCTGGTGCGCTGACCTGCAGAAACGGTTTCTGTGACCCCCGACACCCGTGATATCCTGAGTGTCGCGAAAGGGGCACACAACACATGATTTTCAAGGTCGGCGAGACGGTCGTTTACCCGCACCACGGAGCGGCACTCATCGAAGAAATCAAAGTCCGAACGATCAAGGGCGTGGAGAAGCAGTACCTCGTCCTGAAGGTTGCCCAAGGCGATCTGACGATCGAGGTTCCGGCGGAGAACTGCGACCTGGTCGGCGTCCGCGATGTCGTCGGCAAGGAGGGCCTGAACCGCGTGTTCGAGGTGCTGCGCGCCGACCACACCGAGGAGCCCACCAACTGGTCGCGCCGTTACAAGGCGAACCTCGAGAAGCTCGCGTCCGGCGATGTCATCAAGGTGGCCGAGGTCGTCCGCGACCTGTGGCGCCGCGACCAGGACCGTGGGCTGTCCGCAGGCGAGAAGCGCATGCTGGCCAAGGCTCGTCAGATCCTCGTCTCCGAGCTCGCACTCGCCGAGAAGACGAACGAGGACAAGGCCGAAGCCACCCTCGACGAGGTGCTCGCGTCCTGAGCACCACCCATGTCGCCAACGACGCCCACGGCTCCGATGCCGTGGGCGTCGTCGTCGTGGCAGCGGGTATGGGCACGCGGCTGGGTGCCGGAATGCCGAAAGCGCTGGTGCAGGTGGGCGGCGAGCCGCTCATCGTCCACGCCGTGCGACGAGCGCATGCGACCGCTGGCCTGCAACAACTCGTGGTCGTGGTGCCGGCCGGACACCGCGCCGCGTTCGAGTCGCTCGACCTCGCAGCCGAACTGGTCGACGGCGGCACTGAACGCACCGATTCGGTCGCGGCCGGGCTGGCCGCGCTCCAGCCGAATATCGAGGTGGTGCTGGTGCATGACGCCGCTCGCGCCTTCGCCCCCGCCTCACTCTTCGACGACGTCGCCCGTGCCGTGCGCAACGGCGCGGACGCCGTCGTCCCAGGCCTGCCGGTGATCGACACCATCAAGCAGGTCGCGGCCGATGGCCGCGTGGCGGCCACTCCCGATCGGGCCGGATTGCGCGCGGTCCAGACGCCGCAGGGCTTTCGCCGATCCGCCCTGGACGCCGCGCACGACCACGGACGTCAGGCCACGGACGACGCAGCCCTGGTCGAGCAGGACGGTGGACACGTGATCGTGATCGACGGCCACCCGGACGCGTTGAAGGTGACCGTGCCCGCCGATCTCGACCTCGCCGCAGCACTCGCGACGACGAACTCGAAGGAGTCCTCCGTGCCCTTGCCGTTGCCCGTGCCGCGCACCGGAATCGGCGTCGACGTGCACGCGTACGCCGACGACGACCGAGTGCTGAGCCTCGCGTGCCTGACCTGGCCCGATGAGCGCGGCATCGAGGGCCACTCCGACGGCGATGTCGCCGCGCACGCGGTCTGTGACGCGCTGCTCGCGGCTGCCGGGCTGGGCGACCTCGGCACGCAGTTCGGCGTCGACCGACCGGAGATGAGGGGCGCAACGGGCACAGACATGCTCGAGGATGTGCTGAACACCTTGCACACCAACGGTTTTCGCATCGGAAACGTCAGCGTGCAGATCGTCGGCAACAGGCCGAAGGTCGGCCCTCGCCGGGAGGAGGCCCAGCGCGCGATGTCCGCAGCACTGGGCGGAGCGCCCGTGTCGGTCTCGGCCACCACCACCGATCACCTCGGATTCCTGGGTCGCGGCGAAGGCATCGGCGCGGTCGCGAACGCACTCGTCGTCGCCGCTGACTGACAGCACCAAGCTGACTGACAGCACCAAAAGGAGCACCCGCGGAGACGATCTTCTCCGCGGGTGCTCCTTTTCGCTCGGGTGAGGTTGCTCAGCGCTGCAGACCCTCGTCCGCGTCGCCGTAACGGCCCGTCACCAGGTAGACGATGCGGTTGGCGACCGCGACGGCGTGATCACCGAAGCGCTCGTAGTAGCGCGAGAGCAACGTCATGTCGACGGCGGTCTCGGTCGGCTGGTCCCAGCCCTCGTCGTGCAGGGCGGCGAAGATCTGCCGGTGCAGGTCGTCCATCCGGTCGTCCGAGCGCTCGATCTCCAGCGCGGCGTGGACGTCCTTGCTGTCGATCGCGGCACCGGTCTGCTTGGCCAGGTCGATGGCGCATTCCGACATCGACTTGATGTTGGGCAGCACAACCTCGGGAACGGCGAGCTTGGGATAGCGCATGCGAGCGATCTTGGCGATGTGACGGGCGAGGTCGCCCATCCGCTCGATGTCGGATGCCATGTGCATCGCGGTGACGACCATGCGCAGGTCGGTGGCCACCGGCTGCTGGCGGGCGAGGAGGTCGACGGCGAGGTCATCGACCTCGCGCCGGACGGTGTCGATGTCGTCGTCGGCAGCGATGACGCTCTCGGCGATACCGAGGTCAGCGTTGACCAGCGCTTCGGTGGCGCGCTCGATGGCGACACCGACCATCCGGGTCATGAGCACGAGCTGGTCTGAGACACGATCGAGATCGTCGTGGAATGCGTTACGCATACTTGGCTGATTCCTTGTTCGTGGGCGTGGCCCTGGGCGCGTTGGCTGTGTCGACCCACCATTCTGCCGCAGGTCGCCATCTCCGTCACTGACGGTTGCAGCACCGGGTGAACGCCGTCGGACGCTCAGGTGAACAGCAGTTGGACCGCGGTCGCACGGCGCTCACCTGCATGAATGCCGGGTCAGCAGGCGCGTACATTGGCCATGTGTTGGAGATGGTGATCGCTCTCGGGGCGCTGTGCCTGGGGCTGGTCATCGGGTGGGCGGCCCATCGTCGCCACGCCGGGGTCGACACCGATGACGCGGCCGCTCCCCCGGTCGAGGCAGACCGTCCGGCCATCGATCGCCAGGCTGCCGAGGTGCTGGACGCCCTCCGCTCCATCTCCCTGGTCGTTGATGCCAGCGATCGCGTCGTGCGTGCTTCGCCGTCGGCCACCGCGCTGCGGCTGGTGCGGGGTCAGGAACTCTTGCACGAGGAGCTACGCACCCTGGTGCGCACTGCCCGTCGTGATCACGAACTCCACGAGGTCGAGCTCGATCTGAGCCGGGGCCTACGCGGCGGGGGCCGGATCACCCTCGGGGTGCGTGTGGCGCCGATGTCCGATCGCCACGTGCTGGTGCTCGTCGACGACCGCTCGCAGTCCCGGCGCGTGGAGGAAACACGCCGCGACTTCGTGGTCAACGTGAGCCACGAGCTCAAGACGCCTGTGGCCGGCCTCTCCCTGCTGTCCGAAGCGGTCGACGATGCCCGCGACGACCCGGCGGCAGTGCACCGGTTCGCGCAGCGGATGCGCACCGAGGCCGACCGGCTCAACCGGTTGGTGCAGGAAATCGTCGAACTCTCCCGGCTACAGGTGGCCGACACCCTCGACGATCCGCAACGCGTCGACGTCGCGGCGTGCGCGCACGACGCGATCGGACACCTGCACCTGCTCGCCGAGGATCGCCAGATCACGATCGTCGGCGACGAGATCGGGCAACGGCGTGCCGAGGTCTTCGGAGACGCCCACCTGATCACCACCGCGATCCGCAACCTCATCGAGAACGCCGTCAACTACTCGGCCGCGGGCACCCGGGTTGCGGTGACCGTGCAGGCCACCACCGAACTGGTCAGCGTGGCGGTCAAGGACGAGGGCCGCGGCATCGCCGTCACCGAACTCGACCGGATCTTCGAGCGCTTCTACCGCATCGATGCTGCCCGCTCGCGTGGCACCGGAGGCACCGGCCTGGGCCTGGCCATCGTCAAGCACGTCTGCGCCAACCACGGCGGCGAGGTGACGGTGTGGTCCGAGGAAGGTCACGGCTCGACCTTCACCATCCGCCTTCCCGCAGCAGCGCCCCCTCACGCTCCATCCGCACCGTCCATCCCGTGAAAGGTGACGTCATGACCCGCATCCTCCTGGTCGAGGACGAGGAGTCGCTCTCCGACCCGTTGTCGTATCTGCTCGGCAAGGAGGGCTACGAGGTCTCCATCGCCGAGACCGGACCCGACGCAGTGGCCGAGTTCGATCGCGCCGGCGCCGATCTCGTCCTGCTCGACCTGATGCTGCCCGGGCTCTCCGGCACCGAGGTCTGCCGGATCATCCGGCAGAAGTCGAGCGTGCCGATCATCATGCTCACCGCCAAGGACAGCGAGGTCGACAAGGTCGTCGGCCTCGAGATAGGGGCCGACGACTACGTCACCAAGCCCTACTCCTCCCGTGAGTTGCTGGCCCGCATCAAGGCAGTGCTGCGCCGGGGCCTGGAACCGGAGGATCTCCTGCCCGCCACCCTGCAGAGCGGGCCGGTGCGGATGGACGTCGAGCGGCACACCGTCGCGGTCAAGGGTGAACCGGTGTCGTTGCCGCTCAAGGAGTTCGAACTGTTGGAGCTGCTTCTGCGCAACAGCGGTCGGGTGCTCACCCGCGGCCAGCTGATCGACCGCGTGTGGGGCAGCGACTACGTCGGCGACACCAAGACCCTCGACGTGCACGTCAAGCGGCTGCGCGCCAAGATCGAGGACGACCCCGGCAACCCGACGGTGATCGTGACGGTCCGCGGCCTGGGTTACAAGTACGAGGGCGCCTGACCTCAGGCCGAAAAAGCGCAGTGAGCGGGTCCGAGAAATCGGACCCGCTCACTGCGTTGTCGGAAGGTGACTACCGGCCCTGGTTGGCCACTGCGTCCGCGGCAGCCTTGGCCGCCTCGGGATCGAGGTACTTGCCGCCCTCGACCACGGGCTTGAAGTCGTCGTCGAGTTCGTAGACCAAGGGCATACCGGTGGGGATGTTCAGGCCGACGATGTCGTCATCGGAGATTCCGTCGAGGTGCTTCACCATCGCGCGCAGGCTGTTGCCGTGAGCGGCCACCAGCACGGTCTTGCCGGCCTTCAGGTCGGGGACGATCGACTCTTCCCAGTAGGGCAGGAAACGCTCGATGACGTCCTTGAGGCACTCGGTGGCCGGAGCGTCGTCGCCGAGGTCGGCGTAACGCGGGTCGGCGTCCTGGGCAAATTCACTGCCCTTCTCGATCGGCGGCGGCGGGACGTCGAAGGAACGACGCCAGGTCATGAACTGCTCCTCGCCGAACTCCTCCAGCGTGGCCTTCTTGTCCTTGCCCTGCAGTGCGCCGTAGTGACGCTCGTTGAGGCGCCAGGAGCGGTGCACCGGAATCCAGTGGCGATCAGCCTTGTCGAGCGCGAGGTGGGCGGTGGTGATGGCGCGGCGCAGCAACGAGGTGTGCACGACATCGGGTAGCACATCGGCTTCCTTGAGCAGGACGCCGCCGTTGGCCGCCTCGGCCCGGCCCTTCTCGGTGAGGTCGACGTCGACCCAACCGGTGAAGAGGTTCTTGGCGTTCCAGTCGGACTCACCGTGACGGAGCAGGACGAGTGTGTAGGTCATGCCCTCAGCCTATCGACGCTACGCCGATCGAACAGTGTGTGCCAGGTACTGGTCGGTCACGAACCGGAGCGGTCGAGCAGGTGCCGGAAGGCCTCGAGGTTGCGCGTGGATTCACCCCGGGAGATGCGCCAGTCCCACTCCTTCTTCATCGAACTGAGGAAACCCAACACCAGCAGGTCGTTGAACGGTTCGTCCGCCGACTGCAGGATCGCGCCGAGTAGACGATCCAGGTAGGCCTCATCCACCCCGGCGAGCGGCGCCCGTCCGTAGACGTACACATCACCGCTGCCGTCGATCGAATAGGCCAGACCCGGTAGACGCAGGTTGCGCCGCAGCAAGAACTTGTAGAACTCCAGGTGGTTCTCGTCCGGTTGCCGGATGACGAACGCACTCGCGGCCAGATCGGTGTCGCCGACGGTCAAGGAGACGACCGTCTTGAGCTTCTTCTCCCCGGGCAGCGTGACGACGTATTCGTCATCGTGCACCCCCGGCTCCCAGTCGAGTTCGTTGTCGGCCAGCACCCGTTCGAGCGTTGCGACGACCTCTGCGCGCAGACTCACGGCACCACCGCCGCCGGCACGGTCGCGAAGTCGACCACCGTCTCGTACGGGCGGGGTGGCGCGTCACAGGCGTGTCGATAGACATCGAACAGGCGGTCAGTCGTGGCATCCCAGGAGAACTTCGCCGCACGCTCGATCGCGTTCTGCGACAACTGTTTACGACGGGTGTCGTCATCGAGCAACTCAACGAGCACCGAGACCCAGTCGTGCGGATCGCGGGAGTCGACCAAGACTCCGCCGTCGCCGACCGCCGTCGGCAGACCTCCGACATTCGAGGCAACGACAGGCGTGCCACAGGCCATCGACTCGATCGCCACCAGGCCGAAGGATTCCGAGTGCGAAGGAACGACCGTCAGATCGGCAGCGGCGAACCAACGGGCCAACTGCGGCCTGGTCTGGGGAGGTACGAATTGCACGACGTCGGCCACGCCGAGTTCGCGCGCCATTGCCTGCAGGGCCCGCGGCTTGTCCATCCCGGACCCGCTGGGACCACCCAGGATTGCGACCACCGTCCGGTCTCGACGCTCGGGGTGGTCCTGAAGCATCGCCGCGACGGCCCGCACCAAGAGGTCCGGCGCCTTCAGGGGCTGGAGGCGACCGACGAAGAGCAGCACGTCGGCGTCCTGCGGTAGGCCGAGTTCGGCTCGACACTCGTCCTGGTCTGCTGGTTTGAGCACCTCGAGATCGACGCCGGGCGACACCACCCGCACCCGTGCCGGATCGGCGTCGTAGAGGTCGACGAGTTCGCCGGCCTCGGTGTCGGTGTTGGCGATCAGCCAGCTTGCCACCTTGACCACCTGTTCCTCACCGATTTCCCGACCCTTCGGCTCGGGACGGTCGCCCTCGGCGAGCGCGAGGTTCTTCACCTTGCTCATCGTGTGCATGGTGTGGACGAGAGGCACGTTCCAGCGGTCAGCCGCGAGCCATCCAACCTGTCCGGAGAGCCAGTAATGGGAGTGCACCAGGTCGTAGTGGCCCTCGGGGCTGATCGCGACGAAACGCATGACGCCGGCGGCGAAGGCGCACAACTGCCCCGGTAGATCCTCCTTGACCAGTCCCTCGTACGGCCCGGCATCGATGTGCCGCACGATGACTTTCGGTGCCAGCGCCACCGTGTCGGCCAGGCTTGCCGAGGTGCGCCGGGTGAAGATCTCCACCTCGACGCCGCGCGCACCGAGCCGTTTGGCGGTCTCGACCACGTAGACGTTGAGGCCGCCTGCATCGCCGGTGCCCGGTTGGTCCAGCGGCGAGGTGTGGACGCTGATCATCGCCACCCTGCGAACCGGACATCCCGTGGATTCGCTCATGCCCACAGTGTGGCACCCGCCTAGGCTGGGCGAATGCGTAGGAAGGGACCGGTAGGTGTGATCACCCGAGGGACCACCAACCCCAACCGACTACGCCGTTGCGACCGTTGGGTTGTCGCGACGCAGCACTGGCGACTCACCGATCCGGTCGATCCGCCGCTGGTGGTCGACCTCGGCTACGGCGCCTCCCCCATCACCGCAGTGGAACTGCACGACCGTCTACGTGTCGTCCGACCCGATGTTCTGGTGGTCGGCCTGGAGATCGATCCTGCCCGCGTGGCCGTCGCCAAACCGTTGGAACGCGACGGCCTGTCATTCGCGGTGGGTGGTTTCGAGATTCCAGTTCCCGGCGAGGTCGACGTCGTGCGCGCCTTCAACGTGCTTCGCCAGTACGACGAGGAGAAGGTGCCCGGCGCGTGGGGCCTTGTGCAACAACGCCTTTCGCCCACCGGGTTGTTCATCGACGGCACCTGCGACGAGGTCGGCAGGCTGGCGACCTGGGTGGCCATCGAGCGCAACGGGCCGATCAGCCTCACGCTTTCCTGGCGGCTTGCGGGCCTGATGCAGCCGTCGGTCATCGCCGAACGGCTACCCAAAGCGCTGATCCATCGCAATGTGCCCGGCGAGCGAATCCATGAGTTGCTCACCCGACTCGACCGGGCGTGGGCGCAGGCTGCGCCGCATGCGTCCTACGGCGCTCGACAGCGATTTCTGGCCGCCGTCGATCAGCTGCAAAGGGACGGGGTGCCGGTCATCGGCGGTCGGACGCGCCACCGCCTGGGTGAACTCACCCTCGACTGGACCGCCGTCGCGCCGAACTGAATCAGCCCACCAAACCGGTGGTGGCGACGTACGCCGTGCCGTCGCCGCTGCACCGCACCGGTTCGGCGCAGGCCGCGATGAAACAGGCCTCTGATGGGCCGAGCTCCAACCGGCGGCTGCCGTCGTCGAGGGTGATGGTGCCGCCGAGACAGAGCACGATCCGCGGTTTGTGGTGGCCGGGCATCTCGATCTCGTCGACACCGGCACCGATCTGGTGCAACTGGAAGTACGGCACATCGACCGGATAGCTGTGCACCCGGTCACCATCGGGCGCCACCTCTGGCACCACGGAGCGTTCGACGTCGACGATCCGAAGAAGTTCGGGGATGTTGAGCTCTTTGGGCGTCAGGCCCGCACGCACCACGTTGTCGGAGTTGGCCAGCACCTCGACCGTCACTCCGCGAACGATGGAGTGCAGCACACCGGCCGGCACGAAGATGTACTGACCCGGGGGCACGATGTGATGGCGCATCGTGAGCAGCACAGCCAGGCCCTCGTCGTCCGGAAACTGTTCGGCGATGCGGCGGATCGCGTCGAAGTGCGGGTGGTTGCGGCGCGTCGAGCAGGCCGACACCACGGCGGTGGTCAGTGCTGAACGCACCTGCGCGTCGGCTTCGAGGATCTGGCGGATCAACGCCTTCACTCCGGCACCAGCACAGTCAGCGACCAACGCCGAAAACTCCGGACAGCCCAGTTCTGCCGCCAGAGAAGCGATCTCATCCATGGACTGATTGCCGGCGAAGACCTCGAACTCGGTCACGGTGAGCCACGCCTCGGGCTTGGGCCAGCTGTCGACATAGGTGCCCGTCGGCGCGGTCAACGCCTCTTCGCGAGAAGGGTGACACTGGATCGACAGCGCCTGTTCAGCGGCCAGCACCTTGAGCAGGAAGGGCAGTCGCCGCTGGAACTGCGACACGGTCGTCTCGCCCAGCATGGAGACCGGGTCACCGAGGATCGCACGATCCAGAGTCGTCGGTTCCCCGTCCAGCACGAGTTCGCAGGGCGCTTCCTCGTGCGCTCCTAGCCACAGCTCGGCCTCGGGCATCTGGGTCGGAGTCGGCCGACCGGACAGTTGCGCGAGATCGGAGTGCGACCCCCACGCGTAGTGCTGCACGCGCGGAGTCAGGCGGTACATCAAGCCAGGAAACCTTTCAGCAGTTCGCGCACCCGTGCGCGATGCGTCCACAGGATCCCACCAGGGGGAAGCACTTCCAAATGGGCATTCGGTAGGACTTCTGCGAGTTCGCGCGCCACCCAGACCGGGTGCGCGGGATCGTCCTCGCACGCCAGGATGAGCACCGGCGTCGACACCTCGCGCAAGGAGCGCCGGTCATGCAGAGCGACGGCATGGGGAATCGTGCGCAGAGCGCGCGAGACATCGGTTCGGACGATGACCCTCGCCTGATCGGCGCACCAGCGGCGCACGAGCTCCGAGCCGCGGTGTTCGGCCGGCTGCTCCAACAACAACAGCTCGGTGACCCCGTCGACATCACGCTCATCAGCCAGCTGCGCCATCTCCAGCAGGCGACGCAATGCCGTGTCGGTGCGCGGGGTGTCGAGCACGGCGGGCAGCGCAAGAACGACCCGCTCGAAGCGGTCGGGACGTCGCTCGAGCAGGTGGCAGATCGCGCCGGCACCCATGCTGACGCCCAGGGCCTGAGTCGCATTGACATGGGCGGCGACGGCATCCAGCTCGTCGGCCAGGTAGGAGTACGACCACGGCGACTCCGGTGAGGACGACGCGCCGTGGCCGCGGAAGTGGAAGTAGGTGTGCGTGCCGGGCACGCCCGACCCGAACGGACGGGTGGTCGGAATCGACCCGGCTAGTCCGTGGGCGAAGACGGTGTGTGGTGCCCCCGAGCCGGTGGTGAGATATTCCAGCCCGCCCTCGGGGGTCTCGAGGATGGAGCTGCGTGAGGTCACCACGGCCGCGACGAGCGTCCGCCTCCGCCGCGACGCGACTCCACCTCTTGCAGCGCCGGACGGACGTCGGCGAGGTAGACCCCGGCAGCGACGATGGCGATGATGCCGAACAAGCTCAGCGGGTTCCTGAGCACCAGCAGCCCGAACGCCGCAGCCAGGCCGGTGATCAGCAGCCAGCGACCCTTCGTCATCTTGTCAGCTGCGCGGTAGGCGTCCTCGCGGTGCCGTAGCGCGTCGACGAATGCGAACACCGTGGTGGCGAGCAACGCGACGCCCAGCACCGTCGCAACGGTGGCCTGCAGTGTGAAGAGTGGATCGAGCACCCGCCCAGCCTACGGTGCAGTGCAGAGCTCAATCCGCAGCGGACGCGGCAAGCCCCGCTCGCGAACACACGTCGCGGAGCACGCGAGCACGGTTCGCGGACGGCGCGACTCGCGAGCACAGTTCGCGGCGTCCGCGGACTCTGCACATCGCATTGCATGCACGGACCGTCGGTACGGCCGCTGCTCAGGTCTCGACGAGAAGCGTGAAGGGGCCGTCGTTGACAAGCGAGACCTCCATCATGGCCCCGAACCGACCCATCGCGACCTCGACTCCGAGGCCGCGCAGCGAGGTCACCAGTTCGTCGATGACGGGTGCGGCGATGTCACCAGGGGCTGCCTCGCCCCAGGACGGACGACGCCCCTTGCGGGTGTTGCCGTAGAGCGTGAACTGCGAGACGACGAGCACGGATGCGGCCTCGTCGAGCACCGATCGCTCGTCGCGCAGGATGCGCAATTCGCTGATCTTGCGGGCCATGGCGGTCACCTGAGCGGCGCCGTCACGGTGGGTCACGCCGACCAGTGCGACGAGACCGGGCCGGTCGATCGCGCCGACGACCTCGCCGTCCACGCGCACCTCGGCTCGCGTGACCCGCTGCAACACAGCCCGCATTCAGACCGCCCGGACGCTGCCGACCGGTTCGCCGTGGCCCAACACGGGCGCTTCGGCAAGGCGATCGAGGACGTCGGCGTTCACGCCGAGCTGCCGGAGCGTGGCCGCGGCGACGACGGGGCGGGCCCGCTGCCCGCCATCGGCGATCTTCACCACGACTCCGCGACCGTCCGGTAGACCGATGGCGTAGACCGCTTCCGCGCCGTCCTTGGCGACCAGGCCCGGGATGCTGCGAATGAGGTCGGTGACATCGCGTCGGGTGCCACCGAGGAACTCGGGGTGTTCGCGGATTGCCTCGGCCACCCGATGCTCGGGTCCGTCCGTCGCTGCGGCCAATCGCCCGAAAGCACGAGCCAGGCCCAGCGGCGACACCGCCATCACCGGAGCACCGCAGCCGTCGACACCGGTCGCGGCGACGTCCTCGCCACACAACTCTCCGAGCGTGTCGGCCATCGCGACCTGCAGCGGATGGGAGGGGTCGCGGTAGGTGGTGGTGTCCCACCCGTTGACAACGCAGGTCGCCAACATCGCGGCGTGCTTGCCGGAGCAGTTCTGCGCGATCGACGACGCTGCATTGCCGGCAGCCAGCCACTCGCGCTTCGACTGCTCGTCGTAGGGGAAGTCGGGGGTGTTCTGCAGGTCGGCCTCCGTCAAACCGGCGGACGCCAGGATGCGACGCACACCGTCGAGGTGGAACTGCTCGCCGGAGTGACTCGCACTCGCCAGTGCCAGCAGATCGCCCGGCAGGTCGAGGCCCGCGCGCACCATGGCAAGGGTCTGCAGCGGTTTGTTCGACGACCGCGGGAAACATGGCGCGCCGACATCTCCGCGTTCGACCAGCAACTCGCCGCCTGCGTCGACGGCCACCACGATGCCGCGATGCACCGACTCGACGAATCCGCTGCGTTCGACGACGGCCACCACCGGCGCATCGATCAGAGCCTGCTCATGTCGTGAAATCACATCATCGAGGCTACCCAGTGCCCCGGAAACAATGATCGAGCCCCGCGGGAGATCCCGCGGGGCTCGATCGATTCAGAAGTCGAGCGACAACTGTCTTCAGGCGTCGGTCTTGGCGTCCGTCGCCGGAGCAGCCTTGGTGGCGGGCTTCGACGCGGCGGGCTTGGCAGCGGTCTTGCGCGCCGGAGCGTTCTTGGCCGTGGCCTTCTTGGCGACGGTCTTGCGAGCCGGACGCTTGGCAGCGCCTTCCTTTGCGGCAGCGCTGCGCACCTCGGTGCGAGCCTCGTCCTCGACCTTGCCCGCGACGTCGGCAACCAGCTTGGCGGCGTCCTTGCGGCCAGCAGCCAGGGTGGAAACGGCGGTGGCCTGGGCGTCGGCGGCAGCCTTACGAGCGGTGCGCTGAGCGCCGGCAACCTGCTTCTTGGCGGTGCTCTGGGCCTCGGAGACCTGCTTCTTGGCGCTGGCCTCGACACCGTCAACCTGCTTGCGCAGCGACTTCACGACCTTCTCGCCGCGCTTGGCGTAGGCAACGTACTGGTCGTTGGCCTCGATGCTCACGGCGTCGATGCGCTCGGTCGCGGTGGCCGGGAGGGCCTCGACCTGGTCGCGCATGTCAGCGAAGCTCTTGGTGACCTTGGCCTGCACGGTCGAGGGCTTGAGCTCGTCGCGAAGGTTCTGGACGCGGGCGGTGCTGTCGGCGTAGACGGTCAGCGCGCGCTCGCGGACGTTGCTGAGCACGGAGTCGGCGGCGCCGACGGCGGCGTACAGCGGGGTGGCGTCGGTGATGGACTTCTTGAGGTCGAACTTGGTGGCCATGGCCACTCCTTTCGGAAGGGTGTTACTGGAAGTTTGGAAGCCGGAAGCGGCAGGCAGGTCAGTCTTCGACGAACGATGCGTACAGATCGAGAAGGACCTTGCGCTGCTTGGTCGAGAGCAGCGGGTCGGACATGATCGCCACGCGGGTGTCGATCAGCGCCTCGGCCTCGCCGGCCTCGTCCAAGATCCCGGCACGCACATAGAGCTGCTCGGCCGAGATCCGCAAACCCTTGGCCAACGCCTGGAGAATCTCCGCGCTCGGCTTCTTCAATCCCCGCTCAATCTGGCTGAGGTAGGGGTTGGAGATACCCGAGCGATCGGCCAGCTGCCGCAACGAAAGCTGCGCTTGTTCGCGCTGCTCCTTGAGGTAGCCACCCAGATCGGTGACGGGGTTCGGTGTCATGCGTCCATTATGCTTGCTTTAGTTAGCACTTTGCAAGCTGGAGCAAGCGTGAGCCTTGTCACACTCGCCAGTAGCTTTCGAACGCGGTCGAATTCTGTTGCCCGACAGCGCTATTGCGCTACGGCTTGACGATCTCCGTCTGCGCGGCGGTGACATCGCCGGCGCGCAGCACGGCGTCGATCGGGACGTTCCGCTTGACGACGGCCAGCGCGATCGGACCGTCCTCGTGGTGCCGTACGACCGAGGTCAGCCTGCCGATCGCACGCTCCGAAGCAGGCGCGAACAGGTCCGCCCCTGCGTCCGGCAGCACGTGGCCTGAACCGTCCAGGTGCAGGAAGACCAACCGCCGAGGGGGGCGGCCGAGATTGTGCACCCGGGCGATCGTCTCCTGACCGCGATAGCAGCCCTTGTGCAGGTGCACCGCGGTGCGCAGCCAGTCGAGCTCATGAGGAATGGCGCGGTGGTCGGTGTCGACCAGATGCCGCGGACGCCATTGCGCCACTCGCAACGCGTCCATCGCCCAGGTGCCGGCCAACGGACGTTCGCCGACCGCCCGTTGGAGTTCTTCACGGGGCACGATGAGTTCGCGCCATGCCCGGCCGAGCGCTGGGTGCGGATCGACGTCGGAGTAGTTCGCGGTGTCGGGCCCGGGGGTCGGCCACGGGTCGACCCAGGCGAGGCCTTCGACCGGATCAGTGGAGGGATCGCCGAGCACGGCGAAGTCGGCGCTGCGATCGGCCACCTCGACCCGCAGCATGAACTGCATCTTGCGCAGCCATTCCACCAACGCCCCGGAAGTGCCGGGCTCCACCGTGATCCACGTGGTCTCGCCGTCGTCGACCAGGTGCAGATCGTGTTCGACATGGCCGTGCGGGCTGAGCACGAGGGATTCGACGCTCACCCCCGGCTGCAGGTCGTCCAGCTTCTGGGTGGTCATCGAGTGCAGCCAGGTCAGCCGGTCGGGTCCGGTCACCGTCACCACGCCCCGGTTGCTGAGGTCGACCATCGCTTCGCCGGATTCGAGCAGCCGCTGTTCGCGGATCGGGTCGCCGTAGTGTGCGGCCACTCCGGCGTCCAGCCCGTCGGCCTCCACCGCGGCATCGCGCTGCAGCAGCGGCGACGGACTGATCTGAGCTGGCTGAGTGTTCACGTGTCCAGGCTACGTCGCGGCGGCGGTGCCTACACTTGCGCCCATGAGCGAGCCCAACCAGTCCTCGGCGGACGACGCGACGAACCGGCTCGCCCCCGATTCGGAGCACTCACCCACCGGGCGACCGGAGGACGACGCCGCATCGCAGACGAGCAAGACCGACGGCGCCCCAGGCGTCGACGACGACTTCGAGGACGACGACCAGGAGGAGCCGAAGAAGGCCGGCTGCCTCAAGGTGGGCTGCCTGACGATCCTCTCGATGCTCCTGGTCACCGCGCTCGCTGTGGGCGGCTTCGCCGCGTACCTGAACTGGAAGCTCGACCACAACATCAAGAAGACCGGGCTCCTGCCCACCGAGGCCGGTCAACCGACGCGTAATGCCGCTGCCGGTGACGCCCTCAACATCCTCCTGCTCGGTAGTGACTCCCGCAGCCGGAGCCTGCAGGACGCGAGCCGTTCCGATGTCATCCAGCTGGTGCACGTCTCCAATGACCGCAAGTCGGTGCAGGTCATCCACTTCCCGCGTGACCTCTACGTCTCCATCCCTGGCCGCGGCAAGAACAAGATCAACGCTGCGTACGCCTACGGCGGGCCGCAGTTGCTGATCCGCACGCTGCAGGATCTCCTGGGCATCAAGATCGACCATGCCGCCCAGATCGGGTTCGACGGTTTTGCCAAGCTCACCGACACCGTCGGCGGCGTCGATCTCTATGTGCCGCAGGCCTACACCGACGGCTCCAAGAAGCGGTGGGAGGTCGGCATGCAGCACATGAACGGCAAGCAGGCGCTCGGCTTCGTTCGTGAGCGCTACCAGCTGCGCGAGGGCGACATCGACCGTGGCCGCAACCAGCAGGCGTGGATCAAGGCAATCATGGCCAAGACACTCAAGGCCGGCACGCTGCTCAACCCGATCAAGCTCAACAGCATCGTCGACGACCTCACTTCAAACGACAACCTCGCGGTCGACAAGGACATGAATGTGCAGTCGCTCGGGTGGAGCATGCGCAATCTGCGCATGGGCAATGTGCGTTTCTACACCGCGCCGTTCTCCGGTTACGGCAACGATCCGGTGGCAGGCTCCATCGACATCGTCGACGAGCCGAAGATGAAGCTGCTCGGCCAAGCCCTCTACAACGACGATTTCAGCAAGTACACCGGCAGCTCCAACCCGCTGCGCTGACCCCCGATACCTCGACCGAAAGACACTGCCGATGCCCCTCGAACTCGACCCGAACATGCCCATCGAACTCGCGCCGTTGGCGTGGATGATCGGACGCTGGGAGGGTGCAGGGGTCGTGGGCTATCCGACGATCGAGTCGCTCAACTTCGGCCAGGAGATTCACTGCTTCCACGACGGTCGTCCGTTCCTGGAGTGGCACAGCCGCACCTGGGCGCTGGACGACGAGGGCAACAAGGTGCGTCCGCTCGCCACCGAACTCGGTTTCTGGCGGCCACTGCCCGACAACGAGGTCGAACTCGTCCTCACCCACCCGACCGGCATCGTCGAGCTCTACTACGGCACGACCTCTCCGGCGAAGGTCGAGCTACGCACCGACGGCGTGCTGCGCAGTCCGCACGCCAAGGAGTACAACGCCGGCGCCCGGATGTACGGCTACGTCAACAGCAACCTGATGTGGGCGATGGACATGGCAGCGGTCGGTGAGCCGCTGCAGAGCCACGTGTCGGCTGAGTTGAAGCGGGTCAGCAACCACTGACGCAGTGGCTTCTCCGCGGCGGGCCGGCCGGATTCAGCGACTCAGCAACCACTGGGTGGCGTAGGGCACCACACCCACGAAGAGCACTGAGCCGACCCCGACGGCCAACGCACCAGCACCTTCCGCCGCTCGCGGCAGGGCGCCGACGACTCTGCGTAGTGCATGCGCTGCACCGCAGCACAACACGGCAGCCAGCATCGGGATGCTCCATGCCTCATCGCGTGCCACACCCAGCGCGGCACCGGCACCGGCTGCGAGCAGCAGACTCAGCGGGAGTGACGCATCTGCGGCTTTTGTGCGCCCGAGCGTCCAGTCGAGCAGCAACCCGATCGCCACACCGCCAGCGGCGGCGTAGGTCGGCCCCGGGGTACCGAACGCAACCGACGGCATCAGATGGAACGCGCCGAGCGCCAGCACCGCCAGGCCGAAGACCGCACCGCTGATGGAGATGGTCAACGAACGGCGACCGTCCTTGCGCAGCAGCTCGCGCATGAAAACCGCAACGAGGCTGATCGCGAGCGCACTCGCCAACCACTGCAGGCCCTCGGCGCGGGAGGCCAACATCTCGACGGCGCCGATGCCGACGACGCCGACCAGCAACGCCACAGAACTGCCGAAGGGTCGGGGCAGGTCGAGCAACACCGGCCAGCCCCATGCGATGACGAGGCCGCAGGCCATAAGTGCGATGGCCAGCGGTACGGCTCCTGCAGCCGCCCCGACGGCCAGCAGGACACAAGCGACCAGACCCGAACCGACGGTGAGGGCACCGAGCTGAGGCCGGGTTTCGCGGTCGGACAGGTCTCGCACGCCGACCATCCTTGCATCACGGTGCAGCGGACGCAGGCTCACTGCCGGACTCCGGTCGTCACGGCGCGGGCCGGGGTCACCCCCCGGCGAACGGCGGCAGCAACTCGATCACGTCGTCCGGCGCCAACGTGTGGTCACCCTCCACCCGCCGGCCACCCACCAGGACGGCGCAGTGCGGGACGACCTGGCCCAGAGCTGGTCGGGCTGCGGTGACCTGTTGCAATGCAGCGGTCACCGAATCTGCTTCGACGACCTCGGACTCGACGCCGGCAGCGGCCTTGGCTCCGGCCCAGTAACGAATGGTGGGCATGCTGCCAGGGTAGGCATAGATTGAGACGGGTCGGCGTGACCGTCGTTACAGACGGATCCCAGGCCGCGCCTCTAAGCTTGCCAGTCATGGCAAACCTGGTCCTGCTCACCGATGCCCGCGGCGCGAGCATCGAGGTGCTGCCGGCCCTGGCCTTGCTGAGCCACCGCGTTCGGGTGCTGCCTGCGTCTGCCGACCTGATGGTCGACCCACCCAGCTGTGACGCCGTTCTGCTCGACGCCCGGCGCGACCTCGCCGGAGCGCGACGCCTCGCCACACTCATCCGTGGTGGCGGCACCAGCTCGGCACTCCTGGGCATCTTCACCGAGGGCGGATTGGCAGCACTGACCACCGACTGGCAGCTGGACGACGTGCTGCTGGAGAGCGCGGGGCCGGCCGAGGTCGAAGCTCGCCTGCGCCTGGCGTTGACGCGGGTCGAAACCGATGAGGATGACCTGGTGAACAAGATCGTCGTCGGGCCGCTCGTGATCGACGAGCACGCATACAGCGCACGCGTCGACGGCGAGTTGCTCGATCTGACGTACAAGGAGTTCGAGCTGCTCAAACAATTGGCCCTGCACCAGGGTCGGGTGTTCACCCGAGCAGCATTGCTGCAGGAGGTGTGGGGTTACGACTACTTCGGGGGCACCCGCACCGTCGACGTCCACATCCGTCGACTACGCGCCAAGCTGGGCGCTGAGCACGAGTCGTTCATCGGCACCGTCCGCAATGTCGGCTACCGCTTCGTCGGTCCACGGGAAGGACGCACTGAGCATTCGACGGAGCCGATCCACCCGGCGTGACCCGGCGGCAGCCCGGGCGTGGTGGAATCAGCCCATGGACCGCCCCGACCCTGCCGCCGTGCTCGAACTCGCTGCCGCCGCCCGCACCGCCGACGGCGTCAGCCCGCTCTCGGAGGCGACGCTGCTGTCGTTGCACGCCGACCCGAACGATCGCGACCTGCACGGCTTCGTCCGCGGCGAAGGACGTCTCAACGGATACGCCCATCTGCGCCTGGAGGACGACGGCTCCGCATGGGCCGAGATCGTGGTGCGCCCGGAGGCAAGGCAGCAGGGAATTGGCCGGCGCTTCCTGGAGTACGTGCGTGAGCAGTCGGCGGGTGCGCGGGTCTGGGCGCACGGCGACACCCCGGCTGCGCAAGCCACCGCGCAAGCCTTGGGAATGACGCCCGTGCGTAACCTCTGGATGATGTCGCGGTCGGTCGATCTCGGCGAACCGATCGTTGATCCGGTTGCGCCGCAAGGTTTTTCGACGCGCACCTTCCAACCGGGTGATGAGCAGACGTGGCTCGACGTCAACGCTCGCGCCTTCGCCCATCACCCCGAGCAGGGACGCATGACGCTTGCTGACCTGCGAGCGCGCATGACCGAACCGTGGTTCGACCCCGGCGGTTTGTTCCTGGTCTTCGACGAGGAGTCCGGACGCCTGGCCGCCAGCCACTGGACCAAGATCGCCGAGGAGGGCGGCCCGGGCGAGGTGTACGTGGTGGCGGTCGATCCCGACTTCCAGGGCAGTGGACTGGGCGGCTACGTCACCGCACTCGGGCTCGCCCACCTGCGCGACCAGGGGGTTTCGACCATCGACCTCTATGTCGAGGGCGACAACACACCGGCCATCGCCACGTACCGACGCAAGGGCTTCGAGCGCAGCGCCCACGACGTCATGTACGGCTGGGCGCAGACGTAGGTCGATCTGAAACACCATGTAGCGGGCACCCGGCCCACGCGACGCTGCGGCCTGACACGATAGAACGCATGGACACCGCGGAGCAGCAGACCGCCGATCAGACTGCCGACCAGATCGAGACCCCGGCGCCCGCCGCCAGTGATGTCGCACTGGCCCGGATGGCACAGCACGCGCAACGCGCCCGCGGCGCCAACGGCCGGTTCATCCGGGAGACCGCGCCCGACAACGAACGCACCGACGAGTTGCCGGACGACCGGTTCCTCGACCGCGAGGTGTCATGGCTGCAGTTCAACGAGCGGGTGCTCGAACTGGCCAATGATCCCGACGTCCCGCTGCTGGAGCGCGCCCGTTTCCTCGCGATCTTCGCCAGCAACCTCGACGAGTTCTTCATGGTGCGGGTGGCCGGCCTCAAGCGGCGCATCGCTGCCGGCCTCGCGGTGCGATCGGCCTCGGGTCTTGAGCCCCGGGAGGTGCTCGACGCGATCTCCCGAGCCGCGCACGAGTTGATGGACCAGCATGCCTACGCCTTCCACGAGGTGATCCGTCCCGCTCTGACGCAAGAGGGCATCCGCATCCTGCGCATCGACGAACTCACCGACACCGAACGCGCACATGTCGACGAGTTCTTCCAGCGCCGCGTCTACCCGGTGCTCACCCCGTTGGCCGTCGACCCGGCCCACCCTTTCCCCTACATCTCCGGTCTGTCGCTCAACCTCGCGGTGCTGCTCAACAACCCCAAGACCGGCCGCGAGCACTTCGCGCGCGTCAAGGTGCCCTCCTTGCTCCCCCGGCTCATCCATCTGCCGAACGACGACTCCGCGGACGACGCGCTCTACGACGACCGGTTCGTCGCGATCGAGGACGTCATCGCCGAGAACCTCGCTGAGCTCTTCCCCGGGATGCAGGTGACCGAGCACTACACCTTCCGCGTTACCCGCAACGAAGACCTCGAGGTCGAGGAGGACGACGCCGAGAACCTCCTGACCGCCCTGGAGAAGGAGCTCACCCGTCGCCGTTTCGGCCCGCCGGTGCGTCTCGAGGTCGCCGATGACATGAACGACCACGTGCTCGACCTGCTCGTGCGCGAACTCGGCGTCCACCGCGGTGAGGTCTACCGCCTGCACGAACCGCTCGACCTGCGCGGCCTCAACCAGGTGGCCGACCTGTCACGCACCGAGCTGCGGTGGCCGGCCTTCGTGGCCAAGGCACACCCGGCGTTGTCGCCGGTCGAGCGTTCGTCCGCGGCCGACATCCTGGGCGAGATGCGTAACGGTGACATCCTGTTGCACCACCCGTACGACTCCTTTTCCACCAGCGTCCAGGCCTTCATCGAACAAGCTGCGGCCGACCCCCAGGTGCTGGCCATCAAGCAGACGCTCTACCGCACCAGTGGAAACAGTCCGATCATCGAAGCGCTGATCGAGGCCGCCGAGGCAGGCAAGCAGGTGCTGGCCGTCGTCGAGATCAAGGCGCGCTTCGATGAGGAGAACAACATCACCTGGGCCCGCAAGCTCGAGCGGGCCGGCGTCCACGTGGTGTACGGCCTGGTGGGTCTGAAGACCCACGCCAAGCTTTGTCTGGTGGTGCGGCAGGAGGGCGACACCATCCGCCGCTACTGTCACGTCGGCACCGGCAACTACAACCCCAAGACCGCTCGGTTGTACGAGGACCTCGGCCTGCTGACGACCGACGAGACCGTGGGCGAAGACCTTACCCGCCTGTTCAACCAGCTCTCCGGCATGGCGCCCCGCGCCCGGTTCAAGCGGCTGCTGGTCGCACCCCGCTCGGTGCGCACCGGCTTGGTCCAGCGGGTCGAAGCCTGCATCGCCGCCGTGGACGCCGGCAAGAAGGCGACCGTGCAGATCAAGGTCAACTCGATGGTCGACGAACAGATCATCGACTCGCTCTACCGCGCCTCACGGGCGGGCGTGCAGGTGGACGTGTGGGTGCGAGGAATCTGCGCCCTGCGGCCCAACGTGCCAGGACTCTCGGACAACATCCGGGTGCAGTCGGTGCTCGGGCGCTTCCTGGAGCACTCGCGGGTCTTCCGGTTCGCCATCGAGGGCGCCGACGACATCGTCTACATCGGCAGCGCCGACATGATGCATCGCAATCTCGACCGCCGCGTGGAGGCTCTCGTGCAGGTCGTCGACCCCGTCCACGTGGCCGCACTGCGTGACCTGCTGGCTCTGGGCATGGCCGACACCACCGCTTCCTGGCAACTGCACGGCGATGGCCATTGGCAGCGTCATCACCGGGACGCCGAGGGAGCACCGCTGACCGACATGCAGGCCGATCTCATCGCGGCCTACGCACGCCGACGCGCCAAGGCGCGCCGCCGATGACGACCCACCAGACGCCGGCTGCGGTTGCGACCATCGGGGCCAGCGGCATGGTGCTGTGGCGCCGCCACCGCGGCTCGCTGCAGGTGCTGCTGGTCCACCGCATCAAGTACGACGACTGGTCATGGCCCAAGGGCAAGGTCGATCCCGGCGAGTCGTGGCTCGACACCGCCGTCCGCGAGGTCAGCGAGGAGACCGGGCTGCGCGGGCGGGTCGGCATCCCACTCCCCGACGCGAGCTACCCATTGCGCTCGGGCGAACTCAAGCACGTGAAGTACTGGGCCGGCGAGGCGATCGGCGGCGACGGCACCCTCGAACACGAGATCGACAAGGTGGCCTGGCTACCGATCGACAAGGCCCAAGCGCGGCTGAGCTACGTGCGCGACTCGATCCAGTTGCAGGCGATCGTCGAGGCCGACCGTCGGTTCGGCCTGCAGACCTGGCCCCTCGCGATCGTCCGGCACTCGGACGCCGTGGGTCGCGACCACTGGGACGGGCCCGACCCCGAGCGTCCGCTGTCGCCTGCCGGTCGGGCCCGCTCGGCAGATCTGGTCTCCACGCTCTCGGCCTACGCGATCACCAGGGTGATCAGTTCGCCGTCGGTGCGCTGCGCCGACACCGTGGCCCCGTATGTCGAGGCAGCAGCGCTCGACCCCGTCTTCAAGAGCGGCCTGTCCGAGGAAGGCTTCGTGGCCGACCCCACGAAGGTGATTCGACGGGTCTCCAAGGTGGTCGAGCGAGCCGAGCCGGTGGCGCTGTGCACCCATCGGCCGGTGCTGCCGACGGTCCTGTTGCAGTTGGCCACGCATGCCGCCGCCGGGAGCCTCGCCGCGACGACCTTGCGGAGGTTGGCCGAGGACGGTCTGGACAAGGGTGAGGCCCTGATCTGCCAGGTGGCGGGCAAGGGTGAACTCGCCCGCGTGGTGTCGGTCGAGCGACACCGCCCCTGACGCCCGACCCACTTGCGCTGCCGCCCACCTCACGGCGGGCGAGATCTGCGTCACAGCTGGGCGGCATAAATAGCAGACCTTTCGAGATCGAATCGATTTCGATGGGGCTCGTTCACCGTTTGTTCACCGACTCGGGGCCATTCGGTCACGTGACCTCCCTACGTTCTGAACGTCCGGCGCACCTGCCGGTCCCTGGATGTCACACCCTGAGAGGTACCCTCGTGAAGATCACGCACACCGGTCGCGCTGCGAGCGTGGCAATGATCGCCGCCCTCGCACTGAGCGCCTGCGGCAGCGACAACAACTCCGGCGGCTCGAGCAATAACGGCTCCGACGCGAGCAACAGCAGCCAAGCCAGCGGCGGCTCCGCCGGCGGTGGCTCGGAGGCGTGCGACACCACCAAGCTGACTGCTGAAGGTTCGACCGCCCAGGACAACGCGATCCAGCAGGTCATCTCCGACTACCAGGCCAACTGCTCGGGCGCCAGCGTCACCTACAACGGCACTGGCTCCGGTGCCGGCATCAAGCAGTTCATCGCCAAGCAGGTGCAGTTCGCCGGCTCCGACTCCGCCCTGAAGACCACGGAGAAGGACGGCAAGATCGAGCAGAAGGCAGCCGACACCGCCTGCGCTTCGCCGGCCTGGAACCTCCCCATGGTGACCGGCCCGATCGCGATCACCTACAACCTGCAGGGTGTCGACAAGCTCGTGCTGACGCCGGCGCTCATGGCCGACATCTTCAACGGCAAGATCACCAAGTGGAACGACGCCGCG
This sequence comes from Yimella sp. cx-51, assembly GCF_017654605.1. Taxonomy (GTDB): domain Bacteria; phylum Actinomycetota; class Actinomycetes; order Actinomycetales; family Dermatophilaceae; genus Yimella. Next base: position 2,628,431 of record NZ_CP072113.1, read on the forward strand.
ATCAAGGCCGTCAACAAGGACGCCAAGCTGCCCGACACCGACATCAAGCCGATGTTCCGCTCCGACGAGTCCGGCACCACCGAGAACTTCACCAAGTACCTCGCCGGTTCCGCCAAGGACAAGTGGACGGCCGAGCCCGGTAAGAAGTGGACCGGTAAGGGCGAGGGCAAGGCCAAGACCGCCGGTGTCGCCAGTGCCGTGAAGAGCACTGCCGGTTCGATCGGTTACGTCGAGTGGGGCGCTGCCAAGGACAACAAGCTGTCCTACGCGCAGATCGACAACGGCGCGGGCGCCGTGGAGCTGACCGGCGAGTCGGCCGGTAAGGCCGTGGGCGCTGCGAAAATCTCCGGTCAGGGCAACGACCTCAAGTTGAAGCTCGACTACGCGACCAAGGAGGCCGGTGCTTACCCGATCCTGCTGGTCACCTACGAGATCGTCTGCTCCAAGTACCCCGACGCCAAGGTCGGCTCGAGCGTCAAGGCGTTCCTGAGCTACTTCGCTTCGGATGACGCGCAGAAGTCGATCGAGGACATCGGTTACGCGCCGCTGCCGACCGAGATCTCCACCAAGGTCAAGGCTGCGATCGCCGCGATCAAGTGATGCAAAGGTCGGTGGTGGGGTCGATCTGATCGGCCCCACCACCGACCTGCGCATCGTCCGCAGTTCCCGCAGCACCCGCACGATAGGTAGCCCGCATGACCTCCATCACCGGAGTCTCCGCAGCTGACAGCAGCCCCGAGCCGGACGGCCGCGCACCCCTCGAGGGCGATGGCGCTAGCACCGGCCGCTTCGGCGACAAGATCTTCAAAGGCGCAGCCACCGGTGCCGGCTTCGTCGTCATCGCGATCGTCACTCTCATCGGCGTCTTCCTCATCGCCCAGGCGATCCCGGCGCTGAGCAAGAACAAGGACAACTTCCTCACCTCGCAGGCATGGGACGTCTCCGACCCGAACAACATGAAGTTCGGCATCCTGCGGTTGCTGTGGGTGACCGTGAGTTCGTCGGTCGTGGCCATGATGATCGCCGTGCCCCTCGGTGTGGCCATCGCGCTCTTCCTCACCCAGTACGCGCCCAAGTGGCTCGCCAGCCCGGCCGCCTCACTGGTCGACCTGCTCGCCGCAGTTCCCTCGATCGTGTACGGCCTGTGGGGCGCCAACATCGTCGCCAGCTACTTCAAACCGGTGGGCGACTTCCTGAACAACTACTTCAGTTGGATCCCGCTCTTCGGCGATGCCGGAAATGCTCGCGGGTCCTCGATCCTCTTCGTCGCGATCGTGCTGGCCATCATGATCCTGCCGATCGTGACGGCGCTCTCGCGAGAGGTCTTCGCCCAAACCCCCGCCGCGCACAAGGAAGCAGCCCTGGCGCTCGGTGCGACCAAGTGGGAGATGATCCGCACCGCGGTGCTCCCCTTCGGCAAGCCGGGCGTGATCTCCGCCGCGATGCTCGCCCTGGGCCGCGCGCTGGGTGAAACGCTGGCGGTGCTGCTCATCGTCTCCGCGCTGGCCGACGGATCGAAGTGGAACTGGTCGTTGCTGGACGGCGGCGAGACGTTCGCGTCCAAGATCGCCAACAACGCCGGTGAGTTCGACACCCCGAGCAAGACCGGCGCATACATCGCGGCAGGCCTGGTGTTGTTCATCCTGACCTTCGTGGTCAACGCCATCGCCCGCATCGTCATCGAGCGCCGGAAGGCCTTCACCGAATGAGCACCGTCGACCTTCTCAAGCCCTCCGGCGCCAGCGGCAGCCACGTGGAAATCGGCTCGAAGTCCTCCGGCCGCGCGATCAAGGACAAGCTCGCGCAGGGCCTCATGTGGCTCGCCTTCTTCATCGCGATGATCCCGCTTGTCTGGATCCTCGGCACCGTCGTGGTCAAGGGTGGCGCACTGCTGCTCGAGTCGCAGTGGTGGACGCATTCCCAGGACGGCATCACCAACCGCCGCGAGGGCGGCGGCGCCGTGCACGCCATCCAGGGCACCCTGTTGCAGGCTGCCGTCACCGCGCTCATCTCGGTGCCGATCGGTGTGCTCACCGCGGTCTACCTGGTTGAGTACGGACGCGGCAAGCTCGCCCGTGTCGTCAGCTTCATGGTCGACATCCTCACCGGTATCCCCTCGGTGGTCGCAGCGCTGTTCGTCTACGCCCTCTGGGTGACGACCTTCGGTTTCCAGCGCATCCCCTTCGCGGTCTGCCTGGCGCTCACCATCCTGATGGTGCCCACGATCGTGCGGTCCACCGAGGAGATGCTGAAGCTGGTGCCCAACGAGCTGCGCGAGGCCTCCTACGCGCTCGGTGTGCCCAAGTGGAAGACGATCGTGAAGATCGTGCTGCCCACCGCGTTCTCCGGAATCGTCACCGGCATCCTGCTGGGCCTGGCCCGCGTCATGGGTGAAACCGCGCCGCTGATCATCCTGGCGCCCTACTTCCGGTCGATCGCGACGAACCTCTTCGGTGGTCTGATGGGCACGCTGCCCACGATGATCAACGACGGTCGCGACAACATGGGGCTGGAGCCCACTTCGGATCGCGTCTGGGCTGCCTCCCTGACGCTGATCCTTCTCATCCTCGTGCTCAACCTGCTCGGCCGGCTGATCAGCCGGATGAGCAAGGTCAAGAGCTGAACGCCGCTTCGAAAGAACTAGGAATCACGCACATGGGTAAGCGCATCGACGTCCAGGATCTGAACGTCTTCTACGGTGACTTCAAGGCGGTCGAGGACGTCTCGATGGTCATCGAGCCCCGCTCGGTCACTGCGTTCATCGGCCCGTCCGGTTGTGGCAAGTCGACCTTCTTGCGGACGCTCAACCGGATGCACGAGGTCATCCCGGGCGGACGCGTGGAGGGTTCTGTCAAGCTCGACGACCAGGATCTCTACGCCTCCGGTGTCGACCCAGTCGGCGTGCGTCGCACGGTCGGCATGGTCTTCCAGCGTCCCAACCCCTTCCCGACCATGTCGATCGGCGACAACGTCACCGCTGGTCTGCGGTTGAACGGAATGAAGAACAAGAAGGAGTTGGCCGAGCGCACCGAGCGCGCCCTCAAGGGCGCCAACCTCTGGAACGAGGTCAAGGACCGCCTCGACAAGCCGGGCGCCGGCCTTTCCGGTGGTCAGCAGCAGCGGTTGTGCATCGCCCGCGCCATCGCCGTTCGCCCGCAGGTGCTGCTGATGGACGAGCCCTGCTCGGCGCTCGACCCGATCTCGACCCTGGCGATCGAAGACCTCATCACCGAACTCAAGGACGACTACACGATCGTCATCGTGACGCACAACATGCAGCAGGCGGCGCGCGTCTCCGATCGCACCGCGTTCTTCAACCTCGCCGCCACCGGCAAGCCCGGTCGCCTGATCGAGATGGACGACACCAGCACCATCTTCAACAACCCGTCGGAGAAGGCCACCGAGGATTACATCTCGGGTCGATTCGGCTGATCCGGCGAACCGCGCGGACACGCTCGGCGTGCGACGGCGGTCAGGGGGATTCGTCGCATGAAAAGATCCCGCACCACCGAAGTGGTGCGGGATCTTCGTGTCCGGACCGGGAGCGCCTCACGGCGCGTGGCCGCTCGTAGCGGCTGATGTTGGGACCCGGGGCTGCCGCGGCCCGAACACGTTAGAGACTAACCGGCGACCGACGTGGATTGTTCCCGCGCCGCTCGGAGTCAGGATTTGCGGACGCGTCCCTCGGCCACGACCGTCCGGCCCTTGTCGGGACAGAGCTGCTGATGGTCCTTCACGTCGTCGCGGGCCTTCTCGCGAGAACGCCGCCCGGGGCCTCGCCAATCGCAGCTCTGACAGAGACCGAAAGTGAAACTGCCGACGTCCTCGGTGAGGTGACTTTGCTTGACCTCGACGGTGGCCTTCTTGGTATCGCCGATCGGCGGGGTCAACCGAAGTCGGATCGGGACGCGCTTCTCGTTTGACCTGGCCACGCGGGAACCGTATCCCCCTACTCACAAGCAGGACAAGCGTTCAAGTCTCGATGTGAGCGACATCATCCTCACCGGATGGTCGCTCGCCTCAGTCGAGCTTGCCTGCCCGCCACGCCGCCGCCGATCGGGCGAGGTCGACCGCCGTCGTTCGCAGTGCCGATGCGGAGACTGTCTGACTGCGTGCGCCGTCCTCGTCGTGGCCGTCGCTGAGGTCGGCGCGGTGGGCCCGCCCGGTGGAGACCACCTGGCAGAAAGCGGCTGCACGATCCAGTGCGGTGTCGAGTTCGCCGTCGTAGACGCCGGTGAGGATGGCGTCACCGAGTGCGCGCATGGCGTCCGGCGAGGGCGGCTCGGCCGAGCCGGCGACGGCAGCGAGCACATCGGCCCTTCTGCGTCCTTCGCTGTAGTCGACCGACACGCCCACCGGGTCACGTCGGATCCATTCCCGTAGGGCGTACAGGCGCCACAGAGCACCGGGCAGACTGACCGCCGGTTGCCGCGACCAGAGTTCGGCGACCGTCGAAAGACCAAGCTCCTCAACGAGATTCACCAGTTTCGTGGTGAGCTCAGGATCATCGCTCGCTCGCCCGGTACGCACCAGGATGGCTGCTGTTTCGTGTGCGATCTGACTGACCTGTGCCGGGTCAACGGTGTCCCCGTAGAGCGCGATCTGCTCCGGCGGCATCTGCTGCGGACGGTGGAAGCGATGCGGTTGATCGGGCATCGTTCCAGGCTACGCGTCCATCCGGTTGAGACCGAGGACGACGATCACCGGTTCGCCGGCTTCGTCCGAAGCTGCGAGTGGCACTTCGGCGTCGATTCCCCAGTCGAGATCTCCTGCTGGGTCGAGCAGCACCTGCCGCACCCGCCACATGTCGGCGTCGCGCTCGATCTTCAGCAGGTGCGGGCCCCGGGCGTCACCATCGAGCCGAATCTGGTCATGGTCGTCGAAGTAGTGCGCGAGGTCGTCAGCCCATGCCGCTTCGTCCATGACGATCTGGGTCGGCGGATCGGTCGCCTCGGCGGCCGCGCGGTCGAGCGCGGCGAGTTGATCGACGCGGCGGACGGCGGCGAGTTGCCCGCGGCGGAACATCGCATTGCGGATCTGCACCCGGAAGGCCCGCTCGTTGCGGGTCACCGCGCGAGGCCCCACCGGGATGACGTCGGCGGCCAGGTGCTCGGCGGGGTTGACCAACGCCTCCCACTCGTCGAGCAGGCTGGAGTCGGTCTGTCGAATGCTCTCCCCCAGCCACTCGACGAGGTCGTCCAGGTCGTCGGTCTTGCGCGCCTCGGGCACCGTCTGTCGCAGCGTGCGGTAGACATCGGTGAGGTAGCGCAGCACCACACCCTCGGAGCGTGCCAGTTCGTAGTAGCGGACGAGTTCGCCGAAGCTCCAAGCGTTTTCGTACATCTCGCGGACGACCGATTTGGGCGAGAGCGCCTGCTCCGGCACCCACGGCTGGTTACTGCGATAGGTCTCGAACGCCGCCGTGAGCAGCTCCTCCAGCGGCTTGGGCCAAGTGACCTCCTCCAGCAGTTCCATCCGTTCCTCGTACTCGATCCCGTCGGCCTTCATCGACGCCACCGCTTCGCCGCGAGCCTTGAACTGCTGGGCGCGAAGCACCGGGAACGGGTCCTCGAGGATGGCTTCGATGACCGACACGACGTCCAGGACGTAGGTGGGCGACTCCTCGTCGAGGATGTCGAGCACCGCGAGTGCAAAGGGCGACAGGGGCTGGTTCAGCGCGAAGCCGTCATGCAGATCGGCCACCAGTTCCACAGTGCGACCGTCAGCCAAGGGTTCGTCCAGCCGGCGCACCACGCCCGCAGTGAGCAGTTCGCGGTAGAGAGTGATGGCCTTCTTCGACAGGCGTCGTTGCCGACGCTCGTCCTCGTGGTTCTCTCGCAGCAACCGGCGCATGGCGACGTACGGATCGCCTTCGCGGGCAACGACATTGAGGATCATCGCGTGGCTGACCTGCATCCGCGACTGCAAGGCTTCGGGGGCTGCCGCGACGAGTTTTTCGAAGGTCTCCTCGCTGTAGTTGACGAAGCCCTCCGGCGGCTTCTTGCGCTGCACCTTGCGCAGCTTCTTCGGGTCATCGCCGGCCTTGGCGAGCGCCCGGGCGTTCTCGATGAGGTGATCAGGCGCCTGCACCACCACCGAACCGCTGGAGTCGAACCCGGCGCGTCCCGCACGTCCGGCGATCTGATGGAACTCCCGTGCTTTGAGCAGCCGCTGCCGAGTGCCGTCGAACTTCGTCAGCCCGGTGAAGACGACGGTGCGGATCGGGACGTTGATCCCGACACCGAGGGTGTCGGTGCCGCAGATGACCTTCAGCAGCCCCTTCTGGGCGAGTGTTTCGACCAGGCGGCGGTACTTCGGCAACATCCCGGCGTGGTGCACCCCGATGCCGTGCCGGATCAGCCGGTTGAGGGTCTTGCCGAAGCCGGCCGAGAACCGGAACCCGGCAATGAATTCGCCGATCTGGGCCCGCTCGTCCGCGCTGAGGATCTTCAGCGACATCAGCGACTGCGCCCGTTCCAGGGCCGCCGCCTGGGTGAAGTGGACGACGTACACCGGCGCCTGATGGGTGGTGAGCAGTTCTTCGAGGGTTTCGTGCAACGGAGTCATGGCCCACTGGAACGACAGCGGCACCGGCCGCTCCGCTCCGGCAACGACGGCTGTCGGTCGACCGGTGCGCGCGGTGAGGTCGTCGGCGAAGAAGGTGACATCTCCCAACGTGGCCGACATCAGCACGAACTGCGCCTGCGGCAGTTCCAGCAGCGGCACCTGCCAGGCCCACCCGCGTTCGGGCTCGGAGTAGAAGTGGAACTCGTCCATGATCACCATGCCCACGTCTGCCGAATTTCCTTCGCGCAGAGCGATATTGGCGAGGATTTCGGCGGTGCAGCAGATGATCGGCGCGTCTGCGTTGACTGCGGCATCGCCGGTCAGCATGCCCACGTTGTCGGCTCCGAAGATCTCGCACAGCGCGAAGAACTTCTCCGAGACCAGCGCCTTGATCGGTGCGGTGTAGAAGCTCACCCGGTCATCGGCGAGCGCAATGAAGTGGGCGGCGTTGGCCACCATCGACTTACCCGATCCGGTGGGCGTCGCGAGGATGACATTGGCGCCCGAGAGGATCTCGATCGTCGCTTCCTCCTGGTGGGGATAGAGCGACAGACCGCGTTCGCCGGCCCAGCCGGCGAAGACGTCGAACAGTTCGTCGGAATCGGCATCGGGGCGGAGGCGGGAAGTAAGCGTGGCTGGTGTGGGCATCGCCGCCCATCATCCCCTGTCCATCGCAAGCAACGACAGTGCGTCGGAGTGAGCTCCCCTCCGGTCTGTCGATGCCGGGCCCGAGGGGCAGGCGCATTAGCATCGGCACGACGTGGTGGCGCGGGGCCATCCACCTGGCAGGAAGATCGTTGTGGTCCGAAGGCTTCTTCCCGCGGTCCTGACCATCGCAGTCGTCACGATCGTCGGGATCGCTAGTGAAACGCCGGCATGGGCGATGGCGTGGTACTTCCTCTGTTTCCTCTGGCTCATCGTCCTTCCTGGACTGTTGGCTCGCCGCGTCCTGCTTGGCCGAGCTGAGGATTGGATCGAGCAACTCAGCATGGGCGCTGCCGTCGGTCTGCTGCTCCTGCTGCCGGTATGGGCACTGCTCACCGCCGTCGGGGCCAACCAGCTGCTGATTGCGTGGCCGCTGGTGGCCATCGCACCGTTCGTCGCCAGCCCCCGGCTGCGGTCCGCGCTCCTGCCGGGGACCCCCCTTGGACGCGTACCGGAGTTGGCCCAGTGGGTGCTGGCGCTCGCAGCAACGGCGGTGATCCTGGTGTGGGGCACGGGATTTGCGACCGGCACACAACTACCCCCAGGTCCGTTCGCGTGGTACCAGGACGACTACTGGCAGCTTGCGCTCGCCGCCGAACTGGGACAACGCGTTCCGCCCGACGTGCCGCAGGTCACCGGTGGACCATTCATGTACCACTGGTTCGCCAACGCCAACATGTTCACGATGTCCAAGGCTTCCGGTCTTGACCTGGTGCTTGTGTACGCCCGGCTCTGGGAGCCGCCGATGCGGCTGCTCGCCATCGGACTCGCTTTCGTACTGAGCCGTCGACTGTCCGGATCCGCGCTCGCCGGTTCGGGAGCTGCGGTTCTTCTGGCAGTGGGCACGCAGATACGTGTCTCGTGGTTCAGCCTGCCCGACCCGGACGTGCTCAATTTGCACAGCCCTTCGCAGCTGTTCGGAGTGATCGGGCTGCTCGTCGTCCTCGTGCTTCTCCTCGATGTGCTGGGCGGACGACGTGGCCGTGGTCAGCTGGCACTGCTGGTCGGGTCGAGCCTGAGCACGGTCGGAGCAAAGGCATCCATCCCGCCGGTCATCCTGACCGGGAGCGGGCTGGTGTGGTTGCGCGCGATCACCAGCCGGTGGATCGGGCCGGTCGACACCACACTGCGCCGAGCGAGCGCGGCCTTCGGCCTCGGAGTCGCGACCGTGATCGCCGGGCTGGTCTTCGCTGCCGGAGGAGCCGCCGGGGTCTCTGTGCAGTTGTTCGCCGGCGTGCGTCTGTCGCAGCCGTGGAAGCTGTTCACCGGGAAGAACGAGGACCTCTCCGGAGCCACCCTCATGCCGGGCCTCGCAGGTAGCCGCGAGGGAGTCATCGTGCTGACGCTCGTGCTGCTGCACTTCGTGGTGTCGTACGCGTGGCTCGGGACGGCCTGGCCCCTGCTGCGTCGGGGCGCTGCGGCGGCGTGGCTGCTACTCGGGGTCGGCCTGGGCGGACTGCTGGCGATGCTCCTGCTCGATCAGGACGGCGGCTCACAGGTCTACTTCATGATGGGTGGTCTTGCTGCCTGGCAGGCGCTGGCCATCTGGGGTCTGCACGACTGCGTCGCTCGCGCCAAGACACATTTCGCCCCGGATGCGGTGATGCGTGCGGCCGTCGTCGGCGGTGCCCTCGGCGTGGCGCTTGCGACAGTGGCGGCGAGGTTCGCTGGTAGGCCCCCAGCCGCTGCTGCAGTTGCCACAAATCTCGCCGGATCTCTCGGCGAAGTGCTACTCATTGTGGCCCTAGCCGTGGCTGCGACTTGGTTCTTGCGCAGCAGGGCAGCTGTCGGTGTGGCTGCCGCAAGCCTTGTGCTCAGCGCCGCCACGGTGCCGCGGCTGATCGATGCCTTGCACCTCTACCCGTCCAAGCGCCTGGTGCTTCTGGCTGCCCTTCTCCTGGCGCTGATCGCGCTGCTGCCGCCGCTCGCGGTACGTCCTGTACTCGCCGCGGGGGCAGCGCTGCTCGTCGCGCACGCGGCGCTCATCATCGCGCCCTCCGTTCAGCCGAGACAGATCCAGGCCACCGCTCGGGGCGCGGTGACGACGAACGAGTACGAAGCGCTGAGGTGGTTGTCGAAGAACACCCCACGAGACGACATCATCGCCACGAATGTGCACTGTTCGGGCACACGGACGGTGCCGCATTGCGACGTCCGCGCATTCTGGGTGACGGCGTTCGGGCAGCGGCGGGCCCTCATCGAATCGTGGGCTTACACCAAGCAGGCGCATGCGATGCAAGGTGAGGGCGGTCTGCGCTCCACTCGACAGCCGTTCCACGACCAGGCTCTCTACCAAACAAACGAACGCGCCTTCACCGCTCCGACAGAAGCCGGCCTGAACTCTTTGAAGTCGCTCGGCGTGAAGTGGCTGGTCGCCGATACCAAAGCCGGTCCGGTATCACCGACGCTGGCAAGACTGGCGCACCCCGCATACAACTCCGGCACCCTCACGATCTATCAGCTGCGCTGACCCAGCACGACCTGCGCGGTCTGGCTCCCGGGACGGATGGCATGAGCGGTCGTGACGGCCGCGAAGGGCCGCAGACCCGACCGGACCCACGCACGTTGAACCCGGACGTTGTGCGCTTGGGTGGAGATGATCACTCGGCTCAGCCCGCGCTGCAGCGCTTGCACGCCGACCGCGCGCAGCAGGTAGGAATACGCACCTCGGCCCTGCGCTCCGGGCACCAAACCGGCGAGCAACACTTCCAGATCGCCACGTCCGGTGTCCTGCGACAGCGTGGCGACGCCGATCGGGTCGGATCCGTCGAGCAGGAAGAGCGCATCCTGCGGCTTCGCTTCGAAGCTGGAGACCGCCCACTCCAGATACCCCTCGAGCGCGAGCTGCCGATCGAGCGCCGGGTTGGCAGAGTAGTGGTTTCCGTATTCCTCGAAAGAGCTTCGGACGACTGCCTTCACCCATTCGCGGCCGGCCGCCTGGTGGTTGTCACCGGAGTCGACACGCAGCGAATCGGCCTGGGGCAGATCAGCGGTCGCCAACTCCTGCGCGTCGACCTCCCAGTAGGTGAGCACGTCCGCCGGCAGCACAATTCGGCCGGTGGCCGCAACGGTGGCAGCCAGAGCCACCTGGTGCGCCGGCCAGCGCACCACGAGCAGGTCATGCGGTGCAGCGGCAAGGGCTGCGGCGAGGTCCCGCTTCGCCGTCTCCACGGGCGCCTCATCTCCGACCATGACCCGACCCACCGAGATTCCGAAGCGTCGGCCCTCGGCCGGGCTGTCGGACGCAACGACCTCGCTGCCGGCCAGGCCCGCCCAGCTCATGAAGCGCTGCGGTAGGAGGTCACAGCCTCCAGCACGCGGTGCGTGTCGACCTTGCTCATACCGGCGTGCAAGGGAAGGCGCACCAGACGAGCGGAGCGGTCGGCGCTCACGGTGCACGGCGACGGGGTTCGTCCCAGGCGGATCCCAGCGGGTGCGCTGTCCAACGGCTGGTAGTGGAAGGTCGCGACAATCTCCTGCTCCCGAAGGTGGGAGATGAGTCCGTCCTGATCTGCGTGGGTCGGCATCACGATGTAGAACATGTGCGCCGGTTGCTCGCGATCCGCAGGCACGTGCATGAGGTCCACCCCTTGCTCGCGTGCCCAGGCGGGCAGCCCGTCGGCGTAGCTGTGCCACACGTACTGGCGACGGTCCTGAATTTCCTCGAAGCGCTGGAACTGCGCGAGCAACAGCGCCGCCAGCAGGTCGCTGGGCAGGTAGGACGACCCTTCGTCCACCCAGGTGTACTTGTCGACCTGGCCACGAAGGAACACAGCCCGGTTGGTTCCCTTTTCCCGGATGATCTCGGCGCGCTCGAGGTACTGGCCGTCGTTGATCAGCAGAGCGCCGCCTTCGCCGCTGGTGACGTTCTTGGTGTCGTGCCAACTCTGCGTCCCGAAGGTGCCGAAGGTGCCCAAGTGCTGACCGCGTAGGTAAGCACCGATGCCGTGCGCGTTGTCCTCGACGATCGCGAGTTGGTGCCGGTCGGCGATCGTCTGGATCGCGTCAAGGTCACACGCGACCCCTGCGTAGTGCACGACGAAAACTGCTTTTGTGCGTTCGGTGACCGCCGCTTCCACGGCTGCCGGGTCGACGTTCAGGGTGGTGGGCTCGATGTCGACGAAAACCGGAGTCGCGCCGCGGGAGACGATCGCTGTCGCCGTCGCTGAGAAGGTGAAGCTCGGAACGATCACCTCATCTCCCGGACCGAGGTGGAGCAGGATCGCCGCAAGCTCGAGTGCGTGCGTGCAGGAGGTGGTCAGAAGCGCGCCTTGCGCCTTGGTGCGGTCGAGCAGCCAGGCGGTCGCTCGGCGCGTGAAGTCACCATCGCCGTGCCATGATGTCGTCGCGAGCGAGGCGTTGATGTTGGTGTATTCCATGCCCGCGAGGTAGGGGCGGGAGAAATAGATCCGATCCACTGACCGAACGTATCGCAGGACGAGCAGTTTGGCCCTGAACCCTCTCTGGCGTCGGCACTACCCTTGGGGCGTGATGCCCTCGGTCGTGCGGCGCCTCTGGGCCCGCAAAGAAGTCCGATACCTCCTCGTCGCCGGAACCACCCAGGTGGTCTACCTCGGCACCTTCGCCCTCGGACTGCTCGCCGGGTGGCACTACATGCTCGCCATCGGCGTAGCCCAAGTGCTCACGATCGCCGCTGCATTTCCGGCCTACCGGACGATCGTGTTCGAGTCGGCTGGTCGGATCGGCACCGATTTCATCCGCTTCATCAGCGTCTGGGCCGGCGGAGCCGTCGCAGGAATCGTGCTCACCCCGGCTCTGGTCGAGCTCGGTGGCGTGCACCCCTTCGTGGCACAACTGATCGCGATCGTGCTGGTCGCGGTCGGGTCTTTCCTCGGACACCGCTACTTCTCGTTCCGGCACCAAGCCCCGACGGACCCAATCGAGCCGAACAGCCCGAGCACCACCGGGTCGCGTACCCGATAATGCACATCATGCAGATTTCGGTGGTCATCCCCTGCTATCGGTCCCGCGAGACCATTCGCCCCCTGGTGAGGGATCTTCTCCACGAACTACCGAAGGTCGCCGACGCCTACGAGGTGATCATGGTCGTCGACGGTTCGCCGGACGACACCTACGTGATCGCGCACGAACTGGAGGTCGAACACCCCGGCATCGTGCACGCGGTGTTGCTGCGCCGCAACTTCGGTCAGCACAACGCCCTGCTGGCAGGCATCTCTCGCGCTCGCTACCCGATCACGGTCACGATGGACGACGACCGCCAGCACCGTCCCGACCAACTCACCGCTCTGCTCGCCCCGCTCGATGACCCGTTCATCGACCTCGTGTACGGCGTGGCGCGCGACGAAGAACACGGCTTCGCGCGCTCCTTCGCATCGCGAACGGTGAAAGCTGCTCTGGCCATGGCGGGCGTACCGAACGCAAAGGATGTCAGTGCCTTCCGCGCGTTTCGCACCGACCTACGCGAAGGCTTCACCGACGTGAGCGATCCGTTCGCATCCCTCGACGTCCTGGTGAGTTGGACCACGACTTCGACCGTTGCGGTGCCAGTGCAGATGGACGAGCGGACCGAGGGGCGTTCGGGCTACACCCTCAAAGCACTCATTCGGCACGCCATGAACATGATCACCGGGTACGGCACGCTCCCCCTGCGAATGGTCACCTGGCTGGGTTGGACGACCTCGTTCCTCGGTGCCGTTCTGCTGGTCGTGGTCATCGTCCAGTACCTGCTCGGTGCCATCGCCGTCGCCGGATTCACGACCCTCGTCTCGCTCCTGGCGATCCTCTGCGGCGTGATCATGCTGTCGCTGGGCATCCTCGGGGAGTACATCGGCCGCTTGCACTTCCGCTCGATGCACCGCCCGATGTTCGTGGTGAAAGTGGACGGCACTGCGGGCCCGCGCGTCCAGATTCCGTTGGCCGGAGACGACTCCCACGTCAGGGGCCGCCCCGGAGAGGTGGCCCTGGCGATCCAGCAGCACTACGACAAGGCCTCGGAACCCTCCCACCCCAACTTCTCGGAGTAGGTGTGCCGGCGGACACCGATTTCGACCAGGTCTGACTGATCTGTAGGCTGACCGCTGCCCGCCAGACCGGCGAGCGCACGGGCCTTTAGCTCAATCGGTAGAGCAGTGGACTTTTAATCCATTGGTTCCGGGTTCGAGCCCCGGAGGGCCCACCAACCGGCGATTTCTCGAATCATGTGATTCTGATCGGGAACACCGCGCCTGCCCCTGTCCACCGACCGCTTCCACCGGTGAACACTCGGTGAACCCGCCCCAAGTCGACGATCCGCAAACCACCACCACCTGCATCTTCGTGCTTGCCTGGTTCTCGTGCGGCACCCGTAGCGCACTCGACGCAATCTATGAAGGAGTTATCTCATGGGTATCGGTGACAACTTGGGCGGTCTGGGCGACAAGGCCAAGGACCTCGCAGGTCAGCACGGCGACAAGGTCGACCAGGGCATTGAGAAGGGCGGCGACTTCGTCGACGAGAAGACCGGCGGCCAGCACGCCGAGCACGTCGACAAAGGCCAGGAATTCGCCAAGGACCGTTTCGACGGCGAGGGTGGCGACCAGCCCCAGCAGTGAGCTCCAGATGCCCGGCGTGAAGCCGGGCCCGCGCGACGTATCGCGCACAACCGCGAAGGCGCGGCACCGCAGAGTGCCGCGCCTTTCGTCATGCCCAGGCAGGTGACGCGGATCGCGTGCTCGCACCGCCCGGATGGCGCGGCCGGACAGGCAAGATGAGCGTATGTCTCATCCGTTCACCAGCACCTACCGCCTGCAGCTCCACGCCGGTTTCACCTTCGCCGACGCCGCAGCGCAGGTGCCGTACCTCGCCGACCTCGGTGTCAGCCATCTCTACCTCTCCCCCATCCTGACTGCGGTGCCTGGATCGATGCACGGCTACGACGTGGTCGACCACACCCACGTCAACCCTGAGCTCGGTGGCGAAGTGGGCTTCGTGGCGCTGGCCGATGTCGCGCACGAGCACGGGTTGGGTGTCGTGGTCGACGTCGTCCCCAACCACATGGCCTTCGTGGCACCGGAGAATCTCAACGACCCGCTGTGGCAGGTGCTGCGCGATGGCCGCGACGCCGAGACCGAGCACTGGTTCGACATCGACTGGAAGGTCGGCGGCGGGCGAATCGGTCTGCCGGTGCTCGGGTCGAGCCTGGAGGAGGTGCTGGACGCCGGCGAGATCACCCTCGACGAGCTGAACGGGCAGCCGGTGTTGCGCTATTTCGACCACGTGTGGCCGGTGTCGCTCGGCACCGACACCACCGATGACGTGGCCGAGCTGCTCAACCGACAGCATTACCGCCTGGCTTCGTGGCGGGACAAGGACGAGGTGCTTAATTACCGCCGGTTCTTCGAGGTCGACGGCCTCATCGCCGTGCGGGTCGAACTGCCGGACGTCTTCGACGCCACTCACGAACTGCTGCTGCGGCTGCACCACGACGGCCTCATCGACGGCTTCCGCATCGACCACCCGGACGGCCTGGCAGACCCCACCGGCTACCTCGAGCGGCTCACTGCTGCGTGCCGCAAGGACACTCCCATCTGGGTGGAGAAGATCTTGGAGGGCGACGAGCGCCTGCCCGACAACTGGCAGTGCGCTGGCACGACGGGGTACGACGCGATGCGCGTGGTGCAGGCCGCTTTCACCGATTCCGCGAGCGCCGACGTCCTCGACGCCACTTGGGTCGCGGCCGGCGGCAACCCCGACTTCCACGCGATCGTCGAGGACTCCAAGCGGTACGTCGTCACCCACTCCCTCGCACCAGAGGTCGACCGGCTCACCCGACGGGCCCGCGAGGCGCTCCCCGATCTCGACCCCGACCGGCTGCGTGAGGCGATCGTCGAGCTCCTCGTCGGCGGCGAGGTCTACCGCGCGTATGTGCGTCCCGAGCAGCGCCTTTCCCCCACAGCACGGGCGCGGTTGAGTGAGGCATTTGAAGCCGCGCTCCAGGCCCGTCCCGACCTCCGCGAAGAGATCGAAGCCCTCGTCCCGCTGACCGTGCTCGCCGAGGACGACGACGCCGCAACCGATTTCGCGATCCGCCTGCAGCAGACCTGGGGCCCGGTGATGGCCAAGGGCATCGAGGACACCACCTTCTACCGCTATCACCGGTTGGTCGCGCTCAACGAAGTCGGCTCCGACCCGACCCTGGTTGCCGGGGCGAGCCCCGACCTGATGCACCAGTGGGCCGAATACCAGCAGCGACACTGGCCGCGCACGATGACGGGCCTGTCGACCCACGACACCAAGCGCAGTGAGGACGTCCGCGCTCGCCTGCTGGCACTCGCCGGAGCTCCGGAGCTGTGGCAGGAGCTGTCGGAGTCGGCGCAGCGGCACGCTCGGGCAGAGGATGTCGACGGCCCGACCGCCCACCTGGTGTGGCAGACGCTCTTCGGCGTGCCCGGCATCGACGACGAGCGGCTCACCGGCTACCTGGAGAAGGCGCTGCGCGAGGGCAAGGAACACACTGCCTGGGTCGACGGTGATCCGTCGTACGAGAAGAAGATCATCGAGTTCGCCGAAGCGCTGCGCGACGACCAGGCGCACACCGCGATCAGTGAGCGCGCCGAGCGCGAACTGGCGGGCTCCATCCGGGCAATAACCTTGGGCGCGAAGCTGATCCAGCTCACCCTGCCCGGAGTGCCCGACACCTACCAGGGCACCGAGTACGTCGACCTCTCGCTCGTCGACCCCGACAACCGGCGCCCGGTCGACTACCCGGAGCGCAGCAGCAGCCTGGCAGCGATCGATGGCGTCAGCGTCGCGAACGCCGTCACGTCGGCCGACGTCGAGAAGCAACTCATCGAGCACACCGCCCTGCAGGCAAGGCGCCGCCTGCCGAACACCTTCGGCCCGTCCGCCACCTACACCCCGCTCGAGGCCGACAGCCCGCACGTCGTCGGCTTCGTCCGCAGCCATGAACCCGGCCTGGTCGGAGGCGTCCTGCGCCGCGAACAGCCGAGCGCTGTCGCCACGATCGCCACCCGTACCCCGCACCGCCTCGCCGAAGAAGGGGGCTGGGGCGAGGCGACCGTGCAGCTGCCCGCGGGCACCTGGACCGATCTGCTCACCGGCACCGAGTACGAGCACGACGGACAGTTGCCGCTTGCCGACGTGCTCAAGACCCGTCCGGTCGCCCTGCTCGAACGACTCACCACCGCTTAGGACTTTCGATGAACAACTTCCGCATCTGGGCACCGGCCGCCCAGCAGGACGTCCAACTCTGCCTCGACGACACGACCGTGCCGATGCAGGCCGAGCAGGACGGCTGGTGGAGCGCCGATGTCGACGCCTCCCCCGGAGCGCGCTACGCCTACCGGGTCGATGACAACGACGAACGTCCCGACCCGCGGTCGCTCCTGCAGCCCGACGGCCCGCACGGACGCTCGGAGGTGGTCGATCTCGGCGCCCATGACTGGCAGGACGAAGCGTGGCGGGGCGTGCCGCTGTCGGACGCAGTCATCTACGAGCTGCACATCGGCACTTTCACCGAAGAAGGCACGCTCGACGCCGCGATCGACCGGCTCGATCACCTCGCCGATCTTGGCATCACGCTCATCGAACTCATGCCGGTGGCTGCCTTTCCGGGCACCCGCGGGTGGGGCTATGACGGGGTCAACCTCTTCGCGGTGCACGAGGCGTACGGCGGCCCTCTCGCCCTGCAGCGCTTCGTCGACGCCGCACACGCCAAGGGCCTCGGCGTCGCACTCGACGTCGTCTACAACCACCTCGGCCCGAGCGGCAACTACCTGCCCGTCTTCGGCCCCTACTTCACCGACCGCCACCACACGCCCTGGGGCTGGGCGGTCAACCTGGACGGCCCGAACAGTGACGAGGTGCGTCGCTACCTGATCGACAACGCCCTCATGTGGTTCCGCGACTTCCACCTCGACGCGCTGCGCCTGGATGCCGTGCACGCACTGATCGACGATCGCGCCGTGCATTTCCTGGAAGAGCTTGCGGCAGAGACGGATTCGCTCGCCGATGTGCTCGACCGACCGTTGCTGCTGATTGCCGAGTCCGACCGCAACGACCCGGCGACGGTCGCTGCCCGGGCCGGCGGTGGCACGGGCGGCCTCGGCCTGCACGCGCAGTGGGCCGACGACCTGCACCACACCTGGCATGTGCTGCTCACGGGTGAGACCCAGGGCTACTACGCCGACTTCGCCGACCCGGACGCCCTGGTCAAGAGCGCCCGCACGCCCTTCTTCCACGACGGCACGTGGAGCAGTTTCCGGGGGCGGCATCACGGACGTCCGGTCGACGGCGAAATCACCCCTGGTGACCGCTTCGTCGCCTCGCTGCAGACCCATGACCAGGTGGGCAACCGCGCCACCGGCGACCGCCTCAGCCATCTCGTCTCCCCCGGACGCCTGGCGATCGGGGCCGCGCTCATGCTGACCGCTCCGTACACACCCATGCTGTTCATGGGCGAGGAGTGGGGCGCGTCCACCAAGTGGGCCTACTTCACCGATCACGAGGACCCCGACCTGGCGCGTGCAGTCAGCGAGGGGCGCCGCAAGGAGTTCGCCGAGCACGGGTGGAGCGAGGAGGTGCCCGACCCGCAGGAGGCCAGCACGCGCGACTCCTCCGTGCTGCGTTGGGACGAGATCGAGGAGCCCGTGCACCGCGCCCTGCTCGACTGGTATCGCACGTTGATT
Organism: Yimella sp. cx-51; assembly: GCF_017654605.1. Classification (GTDB taxonomy): domain Bacteria; phylum Actinomycetota; class Actinomycetes; order Actinomycetales; family Dermatophilaceae; genus Yimella. The sequence continues at coordinate 2,646,370 of NZ_CP072113.1, forward strand.
GCGTTGCGGCGCAACGTGCCGGATCTTCGCGACCCGTCCCTGACGTCCGGATCGATCGAACGCGACGGCGACCTCCTGCGGATCCGCCGCGGAGAGCACGAGATGGTCGCCAACTTCGGCGATGAGCCGGCACGGGTCGACCACGCGTTGCATGTGCTCGCAGCGTTCGAGGCGTCGATGGACGCCGGAGGCCACATGGTGCTCGAACCGGACGGTGTCGTCTTGCTCGGTCCGAACGCCGCATAACCTGACGGTCACAGAGCAGCCAACTGGAGGGCGAGATGGCAAAGGGTTACTGGATCGGTCGCATCGAGGTGCACGACCCGCAGGCGTATGCACAGTACGTCGCAGCGAACGGACCGGTCTACGCGAAATTCGGTGGACGTTTCCTCGTGCGCGGCGGCGCGTTCGAGTGCGTCGAGGGCAACTCTCGCGATCGCAACGTGGTGCTCGAATTCCCCTCGTACCAAGCCGCGTTGGCTTGCTACCACTCACCCGACTACGCGTCGGTGCGTGAGCTGCGGCAAGCGGGAGCGATGGCGGATCTGATCGTCATTGAGGGCTTCGAAGGTGCGCAGCCTGGCGAGTAATCGCCTGCTGCACAAGGAGATCGGCGCCGTCACACCCCCGAGGCACGACGCCGATCGCTTGTGGTCGGCCAGCTGATCAGGCAGCCGGACCGAACTTCTCCCAGCCGTCCGCCGGAGCGCTCGACAGTCCACGGAGCGCCTCGAGCATCTTGGGGTCCTGCGCGTCCAACCAGTCGCAGAGCTGGCGGAAGGTGACGAACTTGGTGTCGGGCTTGGCGGCCATGCGCTTGATGGCGTCCTCGACGGCGTCCATGTAGATGCCGCCGTTCCAGCCCTCCAAGTGGTTACCGATGATCAGCGGCGCCCGGTTGCCGTCATAAGCGAGGTCGAAGCCCGCCACGAAGGTGTCGGCCGCCTGCTTGCGCCAGAAGGGTCGTTTTGCCGGATCACCGTTGGTGCCGCCCGACTGATTGACCATGATGTTGTAGTCCATCGACAGGATCGACCCGCCCTTGTGCGCGAACGGGATCGACTGCAGCGACAGATCCCACAGGCTGCCGTCCTTGCGCGGCCAGACCTGCATGTTGGCCTTACTGGTGTCGTAACGCCAGCCCAGCTTCATCCCGGCCTTGCGGGCATTGTCGGCTCCCTGCAGGCACGGCGTCCGTCCGCCGATGAGTTCCTTCTCGTAGTCGAAGGGCAGCGGCGGCAGGTCGGTGAACCCGGTGTTTGTCTTCCACTTCTGGACGAACTCCTTCGCCTGCTTGATCTCGTCCAACCAGTCGGCCTCCGACCATGCCTCCACCCCGGTGGGACCGCAGAAGTGACCGTTGTAATGAGTTCCGATCTCATGGCCGTCCAGCCATGCCTGCCGCAGCAACTCGATGGTGCGGCGGACCTCGTTGTCCTTCTGGAAGTTGACGTCGGACGCGCCGCGCTGGAAGCCCGGGCCCTTGTAGAGCATCCGCTTGCTGTGGGGAAGGATGAAGAGCCCGGTGAGGAACCACGTCTGCGGGCAGTTGTACTTCTTGCCGACCTTCAGAAAACGCTCGAAGAGCGGCATGTTCTCGTTCTCGCCAGCGCCGTCCCACGAGATCACCACGAACTGCGGCGGCTTCTGGCCGGGCTTGAGCTTCTCCGGCTTCGGCTGGTGCGGCTGCGGGCCGCAGTCTGCCGTCGATCCGTCACCGATGAGCCGCGGGTTGTCGACGCTGGGCGGTCCGCCCTTGCTCGTCGGACTCGCCGTGCCGTCCGCGGACGCCCCGCTCGAGCCGCTCGGCTTCGACTCTTCCTTGCCATCGCTGCACGCGGCCAACGCGGTCGCCGCGAAGCCCGTCATCAGTACGGACCTACGCTTGACACCGATCTGCATCATGACCCCTTCATGAATGTGGATTGCTCGTCTCTGCGACGCCGGGCGAGGGCCCTTCGGTTGGTTCCTCGTGCCCACCGGGGGCAGCCTCACAGGCGGGCGGGACGTACTCAACTCTCCGCGCCGCGAGCGCGCCGAACATTCCGCGATTCATCTGGCCGGTTGACCGCAGTTGGGCGGCTCGTTCCTTCTAGGGTGAGCACATGCCGAACTCCACCCTCAAATCCCCTGCCGCGCAGAACCTCCTCGCCGCAGCCGTCGCGGGCGCCGGTATCTTCTTCCGGCCCTCCCGCATTCCCACCTGGGCTCGACGCGGGCTGACCGTCGCCAACACCGCCGGTACAGCGAGCTCCTTGCTGATGTCGGAGAAGGACGGCCAGACCGGCGGAGCACTCGGGCTCAAGCCCGTCACCGGCACCCGCAACACCACGGCGAGCGCCGGTTCCGCGCTGGCTGCGGCCGGCGGGGCACTCAGCCTGATCACCTCCGGGATCGGCCTCAAGCTCGATGCCAAGGCTGAGAACTACCTAGTCAAGAAGGGCGTCAAGCACCCGCGCCTGTGGATGGCGATCGGTGCGGTCGGTGTGGTCTTCCTGGTGAAGACGATGCAGGACGCCGCCACCAAGAAGGCCGAGGGTGCCGCCAGCAAGCTCGCGCAGAGCCGCACTGAGCAGCCGGCAGGCGGCCAGTTGAAGCAGCCGGCGAGCAAGCCGACCCGCGCCGCCGCCACCACCCCGGCGAGCAGTCCTCCCCGGGTCGCACCGGCACCTTCGGATGGCGCCGAGGCGAAGAAGCCTGAGGCGCAGGTCGATTCCTCCGCTGCTCCCGTCGCGGCTGCAGCGGCTGCCACCGCCGACGACGCTGCCAGTGCTCCCGGTACGCCTGCCGCGCCGCAGGTCGAGGACACCCCGATCTGGACCGACGTCACGAAGTCAGCCGCCGAGGTCGACCGTGCCGATCAGGCCGAGCGGGACGCCGACGCGATCGTGGCCGCCGACGACGACCTCGTGCCGGCAAAGGACGCCGATGTGACCGACACGAACGACGTCGACGACGACGCGAATCAAGCCGGCGATGGTCACAGGCCGTCGGCGTTCGAGGAGCAGTTGGCCAAGACGACCGACGACGACATCGACGAGCCCACCGTGTCGCCGACCGAGGGCGAGCAGACGAACTGAATCAGGTCCTCATGTGATGCCAGCTGAGCACCAGCGCGGCGGCGAGCATCACAAGGGTGCCGAACAGGCTCCACGGGCGTCCCGCCCGAGCGATCGCATCAGCGACCTCGGACGGGGCGCCCAACTGCTGCATGCGCTCCTGCACGGGTCGGCGTATTTTGCGCAGCTTCGTGCGTCCGAGAGTGGCTGCGAACGGCACATAGGCGATCAGCACGAGCGCGGCCAGCGGGATGCGCAGCCAGACTGCGTTGAAGTTCATCTCGACAACAACTGCGGCGACCAAGGCGGAGACAGCCAGCAGAGCGGCCGTCCCCTGCAGGAGATGGGTGGCGACTGTTCCGCGCCTCGCGCTGCCGTCCGCCCGGCGCACCAGGAAACCGAGGACGTGATGCTGCAGCCGCGCCTGTGACCACACCGTCCACCCGATGGTGACGACGAGCAACGACACCACCAGCCACGCCTTCACCCGGCCGACCTTAGTGCGGTTGCCGCAGGAGGCACGACCACACCGGCTGGTTTCGCGTGGCGAGCTGCCAGCACCGCATACGCTGCCGACCATGACAGACCCGGTTGACGTCCTGCGCCGCATCGCGTTCATCCTGGAGCGTGAGCGGGCCGGCACCTACCGGGTGAAGGCCTTTCGCGGCGCCATCAGCACCGTGCTTGCGACCGCTCCGGACGAGCTGCGCCAGCACGCTAGGTCCGGCACCCTCACCGACCTTCCCGGCATCGGCAAGTCGACCGAAGCCGTGATCAGCCAGGCCCTCGCCGGCGAGGAGCCCGAATACCTGCGCGCCCTCGAAGCCAAATACCCCGACCGCATGGTCGAGGGCGGTGAACAGATCCGGGCCGCGCTCAAGGGCGACTGTCACAGCCATTCCGACTGGAGCGACGGTGGATCCCCGATTCCGGAGATGGTCGCGACCGCGATGGAAGTGGGCCACGACTACCTCGTCCTCACCGACCACTCACCTCGGCTGCGTATCGCCAATGGCCTCTCGGCGGCTCGTCTGGCCGAGCAGCTCACCCTCATCGATGCGATCAACACGCACCTCGATGGAACCTTCACCCTGCTCAAGGGCATCGAGGTCGACATCTTGGACGACGGAGCCCTCGACCAGAGCCAGGAGATGCTCGCGCAGCTGGATCTGCGGGTCGCCTCGGTGCATTCGAAGCTGGCGATGGCGTCGGCGCCGATGACCCGGCGACTGATCGCCGCGGTCAAGAACCCGTTCACCAACGTCCTGGGCCACTGCACCGGCCGGATGACCGGCGGCGCTCGTGGCACCCGAGGTCAGTCCTCGTTCGACGCTGCTGCGGTGTTCGCGGCCTGTGCCGAGGAAGGCGTGGCCGTCGAGATCAACTCCCGACCCGAACGCTGCGATCCACCGGACGACCTGTTGCAGCTCGCGCGGGACGCCGGCTGCCTCTTCAGCATCGACAGCGATGCCCACGCACCCGGGCAGTTGGACCTGCTGCAGTTCGGTTGTGCCCGCGCCGAACAGTTCGACATTCCGCCCGAGCGCATCGTCAACACCTGGGAGCAGGATCGCCTCCTGGAGTGGGCTGCACCCCGCTGACCTGCGACGTTACTGGCTAAACGCGAGCGCGCGGCACTCGTTTTGGCAATCGCGGACCGACTCCCCTATAGTTGCGCAGGTCCTCAACGGATCCGAAACCCGAGTCCGCTCGGCACGGGCCCTGTCAGGGACAGGTCCCCATCGTCTAGCGGCCTAGGACACCGCCCTTTCACGGCGGCGGCACGGGTTCGAATCCCGTTGGGGATACGCAAGTCAGGTCTTGCACACGCAAGGCCCCGTAGCGCAGTTGGTTAGCGCGCCGCCCTGTCACGGCGGAGGTCGCGGGTTCGAGTCCCGTCGGGGTCGCCAGTTTGGTGACGAGGCTCTGCCGAGCCACATGGTTCGGTAGAGCCTTTTTCGCCAGGCTCACGGCCAGATAGCTCAGTTGGTAGAGCGAGCGACTGAAAATCGCTAGGTCGGCGGTTCGACCCCGTCTCTGGCCACCACTGCACAGCCCGCCTCGCGCTTCGGCGCAGGCGGGCTTTGTCGTGCCGCCCCCGGGTCACTCCCGAGCCGCTCACACCCGCACACCCGCCCGTGGCGCACCGATCCACCCAAGCGAGAATGGCAGGCATGTTCCGCCGATTCTTCGCCCGTCTGGCCGTCGCCGCGCTTCTGCTCACCTCGATGTCTGCATTGACCGCGATGCCAGCACGAGCACACGACACGCTGCGCCAGTCGATCCCGGAGAACGGCGCACGCACAGAACCCATCGAGGCGGTTTCGCTGGTCTTCACCGCGAATGTCCTGCAGACGGGCGCCGCTGTGGAGGTGACCGGCCCTTCGGGAGCCGTGACCGAGGGCGCTCCGCAGATCTCGGAGGCGCTGGTCACCCAGCAGGTGAAGACACCGTTGGCGGCCGGTGCCTACACCGTGCGCTGGCGGGTTCTCTCCTCCGACGGTCATCCGATCTCAGGCACATTCAAGTTCACCGTGGTGGCAGACAACAGGGCGAATGCCTCCACGCAGAATCAGACGCAGGCGCCGGGCGCCTCCGCCGAAGATGTCACCCCAGGCACAACTTCCACCGCTCCGACGCCCCCGGCACAGCAGAAGCCGACCGACTCCACCAACAACAACCCGGTGCTGATCATCGCCGCATCGGTACTGGCTCTGCTGCTGATCGGTGGCGGCGCACTGTTCGCCCGCTCCCGTCTTCGGGATGATGCCCCGCGTGCTGAATCGGCCACTGGATCTCGCGAAACGTCGGCGGGCGACGACCCCGAGCGCACCCCGCAGGACAGCCCGAGAGGCGTCGAAAACGCGCCCACCAGCGCAGATGAACGCCCCGACCAGCATTCGGACACGCGCGATCACGACTGATGCGCTACCAGCGGTGCCCCTGATGTACCGTTGGCCCCACGACAGATACCAAAGATCCCGGGAGTTCCGGATGATCGATCCTCGGGCTGCGGCTCGAGGTTCGTCGTTCGTGCCCCGGCAACACACACGAGGGGGTCTCGCCATGGGGCGCGGCCGGGCTAAAGCAAAGCAGACGAAGGTTGCTCGCGAGTTGAAGTACTTCTCTCCCGACACCGACCTCAACGCTCTCGAGCGAGAACTGCGAGCTTCGTCAACGACTCGACCTGCGGAGCACACCGCCGCAGATGCGAGTCACGGCGAAGACGACGATTACGACGACTACGCCGACTGGGCGTCGCACAACCGCTGAACCCTCGTCCGCGGACGCGACGAGCGTCGGCGCCACGACCACCGACCCGCTCAACCCTCGCGGTGGGCGGCTGTCAGTGTGCGTAACGACCGATCAGCTGTGCACCGCCGGCGTCGACGCCCTTCGCTCCGGTAATGACCTCACCGAGCGAGGCGTCGGCGTCCTCGCGGCCCACGATGCGACCCATCTCCCAGCTCGGGAGTGACGCGGCGTCCAGCACAGCCCGTGCCGAGTCGACGCACTCGGCGGGCAGGACGGCAACGAAGCCCACACCCATGTTGAGCGTCGCTTCCAGATCGCTCTGCGGCACCTTACCCAGCTCACCGATCACCGTGAAGATCGGCGCCGGCGTCCAGGTGGAACGGTCCATCACCGCCGTGACTCCCTTGGGAAGCACCCGCGCGACGTTCGCGGCGAGTCCTCCGCCCGTGACATGCGACAGCGCATGGATGTCGACCCCGTCAGCACGAATCAGGCGCAGCAGGTCTGCGGCGTAGACGCGGGTCGGGCTGAGCACCTCTTCGCCCAGGGTGTGGCCGAATTCCGGCACGTGCTGCTCCAACTGCCACCCGCTGGCCGCGATCACCTTGCGCACGAGCGACAGACCGTTGGAGTGCAGCCCCGACGAGGCGATGCCGAGCACCACGTCTCCCACCTGCACCCGATCGGGCGTGATGAGATCGGCGTACTCGACGACTCCTGTCGCAGCGCCCGCCACGTCGTACTCATCAGGATCGAGCAGACCAGGGTGCTCAGCGGTCTCTCCACCGACCAGCGCGACGCCTGCCTGAGCGCAAGCCGCAGCGATGCCCCCGACGATCGCCGCGATCCGCTCCGGGACGACCTTGCCGGTGGCGATGTAGTCGGTCATGAACAGCGGTTCGGCACCGCACACGACGATGTCGTCGACGACCATACCGACCAGGTCGAAACCGATGGTGTCGTGCTTGTCCATCGCCTGGGCGATCGCCACCTTCGTGCCCACACCATCGGTGGACGTCGCCAGCACCGGACGCTGCATCCGAGTCAGCGCCGAGGCGTCGAAGAGTCCGGCGAAACCGCCGAGGCCGCCCAGCACCTCCGGCCGCTGCGCCTGCCGCACGGAGGCCTTCATCAGTTCGACGGCCTTGTCGCCGGCGTGGACGTCGACGCCTGCATCGGCGTACGTGATCGGGGTGTCGCTCATGGTCGGCCTTCGTCGTCGAGGGTCAGGGGTGCTGCAGGGCGCCGGAGCCGCCACCGGAAACTCCGAGGCTCACGCCCTCGGCGTCGGCGTGCCCACGGCGATCCTGCTCGGCGACGGGCACGCTGCGCTCATGTCCGGAGACGATGTCGAGCGGGAGCGTCTCCAGCACGTGCTTGCCGATCTGCCCGTCCTCCGGCAGTTCGATCGGGTACTCACCGGTGAAGCAGGCCGTACACAACTTCTCCTGCGGCTGAGCGGTCGCGGCGATCATGCCCTCGGTGGAGATGTACCCGAGCGAATCGGCACCGATGGACGCTCGGATCTCCTCGACCCCGAGCCCCGTCGCGATGAGCTCGGCCCGGGTGGCGAAGTCGATGCCGTAGAAGCACGGCCACTTCACCGGCGGGCTCGAGATGCGCACGTGCACCTCTGCGGCACCGGCCTCCCGCAACATCCGGATCTGGGCCCGCTGGGTGTTGCCGCGCACGATCGAGTCGTCGATGACCACGATCCGCTTACCGCGAATGGAGTGCTCAAGTGGGTTGAGCTTCAACCGGATTCCCAGCTGCCGCAGGGTCTGGCTGGGCTGGATGAAGGTGCGACCGACGTAGGCGTTCTTCACGAATCCCTGGCCGTACGGAATGCCGCTCTCCTGGGCATAACCGGTGGCTGCGGGCACCCCTGACTCGGGCACGCCAATGACCATGTCGGCCTCGACCGGGTGCTCCCGGGCCAGTTCACGTCCCATCTCGACACGCGCCTCGTGCACCACCCGGTCGTTGATGACCGCATCCGGGCGGGCCAGGTAGACGTACTCGAAGACGCAACCCCTACGTGTGGGCTCGGCGAAGCGGTGCGAACGCAGACCGTTCTCGTCGATCGCGATCAGTTCACCGGGCTCGATCTCGCGCACGACGCTCGCACCGACGGTCTGCAGCGCGGCGGTCTCCGAAGCGATCACCCAGCCACGCTCGAGTCGTCCGAGTGCAAGCGGGCGGACGCCGTAAGGGTCGCGGGCGGCGTACAGGGTGTGCTCGTCCATGAAGACGAAGCAGAACGCGCCGCGCAGCTTGGGCAGCACCTCGATCGCGGCTTGCTCCAGCGACTTGGACTCGTCGGCCGAGAGCAAAGAGGTCACCAGCGCGGTGTCGGAGGTGTTGCCGCGGGCGAGTTCACCGCGGATGGTGCGGCCCTCGTGGTGGGCGTCCACCATCTCGCGCAGCTCGACGGTGTTGATGAGGTTGCCGTTGTGAGCCAGGGCAACGGTGCCACCCGCGTGACCGCCGAGGGTGGGCTGGGCGTTCTCCCAGGTGCTGCCGCCCGTGGTGGAGTAGCGGGTGTGCCCGATCGCGATGTGACCGCGCAGACTGCTCAGGCTCGACTCGTCGAAGACCTGTGAGACCAGACCCATGTCCTTGTAGACCAGGATGCTCTGACCATCGCTGGTGGCCATGCCGGCCGATTCCTGGCCCCGGTGTTGGAGGGCGTACAAACCGAAATAGGTGAGTTTGGCGACTTCCTCCCCGGGAGCCCAGACCCCGAAGACGCCGCAAGCATCCTGCGGTGCTTTTTCGCCGGGAATGAGTTCGTGGGACAGCCGTCCGTCAGCGCGAGCCACGTACGTATCCTCGCACGCTGCCGGTCAACGGCCCGCGCGGCGGTCGGCCCACAGAGCCGCCAGCGCACCGAGGAGGGTGCCGAGCGTCCCGAAGATCACCGCGAAGTAGGCGAACGCCGTGCCCGTGGAGTAGTCGGAGGGCTTGCTGTCGGGCAGGTTGGCCACAACGGCCGCAGCAATGATGCCGATGACCGCACCGGTGAGCAGGAAAGCGACGATATTGGGCCGGCGGCGCACCGGGATCAACGTCGGGGGTGCCTCATCACCGGCATCGTCGGAGATTTGCTCGGGCTCATGGTTCGACACCGTTCAACCGTAGCGAGCCGGTGACTAGGGTTGCGACAGGTCCCTTCCCCCAGGCAGAGAGGCGCTACCCCATGAAGTGGGTCATCCTCATCCTCGTTCTCATCATCTTCGTCCTGTTGGCGATCATCTTCCTGCGCGATCCGCAGCGTGGTGGATCGGTCGGCATCCACGGTGTCGACGGCAAACGCAAGGTCGGACGCGGCTCCGAGGACGAGCCGGAGGCAGTCGAGCCACCCGCCACTGCCGCCTCTGCCGAGAGCAAGCCGGCCAAGGCCGAGCCGGCCACCGCTGAAGCTCCTGCTCAGACCAAGGACTCCAGCGCGCAGGCTCCTGCTGGTGCTGCCGCGGCTGCTGGTGCCGTAGGAGCCACGGCGGCGGTGAGTTCGACCCCCGAGAAGCAGGCTGCACCGCAGGACGACGCGGCCCCGGCCGCCGACGACTGGGACGCCGAACCCGCACCGGTGAGCGAGCAGCGTGCACCAGCCGAATCTGCCGCATCCACCGACGACGACTGGGACGCAGAGCCCGCGCCCGTCGACGAGGAGGCCGCACCGGCCCCGGCTGCATCTTCCGGAGATGACTGGGACGCCGAACCGGCACCGGTGAGCGACCAGGCGGCTTCTGCGGCACCTGCAGCTTCGTCGGGAGACGACTGGGACGCAGAGCCCGCACCCGTCGACGAGAAGGCAGGACCCGCTTCTTCCGGGGACGACTGGGACGCAGAGCCCGCACCCGTCGACGAGAAGGCAGGACCCGCTTCTTCCGGGGACGACTGGGACGCCGAGCCGCCCGCCCTCACCGACGACGCACCCGCTCCGGCGCAGAGCGCACCGGCCACAGAACAGGCGGCTCCCGCGGCACCTGCAGCTGCGTCCGGCGACGACTGGGACGCCGAGCCGCCAGCACTCACCGACGACGCGCCGGCTGCGGCGCAAGATGCACCGAGCCCCGCCGCCGAAACCTCGGGTGATGACTGGGACGCTGCTCCGCCGCCGCTCTCGGACGCTGCGTCCGATGCTGCCGGGCAGACCAGCCCGACCACGGACGCGTCAACGGATGTCGACGACGACAAGCAGGCAGGATCGACGCCGGCCGCTTCGACGGAAGCCGAGCCCGCGGCCGCGGCTGCTACGACCGCGACCGATGACGGTGGCGACGACTGGGCCACCCCGCCCCCCGCTTTGGACGACCTGCCGACGCAGTCGGCGTCCGCGGCCGACGACGGGGCACCGGCAGCCCCCGCTGCCCCGCTGACCAAGGAACCGGCAGAGCCCTCACCCACGGCAGAGACCGCAGAGACCTCCGCCGCTGACCAGGTCGACACCTCGTCCGGCGGCGGCGAGCAGCAGGTCGGCGAGGCGCCGGAATCGGAGCAGTCCGAGGGCACCACGTCCGCTGCCGCGACCACTGCGGCGGCCGACACGTCCGGTGCGGTGGCGCATGAGGCGCCCGCTGTGGAGACTGCTGATGAGCCGGTCGCCGGGCAGGCACCACCCGCTCCGGCCGATGACACCGACGACTGGGGCACTCCTCCTCCGGCGTTGGAAGACCTCCCGGCCACCGAACCGCAGACCGCCAAGACCGAGGCCGCCCCGAACACTGCGCCGGAGACCGACGCACCCCAGGCCGAGGCCCCGGAGGCTGAAGCGGCTGCGGCTGCGGCTGGCACGCCCGAAACCGAAGCCTCCATGGCTGAAGCGCCCGCAGCCGAGTCGCCCCAAACCGAAGCGCCCAAGACGGAAGCACCTGACGCGGGGGCGAAGGCGGAATCGCCTGCGCAGCCTGCCCGGGTCGACGGAGGAAAGCCGTGGGCAACCCCGCCGCTACCGCTCGGCGACTTCGAAGGCAGTGGCGGCCAGACCGGGCAGGCACCGTCGCAGTCGGCTCCGATGCGCGACGCCGACGAGGCTGATGCGGCATCCGGTCTGCACAGCGGTCAGGGTTCGGAGCCGCCGCACGGTATGACCGCGGCGAGCCACACCGTGATCGACGACGAGCCGGCAGCGACTGCTGCTCCGGCGGCCGCGCCGAGCGAGGTCGCTGAGGGTCCGGCAGACGGGCCGTTCGGTCCGGGCTCGGCGATGCCCGAGGATGACGGCTCCGGTCCGGCTGGATGGATCAAGGGCAACGCCGACTCGATGCTCTTCCACACCACCGACTCCCCCAGCTACGCCCAGACGGAGGCGGAGGTCTACTTCAAGGACGAGCAGGTCGCAGCCGCGGCCGGGTTCCGCCACTGGGACGCGTCCAAGCGCTGATGCAGCGTGAGCATGGGGGCCGTCGATCCGTCGACGGCCCCCATTGCTGTGCTCGAGGAGTTACGGACGCGGGATGAGCGGCAGGTATACGGTCAGGTCTGCGCGTCCGCCGGACGCCTGGAGACTGCCATCGGCCTCTGCGTCGTGCCACCGCTGATCGCCGACCGCCAGGCCCAACCAGGTCGCGGCCGACATCTCGACGACGTTGGCCGGTGTGCCTCGCCGATGGGTGGGGCCCTCGATCACCTGCACGGCACCGAAAGGTGGCACCCGCACTTCCACCGACCGTCCCGGGGCCTGGAGCGAGAGTTCTTCAAGGGTGTAGCGCACCGCGGTCGCCAGTACCGCCCGTTCCACGGTCGGATCAGCGCACCATGCGCGTACGGCTTCGCGACCCTGCACCGGGTCGATCCTGCGTCGTGCTGCCACGGCTTCCTTCCCTCATGCGGCTCGCTCAGGACGGCGGCCACCCGGGTCCTAGGCTCTCACCATGTCCGCGAACATCGAATTGCAGACCGATGAGCGCGGCGGCGTGTTGGTGCTGCGCGACGGCCATCCGCAGTCTTATGTCGATCCGAACGATCCCGGTCTGCTGACTTTCGAGTACATACAGCACTTCGCACTCGTCCTGGATCTCCTACCGCCCGGACCGCTGGCGGTGACCCACGTCGGGGGCGCCGGACTCACCCTCGCGCGCTATCTGCAGCACACCCGGGCGGGTTCGCCGCAGATCGTGCTGGAGCCGGATGAACAACTCACCGCTGCCGTCCGGCAGAACCTCCCGCTACCCCGTGGTCATCGCATCCGGGTGCGGCCGGTCGATGGCTTCACCGGCCTGCAGTGCCTCGCCGAGGGCAGCGCCGACGTGATCGTGATCGATGCGTTCGACAACGGACGGGTGCCGGGCGACTTGGTCACAACCGTTGCGCTGCAACGCTGTTCGCAGGTGCTCAAGCCTGATGGTGTGCTGCTGTTCAACATCGCCGATCGTCCTGATCGGCAGTTCCTGAATCGCGTCCTCGCCGGTGCGGCAAAGGAGTTCAGCACGTTGACGGTGCTGACCACCTCGGAGGTGCTGCGCAAGAAGCGATTCGGCAACTACGTCCTCGCTGCCACGAACGGCACACTGCCGGACGCAGAGTTGCGCCGACAGGTGGCCGCGGCTGACTTCCCGACCCGACTCGTGCCACCCGGGGAGACCGCGGCGTGGGCTCGCTCGGCGCGTCCGATCAGCTCTGCCGACGAAGACGCAGCACCGGCCCCGAGCGAGACGAGCCAGCTGCGATTCCGCTGAGCTTCAGGAGAATCGGCGACCGGTGAGAGCCTCGAAGGCCTCGATGTACTTCGCGCGGGTCTGCTCCACCACCTCGTCCGGCAGCGCGGGCGGCTGCGCGCCGGAGTTCTTGTCCCAGCCGCTGGCGGGCGAGGTCAGCCAATCGCGCACGAACTGCTTGTCGTAGGACGGCTGGGGGCCACCGGGCGCGTAGGTGTCGGCCGGCCAGAACCGGGACGAGTCGGGGGTCAGCACCTCGTCGGCGAGCACCAGCGTGCCGTCGGCGCGAGCTCCGAACTCCACCTTGGTATCGGCAAGGATGATGCCTCGCTGCTGCGCGATCTCATTGCCACGCTTCAGGATTGCGATGGTCAGATCGCGCACTTCAGCGGCCCGCTCCGCACCGATGGTCTGGACGACCTGCTCGAAGCTGATGGGCTCGTCGTGCTCGCCCACGGGGGCCTTCGTCGAGGGGGTGAAGATCGGTTCGGGAAGCTGCGAGCCGTCCACCAAGCCCGCGGGCAGTTCGACTCCCGACACCACACCGGTGCGCTGGTAATCAGCCAGCCCACCACCGGTGAGATAACCGCGAGCGACACACTCCACCGGCACCATGTCGAGCCGTTCGACGAGCACCGCGCGGCCGCTGACCTCGGCAGGGACGTCAGTGGAGATCACGTGGTTCGGCACCAGATCGGCCAGCTGCTCGAACCACCACAGCGACATCTGGGTGAGCACCTTGCCCTTGTCGGGAATCGCCGAATCGAGCACGAAGTCGTAGGCCGAGACGCGATCGGAGGCAACCAGCAACACCTGATCGTCGCGCGCGACGTCGTCCACGAGCGGCACATACAGATCGCGCACCTTGCCGGAGTAGACGTGGGCGTATCCGGGGATTTCGAGGCTCATGACGACATTCTTGCCCAACTGCCCCTCGCCGAAATTCACAGGTTCGATGGGCCCCATTCGACGATGTAAACAGTCAAGATAAAAGTGGTTGCTCCGCCAGCGCCAACCGGTCGCAAGAACCGCGGCTGTTGACGGAGAGATCATGCCAAGCGGTGATCCTCAAGGGTCATTCAACAAACATGGAGGTCAAGCATGGGTATCGGAGACAAGATCTCGAACAAGGCTGAAGAGCTCAAGGGCATGGCCCAGGAGAAGCTCGGTGACGCCCGCGACGACCACAGCCAGCAGGCTGAGGGCGAGGCGACCCAGGCTGAGGCCAAGGCCAAGCAGGCTGGCGAGCACGCCAAGGACTCCTTCGGCGACGCCAAGGATGCCGTCACCGGCAACTGACGCCTTCACCAACGAGAGCGGGCCCGACCATCTGGTCGGGCCCGCTCCGCTTGGGGCTGAGGTTAGACAGGGGTTTGTCAGAGGGTGATCTCGCCGCGTTCGGCGCGCAGTGCGATGTCGCTGCGGAACTGTCCGCCACGCAGGTCGATCTGCTGGACGGCCGCGTAGGCCGCAGCACGTGCCGCGGCTAGGTCTGGCCCACGGCCCACCACACTCAGCACCCGTCCGCCCGCCGACACGAGCTCGCCGTCCCGTTCTGCGGTCCCGGCATGCAGCACGTACGCGTCGTCGTGGTCAGCGATGCCGGTGATCGCGTCACCTGTGGCGGGAGCGGCCGGGTATCCCTCGGACGCCAGGACGACGGTCACTGCGCTGTCGGGGTGCCACTGCAGTGGTTCGATCTGGTCGAGTTCACCGCGAGCAGCAGACCGCAGCAGTCCACCCAACGGCGTGCGCAGACGCGCCAGCACGACCTGGGTCTCCGGGTCGCCGAACCGGGCGTTGAACTCGATGACCCGTGGCCCCCGGGAGGTGAGCGCAAGCCCCACGTAGAGCACTCCCGCGAAAGGCGTGCCACGGCGACGCATCTCGTCAACAGTGGGTTGGGCGACGGTCCGCACCACCTGTTCGACCAAGCCCGCCGGCGCCCACGTGAGGGGCGAATACGCGCCCATCCCACCGGTATTGGGGCCTTCATCGCCGTCGCCGATGCGCTTGAAGTCCTGGGCCGGCTCGAGCGGCAGCACCGTGGTGCCGTCCGTGATGCAGAAGAGGGAGACCTCGGGGCCGTCCAGGAACTCCTCGACGACCAGCGCGCTGCCGGCCGACAAGCAGCCTCGTCCGTGTTCGGTCGCGGCGTGCAGGTCATCGGTGACGACCACACCCTTGCCCGCGGCCAGACCGTCGTCCTTGACGACATAGGGCGCGATCGTGGCGTCCAGGGCCTCGCGCAGTTCCTCCTCGGTCGAACATACGCGGCACATCGCGGTGGGCACCTCTGCAGCGGCCATGACCTCCTTGGCGAAGGCCTTGCTGCCTTCCAGCCGTGCGGCTTCGCGAGAGGGGCCGAACACATCGAAGCCGGCGTCGTGCAGCACATCGGCGACCCCGGCAACCAGCGGCGCTTCGGGTCCGATGACGACCAGATCGACCGCTTCCTGCCTCGCCAGTTGCAGCACCGCCTCCGGGTTGTTGATGTCAACCGGCAGCCTGCGGGCCAACTGCGCCATCCCCGGGTTGCCCGGCGCGGCAACGATCTCCTCGACCTCCGGGTCAGCAGCAAGGCTGCGCACCAGAGCGTGTTCGCGGGCACCGGATCCGATCACCAGGATTTTCACGCTGCCGAGCCTAATCGCACCTCGGTGGCCGCGACGATGCGATCCACGCGAGCCTGCGAGCGGGGATCGAGGAGGAGTGCTGAGAAAAGACAGGCGTACGTTCAAAGGCCTGGTTCGCGCAGCGCGGTGCCCTATCTCGCACCCCCAACCACCCACGACCCTCAGCAACGACGATGCGATCCACGCGAGCCTGCGAGCGGGGATCGAGGAGGAGTGCTGAGAAAAGACAGGCGTACGTTCAAAGGCCCGGCTCGCGAAGCGAGCCGGGCCTTTGACGTACGCGGGCCCTCCCGAAAGTCAGGGGGGAGGTCTCTCGGGAGGGACCCGCTGCGAGCTTCGGGGTCGGCCGGAGGGGGACTCGGGCGACGCTCTCAGAAGCTCGGGCAACCCGTGGGTTGTTGTTTCAACTATTACTCATCCATCAACAGATGTCCAGCAAATGCGTGACGGCCTTGCGCCGCTGTCGGTGATCCGTCAACACTATGCATAGATCGGGGGTTCCCATGACTACTCAACAGCGCACCCAGCGCCCGTACCCGTCGTCCTCAGGTAACGAGGGTCTCGGCGTCGAGATCGCTGGGCAGCACACGGCGATGTACATGATGATTCTCGACGTTCCGTCGATCACGCACAACGAGTTGGTGCGGCGTGGCTTCGACAGCGACTACGTGAAGTCGACGATGCCGATGTTCATGCGGCGCGGCCTGGTGCGGCAGTTGGCCGAGGGCGTGTGGGAAGCGATTCCGCCCAACATCGCCTTGCCGGCGTTCGCCGCGCGCCTGGAGGAGTACGCCAGCACGATCCGGTCGTCCACTCCTGCACTCACCCGCACCTACTCTCGGCGGGAGGGGCCCAAGCCCGACCCGAGTGGCTACGAGCGCCTCAACTCACTCGACGAGATCGCACTGGCCACCCAACGGTTGTTGAGTTCGGCGGGCAGAAATGTGCACGGCTTGCGCAACGGCTCGCCGTACACCCGCTACCTGCTCGGTCTGCCGACCGATTTCCACGCCACTGCGTTGCGCAACGACCAGGGTGAACAGGTGGTGGGTCGGGTGACGCTCGACACCGAACTGCTCAATGATCCGGGCATCAACGAGGTGCTGGCTGCAAGGGCGAGCACCGGCGAGGAGCATCGGTTCGCCGCGTCCCTCCCCTTCTCGGCCCTGGTCAGCGAGCGGATGGCCGTCATCGACATCGACGGGCCGGGCGGAGTGGCGATGGGTCTGGTGATCGAGTCGTCGTACGCAGCGGCAGCGGTTCGTCGGGTCGCCGAAAGCGCGTGGAGAGCGGCGAGCCCATGGCAGGTGGGCAGCAATCGACCTCCGACCGTGGACGCGCGTGATCATCGAATCCTGCAGTTGCTCGCTGCTGGGGCGACCGACTCCACGATCGCCCGCCAACTCAACATTTCCCAGCGCACGGTTGAACGCCGGGTGCGGGCGGTGATGGACCGGCTCGGAGCAGATACCCGTTTCCAGGCCGGTGTGCTGGCCGGCAAGGCCGGACTGATCTGAAGATCCCTCGACTGGGCCGTAGACTCATGGGCTTGACCTGTTCTGGAGCCCAGGGGGATGCATGACCGTGTCGGAGTCTTCCGCACAGACGATCTCGGCCGAAATCAAGCACGAGCTGGAACACGAGCAGGCGCATGTCGACCGCGTCTACGCCGAGCTCGCGAAGGCCGGAGCCCGAGCCGCGCTGATCGAGGCGGAGGGCCGGGCTCGCGGGCGTTCGTCGCGCACCGGCGAAGTTCGTGAAGAAGAGATCACCGGACTCTTCGAGCGAGATGCGTTGGTGTTCAACGCCGGTCGCCGACGCCGCTCGTTGGAGACGCAGTTCGAGGGCCTGGTCTTCGGGCGTCTCGATCTCGAGCACGACCGCCCAGATCCAAGCGGCGAGACCCGGGAAATCCGGTACGTCGGACGCCTGGGGGTGCGGGACGACGACTACGAACCGCTGGTGATCGACTGGCGTGCGCCCGCTGCTGCGCCGTTCTACCAGGCAACACCGGTCGACCCGAAGAACGTCATCCGCCGCCGGGTGCTGCGCAGCCGAGACCAAGAGGTCATCGGCGTGGAGGACGACCTCATGGTGCCCGAAGCGCCGGAGGACATGGTTGTGATCGGCGATGGCGCCCTCATGGCTGCCCTCACTCGCAGCCGCGGCGGTCAGATGCGCGACATCGTGGCCACCATCCAGCAACATCAGGACGAGGCCATCCGCGCGAGCGCCCGCGGCGTCACCGAGATCACCGGCGGACCAGGCACCGGCAAGACCGTGGTGGCCCTGCACCGCGCGGCCTACCTGCTCTACTCGGAGCGACGTAAGTACGAGAACGGCGGCGTCCTGGTGGTCGGGCCGTCGGCTGCGTACACCGCCTACATCGAACGCGTCCTGCCCTCATTGGGCGAAGACACCGTCACCTTGCGTTCGCTGGGCGACGTGATCGAGGGCATGACCGGCACCCGCCTCGACTCCCCTGCCGCGGCGGCGGTCAAGGGCAGCCTGCGCATCCGGCCGGTGCTCGCCCGAGCCGCTCGCGATCTTCCGCCGGAGGCCCCCACCCGCTTCCGCGCGATGATCAGCGGTCACCCGGTGCACATCGATTCCGGGCAACTGCAAGCTATCCGGCGCCAGGTGCTGCGCAACCACCAGCACAACAACGGCGGCGCCGCGGCGCTGAATGCGTTGGGTGAGGCGGCGTGGACGCAGGTGCGTCCGCATGCCGGCAAGTTGGAGAAGTCGGAGTTCATCGAACGCTTCGGCGATCACCTCGAGGTCGAGTCGTTCATGCAGCAGTGGTGGCCGCAGCTCGACCCGCGCGAGGTGCTGTTGTGGATGGCGGACGCCGGCCGCCTGCAGCGCTACAGCGATGGAATCCTGTCCCCGGCCGAGCGCGATGAACTGCGGGCCTCCTTCGAGGCAGCACTCTTGTCGGGCACGTGGAGCGTGGCCGATGCGGCACTGGTCGACGACCTGTCGGCCCGCCTGGGGCTCGTGGTCGACAAGCAACCCGAGGAGCGCGGCTTCTACGAGGTCGAGCTTCTCGACGACACCTCGTCCTTCGGTGTCAACGAGGTGAACGTCAGCGGCGGCGCTGGCGCGAAGTCGGAGGTGGGCTACCAACGCAATCCGACCGACGCCCGTGAGCGGCTGCTGCACGGACGCATCGGCAAGTGGAACGACTACGCCCACGTGCTTGTTGACGAAGCGCAAGACCTCTCCCCCATGCAGTGGCGCATGGTCGGACGCCGAGGCCGCGCATCCTGGACCGTTGTCGGCGACGCTGCACAGTCGTCCTGGCCGGACGAGGCCGAAGCTCTGGCGGCCCGCGAGGAAGCCTTCGGCTCCAAGGAGCGCCGCCGCTTCCACATGAACACCAACTACCGCAATGCGCGGGAGATCTTCGTGTATGCGGCGGATGTCGTGCGCCGTGAGGTGCCGGACGCCGACATTCCGGACGCGGTGCGCGAGACCGGCGTCCAGCCGCGGGAACTGAGCTCGAGCGATCTGGTCACCGACTCGCTCGACGCAGCCCGCACTTTGCTCGACGAGGTCGAAGGGCTGGTGGCGGTTGTCGCTCCGGCGAAGCACGCTGCGGCACTGTCGAATTCGCTCGGTGACGAGGCTGAGCGAATCGTCGTGATCGACCCGATGTCGACCAAGGGCCTGGAGTACGACGCGACGGTCATCGTCGACCCCGATGAGATCGTGCGTGAGTCGCCCGGCGGCATCCGCGTGTTGTACGTCGCGCTCACCCGTGCCGCGCACCGGATGACGGTCGTCCGGCCCGCCTGACCCCGCAAACGCGGCCCTTCCAGCAGCAAACGCGGCCTCTGTTCGCAGGTGCGGCGGTTGCAGCTAGCGCACCTGCGAGCAAGTGCCGCGTTTGTGGATCCGGTGCCCGGTGCGCGGACGCCCGTGGCACCAGCACCGAGCATTGGCCAGAATCGAAAGGTGGACGAGTCGATGAACCAGCCGATCACCCCCGGCACCGAAGACCCGACCCTGCGCGCCTATCGCCAGTCGATCGACAACATCGATGCGGCGCTGATCCACCTGTTGGCCGAGCGATTCAAGATCACCCAGGCGGTCGGCAAGTACAAAGCCGAACACGACCTGCCGCCCGCCGACCCGGCGCGCGAAGAGCGTCAGCTGACCCGGCTGCGGGCCTTGGCATCCGATTCGCAACTCGATCCGGAGTTCGGGGAGAAGTTTTTGAGGTTCGTGATTGACGAAGTAATCCACCACCACGAGCGCGAACGCTCCGCCGAACGCGACTGATCACCTCAACAACCCACCGACGATCGCGAACACAACCGACCCATCAAGTCGGGCACCGCGGAGCGAGAGCGCGACCAATCACACGAGCGCGAACGCTCCGCCGAACGCGACTGAACCACCCGCCGACCCAACGACCGCTACCAACGTAGCCGTCGACCAAGTGGGGCACGGCGGAGCGAGAGCGCGACCAATCACACGAGCGCGAACGCTCCGCCGAACGCGACTGAACCACCCGCCGACCCAACGACCGCTACCAACGTAGCCGTCGACCAAGTGGGGCACGGCGGAGCGAGAGCGCGACCAATCACACGAGCGCGAACGCTCCGCCGAACGCGACTGAACCACCCGCCGACCCAACGACCGCTACCAACGTAGCCGTCGACCAAGTGGGGCACGGCGGAGCGAGAGCGCGACCAATCACACGAGCGCGAACGCTCCGCCGAACGCGACTGAGCAACTCAGCCGGCGGGGGTGAGCAGTTCCCGCACCTTCTCCGGACCGACGGCCAGGAGCAGCGTGGGCAGACGCGGACCGGTGTCCTTACCGATGAGCAGGTTGTAGACCTGCTTGAAGAACTCGCGCTGAGCAGCGCCGAGTGACGCAGCCAGCTCAGGTTCGGCCTTCCGGTCGGGACGGAAGTCGGCGCTCTTGCCCTGCATCACCTTCGGCACGCCGTAGATCTGGTGGGTCAGACCGTCCAAGGTCCAGACGTCCTCGATCTTGGCGAGGTCAGCACCGTTGCCGTCCACCAGCATTCGCAACGCGTCCTGGTCAGCAGCTGCCAAGCCGGCGGCGTCCGGAATCTCGCGGACGATGGTCTTGTCCTCGTCCGCCATGCGCGTCGCCACCCAGTGTTCGACGCAGGTGAGCCGCGGACGCAGCGTATCAAGCGACGCGGGCGGGTTGTCGGGGTCGAGCTGGCCGACGATCCGCAGGGTCTGGTCTTCGTCGCCGGTGGTGATGTCAACGATGGATGCCAGGGTGCGATAGGCCACCGGGTATGGGGTGGACGGCAGTTCGCCAGCGGCGGTGCTCGACGCACGGGTGTAGGAGGCGATGTCGCCTGCCTGGCCCTTGCCGTCGGCGACCTTGCGGCTCAACGCATCCCACTCGTCGTACATGCGCTGGATCTCGGCGTCGAAGGCGACGTCGAAGGCCTGGTTGGGCTTGCGGCGGGCGTAGAGCCAACGCAGCAACGCCGGCTCCATGATCTGCAGGGCGTCTTCGGCCACCGGCACGCCACCCTTGGATGAGCTCATCTTGGCCATGCCCTTGATGCCGACGAAGGCGTACATCGGCCCGATCGGACGCTCCCACCCGAACAGCGGGGCGAGCTCCTTACCGACGACGTAGGACGAGCCGGGCGACTGGTGATCGACGCCGGAGGGCTCGAAGAGCACCTTTTCGTAGGCCCAACGCATCGGCCAGTCGACCTTCCACACCAGCTTGCCGTGGTTGAAGGTGCGCAACTCAACGGTCTCGGTGTGACCGCAGGCACCGCAGTCGTACGAAAGCTGCGTCGTCTCCGGGTCGTAGGCAGTGACGGTCGTGAAGTCCTTGTTGCACACCGTGCAGAAGGGCTTGTACGGGTAGTACTCCTTCCCCGCCGAACCGTCGTCCTCGGAGGCTGCGCCCGAACCCTCGGCCGCCTCGGCTGCAGCGGCGGCTTGGTCTTCGTCGAGCTTCTGCTGACCCTTGGGCTGCTGCTGATCTGCGGCGGGCAGGGTGCGGTACTGGTCGAGCACCTTGTCGATCTGGTCGCGGTGCTCCATCGCGAACAGGATCTGGTCGACGTACGCGCCGGCGGTGTACTGATCCGTCTGGCTGATGCTGCGGTAGGTGACCCCGAGTTGAGCCAACGAGCGCTCGCATTGCTCGCGGAAGTGCGCGGCCCACGACTCGGAGGTGGATCCGGGCGGAGCAGGGACGGCAGTCAGCGGCTTGCCGATGTGCTCAGCCCACGAGCTGTCTACTCCCGCAATGCCGTTGGGCACCTTGCGGAAACGGTCGTAGTCGTCCCAACTGATGAGGTGTTCGCATTCGATGCCGCGGCGGCGCACCTCGTCGGCAACGAGGTGCGGGGTCATGACTTCGCGCAGGTTGCCCAGATGGATGGGCCCGGAGGGCGAGATTCCGGAGGCGCAGACCACCTTGGTGTCGCGCTTTCGCGCGTCCTCGATCACTTCGTCGGCGAGTCGGGACACCCAGTCGTCAAGCTGCTGCTCAGTCACGAGAAGCAAGTTTATGGGCGGACGCAAATCCTCCGCCGGTGACTACTTCCTGTCGGTGTCTTGCGTCACCGATTCGTCCAGGCATCCGACCCAGCTGTCGACACGACAGATCAGCTGATGCCGATGGCCCACGACAGGAAGAACAGACCCATCAAGAGCGTGGGGACGGCGAAGACCGCCAGACAACTCGCTTGCGCGCGACGGCCTTCGGTGGGGTGTTCGTGGCGCCGCCGCCAGGCCGCGAGCAGCGCCCAGCCCGCAGCCCCGAGCGTGGTGAGGCTCAGCGTCCATATCAGGACGACGAACCACCCAGGAGTGTTGCGGGCGGTCTCGGCCAACACCTCAGTCGCTCAGCAGGTCGTGCCGGACGATGACCTCGTCACGGCCCGGGCCGACGCCGATCACCGAGATGCGGGCGCCGACCTGCTGCTCGACGAATTCCACGTAATCGCGGCAGTTCTGCGGCAGTTCTTCCCAGGTGCGGCAGCCGGAGATGTCCTCGAACCACCCGGGCAGCTCTTGGTAGATGGGCTGCGCGTGGTGGAAGTCGGACTGGCTCATGGGCATCTCGTCGAAGCGCTCGCCGTCGACGTCGTAGGCGACACACACCGGCACGGTCTCCAGGCCGGTGAGCACGTCGAGCTTGGTGAGCACGAAGTCGGTCACGCCGTTGATGCGGGTGGCGTAGCGGCCGATGACGGTGTCGACCCAGCCGCAGCGGCGCGGACGTCCGGTGGTGGTGCCGAACTCCGCACCCTGCTTGCGCAGGAACTCACCCTTGTCGTCCAGCAGTTCGGTCGGGAACGGGCCCTCACCGACGCGGGTCGTGTAGGCCTTGAGGATCGCGATGACGCGGTCGATCCGGGTGGGCGGGATGCCGGCGCCGGTGCATGCGCCCGCGGAGATGGCATTGGAGGAAGTGACATAGGGGTAGGTGCCGTGGTCGACGTCCAGCAGAGTCGCCTGACCCGCTTCACAGAGCACGACGTCGCCGCGGTCGAGGGCCTTGCACAGTTCCAGCGATGAGTCGACCACCATCGGACGCAGACGGTCGCGGTACTGCACGAGGTCGTCCATCACTTCGTCGACGCTGATCGCGCGGCGGTTGTAACGCTTGACGAGCATCTCGTTCTTGACCTCGAGCGCCGCTTCGACCTTCTGCCGCAGGATCGAGTCGTCGAAGAGGTCTTGGACGCGGATACCGATGCGGTTCATCTTGTCGGCGTAGGTCGGGCCGATGCCGCGACCGGTGGTGCCGATCTTGCGCGAACCAAGGAACCGCTCGGTGACCTTGTCGAGCACCTTGTTGTAGCTGGGGATCACGTGAGCGTTGCCGCTGATCTGCAGCCGGGAGGTGTCGATGCCCCGCTCGTTCAGGCCGTCGATCTCCTGGAAGAGCACCCCGAGGTCGACGACGACGCCGTTGGCGATCACCGGGGTGACGCCCTCGGTGAGGATGCCGCTGGGCAGAAGGTGGAGCGCGTACTTCTCGCGGCTTCCGTCGGGCTGCTCGATGACGACGGTGTGCCCGGCGTTGTTACCGCCGTTGAACTTCACCACGTAGTCGATGCGGCTGCCCAAGAGGTCGGTTGCTTTGCCCTTGCCTTCATCGCCCCACTGGGCCCCGACGAGCACGATCGCTGGCATGACTGGTCTGACTCCTGATGTCGCGGACGAGGCCGACCAGAGCGACCGACCCGCAAGCATCAACGATACCGGCGAGCGTTCGTCACTCGACCACGACGGCGAACGGAACGTTCGAACCCTCCGCGAACACCCGCTTGCCGCTGGCGTCCCGCGGCTCGTACTCAGCGCTGCACTCCCCTGGATGATCGGGCGCAGTGAAAGTGAGGGCAAGGGTGTACGTGCCGCCGGGCTTCACGGTGCCGAGTATCGGCGCGACCCGGTCGCCGTCCTGTAGGCAATTACCCGTCGAGCGCACGAGGTGCAACTTCCACCCGGCCATGACGTGACTGCCGGTGTTCTTGAGGGCGAACTCCATCCGCACGTTGCTCCTCGCAGCCACCGTGCTGCACAGTCGCCGAGGCTCAGCGTCCTGGTACTTCAACCCGTGCCCGGCAGCTGAGCTGAATTCGCGGACGGACGGCTCACCCTCCTTCGCACAGTGCACCGAGCCCACCGTGCGCTCCTGCGAACGCGAAACCTGGGCAGGTGCACCGCCCTTCGCGACACCCTCCACCTCGGCCGCCATCGGAGCCTCCGAATTCTGCGGGGCGGTTGGCGTCGCCGCCGAAGTGTTCGGACGGGTCCACAACGCGAGCGCATATCCCGTGGCGAGCAGCAGGACGGCAGCAAGCACCGCGGAGAGCACAGCCTTCGTCGAGCCGGGACGCTGGGCGACATGACGCATGCGGACGCCGACCGGCATCGGTTCGGTGCTGCGCTGCGCAGAGTCCAGCTGCTCGTTGGATGTAGTCGGATCCGGCTCGGCACGCTTCACCGGCACCGCAGCGACACGGCGGTTGATCAATCGGTCGGCCCGCTGCCATTCGTCACGCCAGGAAACGGGGTCAGCGGAGCATGCGATGAGGAACTGCTCGGTGGTCTCCCAGGTCGGCAGGCGCTTGCCTCGAGTGGCTTCGTGCAGCGTTGCGTGGGAAATACAGCCTGACGCCTGGGCCATCTGACGGAACGAAGGCTGCCCGGCTGCCTGACGGATGTCGGACAGCGTCTGTGCGAAGGCCTCGACCACGGACCGCCGATCTGGCTGTGGCTGGGGGCGGGTGTTCGTCACTGTTCTGTCACTTTCCTCACGTCTGCTCGCATCTGGCAACGGTCGTATGACGTCAGGAGCCCGTATTCCGCTCCCTCTGACGTGGTGTCTGACAGTGCCTGACAGCGGTCGTAGCTGGTGTTCGTGGCTGACGACCTGAGCCTTCAGGAGCCGAAGCCAGCGGGTCGCCCACCTGGTCGTGGTCGACCCGACACAGACCCGATGCGCACCGGATGCGTCGGTCATCACTCAAGGAGAAGCACGATGAAGAAGCAGACTCGCAACATCGCACTGTCGGTCTCGGCACTCGCCGTCGTCGCAGGAGGAGCCGTCGGCGTCGGCGCCAGCCAGAGTGACGCCGCACCCGGCAAGGTCAACACCGCCTCCTCACCACTGACCGTCCGCTCCGGCCCTGGCACCCACTACTCCTCCGTCGGCAAGCTCGCCAAGGGCACCAAGGTCGACATCAAGTGCCAGACCCGCGGCCCGGCCGTCAAGGGCACCTACGGCACCTCCACCTGGTGGAACAAGATCGACAACGGCCGCTGGGTCTCCGACGCCTACATCTACACCGGCTCCGACGGACGCGTGGCTCCGCTGTGTGACAAGCCGAAGCCGCCGAGCAACGGGATGCCCGATGCACCGCGCACCAACCCGCACCCCGGCCAGATGACTCGCGCACCGAAGCTGACCGCTCGCGCCAAGTTCGTCCGCGCCGAGATGCAGAAGGCCTTCCCCGGCATCCGCTGCGACGCCAGCGCCTACCGCCCGGGCCAGGTGAGCGACCACAACAGCGGTAACGCTCTCGACTGCTTCCCCGGCAAGTTCGGTGTCTACGCCTCCGGTGCAGACCTGCGCGAGGGCAACACCGCTGCTGCCTGGCTGAAGAAGTACGCCGGCAAGCTCGATGTCCAGTACGTCATCTGGCAGAACAAGATCTGGAACATCGACCGGGCCAGCGAGGGATGGCGCTACCAGGGCAAGTCGGGCGCCACCTACGGCCACTACGACCACCTCCACATCTCCGTCAAGGCTCCGCAGCAGCACTGAGCGGCGATCCACCGATTCGAAAGGCAGGAACAGTCATGAAGAAGCAGACTCGCAACATCGCACTGTCGGTCTCGGCACTCGCCGTCGTCGCCGGAGGAGCCGTCGGCGTCGGCGCCAGCCAAAGTGACGCCGCACCCGGCAAGGTCAACACCGCCTCCTCACCACTGACCGTCCGCTCCGGCCCCGGCACCCACTACTCCTCCGTCGGCAAGCTCGCCAAGGGCACCAAGGTCGACATCAAGTGCCAGACCCGCGGCCCGGCCGTCAAGGGCACCTACGGCACCTCCACCTGGTGGAACAAGATCGACAACGGCCGCTGGGTCTCCGACGCCTACATCTACACCGGCTCCGACGGACGCGTCGCACCACTGTGCGGTGACGGCAAACCGTCCAATCCGGGCAACGCCACGCCGGTGAAGGGCGCCTTCCAGATGCCCTTCCCGTGTGGCCAGGTCTGGAGCAGTTGGACCCGCAGCAACCACAGCCCGCGCTACGCCACCGATCTGAACCGTCCTGGGGATCTGGGCGACAAAGTGATCACGTCCAAGCCGGGCAAGGTCATCACCTCGCACTACTCCACAACGTCTGGATACGGGCACTACGTCGTGGTCGACCACGGTGGCGGCTGGACCACGCTGTACGCCCACCTGCAGACACGATCGGTCAAGGTCGGGGACCGCGTCGGTTGGGGATCCAAGATCGGCACGGTCGGAGGCACGAGCGTCCGGGGTGCACTGAGTCCGCACCTGCACTTCGAGCAGAAGCTGAACGGCAAGAACCAGCGCATCCGGTTCAACGGCAAGCTCGTGCCGCAGGACGAGGTGCAACACAACATGAAGAGCCGCAACAGCTGCTGACGCGGCGATCGATCAACCAGTGAAGGAAGTGATCACTCCCACCCGCATGTGAACCCTGTGTGAACCGTGATTCGCCCCGGACGCCGACCAGGCGCCCGGGGCGAACCGCGTCTGCGGGCGTTCAGCGCTCGTGGAGTTCGCGGTCGGGGCCGTCCGACAGTTTGAGCGCCAACTGGAAACGGGTCTCGACGCCGTAGCCCTCCATGAGAGCAGCGATCCGCCGGCGGACCGTTCGCAGTGACACCCCGAGCACGCGGGCGATGGCTTCATCCTTCAGGCCCTGCCGCATCAACCCGAGCAGGTCGTCGGTGTCCGAGCCCTCCGGAGCAGGAGCAGCGGTCGACCACAGCCGGTCGAAGAGTTCGATGAACGCAGCGACCACCATCGGATCACGCAGCACCACCCAGTCACCGTCGTCCCGCCCCCATTGCGTGGTGGCGAGAGCGGCGTCCTGCCCGAAACACACGAAGTCGGACGGCACGCTCTGGACGACGCGCTGCACCTCGCCCAGGTCGCGCCACTCCTGCAGCACCTCGATCGCGGCGTCGACACCGGCTGCGACGTACAGACTCCGCACCTCGCGGCCAGCCTCGAGTTGTGCTGTGGTGGTTGGGAATTCGCGGGGAGCTGTGCTGAGTGCCGAGGTGCGAGCCCGCCGGATCAGCCCCATGCTCGAGGCAGCCAGTTGCTCGTGCATCGAGGTGAGCACCGTCGGGTCGACGCGCTCGCGCGGCGGTGGCGTGCTCGACGAGAGTTCTTGTCCGACGCGGTAATCGGTGGCGAACTGGTCGATCGAGTCGCGCAGTCGCGCGAGATCCTGGCGGCGGGTGGCCACGCGGGCCTCCTCAATGCTCACCACTCGTTCCAGCGCTGCTCGCGGATGATCGGCCGTCACCCGACCGTCGTCCGACACCCGCACCAACCGGTGTGCACGCAGTTGGCGGATGGCTGCCTCACCTTCGGTGTCGGCCAGGGCGAGTTCGGCGATGTAGGTGCCGATGGCCTGACCGGGCGAACGCAGCACGTGGCGATAGAGCAGTTCACCCGGCGATTCGACGCCGAGCACGGCCAGTCGTCCGTCCATGGGTTCGATCCAATCACGTGGGTGCGCGGTGATAGACATGACGGCAGCCACGTCGCCACCGCTCAGGAGGTCTGCCGCCCATGGGTCTGCTCATCGTGGTGCGCCACGGCCAGGCGTCCATCACCGGTGCCGATTACGACCAGTTGTCCGACCTCGGCGAGCGTCAGTCGACAATCACCGGAGCGGCACTCGGCACCCGCATCGCACCGCCCGATCTCATCGTGCAAGGCGGTATGCGTAGACACGCGCAGACCACCGACGCCATCCTGCGCGGCAGCCGGTGGACAAGCTCGGTCGAGACGGATGCACGGTGGAACGAGTTCGACCACGATCACATGCTCCTCGCGGCCCATCCCGACTATGCCGACCGCCCGGCGATGTTGGAAAAGCTTGCGGCACAGCCGAATCCGGCCAAGACCTTCCAGGAACTGTTCCTCGTCGCAGTGCAACGCTGGATCGACGGCCAGCACGACGACGAATACCCGGAGTCCTTCCCGGCCTTCGTCGCAAGGGTGCAGCAAGCCGCGGTCGAACTAGCGGAGCGCCCGGGCACCACGTTGGTTTCAACCTCGGGCGGCGCGGTTGCCGTGCTGGCGGCGCTGTCAACCCTCGGCACGTCCGAGGTGACACCTGAACTGGCGAGCGCTTGGAGCAGGCTCAATGAAGTCTGTGTGAACACCGGCATCAGCAAGTTCTTGCCCGGACGCCGCCCCTCCCCGACCATGCTGAGCTACAACGATCACAGCCATCTCGAGATCGACCGATCCTTGATCACCTATCGCTGACCAGGAGAACACACCGTGCGCGCAATCCACTTCACCTCCACCGCCGGCCCCGATGACGCGGCGGTCGTCGAGATCGATGCGCCCGCGCACGGCGCGGACAACGTGCTGATCGATGTCCACTACGCCGGGGTCTCCTTCCCCGACGTGCTGCAGAGCAAGGGCGAGTACCAGATCCAGCCGCCGACGCCGTACGTGCCCGGAGCCGAGATCAGCGGTGTCGTGGTGTCGGCTCCGGAGGGTTCCGAGTTCACCGCTGGGCAACGCGTCGCAGCCTTCCCCGGCTTCGGCGGTTTCGCCGAACAGGTCAGTGTGCCAACGGCATTCACCCTCCCGTTGCCTGATTCGATCAGCCTGCCCGATGCCGCGGCCATCCCGATGAACTACCTCACGTGCTTGTTCGCGCTCCTGCACCGTGGTGGTTTGAAGGCCGGCGAAACGGTGCTGGTGCACGGGGCTGCGGGAGGCATCGGCACAGCCGCCGTGCAGATCGCCCAGGCTGCCGGCGCGCGCGCCATCGCGGTCGTCTCCACCGACGAAAAGGCGCAGGTCGCCCGCGCGGCCGGCGCCCAGGACGTCGTACTGGCCGACGGCTTCAAGGACGCCGTCAAAGAACTCACCTCCGGCAAGGGGGTCGACGTCGTGCTCGACCCGGTGGGCGGCGACCGCTTCACCGATTCCCTCCGCAGCCTCGCCACGCTCGGTCGCCTGCTGGTGATCGGGTTCACCGGCGGCGAGATCCCGACCGTGAAGGTCAACCGGCTGCTGTTGAACAACGTCGACGTGCGCGGTGTGGGCTGGGGCGCCTTCTGGATGCCACGCCCGCAAGTGGTGCGCCCGCAGTGGGACGAACTCATGGAGCTCTTCCCCGCCGGCATCAAGCCGCCGGTCGGCGTCGTCCGGCCGCTGGAGGAGATCACCGAAGCGTTGCGCGACATCGAGGAGCGCCGGGCGACCGGCAAGGTGCTGCTCGAACTGCGCCCTGAATAGGAGCACCCTTATGCAGCAACCGAACTCAGCTGTGCCCGGACGGGAAGAGCCCGACTCCACCGACGTGATTCAGCGACGATTCCGCGAATTCGCCGCCGCTCACCCGGAGGTGCCGACCTACGCCTCGTTGGCTACTCGAATGGCGGACGACGAACGAGCGGTGTCGATCCTGCGCCATGCCGCTCCGGGTCAGGCAAGGCCGGTGCTGTTGCTGAGCGCACTGCACCTGTTGTCGATGAAGCACCCTGACCTGCCGGCTGCCCGATGGTTCGCCAACCACCCCGCGGATCGCCCGGTCGAGGATGCCTGGCCGGAAATCAGCGCTGCACTCGACGAACACCGCGACGAACTGACCGAGACCGTGTCGTCACGCACCACCCAGACCAACGAGGTCAACCGCGCAACCTACGTCCGGGCAATGGTGGCCGCCGCCTGCGCAGACCTCCCGGACACCCCGATCACCCTCGTCGAACTCGGTGCCAGCGCGGGCTTCCTGCTCGGTATCGATCACTATTCGGTGAGCGTGGGCGATCAGCAGGCCGGGCTGGTCGACGCGATCGTGCGATGCACTGCTGACAATCACGGCGCCCCGATCCAGCTCGACCTCCCGCCGATCATGGGGCGCATCGGATTGGACGCCAACCCGATCGGGCCTGAAGACGTCGCCGACCTGGAGTGGCTGCGAGCCTGCTTGTGGCCTGAAGTTCCGGGCCGCATCGACCGTTTCGACGCCGCCGTGGCTCATCTGCGCACCGACCCGCCGACCCTCATCGCGGGCGACATGGTCGACGATCTCCCGCGCGCGATCGACCAGTGGCGAGGGTCGCAGACGCACCTGGTCGTCTTCTCCTCGTGGGCGCTCACCTACGTCCCCCGGGAACGCCGCTCGGCGATTGCGGAGACCTTGGCGTCACGGCCCGGCGCGGTCAGTTGGGTGACGGCAGAGCCACCCGGCTGTATGCCTGGGCTCCCGACGTCGACTGCGACTGGCGATGACCAGCTGACCGGCACCGAGGTCGGCCTGCTGCGCTGGCGCGATGGGGTGGAGTTGGATCCGCAACTGCTCGGACGCGTCCACCCACACGGCAACTGGGTGGAGTTCACGAGCCGGCTGGCATAGCTGCACGCACAAACGCGCGGGGTTTCGAGAACGCCTGGCCATGATGCCGAGCATTCCCGAGACCCCGCGCGTCGTGCGCGGCGGACGAGGCTTACAAGCCGAGTTCGCGAGCCCCCGTCGCCGAGGAGTCACGCAGGAAGTCGGCGCAGCGGCGATGTTCTTCGTCCTCGCCGATCTCGCCGGCGGCCTTGGCCAGCACAGCCAGGGCGCGCAGGAAGCCACGGTTGGGCTCGTGTTCCCACGGCACCGGGCCCTGACCCCGCCAGCCGGAGCGGCGCAGCGAGTCGAGGCCACGGTGGTACCCGGTGCGTGCATAGGCGTACGCCTGGATCACCTCGCCATCGGCCAGCGCGTCCTCGGCGAGCGTGGCCCACACCAGGGACGATGCCGGGTAGCCGCGGGCGACGTCCCGAGCATCGACGCCTTGTGCCAGTTTCTCCGCCGCGGGATCGACCGGCAGCAGGGTCTCGGGGATGCCGAGCAGATTTTCGCCTGTCATCCGAGCCTCCTCGCGATCACTTGTGGGTGCCGGCGGAGCCGAGGTCTTCGCAGGCCTCGACGATGCGGGCGGCCATGCCCTCTTCGGCAGCCTTGCCCCAGGCGCGCGGGTCGTACTGCTTCTTGTTGCCGACCTCGCCGTCGATCTTCAGCACGCCCTCGTAGTTGCCGAGCATCCATCCGGCGACCGGGCGGGTGAAGGCGTACTGGGTGTCGGTGTCGATGTTCATCTTCACCACGCCGTACGACACAGCGTCCTTGATCTCCTGCTCCGAGGAGCCGGAGCCACCGTGGAAGACGAGGTGGAAGGGCTTGTCGTCGGCGGTCTTGAACTCGGTGTGCACCGCGTCCTGTGCCGCCTTCAACACCTCCGGACGCAGCTTGACGTTGCCCGGCTTGTAGACGCCGTGCACATTGCCGAAGGTCAGCGCGGTCATGAAGTAGCCGTTCTCACCGGTGCCGAGCGCCTTGGCCGTCGCGATGGCGTCGTCCGGAGTGGAGTAGAGCTTGTCGTTGATCTCGTGGGCGACGCCGTCCTCCTCACCGCCGACGACACCGACCTCGATCTCGAGGACGACCTTGGCCGCAGCGCACAGGTCGAGCAGTTCGCGCGCGATCTCGAGGTTTTCGTCCAGTGGCACGGCCGAGCCGTCCCACATGTGCGACTGGAAGTAGGGCAGGCCGCCCTGCTTGACCCGCTCGGTGGAGGCTGCGAGCAGAGGACGCACGAAGCCGTCGAGCTTGTCCTTGGGGCAGTGGTCGGTGTGCAACGCGATGTTGACGTCGTACTTCTTGGCGACTTCCTGGGCGTAGGCCGCAAAGGCCAGCGAGCCGGTGACCATGTTCTTGACGCCTGGGCCGGAGAGATACTCCGCGCCTCCGGTCGACACCTGGATGATGCCGTCACTGCCGGCGTCCGCGAAGCCCTTGAGAGCGGCGTTCAGCGTCTGGCTGCTGCTCACGTTGATCGCCGGGTAGGCGAACCCCTCGCGCTTGGCGCGGTCGAGCATCTCGGCGTAGACCTCAGGTGTTGCGATCGGCATGTTCACTCCCTGTCCTCACGGGCGAGCGCGGCGTCTCGCCCTGCTGCCCCGAGTCTGGCACGATCACCGCGATCGTGGCCTTCGGGTCCGCCCAGCGGGCCGCCCGGTCCGCTGAGCGGACCAACCGTGCCGCCACCCGGGGCGTCCCGTGATCGAGTCCTCCCGCCCAACCCGAATTGGAGCCCGATGTCCCGCCGCTTCGTTGCCTCGATCACCGCCGCCGTTCTTGGCATGACGATGGCGCCGGCTGTCGCTTCGGCCTCGCCGGCCCAGGCTGCGGCTGCGGCTCCGGCCATCTCCTGGACGACCTGCACCGACAACAAGGCTCACCAGTGCGCGACGGTGCGCGTGCCGCTCGACTGGAAGCGACCCAACGGGCCGACCACCACCGTTGCGGTCGAACGCCGCCGAGCCTCGTTGCCGTCCAAGCGAATTGGCGCGATCTTCGTCAACCCGGGCGGCCCGGGCGAGTCGGCCACCGCCAAGGCGGCCTCGTTCGCGACCCTGCTCGGACGCAGCGTCACCGACCGCTTCGACATCATCGCGGTCGACCCACGCGGCGTCGGTCGGTCGAACCCGCTGGTGTGCACCACACCGGCAGGTGTCTCACTTCCTCCTACGCTCGACCCAACCTTCCCGGCGACGGTGGGCGAAGCCAGTCGTCAGCTGAAGTACGACAACGCGGTGCGCCTCGCCTGCAAGAAGACCGGCGGCCCATTGCTCGATCACATGACGACCGCCGATGTCGCCCGCGACATGGACGCCGTGCGCGGCCTGATCGGCGACCCGCACCTGACCTACGTCGGATTCTCGTACGGCACGGTGCTCGGCCAGACCTACGCGGCAATGTTCCCCGGCCGAGTGCGCGCGATGGTGCTCGACGGCGTACTGGACGCCGGCGAGTGGACGGCCGGACCAGCCGCGAGAGCTATTCCGGTCGGCGGGCGCATCCACAGCGGCGAGGGTGCATGGGCTGCCGTCAAGGAGGCCTACCGGCAGTGCAGCAAGGCCGGAAAGGCCAAGTGCCGCAGCGCAGTCGGCGGCGTCAACGAGTGGCACACGGTCTGGCAGCGGATGATCAACCGCGGTCCGGTGACCATGATGGGCCGCAAGTACCAGTGGACCGACCTGGTGACCGGCACGCTGTATGCGCTGTACGACCCATCGACGGTGCCGGAAGCCCTGGACGAGGTGCACAACCTCTATCTGACAGTCACCGGCAAGCCGCTGCCGCCGGACGCCGGTCTCGCCCCTCGCCGCACCCCGCCCACGCGACCGGGTTTCGGCTGGTCAGCTGCTGCCGCACCCGGTGATTCGGTGCCCGCCGCCAAGAGCGCCGTCATATGCTCCGACTCGGTCAATCCCACCGACCCCATGGCCACCTGGCGTGCCGCGATCGGCACCCGCTCTGCCACCTTGGGTTTCAACTCCGCCTGGACGTGGAACACCTCGCAGTGCACGCTCTGGCCCGCCAGTGGCAACTCGGCCTATCGCGGCTCGTTCAAGGTGCGCCCGGCTACTCCGATCCTGTTCATGAACCCGCTCTATGACCCGGCCACCTCGGTGACGGCGGCCCGGATCGCACACGCGAATGCCCCCGGCTCACGGCTGGTGACCGGCAATCGGATCGGACACCTCCTGCTGAACGACAGCGCGTGCGCGGTGAAGATCCGCACCCACTACCTGCTGACCAAGCAGTTGCCGGCGCGCGATGTGGCATGCACCGACGTGAAGTCGATCTACTGACGCATGATCAACCCATGAAGACTCGCGAAGACCTGCCGATCAGCGTCCATCTCAATGGGCTTCGTGTGGCCATGCTGGCTTTCGCGGATGTCGTCGACCGGCTCGGTCCCGACACCCCGGTGCCGACGTGTCCTGACTGGAAGTTGGTCAACCTGATCGCCCACCAGGGCATGGTGCACCGCTGGGCGACGATGAATCTGCGCGGCGGGACGCTCGATCCGGAAGCGACCGAACGCGAAGGCCGCCGGGCAGCCGACCGCGGTGAATGGCTGCGCGACGGCGCCATCGAGTTCGTCACCACCCTCACCTCAGCAGCGGACGACGTCGACGCCCTGGTCTTCCTGCGCGATGCCCCTCCGGCGAAGCAGTTCTGGGCGCGACGGCAGTGTCACGAGACGACGGTGCACGCCATCGATGCGGTGAGCACCGAGCTCGGACGCCGGCCCACCACCGACGACCTGCCCTGGCTCACTTCACAGATCGCCGCCGACGGCATCGACGAACTGCTCACCGGTTTCCTGCCTCGCAGCCGCTCGACCATGCGGCTGGAAGCGCCGCTGCGGCTGGCGGTCACTCCGGTCGACAGCGAGCTGGCCTGGCTGGTCGAACTCGGCACCGAACCCGCGAAAGTCAGCCGGATGGCAGCCGCCGAGGTGCCGGCGTCCGATGTCGTCGTGGCCGGCGACCTGCGCGCGAGCTTCCTCACGCTGTGGAACCGCAGCGACGAGGCCGCGCCGGACGAGTGGGACTTCTGGCGCAGCGGCAGCACCGTCACCTGGTGAGGTCGAGCCCTTCCTGGCGCTCACGTAGATAGACGGCCTCGACCTCGTTGTCACACAACGAGATCGCCTGCAGGAGCTGCTGCCGGGCTTCCTCGACGCGGCCGGCACGGAGCAACAGATCGGCCGCCACCGCAGGCACCCGGTGATTGCGCGGCAAGGCTTCGTCCAGCCCCGCGAGCAGATCCAGCGCGGCACCGGGGTCACCGGCTTCCGCGACCGCCACCGCACGGTTGAGGCGCACCACCGGTGATCCGGTGAGTTCTTCGAGTTGCCGGTAGAGATCGGCGATCGCCCCCCAGTCTGTGTCGTCGGCGCGTTCGACTCGGGCGTGCTCTGCGGCGATCAACGCCTGCAACACGTAGGACGCCGACAGCGCCCCCGACACCCGCGCGACTCCCCCGGGCGCCATCGCGTCGATGAGGGCAAAGGCTTCGGCCATCTCGTCACGTCGCCAGAGGGCTCGGTCCTGCTCGGGCAGGCGCACCAGGGTGCCGTCGTCCGCAGATCGTGCGTCGCGCCGGGAATGCTGCAACAGCATGAGTGCCAGCAGTGCGGTGAGTGCCGAATGTTGTTTAGCTGCAAGGCTGCTCGATCGCACCAGACGCACGAGCCGGATCGCCGCGCCGGCCAGTTCGACCCGCACCAGGTCTGGGCCACTTCCTGGCGCGTACCCAGAGGTGAACGCGAGATAGGCCACCTCCGCGACCGTGTCGAGGCGCTGCGGGAGCACTTGTGCGTCAGGAATCGCGAACGGGATGCCTGCGGCGACAACCTTCTTGCGGGCGCGCGTGAGCCGTGCGGCCATTGTCGTCTCGCTGACCAGAAAGAGTTTGGCGATGTCGGCGGTCGACACACCCATGACGAGACGCAAGGTCAACGCGGCGCCTGCCTCTGGCGAGAGAGCCGGGTGCGCAGCAAGAAGGACCAGCCGCAGGAGCGCGTCCGGCTCTGCGACATCAGCCGTCGGGTCGGACGTCGCCTCCACATCGGCTGCCAACAGCGGTGCCTTCCGCGCGGCCACCGCCTCGGCGCGCTGGCGGTCGATGATGCGCCGCTTGGCAGTGGCCATCAGCCAGCCCTGCGGATTGTCGGGTTCACCGTCGGCGGGCCAGGTGCGCGCGGCGGCCTCGAAGGCTTCGGCGAGAGCATCCTCGGCGAGGTCGAGGCGCTGGGTGCGCGCAACGAGCAGGGCCAGCAACCGGCCCCACTCGTCGCGCAGCAGTTGCTCCAGCAGCATCTAGACCGGCACATCGATCTCGATGCATGGCCGGATCTCCAGCGAGTAGCAGTCCGGCAACAGCGCACACCACCCGCTCACCTGGTCGAGATCGGCGGCCTGCACGACGTAGAAGCCGCCGATCGTCTCCACCGTCTCGGCAAACGGCCCGTCGGTGAGCATCACTTCACCACCCTCGTGCCGCAACGTGGTTGCCGTCTCGGGACCATCGAGCGCCTCGCCGTAGAGCAAGTGCTCTCCCACCGTCCGGTGGAACACTGAGTGGTCTTCGTGCCATGCAGAGCGCTGCTCGTCGGTCGCAGCCGCCCACGCCTCCACGTCGTAGGCGATGAGCACGAAGTACTTCTTCACGACGGCCGATCCGGCACTTGTGCCCTCAGCCATCAGTGACCTCCCAGCTCACGCAGCTCGATGAGATCACCGGTGCTGGACAGCTGCTTGCAGCAGGCGATCAGGCCGTCCTTGTCGTCGGTCTCGATCAGGTAGAACCCGACGATCTGCTCGACCGACTCGGTGAAGGGTCCGTCGGTGACCAGCGTGCCGCCCGAGCCGTCAGGACGCATCGACAACGCCTCCGCGGAGGGTCGCAGCGGGCTGGAGAGCACCTCCTTGTGGCCACCCTCGGCCAACTGATCACTGAACAGTCGGTGGGCCCGCATGCCCTTCTCGTGTTCTTCGGGGGGCAACTTGTCCCACTCCGCTTCCGGGGCGGGCAACAGGACGAGATAGCGCTTGCTCATGGGTGGTCCTCTCCATCGAGTGTCGAACCTGACACCACCATGTCGAACGGGAAACGCTCAGATCGACAGATCGGCCAAACTTTTTTCACCGCGTTCGCTGCAGGCAAACGCGGCAGTTCCAGCGACAGCTGCGGCGGTTGCCTGCATCCGCGGTAGCTGCAACCGGCGCGGATGCGGACAACCGCCGCGTTTGTGTGTGGAAGGCGACCCGGGAGAACACCGGGGTCGGTGCAGGAACTCAGCGCCGGTCGGAGGCGACGAAGGCGGCACCGGCCGCGAGCGCCGTCACCGCAGCGACCGACGGCCAGGCGCCGATCTTCTTGGCCAGCGGGTGGGACGCCCCGAATCCGCCGAGGTAGAGCGCGGCGAGCGGTGCCACGACCGCCGGGCCGCCCTTGGCCAGCCAACTGCGTCCGGCCAGCGCGCCGCATCCGGCCAGCAACACTCCGCCGAGCGGGCGGATACCGCTCTCGCGGGCCACCAGGTAGCCACCGACCAGGCCCAGCGCGACCACCGGGGCGGTGTTGACCTCGGACGCGGGCAACAAGCTCATTCCGTCACGTTCACTCATGCCCAGCAACCTACGTCCCCGGTCTGGGCGCCGCGCCATCAGGACGGCTGCTGCTGCCAGACATGGCGGCGCACCCAGGCGTGCATGGCGATCGCGGCGGCCGCACCGGCATTGATGGAGCGGGTGGAGCCGTACTGCTCGATGTGCAGGATGACCTCGCACGCCGCACGCATCGGCTCCGACAAACCCGGCCCTTCCTGACCGAAGACCAGGACGCAGTCGCGCGGCAGGTCGAACGGCTCGATGGGCACCGAACCAGGCACATTGTCGATGCCGATCAACGTGAGGCCCTCAGCCTGTGCCCAGGTCGCGAGGTCGGCGACGGTCGGGTGATGGAACTCGTGCTGATAGCGATCGGTCACCATCGCGCCGCGGCGATTCCAGCGACGCTTGCCGACGATGTGGAAAGCCTTGGCGTTGAAGGCGTTCGCGGTGCGGATCACCGAGCCGATGTTGAAGTCGTGCTCCCAGTTCTCCACCGCCACGTGGAAGGCGTGGCGGCTGGTGTCGAGGTCGGCGACGACGGCTTCGAGCGTCCAGTAGCGGTACTTGTCGGCGACATTCCGCCGGTCTCCCTCCCGCAGCAGCATCTCGTCGTACGGCGGGAGCACCTCGCCGTCCGAACCGACCGGCCAGTCGCCCTGCCACGGCCCGACACCCACTTCTTGCTCGCTCACGATCGTTCAGCCTGCCAGTGCCGGGGTGCCGCCGCAGTAGAGGCCGCCCCGATCAAGCGTCCGGCGCCCGGTCTCAACTGACGTACCCTTGGTGCCCGTGATGCATGCGCTTGCCCCTGTCGTGACCCTTGGCCCGAGCTGGATGGACCCGCAGTGGCTCCTCGACCAGTACGGCGGCGCCTTCTTCTGGATCTCCCTGGCGATCATCTTCATCGAGTGCGGGCTGTTCTTCCCGATTCTTCCCGGCGACTCGCTGCTGTTCGCCATCGGGATGTTCTCGGTCAACGCCAAGGCCAACTTCGACATCCCCCTGTACGTCTCGATCCCGGCACTCATGGCCGCGGCCTTTGCCGGCAACGTGGTGGGTTACGAGATAGGACGGGCTATCGGCACGCCGCTCTACGAGCGGGACGGCCGCATCATCAAGAAGAAATACTTCGACCAGACGAACGCCTTCTTCGACAAGCACGGCAACAAGGCTTTGGTCATCGGTCGATTCGTGCCGATCGTGCGCACCTTCATCACCGTGGTCGCTGGCGTCAGCAAGATGGACCGCAAGCGCTTCTTCACCTGGTCCGCGGTCGGTGCCGTCTTCTGGGTGGGGCTGATCGTCAGCCTCGGTGTGATGCTGGGCAATGTCGCGTTCGTGCGCGACAACCTCGAGACCGCCATCCTGCTGATCGTCGCGCTGTCGGTGCTGCCGATGGTCATCGAGTACATCCGTCACAAGCGCCAGGCGGATGCGATCGTCGCCGAGACCGCCGAGGCGGCCAAGGACATCGTCACCGACGAACGCTGATTGATCGACTGCACCCGACAAACCTGCGGACACTCACGACTCGAGTGTCCGCAGGTTTCTTCTGTCAGGCCGCCGGTTCGGCCGACTCTTGCAGTCAGCGCCGCGGCAACGGGTAGTGCCGCGCCTGCGGCTGCTGGACCGGCTGCTGCTGTGCAGGCTGGGGCTGCTGCACCGGACGGCGGGCGGCTGCCCGCTTGGCGAATGCCTGGGCGTAGCCGGCGCCGGCCGACAGGAGCAGGAGTCCGACGACGATGAACGCTCCGGCCCGGACAATTCCGCTGAGGGCGGCGAGGTCGTGCAGGAAGAGCTTGG
Organism: Yimella sp. cx-51; assembly: GCF_017654605.1. GTDB lineage: Bacteria > Actinomycetota > Actinomycetes > Actinomycetales > Dermatophilaceae > Yimella. The sequence continues at coordinate 2,685,519 of NZ_CP072113.1, forward strand.
CCAGGGCCGACGCGGCGACGACGAGTCCGGTCACGACCAGACCGGTGTTCTTGCCGTCACCTCGCAGGCTCAGGGCCAGCAGAGCGGAGGCCAGCAGCATCCAGCAGACCGTGACTGAGAAGTGGCCGAGGCCCTGGCCGCTGTCGCCGAGAGTGACAACGCAGAGGCTGAGCAGGGTGATGGTGGAGCTCACCATCAGAGCAAGCGCCCCGAACACCGCCACACCTTCCCGGTCGGCGTTGTAACGACGGATCCCGATGACCACAGCGATCAGGATGTCCGCGGTGAGCAGCAGACCGCCGACGAAGTCGGCCATCGTCCAGGCATCGGCAACGACGGTGAGGCTCGCCCTGGTGACCAGATCGAAGGCACCGAGGCCGATGAAGGCCAGGGACAAGCCCGCGGTGAAGTGGTTCTTCACCTGGTAGACCGAGGCTGCGAGCACGGTGCCGATGCCCAGCAGGATCGCGGACAGGAAGTCGCCGGTGGTGACGGTCATCGCTGCTGCGAGCAGCGCAGCACCGGTCACGAGCGTGGCGGCGGCAGTCGTGGCGAGTCCGACCGGGCGAGCCAGGACGAGCGAGCCGAAGGTCATGGCCGCGACCGCAGCACCCGCGACGGCCGCGACCGGGCCGGTGAGAGCGGTGATCGCGATGATCATCGGCACGCTCGCCAGGCCGTACATGACTGCAGTGACTTCTTCGTGACGGCTTCGCGAGGCGGCCAGCGCCGAGGTCAGCGCGATGGTGGCGACCAGGTAGCTGGCGATCTGCTCACTGGTGCCGGTGCGCTCTGCGGCGATGGCGTAGGTCGTGGCGAAAGCCACCGGAAGCGAACGGGCGGCGGCGATCGCCGGCCACGACTTGGTGAACTCGGGGATGCAGCCGGCTGCCTGCAGCAGCACCAGGAAAGCGATGAGCGGCACAGTGACACCTTCGGTGAGCACGGGTGCCAGACCTGCGACCGATGCAGTCATCAGCACGGCGAGTGCCTGGGAGTTCCACCTCATCGCCAGGGCGATCGCGCCGGCCGCAACGACAGCGGCGAGGACAAGACCTGCCACTCCCGGTATCCACTCGTAGTAGTTCGTGGCAGCGACGATGCAGAGGAACAGTCCGGCTGTGCCGGTCGAAGCCAGCGCGACTGCGCCGATCTGTCCGCCGAGTCGAAGATGCAGACGGGTGGACGCCGCAAGCAGCATTGCGGACAGCAGCGCTCCGCCGCCCACCCGGATCTCCGGACGGAGCAGTCCGGCACGGGCGGCGATGACGAGCAACATGACGACACCGATGAGGGTGACGAAGACGCCGGCTGCGGCGAAGACCTTGGCAACCATGCCGTCCCGCTCCCACCACGGTTGCTTGGTGGCCGGCGGTGCGTATTGGTAGGCCGGACGGGGTCCGGCCGCGGTCTGGAATTGAGCGCCGTTCGGGTACTGGTTCTGGCTCTGGGGCCCTTGTGTCGTGTTCATGCTTCAAGCCTGGTTCGGCGGCGCCGAACCGGCATGAGTAGCACTACTCAACCGGCGTAGGTACTTCCTGAACGCGAATCCACTGAGGCGTAGTTGGCCGCCGCCCTGTGGTTGGGCCGTTCAGTCGAGGCCGTGCTCCATCGCGTACCGGGCAAGTTCGACGCGATTGGAGAGGTGGAGCTTGCGCAGCGACGACTGCACGTGGTTCTCGACGGTGCGATGCGAGACACCGAGCCGTGTGCCGATCTGCTTGGCGCTCAAGCCTTTTGCGACAAACCGAAGCACCTCGGTCTCACGTTCGGTCAGGCTGGGAAGGTCTGCGCCGCCTTTGGCGTCCGGCACGGTCGACATGCGCCGATACTCCCCCAGGACGAGTCCGGCCAGGCCCGGTGTGAAGACCGCCTGGCCGTCGGCGGTGGCGCGGACGGCGTCCAGGAGTTCGGCGGCGCTGGCCGACTTCACCAGGTAACCGCTGGCGCCGGCTTTGACCGCTTCCAGCACGTCTTCTCGTTCGGAGGACGCCGACAACACCAGGATCTTGGCTTCGCCGGAGACCTCGAGCACCGCCGCGGTGGCCGCGGCGCCGTTGCCGTCGGGAAGGTGCATGTCCATGAGCACCACCTGCGGCTGGGTGGCAGCGGCACGTGCCGCCGCTTCGGCGACGGTGCCGGCCGTGGCGACCACTTCGAAGCCGGCGCCGGTGAGGTCTCGGCTGACACCGTCGCGCCACATCGGGTGGTCGTCGACCACCATCACCGTCGTCATCGTGTTCCTCCCACCGGCACGGTCAGTTCCCATTCGGTGCCTTCACCCGGAGCGCTGTAGACCTGCGCCGAGCCACCGATGTCGGCCATCCTGCCTCGAATCGACTTGCTCACGCCCATCCGGCCTTCGGCGGCGGCTTCGTCGAGCCGCTCGAGTGCGAACCCGGCGCCGTCGTCCCGTACCGTCACCACGACCTCAGACCCAAGATCTTCGACCAGGACGAAAGACTTCGCGGCGGGTCCGGCGTGCTTGGCGGTGTTGTCGATCGCGGCCTGGATGGCGGCCACGAGTTCATCGAGTTGTGCGGCAGGAAGCACGAGCGAGTCGCCTGGCCCGGAAATGGTCACCGGCTTCGGCAACTGCTTCTCCAACCGGGTGATCAGGTCGGTCGCATCGGATCTGGTGGTCGTGCGGGCCTGGCGTGACAGCAGCGTCCGCAGCGAAGCCTCCTGCTCAGCTGCCATTGTCGCCAGTTCGGTTGTGGGGCCGCCGATCTCGGTGCCACGGCGGCTGATGAAGGCAAGCACTTGCAAAGTGGTGTCGTGCACCTCGCGGCTGAGCCGTTCGCGCTCGTGCGTGCTGGCTTCGAGCCGAATGGCCTCGTCGATCTGTGCTCGGGCCCGCCGCACGATCTGCGCACCCATGCCGACCACCAGGCCGACGGTGAGCAGGATCGGCAGGGTGGCATCGAAGCTGATGTTGTCGAGCTGACCACAAATGGTGAGCGCCGAGAGGCCGACGAGCGCGCCCGCACCCATGCCCCACCACGGACCGAGCAGGATCGCCACGGAGACAACGGCATTCGTTGCCCAGAAGGTGGTGGGCACGGTCTGGTGGCGCTCGAAGTACGACGCCGGTCCCACCAGGAGCGTGCTGGCCATGAGCAGAAGGGTCACGACGACATCTGCATAGACGATCTTGCGGCGCATCCGGTAACCGAAGGCCAGCAAGGTGCCCGCCACGCCCGACCAGACGAGCATCAGTGCCAGCACAGCCCAGCTGAGCAGTTTCCTGTCGTACTGCGACACCACCGTCCACTGCACAGCCGCGGCGTAGGCAAGCGATGCCAGCCGGAACACCTGAGCCGCTCGCCAGAGCGGAAGTTGGCCGGAGTTGTCCCGCCCGAGGGTGGCTGTGCTCATGGCGTCCAGCTGCGCTGGTTTTTACTGCTGGTTCGGGTAACCCTGCGGGTAGCCCTCCGGCTGCTGGGCTTGCTGACCCTGGTGGCTCTGCTGGCCGTGTGGGTACTGCTGACCTGGGAGCGGACTGGGCGCCTGGCCCTGCTGCTCGATCTGCGGGTAGCCCGCCGACTGCGACTGGCCCTGGGCCGGAATGTTGTAACCGCCGGGGCCGCCCGCGGTACCGCCGGGTCCGGTGCCGAAGTTGACATTCGGCACGGCGCGCTCGTTGCCCTGCGCCTCGAAGTACTCCGCGCGCGCAACGCCCGCCGGGCCGGCCATGAACTTTGTGGGGATCGACTCGATCGAAGTGTTGAGCTCGCGCACGATCGCGTTGTAGTAGCGGCGGCCGGAAGCGATGCGGTCTTCGGTCGAGGAGAGTTCCTGCTGGAGACCAAGGAAGTTGGCGTTCGACTTCAGGTCGGGGTAGGCCTCGGCAACAGCCATCAGGCGGCCGAGGGCCTGGGTCAGCTGACCCTCGTTGGCAGCAGCGGCGGACGGGTTGTCTCCTCCGTTGATCGCTGCGCTGCGTGCCCGCAGCACCTCGTCGAGGGTGGCGCGCTCGTGCTGGGCGTAACCCTTCACGGTTTCGATGAGGTTGGGGATGAGGTCGTGCCGGCGCTTGAGTTCGACGTCGATCTGGTGCCACGCCTCCTGCACCTGGTTGCGCTTCTTCACCAGCCCGTTGTACGACGCGATCGCCCAGACGATCAGCAGGACGACAATGATGGCGAGGGCGATCAGGACGTAGGTCATCGAAACTCTTCCTTCGGGCACGGACGGCTCGTCCCAGCCTACGGGCCCGGCGCGGTTCAGCGGGTGCCGGACGCCTTCGATGCGCCTGCGAATCGCAACGCCACCAACTCGGCCAGTCGGGTGTCATCGCGCAACGGCTCACTCACCACGTCGGCACCGACGTGCCGGAGCCGGTCGTGGAAGAAGCCGGGCCCGATGAGATACGACGCCACCGCCACCTGCTGCCGCTCGGTGCGCGCGGTCGTGACGGCGTCGGAGACCGACGGCTCACGGGCGGCCAGGTAGCCCAGGGACACCGGTGCGTGCCAATGGCTTCGCAGCAGATCGAGCATCACCTCTGCGTCCGCTGCGCCGGACGGCCTGCTCGAGCCGGCCACGGCAAGGACGACCGGATCGCCCGCGTCGGCCCCTGCTTCGTGCAGTCGATCGACGAGGACGTCCGCCAGTAGCTCGTGGGGGCCGAGGGCAGGCGCCGTGACCACTTGCGCGTGCGCTGCCACCACGTCGGCGACATCGACCTCGGTGTGGAATCCCGACGACAACAGCAACGGGACGATGACCACCGAATCGTGCTGCGCCACAAGGCCGTTGACCACGTCCGGCAACGCCGGTTCCTGGACGTCGACATATGCGTCGCGCACGGTGATCGAAGGCAGGAGCCGCCGCACCTGCTCGGTGATCGAGCGCACGACGTGCTGCCCTTCTGGGTTGTCGGTGCCGTGCGCGCAGACCACCAACGCGGTGGTCACGATGCCTGCTGCGGCTCGTCGAGTTGGTCGACGACCTCACCGATGACGATGACCGACGGATTGGCGAGCTTGCGCTCCAGCACTCGCTCGGTGATGTCGGCGAGGGTGCCGCGCACGGTCTGCTGCTGCGGGCTGTAGGCCTTGTGCACGACGGCGACCGGCGTCGAGGCGTCCTTGCCGGCTCGCACCAGCGCCGCGGTGAGTTCGGGCAGCCGCCCCATGCCCATGAGCACGACGATCGTGTGTGGCCAGGCTGCGAGCAGGTCGGCCGACACCTCGTCGTGACCCGAGATGGTCAGCACGCCACTCGCCACGCCTCGGTGCGTCACCGGCACGAGCCCGGCGAGTGGGGCCGCGAATGCCGAACTGACACCGGGCACGACCTCGACCTCGACGCCAGCCTCACGGCAGGCCAGCCACTCCTCCCCGCCGCGGCCGAGCACGAACGGGTCGCCGCCCTTGAGCCGGACGACGTACTGTCCGCGCCGGGCGCGCTCCACCAGGATCTGGTTGATCTCGTGCTGGGGCACCGGGTGCCGGTAGGGCGTCTTGCCGACGTCCACGATCTCTGCGGTCGATCCCAAGCGCGCCAGGAGCCCGACGGGGGCCAGGCGATCGGTGACCACCACGTCGGCACGAGCGAGTTCGCGGCGACCACGAACGGTGATGAGGTCGTCCGAACCCGGACCGCCACCGACCAGCACCACCTTGCCTGTCGCGTCTGGCGCGCGAAGCGAGCGCAGGGACACATCAGCCTCGGTGATTGCGGAATCGAGGGCCGAGCCGTCGATGGCGCGCACGTCGTCGTCAAGCATCCACGTCCGGGCCCCGCCGGCCCAGCGGCGGATGCGCTCGCGCTCGACGGAGTCGGTGTCGTGCACGCTCACCAACCACACCTGAGCCACATCGGCGGAGGTGACTGGGCTTGCCGACCAGGCGACGCGCTCGTCGGTGTAGAGGTCACGAAGCTCTTCGCACAGGCCCTCGGCGTGCACCCGGACGTGCGCGCCAGCGTCCAGCAACTGCTCGGCCCGGGCGGCAGCCTGTGGTCCCCCGCCCACGACGAGCACGGGTTTGCCCTGCAGGTCCATCGCGAAAAGCCCGCTCATACACCCTCCCATCCAAAACGTTTGGTTATGTTTACCCAAAGTCATGGGCCAGGGTTCGGGCGTTTCACCACCTGAACATCTGACGCCGTCCACTCAAAGAAATCGGCGCGAGTTTGTGGGGTTCGTGCGCCCGACGAACCCCACAAACTCACGCCGATTTCTAGGGAATGTCAGAGGTCGAGCTCGTTGAGGGCGTAGGCCGACAGGTACGGGACGCCCTCGGCCTCGATCACTTCACGGGCGCCGGTGTCGCGGTCGAGGATCGTCGCCACGGCCACCACCTCGGCGCCGGCCTCGCGTGCAGCCTTCACTGCTTCGATCGGTGACGCACCGGTGGTGGTGGTGTCTTCCACGACGACGACGCGGCGGCCCTTGATGGACGGTCCCTCGATGCGCTGCTGCAGGCCGTGGGCCTTGCCCTGCTTGCGCACGACGAACGCGTCCAGGCTCTCGCCGGCCGCAGCAGCCGCGTGCAGCATGGAGGTCGCCACCGGGTCGGCGCCCAGGGTGAGCCCGCCCGCGGCGACGAAGTCGAGCTCCTTGGTGAGATCGCGCATGATCCGTCCCACGAGCGGCGCGGCCTCGCCCGAGAGCGAGATCCGGCGCAGGTCCACGTAGTAGTCGGCCTCACGCCCCGAGGAGAGCGTGACCCTGCCGTGCACGACGGCGTGATCCTTGATGAGCTGGAGCAGACGGGCGCGGTCAGCGGCGAGATCAGTCACGACCCGCAGTTTAGGACTTCGCCCACTCCTCGACGTTGGCGCCCGGATCGCGCTCGGCTGACAACTGAGCCTCGTCAGTCCTCCTTGTTGGGCCGGTGTCGGCGTACCAATTTGGGCTTGCGCACGATCGAACGCGGCGCCACGCGCAGCAGCGAGGTGATCACCTTGTACTGCGGTCCAGGCACCGAGACCACCTTGCCCTTGGCGACGTCGGCGAGGCAGTCGCGCACCAACCGGTCGGCCGCCAGCCACATGAAGCCGGGCGCGGCCTGTTCGGCCTTGATGCCGGCTCGCTGGTGGAACTCGGTGCGGGTGAAACCGGGGCAGAGCGCGGTGACGGTGACGCCGGTGCCCTCGAGTTCGCTGGCCAGCGACTCGGAGAAGACGGTGACCCACGACTTCGCGGCCGAGTAGGTGCCGGACGCCAGAAAGCTCGCGACCGAGGAGACGTTGATAATCGCGCCGTTGCCACGTGCACGCATCGCGCCCGCAGCAGCGTGCGAGAGCACCAGCACCGCACGCACCAACACGTCCAGGTGGTTCTCCTCCTGCTCGATCGTGTTGTGGATGAACGACTTACGCAGCCCGAAGCCGGCGTTGTTGACCAACAGGTCGACCGGACGCTGCGGGTCAGCGATGCGGTCGGCAACCCGCTGCAGCGCCGCGCGATCAGCCAGATCGGCCGGCAGCACCTCCACCTGTACGCCGTGGGCGAGCTCGAGTTCGTTCTTCAGCGCCTCCAGGCGGGCGGCATCGCGGGCGACGACGATCAGGTCGTTGCCCTGCGCGGCCAGTTGTTCGCAGAAGGTCTTTCCGATGCCGGCGCTGGCACCGGTGACGAGTGCTGTGGTCATGTGCGCGATCGTACGGAACCGCGCTGACGGGAGGGCTGATCGATCTGTCGGAGCTGCCGTCTAACCTCGAGTCGTGCGCATTGCTACTTGGAACGTCAACTCAGTCCGCTCCCGAATCGACCGTGTGCTCGGCGTGCTCGAGCGTCACGACCTCGACGTCCTGCTGTTGCAGGAGACCAAGTGCAAGGACGAACAGTTCCCCACGCTGGAACTGACCGCGATGGGTTACGAGCTGGCCCATCACGGCCTCAACCAGTGGAACGGCGTCGCCGTCATTTCCCGGGTGGGTCTGGACGATGTGCAGATCGGCTTCCAGGACATGCCTGGCTTCGGTGACCCGGTGGCCGCGGAGGCGCGCGCGATCGGCGCTTCCTGTGGCGGCGTACGGGTGTGGTCGTTGTACGTGCCCAACGGACGCGCGATCGACCATCCGCACTATCACTACAAGCTTGATTGGCTGAGCGTCCTGCGCGCCGACGCGCAGCGCTGGTTGGCTGACGATCCGCAGGCGCAGATTCTGCTGGCTGGCGACTGGAACATCGCCCCGACCGACGAGGACGTCTGGGACGTCTCGTTCTTCGAGGGCAAGACGCACGTGACCCAGCCCGAACGCGACGCCTTCCAGGCGATCGTCGACGCAGGGTTCAGTGACGTCGTGCGTCCGTACGCTCCGGGACCGGGCACCTACACCTACTGGGACTACACCCAGCTGCGCTTTCCCAAGAAGCAGGGCATGCGCATCGACTTCGCGCTGGCCTCGCCTGCGCTCGCGGCCCGGGTGACCGACGCGATGATCGACCGCGAGGAGCGCAAGGGCAAGGGCGCCTCCGATCACGCGCCGGTCATCGTCACGCTCGACTGAGCCGCATACCCTGGGAGGTGCTGACCGTTTCGACCGAGAGCTGCTCATGAGCCACCACGACCCAGATCATCCGTACTCCGAGGACGTCACCCGCGCCACGCCGCAGGTCGATCCGTGGTCGCTCAACAAGCCATCCACCCAGCCGATGGAGGGCGACCAGGGAACGGCGCAGATGCCGTACGGCAGCCCGCCGCCGTACGACGCCTACCACTCCGACGGCTACGGGCAGAGCTACCACCCGTCCGCGCCGTATGAGGGATACGACCCGTACGGGCAGAACGACGGATACGGGTACGGCAGCCAGTACGGGCAGCCTTCTGGCAGTGGCCAGATGCCGGGCGGCTACAACTACCCGCCGCAGTACTCCGCGGGCGGGATGCCCGACTACAACTACGCCCCCTCCGGCGGCTTCGTCCAGCCCAAGGCCACCAACGGGATGGCCATCGCGTCCCTGGTCTGCGGTCTTTCGGGTTTGCTGTGTGGCCTCACGGCGATCCTGGCCATCGTCTTCGGTTTCATCGCGCTTCCGCAGGCGCGCACTGACGACGACGGCGCGGCCAAGGGCATGGCGATCGCGGGCATCGCCCTGGGCTTCGTGCTCGTCGCACTGGGGATCATCTACGTCGTGGTCGTGATCACGATGGGGGTAGGGGCGCTGTGAGCACGTCCGGGGTCGATCACGATCTCGTCGTCGTCGGTGCGGGCTTCTCCGGCATCGCCATGACGATCGCGGCCCGCGCAGCCGGACGCGATGTGCTGGTGCTGGAGAAGGCCGATGAGATCGGCGGCACCTGGCGCGACAACCGCTATCCCGGCGTCGCCTGCGATGTCGAGAGTCACCTCTACTCCTACTCCTTCGAGCTCAACCCCGACTGGTCGCGCGCGTACGCACCCGGCGACGAGATCCAGGACTACCTGCTCTATGTGGTGGAGAAGTACGGCGTGCGGCCCCACGTCCGCTTCGGCACAACGGTGCAACAGGCATGGTGGGACGCCGACCACCAGCGTTGGGAGGTCGCGTTCGGCACGGGGAACACCCTCGAAACAGTCACCTGCCGCGACCTGGTGCTCGCGGTCGGCTCGCTGCACACGCCGGTCGCACCGCACATCGACGGTCTTGAGTTGTTCGCCGGTGAGGTGATGCACACCGCAACGTGGAGCCCCGGGACGTCCGTGCTGGGCAAGCGGGTGGGCGTGATCGGCACCGGCGCGAGCGCGGTGCAGGTGATCCCCGCGCTCGCCGAGGAAGCATCCACCCTCACCGTCTTCCAGCGCACACCCACCTGGGTGCTGCCCAAGAACGATCACGAGATTCCCGAATCGACCTCGGAGCGATACGAACGTCACCCTGCGCTGATGAAGGCACAGCGGGCCAAGATCCGCGCCGCCAACGAGACCCGCGCCCTGGGTTTCACCAAGCAGCCCGCACTGCTGAAGGCGGTCAGCCTGCGCGCCCGCGCGCACCTGCGGTCGGCTATCTCCGATCCGCAACTGCGGGCCGCACTCACGCCCGACTACACGATGGGCTGCAAACGGATTCCGCTGTCGGACAACTATTTCCAGGCACTTGCTCGGCGCAATGTGCGCCTGCAAACGGCGCCGATCGCGTACGCCGACGAGGCCGGCATCGTCACCCAGGACGGTTCGCACCACGGTCTCGACCTGCTGGTGCTGGCCACCGGCTTCGACCCGGTGCAGTCGTGGAAGGACACCAATGTCTACGGGCTGGGTCACGCCTCGCTGAGCCAGCGCTTCGAGGACGGCGTCGACAGCTACTACGGCGTCACAGTGCCCGACTTCCCCAACCTCTTCCTCCTGCTCGGGCCCAACGCCGAACTCGGTCACACCTCAGTGCTGCTGATGATGGAGGCGCAGGTCGAGCTGATCATGAAGCTGCTGGCCGAGCGCGACCGGCGTGGTGCCTCGATGGTCGCCGTCCGACCGCAGGTCGTGCCCGCCTTCATGGCCGAGATCGACCGCCGCAGCGAACGCAGTGTGTGGCAGCAGGGCGGATGCCACAGCTGGTACCTCGATGCGCACGGCGCCAATCGCACGCTGTGGCCGGGCACGGTCGGCGAGTTCGAGCGTCGGGTGACCAACCCGGAATGGGTCGACTACGAGTTCACCAGCTGAGGGGCGGGTTGGTCAGAGCGCGGTGGTAGGACGTTCGCCCTCGAGCTTGGCCAGCGGCCGACGTCCGAGCAGCCATGACAGTGCGGCGGCGACGGTGGCCGCGATGGCAGCGCCGAGGAAGACCGTGTTGACCTGGCGCACCCCGGCAGCCCGGTAGTCGGCCTCCGTCGGGGTGGCCAGTTCCGAGATCTCCGAGTAGTACTGGTGGAGCCCGATCGCAGTCAGCAACGCCAGGCCCACGACCATGCCGACCATCCGAGCAACGACGATGAGCGCCGAGGTGACGCCGTGGTCGTCCGGCTTGGCGTCGTTCAGGGCTGCGTCGTTGACCGGCGCGATCGCGAGGCCGACGCCGAGACCCACCAGCACCAGAACGGCGGTGGCCTGGAAGGTGTCGAGCACGTTGCCGCTCCAGCGCGACATCGCAAAGAGTCCGACTGCGGCGAGGGCGAGTCCTCCACCGGCGACGATGCCCGGACCGACGCGGCGCAACAGCCACCCGCCACCCAGCGCCCCGACGGGCACTGCGAGCAGGAAGCGCACCAGGATGACGGCTGCATCGGTCTGCGAGTCGGTCACGGTGAGACGGGCCAGGATCGGGATGTCGACGACGATCGCGACGATGGCCGTGCCGACCAGGAGTGAGACGGCGAGCGCCGGCAGCACGCGTCCGACGACAGCACCGCGGGCGATGAGCGGCGCAGGTGCCCGCCGGTGCCACCACCAGTAGACGGCCATCGCCGCAGCTCCGAGCGGCAGCAGCCAGAAGCCCATCGGGCCGACGACCTCGGTCTCTGGATTGGCCGAGGAGAAGGTGAGCACCAGAGCGCCGAGAGCCAGGGCGATCAACGCGGCACCGAACAGATCGGCACGTCGGAAGACCGGCCACCAGTAGCGCACCGACAGCGCGAACAGCACCGCCAACGCGCCCAGGCCCCACAGGCCGATGGGCGTCATCAACCGTGCGTCGTGGCCCTCGTAGGGGACGAACGGGTCGCCGTACTCGATCGAGGTGGTGAGCGCGGTGGGAGCGGTCAGCGCCAGGCCCAGCAGGACGGTGGCAGCCGTCGCGGCGAGCGCGGTCAGGGCGTGCCACCACCGCGGGATCGCGGACGTGCGCGCCTCCCCGGCTTCCGGTTTGCCGCTGGCTGCGCGGATCATCAGCGCGAGCAGCACCCCGCCGATCCCGTTGATCCAGAAGATCATTCGCCAGTCCCACAGGTGCAGGATCAGTGCGCCGAAGAGCGGGCCGATCACACTGCCGACCTCCTGCACCGCGCCGACGACGCCGAAGGCCGTGCCTCGTTCGCCGGGTGGCCACAGCGACGCGACGATCGCGAGGGTCGCCGGCACGAGCCCGCCGCCTCCCACGCCCTGGAGCACACGTCCGGCCACCAGCACGTTGAGATCGACGGCGACGCCGGTGATCACGGAGCCGACGACGAAGAGCGCGAGGCACCACAGCAGGATCCGTTGGCGATCGACCAGGTCGGCCAGGCGCCCGATGAGCGGCAGCACCGCGATGTAGCCGAGCAGGAAGCCACTGACGATCGGGGTGGCCTTCTGCAGGGCGTCGATGCCGAGCCCGACGCCCTTCATCATGTCGGGCAGCGCGAGCACCACCACGTAGGTGTCGGCGGCGGCGAGCGCCACCGCCGTCGAGGCGGTGGCCAGCAGCGCCTTAGGGCGCTTGGATGTCAACCGTCTTGCCGAAATCGGTGAGGGTGACGTTGTAGGTCGACTTGGTGCCGCCGGCGAAGAACGGCCCGACCATCTGTGCCGAGCGCAACTGGTTGTCCTCGGTGACGTTGTAGGTCACGTCGAAAGTGCCGGTGCCGTCGCCCATGTAGAGCACCGCCTTGATGGCGCTGCCGGGCAGTTTGCCTGTAACGCTCTGGACGACGTCCTTGCCTTCGCGCAATTTGCCGCCGAAGGTCGGGTTCTGGGTCTGCGGCAACAAGGTGCCCAGGCCCTTGTCCTTGCTGAACAGCAGGTTGGGGTCGGGCGCGCCGTAGCTGTTGGGGTTGATCGTGGTCATCTTCGAGGCGAAGGGCATCTTGGCGTAGGTCTTGCCGTCGATCGAGACCACGGGCACCGACGCCGCGAGCGAACCCGCTTGCACGTTGAGCGTGCCCTTGAAGGCCGGCTTGGCGATCACATCACCTTCGCCGGACAGCACCCCGGAACTCTGCTTCGGCACGTCCGTGCCCTGCAATTTGAAGTGGTAACCGGCCGCTCCGTCGAGCACCTTCTTCGCATCCGCCAAGCGCTGCTGTGCGGTCGGAGACGCGCCGCCGGAACCTGTCGGCGACGACTTCTTTCCGCTGGTGCTGCTGCAGCCGGTGACGGCGAGCGCGAGGGTCAGCCCGACGACGGCAGCGGAGGACGAGGTGGAACGGAGGCGCATGGACACCAACCTATCTGTGCCGGACGACGAGCGGTCGAAATTTCCGACGCGTGAGTAAACCTGGAAGTTCCCGGCGGCTGGAGCCGTGATCAGCGGACGTCCGCGGGCGCGCCCGAATCGTGCACGTGATCGTGGCCAGCCTTCGGCTCTGAATCTCCCTCGGCGGCGAGCGCACCGGCTTCGGCTGATTCGTTCTCGTCCACGACCTCACCCGGGATGGGGACGCCGGCCTCGTTCAACTGCTCCTCGATGTCATCGACGAACTCGTTGATCTCGATCATGCCGTGCACCGGCCCACCGGCCAGGTAACCATCGGCGCCGAGCAGGACGGCAGCGGGCGACTGCTGTACGCCGAGCGCGCGCCATGCCACGGCGGCGTGGTCCAGGAGCGGGCGCTCCGGCGGGTTCGACAGCGCCTCGGCGCGGTACTCCGTGGCGAAGACCATTCGGACGTCCAGCGCCTGGAGACGATCGGCCCATCCACCGAGGGCGTTCGCGGCCTCGTGAGTGGGACCGCAGTAACAGTTGACCAGGATCAGCAGCTGTGCCCGCTGCATCGACAACTCCCGCAGTGTCAGCGGGCCGGATTCGGGATCGATGAGGATGGCTTCGGGAGTGACGGAGCGCAGATACTCATCCTCTTCGCCTTCTTCGGCGATAACGGTCTCGGCCGGGTTCACGTCATGCGACGGGGTCGAAGCGGGCCGTGCCCACGGCATCGCGTTGGATCCGCCGAAGACCAGAGCAGTTACGACGCACGCCACTGCGGCGAGGCCGAGCCAGATCCAGTCGCCGGCGTCAGCCTTGCCCAGCAGCGTCCATACGGTTCGCCCCGAAGCAGCCAACGCGACGGCGGCGCCCGCGCAGCCGACCAGCAGCGTGTTACGCAGCAGGGTGCGGCCGGAGATGCGGTGATCGCCGGCATTGCCGAAGCAGCCACAGGAGGGTCGCGGTGTGATGGTCATGCCCTTGGCGATCAGCAGCCAGTAGACGACGACCAGCACCAAGGTCGCGAGCGCGAACACCAGGAAGACCGGCGCCCAGGGAGCAAGCAGACCGACGCACAGAGCCAGCTCGATCGCGGGGATCACTTTGGCCAGCCAGGGCGGCAAGATCGAAAGGGGAAGACGCAGATTGGCGATGATCGAGCGCAGCGATTCGCCCTGCCCGAATTTCGCTGAGGCGCTGAAACCGAGAACTGCGATGAGCACCAAGGGTGCGACGATCCAAGCGACATGCTGCATGGCGCCCATAGTAGGCGCGCCCGCCAGTGTTCCCGGACAGCCGAAACCCCCGCGCACGAGGTGGCGGGGGTCTCGGGACGTCGGCGAAAGTGATCAGCGCAGCACGAGCTCCGGCTGGTCGTCGGCCTTGTCGACCGTGACGGTCTGGCCGTCACGGACGTTTCCGGCGAGCAACTCGCGGGCGAGCTTGTCGCCGATCTCCTTCTGCACCAGGCGGCGCAGCGGACGCGCACCGTACGCCGGGTCGTAACCCTCGTCCGCGAGCCACTGGCGGGCGGCCTCGGTGACCTGCAAGGTGATCCGCCGGTCGGCCAGGCGCTGCCCGAAGGCGTCGACCTGCAGATCGACGATGTGCTCGAGGTCGTCCTTGGAGAGCGGGTCGAAGATGACCGTCTCGTCCAACCGGTTCAGGAATTCCGGCTTGAAGGCCGAGCGCACCGCCGTCATGACCGACGCCTGCTTCTGCTCCGGGGTGAGCGAGGGATCGATCAGGAACTGCGATCCGAGGTTGCTGGTGAGCACCAGGATCACGTTGCGGAAATCGATCGTGCGGCCTTGGCCGTCGGTGAGACGCCCGTCGTCCAACACCTGCAACAGGATGTCGAAGGTCTCGGGGTGAGCCTTCTCCACCTCGTCCAGCAGCACAACGCTGTACGGACGACGCCGCACCGCCTCAGTGAGCTGACCACCCTCTTCGTAGCCGACATAGCCCGGAGGGGCACCGATCAGCCGAGCGACCGAGTGACGCTCGGAGTATTCGGACATGTCGATGCGCACCATCGCGCGCTCGTCGTCGAAGAGGAAGTCGGCCAGCGACTTCGCCAGTTCGGTCTTGCCGACACCCGTGGGGCCGAGGAAGAGGAACGAGCCGGTCGGACGGTTGGGGTCAGCGATACCGGCCCGCGAGCGGCGGACGGCGTCGGACACCGCAGCAACGGCTGCCTTCTGACCGATGAGTCGCTTGCCGAGGAACTCCTCCATCTTCAGCAGCTTCTCGGTCTCGCCCTCCAGCAGGCGTCCGGCCGGGATGCCGGTCCAGGCGCTGATGACATCGGCGATGTCGTCCGGACCGACCTCCTCCTTCACCATCGGGCCCTCGCCCCCGGCGCGGGAGGCGGTCGCCTCGGCCGCCTGGGCTTCTGCGAGGTGTTGCTCGAGGGCAGGCAGGTCGCCGTAGCGGATCTTGGCGGCGCCACCGAGATCACCTTCACGTTCGAGACGGTCGGCCTGGGTGCGCAGTTCGTCGATCTCCGCCTTGAGGTCACCCACCTTGTTCAGCGACGACTTCTCGGCTTCCCAGCGAGCGTTCAGCGCAGCGAGTTGCTCCTGCTTGTCAGCGAGATCGGTGCGCAACTTGGCCAATCGATCCTTGGATGCGTCGTCGGTCTCGTTCTCCAGGTGGAGTTCTTCCATCTTGAGTCGGTCGACGCCACGGCGCAGCTCGTCGATCTCGACCGGCGAGGAGTCGATCTCCATGCGCAGCCGGGACGCCGCTTCGTCGACGAGGTCGATCGCCTTGTCGGGCAGCTGACGGCTGGTGATGTAGCGGTCGGAAAGGGCCGCGGCCGCGACGAGCGCAGAGTCGGCGATGGCCACCTTGTGGTGTGCTTCGTACCGCTCCTTCAGCCCGCGCAGGATCGCGATGGTGTCTTCGACGGAGGGCTCACCGACGAAGACCTGCTGGAATCGTCGCTCCAGGGCGGGGTCCTTCTCGATGTGCTCGCGGTATTCATCCAGGGTGGTCGCTCCGACCAGGCGCAGCTCACCGCGGGCGAGCATCGGCTTGAGCATGTTGCCGGCGTCCATGGCGCTGTCGCCGGAGGCTCCGGCACCCACGACGGTGTGCAGCTCGTCGATGAAGGTGATGACCTGACCGCCGGAGTTCTTGATCTCCTCCAGCACGGCCTTGAGGCGCTCCTCGAACTCACCGCGGAACTTCGCACCGGCGACCATTGCGCCGAGGTCGAGGCTGATCAGCCGCTTGTCGCGCAATGACTCCGGGACGTCGCCGGCCACGATGCGCTGCGCCAAGCCCTCGACGACGGCGGTCTTGCCGACGCCGGGCTCACCGATGAGCACCGGGTTGTTCTTGGTGCGCCGCGAGAGCACCTGCACCACGCGCCGGATCTCGGAGTCGCGGCCGATCACCGGATCGAGCTTGCCCTCGCGGGCAACGGCGGTGAGATCGGTGCCGTACTTCTCCAGCGCATCGAACTGGCCCTCGGGCTCAGCGGAATTGACCTTCGCACCACCGCGGGTGGCCGGGATCGCCTGGGCGATCGCCTCGGCGTCGAGGTTGAACTGGCCGGTCCTGGCCAGTGCCAGCAAGAGGTGGTCGGTCGACACGAAGGTGTCGCCCATCGCCGACATCGCCTGGCGCGCCTGCTCCAGCACGTTGACCAGCGAACGCGACATCGAGGGCTGACCGACCGACGACCCGGCGGCAGCGGGCAGTGACTTCAAGGCCTGTTGCGCGGTAGCGCGCACGGCTGCTGCGCTGGTGCCGACGGCCTCCAGCAACGGCGCGGTGGTGGTGTCGGTCTGGTCGGTGAGCGCCGCCAACAGATGGGCGGGCTCGATCTGGGGGTTTCCGGCCGTGATGGCCGCCCGAGTCGCTGCGGAGAGCGCTTCCTGCGCCTTCGTGGTCAGCTGAAGATCCACTCGTGATGCTCCTTGATTCGTCGAAACTTTTCGGGGTGACGCCACGTGGGCGTCTGCTGATCAGTTCAACGCCCGCAAAGTTGAGTGCATTCCGCTCAACCTTGGATTTTTCAGCCGATTCCGCGAGCGGTCCGGTCGGGTGCCGGAAGTGTCAGCGCCCAAAGTCGCTGGCGTCCTCGTCGAGCCAGCCGTCCCGGTCAGCGGTGATGCCCTCGAAGCGTTCGACCAAGGCCCGCGCCACGGCGGATGTCGGGTCGTCGATGGTGTCGAGGCGCACGTACACCGCCCAGTCGTGGTCTTCGGAGTCGTCCTCGCCGGCGAGCGCCTCGCGCACCACGCGCACCTCGTCGAACTCCTCCTCGCGTAGTTCATCGGCAACTTCTTCGGCGTCATCGCGCTCGGCGAACACCAACAAGTACTCGGTCACGGTGCCAACCCTGCCATGTCGGCACACTCCTGACAGCCGACTCGCCGCCCGAGGGGGTGGGCTCCGTATTCTGGCCGCACGGCAGTCGTGGGAGGAGCGACTGAACCCCCGACGAGGAGACCCCGTTGAACGCTGTGAACCTGACCCGCGGCCAGAACGCGCCCTTGCCCACGCGGAAGTTGGTCGCCCAGGTGCAGGTGTCTGCTGCGGCCGACCTGTCCGCACTGCTGCTCACCGCCGACGGGAAGGTGCGCGGTGACCAGGACATCGTCTTCTTCAACCAACAGCAGGGTCCTGGTGTGCGCTGCGTGCCGCCGTCCGGCGGGTCGCCGTGGAAGCTGGAGCTCGACCTCGACCAGGTGCCCACCCAGATCGAGAAGGTGCGGGTGGTGACCTCGTTGGACGAGGCCGGTCGCACCTTCGGCTCACTCCCGGGTGCGCCGGTCGCGCAGGTGACCGATGCCGGCGGTGCGCCGGTTGCGACCGCTGAACTGTCAGGCCTGTCGACGGAGTCGATCGTCATCGCATTGGAGTTCTACCGCCGCGGCGGCGACTGGAAGATTCGTTCGGTCGGCCAGGGCTACAGCGGCGGCCTCGCCGACCTGCTGCGCGACCACGGTGTCGATGTCGCCGACGAACCTGCATCCGCTGCTCCCGCGCAGCCCGCGGCGCCTCCGGTTCAACCGCCCGCCCCTCCGGCAACGCCAGCACAGCAGCAGCGTCCGCCGCAGCATGATCCCTACTCGAACGCGCCTTATCCGGGTGCGCCCACCCAGCCGCCGGCGCAGCACAACGCACCGACGATGGCCACCCCGGTGCAGGATCCGTACGCGACAGCACCCCCGCCGCCCGCCCAACCCAGCGCTGCGGCAAGCGCCCCTCCGGCGCACGATCCCTACGCGGCAGCCGCCCCACAGCACACCCCTGCTCCGGCCGCACCGCAGTCCAACGAGCCGGCGCTGACCCGCGGACGTCCGGTGAATCTTTCCAAGGGCCAATCGGTCAACCTGCGCAAGGACGACGGCCAGTCGCTGACCGGAGTCCGTATGGGGCTGGGCTGGGACCCCGTCAGCCGGGGCGGACTGCTCTCACGTCGCACTGCCGAGATCGACCTGGACGCCTCCGCGATCATGCTCGCCGGATCCGACATCGTCGATGTCGTCTTCTACAACCGTCTGGCATCGGCCGACGGCTCCGTGCAACACAGCGGCGACAACCGCACCGGCGAAGGTGACGGCGATGACGAGTCGGTGCGCATCGACCTGTCACGGGTGCCGGTGCACGTCACCTCGATCGTGCTGGTGGTCACCTCGTACGAAGGGCACACCTTCCAGATGGTGCAGAACGCGTTCTGCCGGTTGATCGACGAGGCCGGCCGCGGTGGCGAACTGGTGCGCTATCAACTCGCCGGGGGCGCAGCCTCGACCGGCATGGCCATGGCCGCGTTGCGCCGCACTCCGGGTGGCTGGCGGATGCAGGCGATCGGGGAGCCGCTGCAGGCCAGGACGCCGCACGAGACCTTCGGCCAGATGCCCCGTTTCGCCCAATGACCGACCTGATCGCCGGTCAGAACGCCCCGTGGTCGGGCGCGACCGCACGCGTGCGCCTTCGCGGGGTGGCTGACCTGTCGGCGCTGCTGCTCGGCGCCGACGGCCGGGTGCGGGACGAGGGCGATCTGGTCTTCTACAACGCTCCGGGCGTTGGCTGCCTCACCTGGCAAGCAGTGGACGCACAAACCCAGGAACTGAATCTGGTTCTGCCACAGATAGATCCGCAGATCATGATCGTTCGCTGCATCGCCAGCGTCGACCCCGACCAGCCGGCTCTCACCGACGGTGCGATTTCGATCGAGATCGACGACGCGCACAGCTACCGCCCGGCCCGGCTCAACGGCGAACGTGCGCTGATCACGGTGGAGTTCTACCGCCGCGGCGACGCCTGGAAGGTCCGCGCCGTCGGCCAGGGCTGGGTGGAGGGCCTGGCCGCGGCGCTGGTCGCGCACGGCATCGAGGTGGAGCAGGAGTCCGCTCCCCCGCCCTCGCCGTTCCCGGTCACCACGGCACCTGCGCCTCAACAGTCGCCGTCGGGCGCGCCGGGGTGGCACGACAGCGCACCCACGATGCCCGGCCCCGACGACGACACCGTCGCCGGCGCACTGCGCGCGATGAACAGCATCCGATCAGATGTCAGCCAGGCCTGCCGGGCGTACACCGCGGCGCTCGACTACGCCGAGAGCAAGATGCTTGCTGCACAGGAGAACTCACGCACCCTCGGCGGTCAGGCCGAAGCTGCCCTCGCGCAGGTCGAGGCCGAGCACAACGACATCGTGATGCGAGCGAGCGACCGGTTCGATCAGGAGTGCGCCGGCCTGCGAGAAGAACTCGTGGCCGAGGAACTCTCCATGCCGCTGCCGCTGGCCCGCCTCGACTCCTTCGACTGGGAGTCGGTGCTCGCCGCACGAGTGGGCCACACCCCCGGCGCCCCGATCGACACCCACGACGAGCGCGCATCACTGTTCCGCCTCGGCGGGCTCTACCCGCCGGCCAACGACAGCCTCCGCGTGCCCATGCCGCACCGCTGGGCCGGACGTCCGTTGATGTGGGCCGACGGTGCCGACCGGCCACCCACTGCCATCGCCTGGACCCGCGGCATCCTGGCCCGATCGATGGCGCTCACCCGGCCGGGCGCGCTCGATGTGCAGGTGGTCGATCTGGACGGTTCGATCACGGCGCGATGGGGACGCCTCGCGCCCGCCGTCGACGCCGACATCACGATGATGCGCACTCCGGCAGAGCTGGCCGGTTTCATCGATGCCTTCGTGCACCAGTGCGAGCTGGCGAAGATGGCTTTCGAGTCACGCATCCCCGAAGCCCTGGACGACGTTCGCGACGGTGCGCGCCATCTGGTGGTGCTCGGTCACTTCCCACACGGCTACGACCAGCGGTCGATCCAGCGGCTGGCTGATGCCTTGCCGTGGGCCGTCCTGCTCGACGTCCAGGTCATCGTCGTGACCGACGAGCAGACGGTGCTGTCGACGCTCGACGGCGACGAGAACGACCCGCTGGTGCGGCTGGTGCGGCAGTCGCTGTGGCTGCAGGACGGCACCGAGCCCCAGTTGGTCGACGGCGCCGGCGTGCCGTGGTGCTTCGACTCCGAGCTGACCACCAGCGCGATGCGCACCATCGACCGCATCCTCAGCGAGGGCCATCGAGCGCGCTGAGTCGCCCCGAGTTGGCCGGGTGGTCACCTGGGCGATGCCACGACGTCGCTCCTGCCACCTACCCTCACGCCGATGAGACGGCGATTCGTGGCGATCGGGGATTCCTTCACCGAATGCGTGGGCGACCCGAACCTGTTGTACCCCAATGGAGTACGCGGCTGGGCCGACCGGATGGCGCGCCAGCTGGGACGAGACGACGAACGCTGGGAATACGCCAACCTCGCGATCCGGAGCAAGTATCTCGGCGAAGTGATCGAGGAGCAGTTGTCAGACGCTCTCGCCCTGCGTCCGACGCTTGCGTCCTTCTACGCCGGAGGCAACGACATCCTGTCGATCCGTGTCGACATGGATTCGGTGATGAGACGTTACGAAGGCGCTCTGGCCCAATTGACGAGCGCCGTGCCGGACGTGGTCGTCTTCACCACCTTCGACTCCACGACAACTCCAGTGCTCGAACCCGTCCGCCGACGGATCACGTTCTACAACAATGCCGTTCGTGAGCTGGCTCGTTCGTACAACGCGATTCTTGTCGACCACACCTTGCTCAACCAGTTCCGTGACCGGCGCATGTGGGCACCCGATCGCATCCACATGGCGCGGCCAGGGCACAAGGTGCTCGCCGCCGAGGTACTGAAGACCCTCGGCATCCCCCACACCCTCAAACTTCCCGAGCTGCCGCCGTTCGAGCACCGTCCCTGGCGCGACGTCCTCAAGACCGAGGGCGCGTGGGTGCGGCACGAGGTCATCCCACTCTTCCGGCGCCGCATGAACGGTGTGCGGGAAGGTGATTCGCTCACCCCCAAGTGGCCTGACCCGGTACATCCGTCCTACGGCATGAAGCGACTGGCCCGCGCTCGCTCCGGTGATGCGATCTGGGCACGCGAGCACCACGACCGCGCCACCGGTTGAGCAGGAGTCCCTGGGTGGAGGGTGGCGAAGCAGACAGCCCCGAAAACCCCATCGACCGCGTCGACAGGCGTTGACTGTTCACCATGACCACAGTTGCAGACCAACTCGTTGCCCAGTTGCAAGAAGCAGGCGTCCGACGCATCTACGGCATCGTCGGAGACAGCCTCAACCCCGTCGTCGACGCAGTGCGCCGCACCGGCGGTTCAGCCAAGGGCGGGATCGACTGGATCCACGTGCGCCATGAAGAGGCTGCAGCCTTCGCCGCGGGTGCCGATGCACAGATCACGGGCGAACTCGTGGCGTGTGCTGGGTCGTGTGGACCGGGCAACCTCCACCTGATCAACGGCCTGTACGACGCGAACCGCTCAGGTGCTCCCGTCATTGCGATCGCCAGCCATATCCCGAGCGCCCAGATCGGACAGTCCTACTTCCAGGAGACGCATCCCGACCGGCTGTTCACCGAGTGCTCGGTCTACTCCGAGCTGATCTCCACCCCGACCCAGTCACCGCGCGTGGTGAATGCCGCGATCCGGCACGCCGTGAGTGCTCCCGGCGTTGCTGTCATCACGCTGCCCGGCGATATCGCTGATGAGGACGCAGCGGGTGAGGCGCCCAAGTACGTACCGGTCGTCCGAGGAAGCCTCGTGCCCCAGGAGCAGGACGTGCGGCGGCTCGCCGATGCGATCAACTCCGTCGAGCGGGTCGCGCTCTTCGTCGGCGCTGGAATCGCCGGTGAACACGACGCGGTCGTCGAACTCGCCGAACTCATCGGCGCGCCGATCGGCCACTCGCTGCGCGGCAAGGAGCACATCCAGTTCGACAATCCCTTCGACGTCGGCATGACCGGACTGCTCGGCTACGGGGCCGCGGCCGAAGGCATGGACGATGCACAGCTGTTGATCATGCTGGGCACCGATTTCCCCTACGACCAGTTCTTGCCTGATGTCACCACGGCACAGGTCGACCGCAATGCCGAGGTGATCGGTCGGCGTACCTCCGTCGACCTTCCGATCCACGGCGATGTCGGCGCCACGGTGCGCGCACTGCTGCCGCTGGTGGAGCGCAAGAAGAGCCGCAAGTTCCTCGACAAGACCCTCAAGCGCCACGACAACCTGATGAACAAGGCGGTCGGTGCGTACACGCGCAAGGTCGAGAAGATCAAGCCGATCCACCCCGAGTACGCCGCATCCGTGCTCGACCAAGTGGCCGCGTCGGATGCGATCTTCACTGCCGACACCGGCATGTGCAACGTGTGGAGTGCGCGCTACATCAACCCGCTCGGCACCCGACGACTGATCGGATCATTCCTGCACGGCTCGATGGCCAATGCGCTCCCGCAGGCCATCGGTGCGCAGCTGGCGGCCCGCAACCGTCAGGTGATCTCGATGTCCGGTGACGGCGGGCTCGGCATGCTGCTGGGCGAGATGCTCACCGCAGCGGCGTGCGACCTACCCATCAACGTCGTGGTGTTCAACAACTCCACGCTCGGCATGGTGAAGCTGGAAATGCTGGTCGACAAGCTGCCCGACTTCGGCGTCGACGTGACCGAGGTCAACTACGCAGCGATCGCAGCAGCCATGGGCTGGAAGGCGATTCGGGTCGAAGACCCCAAGGACCTCGAGAAGGCCTACCGCGAAGCGCTGGCCCATGACGGTCCCGCCCTGGTCGACGTCGTCACTGACCCCAATGCCTTGTCGATCCCGCCGAAGATCACCACCGGACAGGTCTTCGGCTTCGCCACCGCGATGAGCAAGATCGTGTTCAACGGGGGCGCGGGTGAAGCGGTGTCGATGGCTCGCTCGAACCTGCGCAATCTGCCCCGCTGAGCTCCCATAGCCAAAGCACCCTGAGGAACCAACCGGCTGCTCGACCACCTCGAGCAGCCGCCGAAGAGAGGACGGATCCATGAACCACCACAAGTCCGACGACCAGAAGATCGTCGTGCACCGCACCATCGAGGCGTCCGCGGACGCCATCTTCGACGTCGTCACCAACCCGCGTCGTCACAAGGAACTCGACGGCTCTGGCTTCATCCGCAGCGAGGAGCACGGCGACCGGATCACCGCCACCGGCCAGGTGTTCACCATGAACATGGAAGGCGATCACATGGGTGGTGAGTACAAGACCGACAATCACGTCACCGGTTACGCGCATGACCGCTTGGTCGCCTGGCAGACGGCACCGGCGGGCACCGAGCCGAAAGGCTGGGAGTGGGTCTGGGAGCTTGAGCCGCAGGGTCAGCACCAGACCGAGGTGACGCTCACTTACGACTGGAGCAAGGTGACCGACAAGGAGTTGCTGCGCAAGGTGACCTTCCCGCTCATCAAGAAGGAAGAGCTGGAGCACAGTCTGCAGCGGTTGGCCGAGACGGTCTGATCGGCCGACCGGCTCAACCAAAGCAACGGGGCTCCCTCCTGCCGGGCAGGAGGGAGCCTCGTCGTTTCACTGCTGCTGCGCGATCTCCTCGACCAACTGGACGTAGTCGGCGCGGGCGTCCTGCGCCGACACGCCTTCCAGGGATGCCCAGGCCTCCCACTTGGCGCGATCGGCCACCTTCAGCACACCGGGCTTCTTACCGGTGACATCACCGACAGTTGCCTGCTTGTAGAGGCCGTAGAGCGCCAACTTCTTCACATTGCCCGGGTCTTTGGTGAAGGTCTTGACCTTGGCCACGGCGGCTTCGAATTCTTCGGTGGTTGCCATGCCGTCACCCTATTTCGTTCCGGTTGTGGCCCACCCGGAATCACTGCTCACGGCCGAAGTGGACCTCAACTGCTGCGGGACTGCCGCGGCGGACGCCAGACCACCAACGACCTGCCCGGTGCCTGCCGTCGGGCTCGCTCCCCCGGGCGGAGCGCGACGATCTGACCGTCCGGCCCGGCGGCGAAAACCCTTGGCTGGTGGGGTGATTGCTGCACCTGATGCTGCAGATCGGCGACCCGACTGCGCAAGCGATCGACCTGGTTCTGCAACTCGATGATGCGGCTGATGCCCGCGAGGCTCACGCCCTCTTCCTGAGAGAGTCGTTGCACCTCGCGCAGGCGCTGGATGTCGCGGTAGCTGTAACGACGGCCACCTCCACGCGTTCGCGAGGGCGTGACGATGCCCAGCCGGTCGTACTGACGCAAGGTCTGCGCGTGCATGCCGGCCAGTTCGGCCGCCACCGAGATGACGTAGACCGGGGAGTCCGGATCGGGCATCACGGCATCCATCCGAGCGTCCATCACTGCCGCGCCTTGGCCATCAGGTCGGCGCGGGGGTCACCGCCCCGCGCGCTCGCGATCTTCGCCAACGTCTCCTTGTCCTCTTCGGACAGGTCGGTCGGCACGACGACGTGCACCTTGGCGAGCAGATTGCCGGTGCCCGTCTTCGCCTTGATGCCGCGGCCCTTGACCCGCAACACCTGACCCGACTGGGTGCCGGGGGCGATCTTCACCTTGACGGTCGATCCGTCGAGGGTCGGCACCGCCACCGTTGCGCCGAGCACTGCTTCGGCGAAGGTCACCGGCAGGTCGACCGTGAGGTCATTGCCGTCGCGTCCGAAGACTGGGTGCTTGGCCACACTCACCTGGAGCATGAGGTCGCCGTTGCCGCCCGGGCCCGGCTCGCCCTTGCCGGAGAGCCGGATCGTCTGACCGTCCTTGACCCCCGCCGGGATGCGAGTCTTGACTGTGCTGCCGTCACCGGAGGTGAGGCTGAGCGTGTCGCCCTCCGCGGCCTGCCGGAAGGTGATCGAGGTGCGGGCCTGGATGTCGCGGCCCTTGGGAGCAGCACCGCCGAACCCTCCGCCACCGAAGCCGCCTCCGCCGTAACCGGCCTGACCGAACTGACCGAGGATGTCGTCCAGGTTGAAGGTCTGGCCGCCCCCGGTGGAGTAACCGCCGCGCGGCTGACCGGCGCCTTGACCGAACATCGAGCCGAAGAGATCTTCGAACCCGCCGTTGCCGCCCGTGCCCCCACCGAAGCGGGGACCGCCGCCGACCATCGCGCGGATCTGGTCGTACTCCTGGCGCGACTCGGGGTTCGAGAGCACCTGGTTGGCCTCGCCGACGTCCTTGAACTTCTGTTCAGCGGTGGCGTCGCCGGGGTTCTTGTCGGGGTGATACTGACGAGCCAGCTTGCGGTAGGCCTTCTTGATGTCGGCCTCGCTCGCGTCGGCCGGTACGCCGAGAATCGCGTAGAAGTCCTTCTCGAGCCAGTCCTGACTCGCCATGTTGTCTCCTTGCTTCCATCAAACGGGCCACGTCGTACTTGATCGGTTCATCCGCACGACGTGGCCTCGTTCGAATGATGGAACTACTGCGGATCTGCGACTGCGACGCGGGCGGCGCGCACCACGCGATCGCCGACCTTGTAACCCGGCTGCATCACCTGCACGACCGTGGTGCCTTCGCTGCCCTCGGGCAGTTCGGCCTGGATGTGCATGAGCGCTTCGTGGTGCATCGGGTCGAAGGCGTCGCCGACCTCGCCGAAGCTGGCCAGTCCGTACTTGCCCAAGATGCCGTCGAGCTTGGCGGCGATCTTGGCGAACGGCGTGCCCTCCTCGAGGTCACCGTGCTGACGGGCGAGCTGGATCTCGTCCAGCACCGGCAGCAACGACTCCACGAAGCCGAACAATGCCGCGCCGTGAGCCAGCTCGCGATCGCGATCGACCCGGCGCTTGTAGTTGACGTACTCCGCCTGCAGTCGCTGCAGATCTGCCAACCGTTCCTGTGCCAGGGCGGTGTCGGGGTGCACCGGCGCTTGCGCGCCTTCGCCACCTTCACCGCTGGCGCTGTCTGCCGGCTGCTGTGCGTCGTCGTTCACGGCCTCGGTGGTGGGCAGGTCATCGCCGACCTCTCCACCGAACGCGGCGTCACCGCCCTCAGCCTCCACGATCTTGTCGAACGCCTCGTTTCTGGCTGAATCGTCGTTGCTCACGAGGTCCTCCTTCTGCTTCGTCGGCTCCGCGCCGCGCAACTCCCCTGTCTGCGGGTCGATGCGGCGCTTGTCACGGATGACCGGCCCGGTGGGCTCCTCCTGCGAGGAGCCCACCTGGTCGTCGGTCACTTCTGGTCCGACTCGTCGTCGTCCACGACCTCGGCGTCGACGACATCGTCGTCAGCCTTGGCGTCACCCGTTGCCCCACCCTCGGCAGCGCCCTCGGCGCCCGCAGCGTTCTCGGACGCGTACATCGCGGCGCCCATCTTCTGCGAGACGTCGGACAACGTCTTGGTCTTGGCCGAGATGTCCTCCGGAGAGGTGCTCTCGTCCTTGAGCGCGTCCTTAAGGTCGTTGGTCGCGTTCTCCACCTCGGTCTTGGTGTCGGCCGGGATCTTCTCGCCGTTGTCGGCGAGGAACTTCTCGGTCGAGTAGACGAGGTTCTCGGCGGTGTTACGCGCCTCGGTGGCCTCGCGACGCTTGGCGTCCTCGGCGGCGTGCTCCTCGGCCTCCTTGATCATGCGGTCGATGTCCTCCTTGGGGAGGGCAGAGCCACCGGTGATCTGGATCGAGGCTTCCTTGCCGGTGCCGCGGTCCTTGGCGGAGACGTGCACGATGCCGTTGGCGTCGATGTCGAAGGTGACCTCGATCTGCGGCACGCCACGCGGCGCGGGAGCGATGCCGGAGAGTTCGAAGTTGCCCAGCGGCTTGTTCATCTTGGCCACCTCGCGCTCACCCTGGAAGACCTGGATGTCGACGGACGGCTGGTTGTCCTCCGCGGTGGAGAACACCTCGGTGCGCTTGGTCGGGATCGCGGAGTTGCGCTCGATGAGCTTGGTGAACAGACCACCCTTGGTCTCGATGCCCAGGCTCAGCGGCGTGACGTCGATGAGCAGGACGTCCTTGCGCTCACCCTTGAGCACACCGGCCTGCAGAGCGGCGCCGACGGCGACGACCTCGTCGGGGTTGACACCCTTGTTGGGCTCCTTGCCGGTGAGTTCCTTGACGACCTCGGCAACGGCGGGCATGCGGGTGGAACCACCCACGAGCACGACGTGGTCGATGTCACCGACGGAGATGCCGGCGTCCCTGATGACGTTCTGGAACGGCGTCTTGGTGCGCTCCAGGAGGTCCTTGGTCATCTGCTCGAACTGCGCACGGGTGAGGCTCTCGTCCAGGTGGACGGGGCCGTTCTCGCCCATGCTGAGGTACTGCAGCGAGATGTTGGTCGAGGTGGAGCTGGACAGCTCCTTCTTGGCCTGCTCAGCGGCGTCGCGCAGACGCTGCATCGCGATCTTGTCCTTGGCGAGGTCAACACCGGTGGTGTTCTTGACCGTGGTGAGCAGGTGCTCGACGATGCGCTCGTCCCAGTCGTCACCACCGAGCTTGTTGTCACCACTGGTAGCACGCACCTGGATGGTCGAGAAGCCGTCCTCGGGGTCCTTGCCGACTTCGAGCAGCGAGACGTCGAAGGTGCCGCCACCGAGGTCGAAGACCAGGATGAGCTCGTCTTCCTTGCCCTTGTCGAGGCCGTAGGCCAGCGCCGCAGCGGTGGGCTCGTTGACGATACGCAGCACGTTGAGGCCCGCGATCTCACCGGCCTCCTTGGTGGCCTGACGCTCGGCGTCGTCGAAATACGCCGGCACGGTGATCACTGCGTCGGTGACCTGCTCGCCGAGGTAGGACTCCGCGTCGCGCTTGAGCTTCATCAGGATGCGAGCCGAGATCTCCTGCGGCGTGTACTTCTTGCCGTCGATCTCGTCGGTGGTCCAGTCGGTGCCCATGTGGCGCTTGACCGAGCGGATGGTGCGGTCGACGTTCGTCACTGCCTGACGCTTGGCGATCTCGCCGACGAGCACGTCGTTGTTCTTGGCGAACGCAACGACGGACGGCGTGGTGCGGCCGCCTTCAGCGTTCGCGATGATCTCCGGGTCGGCGCCCTCGAGGACGGCGACAGCGGAGTTGGTGGTGCCGAGGTCGATACCTACCGCACGAGCCATGGTGGGGTTCTCCTTCGTTGAGGACTATGTGATGTCTGTTGCTCGTTGCGCCTGTGGCACATCGAGCACGCCCTGACTGCGTCCGACTCAACTCCTCCGGGTCGCAACCCGTCAAACCGAGGCTCAGCAATCTTGCGTCTATCTCACTCAACTTTGGTCATCGTGGAATCATTCCCGCCGTCGCAAGAATTTTTTCGGACGTTTTCTTGCCCCCAGTTGGGGGCTGGACATCGCTAACGTCGATGACCGTTCTGATCGCGGGTTCGCACGACCACACGACCCGAGAAGCCTCCGGCCCGGGGGCGCTCCCGCGTCAAGCGTTCGACCACAGGAGAGATTTCCATGCCCAAGCACGCCCACGCGCTGACCATGTCCGCCGCCGTCGTGATGGCGCTGACCGCCTGCGGCTCCTCCGGCGGAGCCACGGTGAACGAGCAGAGCCCGACGACTTCGACCTCTACTTCGTCACCGGCCGCGACGAGCTCGACCACATCGCCGACCAGTTCGTCCAGCACCACCGAGTCGACCTCGACCGCAGCGAAGGCTCCCGACAACGCCAAGTTGGTGCTGGCGCTGAAGAAGGCCGGCTGCAAGCAGGTGCCGCTGCGCCAGGCGAATGCAGAACTCGCTGCCAAGGGCATCGGCTCCCTCGGGGAGTGCAAGGGCGACGGCACCATCCAGCTGCGTGGTTTCAGCGTCGGCTCCAACGACCTCATCGAGCCCACGTTCAAGGACATGACCAAGAACCAGACGGGCGAGACGATCTACTACATCGAGGGCGACGGCTGGGGCATCGCCGCCTCGCCCGACGGCTCCTCCAACCCCACCAAGGTGGGCACCGAAGCCATCAGGGCCAAGATCGGTGAGGGCACGGTCAAGTCGTACGAAACCGACTGACCACGGGTGACTGCTGGTCCTTCTGATAGCCCGCATGTCATCAGTAGGCTCGGCGGATGGCGATCGATGACACGGACCGGCGCTACCTCGCCCGCACGGTTGATCTTGCGGAAGCAGCGGTGGAGGCAGGCGACGAACCCTTCGGCTCGGTGCTTGTGTCGGCCGAGGGCGAGGTGCTCTTCGAGGACCACAACCACGTCTCGGGTGGCGACCGCCGCCAGCACCCGGAATTCGCGATCACCGCGTGGGCGGTGCAGCACCTCTCCCCCGAGCAGCGTTCCGCCGCAACGGTTTACACCTCGGGAGAGCACTGCGCGATGTGTGCTGCGGCGCACGGCTGGGTGGGGCTCGGACGCATCGTTTACGCCACCTCGACGCAGCAGCTGATCGGCTGGCTCGGCGAACTCGATGCGCCGGAGTCGCCGCTCGCGCCCTTGCCGATCCAAGCCGTCGTTCCGTCCGCGATCGTCGACGGGCCGGAGCCGTCGCTGGCCGAGCGCGTCCGACAACTGCACGCGCGCAGTCTCGGCAAGGCCTGAGAGAAGCTCACAGAATTCGCACAGCTCACGCTGGGCGGTTGCTTGGGGCGCAGCGGTCAACTGGATGGCATGAACCGCCTCCTCGCCTCAGTCGCCGCCGTCACTGCTCTTGCCGTTACCCCGGCAGCCGTCGCGCTCGATCGCGTGACGCCGAACTACAGCGTGAGCGTGTCGGCCGCACCCTCGGCCAGCACCACGCAGCCCGAGTCGTCCGCACCTGACAACTCCTCCGGTGGTTCGACGCCGACACCGGGCATGTGGGGCGGCTCGGGCCAGAGCCAGGCCTCGGACGGTGGTACCTCAGGGACGCAGGTCGCCTCGGCACCCGGAGTAGTCATGATCGACACCGTGGTCTCCGGTGGTGAAGGCGCAGGTACGGGAATCGTGTTGCGCTCCAACGGGATCATCCTCACCAACTACCACGTCGTCGAAGGCTCGACCCAGATCCGTGTGGTCGACAGCAACAATGAGAGCCACACCGCGACCGTCATCGGTTACGACTCCGAGCACGACATCGCCGTCCTGAAACTCACTGACGGGGCGAATCTCACCACCGCCAAGCTCGACACTGCTCAAGCGATCGTCGGCGACAAGGTGACGGCGATCGGCCAGGGTGGCGGCAAGGGCGTGCTCTACACGACCTCCGGCACCATCACCGCCGTCGATCAGCAGATCACCGCCGGCGCGAGCGGCACAGCGTCCACCGACACCGAGACGCTCGAAGGACTGGTCGAAACCGACGCGCAGATCATCTCCGGCTACTCCGGCGGGCCGCTCTTCGACTCCGACGGAGAGGTGATCGGGGTCAATACCGCCGCTTCGAGCCGGGCACCGATCACCGGCTATGCGATCCCGATCGCGGACGCCGCCTCCATCGCCGACCAGATCCAGAGCGGCAAGGAGTCGGGCACCGTCCGGGTCGGCCCGCGGGCTGCCATCGGCGTCCAGATCTCCTCCGGCACAGTGCAGTACGGCTCCGGCACCAGTGGTGCCACGATCATGGATGTGGTCGAAGGTGGCGCTGCGGAGAGGGCCGGCATCACGGCTGGCTCGACGATCACGTCGATCGCCGGCAACAGCATCAGTTCGGTGACCGACCTGACCGACACTCTTGAACGTCACAACCCCGGCGATGCGGTGAGCATCTCGTGGACGGACGCCTCCGGGGAGGCGCACACCGCCACCATCACGCTCGGCACCGCGACGACCAACTGAGCAGACGCAAACGCGGCCCTTCCAGCGACAAACGCGGCGGTTCTTCGCAGACGCGCTAGCTGCAACTGCCGCGGCTGTGAACAACCGCCGCGTTTGGGCTGTCCGGTTGGGCGCCTGAGCCGAACGGTCCGAGGCTCAGCGGGTCACCCGGTAGCGGATAAAGACCGGCGCCATGAGCGCCGCCACCATCACCAGGACGACGACGAGCAGCCCACCACCGGCAGCGGTCCAAGCGGTGCCCAGCGTGACCGCCACCCCGCCATGCGCGACATCGGCGACTCGAGGACCACCCGCCACAACGACGGTGAAGACACCTTGCAGGCGTCCGCGGACGTCGTCGGTCGCCACTTCCTGCAGCATCGTGGTGCGGAATGCCGCCGAGGCCATGTCGGCAGCGCCGCCGATCATGAGTGCGATCACGGCGAGCGCCAACGGCCATCCGGCGGCACCGCGGCCGAACGCGACGCTGATACCGAAGGCGATCATCGCCACACCCCACACGATGATCGAGACCACGACGGCCAAGCCCTGCCGCTCGACGCGGGAGACCCATCCGGAGAGCACACCGCCGAGCACTGCACCGGCCGGGATGGCTGCGAAGAGCAGCGCGAACGCCAGGCCGCCCTCGCTCGGGCCACCGAAGTCGAGATGCGCGATCTGCGGGAACAACGCCCGCGGCATGCCGAAGACCATCGCGATGATGTCGACGACGAACGACATCAGCAGCACGTGATGCGATCGCAGGTAGGCGAATCCCTCGATCACCGAACGGAATCCGGCCTTCGTCACCTCGCCGATCGGCGGCATGGCGGGCAGCCCGACCACGGCCCAGAGGGTGGCAAAGAGGGTGAGGGCGTCGGCGAAGTAGAGCCAGGAGAAGCCGAGCACCGGAATCAGCAGGCCACCGACGAGGGGCCCGGCGATCGCGCCGAACTGCATCACCGTCATGTTGAGGGAGTTCGCGGCCGGCAATTGCGACAGGGGCACGAGCCGTGGGTAGATGGCCGATCTGGTGGGTTGGTTGACCGCGAAGAAGGCCTGCTGCACGGCGAAGAGCACCAACAGCAACCACACATTTCGCATCCCGAGCGCGGCTTGCACGAAGAACAGCGCACTGGTGACGATCAACCCACCGGTGGTGATCGTCAGGAGTCGACGCCGGTCCATGGCGTCGGCGAGCGCGCCGCCGTACAGGCCGAAGACCACGAGCGGAACGAGCCCGAACAGACCGGTCAGACCGACATATGCCGAGCTGCCCGTCATCTGGTAGATCTGCGCCGGCACCGCCACCACCGTCAGCTGCGCACCGATCACCGTGACGATGTTCGTCCACCACAGCCTGCGGAACGTTGGCACTTGCAGCGGACGAGTATCGGCCAGCAGACCTCGCATGCGGGACAGGACTACCTCCGTGGAGACTCGCGGCTGAACCGGCACATCGTCGCATCCGTGTCCGGCAAGCTTGGACACCCATTGGACGAAACTTCGTCGACATGAATTACTGACCCGACGGGGTGTGGACGCGGGTGTCCAGCGCCCATGACGGGGAGCTCAGTCTTGGCACAACGCATCACCTCTTTTCTGACCGGGGCCCGCACGGCCTGGCTGGCCATCGTGGCGGCGCTGCTGCTCTCCGGCGCAGCCTTCTCCCTCGGAGCCGCCGAACGCGTTGCCGGTCCGACCGACTCGTTGCCAGTGGGTGCCGACAGCACGATCGCCACTGAGTGGGCCGAGCAGTTGCCGCAGAACGACGACTCGACGGCCGTGGTGCTCTTCCAGGCGAAGACCGGCACGCTCGACCAGGCCAAGCTGGGTCAGCTGCGGACGCTCGCCGCCCAGTTGCCGGGGTCGTCGGCCAAGGTGCCGCTGGTGCCAAGCGAGGACAAGCGCGCCGCGGTCGCGATCATCCCGGTGCAGGGTTCTGACGCCACGGCCGCGAGCAACGCGGTCAAGGCCATCCGCGATCGCCTGGCCTCCTCCACACCCGACGGCGTCCAGTCCGGCGTCACAGGGCCGGCCGCGATCAAAGCCGACCTGGCTGCTGTTTTCGAGGGCGCCGACTTCCGCCTGCTGGCCGCGACGGCGGCGATCGTCGCCCTCCTGCTCGTGCTCACCTACCGTTCGCCGATCCTGTGGATCTTCCCTCTCGTGGTCATCGGCATCGGTGACCGACTGGCCACCGTGGTGGCCACGCACGTTCTCGATGTCACCGGCACCTCCTGGGACGAGTCGACCACCGGCATCCTGTCGGTGCTGGTCTTCGGAGCCGGCACCAACTACGCCCTGCTGCTCATCTCCCGCTACCGCGACGAGCTACGCCATCACGACGACCGCCGCGAAGCGCTCGGCCTGGCGTTGCGCCGCACTTCCCACGCCGTGCTCGCCAGCGCCACGACCGTCGTCTTCGGCGTGCTGACGCTGCTGTTGTCGGCCTTCCCGACCACGCGGGGCCTCGGCCTGGCGTGTGCGGTTGGCATCGTGATCGCCGTCATCTTCGCCCTCGTCGTCCTGCCCGCAGTGCTGTCCTCCCTGGGCCGATGGGTGTTCTGGCCGCGCGTGCCGCAGGTCGGTGAGACGACTCTCGATGAGGGCCACAGCCTCTGGCGCCGGGTGGGCGATTCTGTTGCCAAGCGTCCGATGGCCTACGTGGCCGGCACGCTGGTGGCGCTGGCACTGGCTGCGGGCGGACTGTCGCAGGTGAAGCTCGGCCTTCCCGATGCCGAGCAGTTCCTGGAGACCCCCGATTCCATCAGCACCGCCCAGCGCCTCGGCGAAAGCTTCCCGGCCGGTTCGGCCGACCCGGCCACGGTGCTCACCCGGGCCGACGCGTCCGCGGTGCAGAAGGCAGTCGAGCAGGTCGAGGGAGTGGCCTCGGTGCGTCCGGGCGGACGATCCACCGACGGCAAGCTGACCTCGCTGCAGGTGGTGCTGGCCAATGCACCCGACAGCGACGCCGCCGAGCAGACCGTCCGCGACATCCGTGCCGCCGTCAAACCGCTGGGTCAGACCCACGTGGGCGGCAGCACCGCCAAGGCGCTGGACGAGGGCACCGGCCACGCGGACGACCGGATGAAGATCATGCCGTTGGCGCTCGTGCTGGTGCTCGGCGCATTGATGCTCCTGCTGCGCTCTCTGTTGGCCCCGGCGATCCTGGTGGCCACCGTGATCGCGACCTTCCTGGCCAGCTTGGGCGTCTCGTGGTGGATCTTCACCGGCCTGCTCGACTTCACCGCCGTCGGGTCGAACGTCCCGTTGCTGGCCTTCCTTTTCCTGGTGGCGCTCGGCGTCGACTACAACATCTTCCTGGTCACCCGGGCCCGCGAGGAAAGTGCGGCGCACGGATCGCGCGAGGGCATGTTGCGTGCCTTGGCCGCGACCGGTGGCGTGATCACCAGCGCGGGCATCCTGCTCGCAGCGGTCTTCGCGGTGCTGGGCGTCCTGCCGTTGGTGGTGCTGGCTCAGCTGGGCACGATCATCTGCGTCGGCGTGCTGCTCGACACCCTCGTGGTGCGCACCGTGCTGGTGCCGGCGATCGCGCTGACGCTCGGCGACCGATTCTGGTGGCCGCGTAAGGCTGCGTGATCAGCACAGCCGCTGCTCAGCGACGACGTGGAAGATCGACCCCGCTCTGGCAGGGTCGATCTTCCACTTTGTTTTGTTTGTTGTAGGCGTTGAGCCCTCAGAGCGGCTGCACGGTCACCGGGTCGTCGTCCCGTGCCTCCAGCGAGCCATCGCGGGCGAAATCGCCGATGACAGTGCGCAATTGGCGGCCCTGCTCTTCGGTCACCGACCACGCCACACCCGAGACGCCGGCGATGGCGTCCCACGCCGGGCCCGGGAAGAGCAGCGGCAGATCGGTGGTGTGCGAGCCGACGAGTGGGTGGTCGAGTCCGCGCCCGGACGTGACGACGTACGTGCCGCCTCGCCCTCCCGCTTCGGCGTGGCGCTGGGCGAATCGCGCGGCCGGATCGGAGTAGATGCGCCGGGTCAGTCGGCCCACGAGAGCCTCACGAACTCGTGGACGCAGATCGACCCGGCCGAGGGGTCCGGGCACGAAGAGTGCTGCTTCGCGGTGGGTCCAGCCGATGAGCAGGTCGATGTTCGGAGCGACGGCACTCCAGGCGTCGTCCAGGCTGTCTTCCGGCGGCAGTGGGTCGAGTCCGAACTGTGGGCCGAAGGGCATCCCGGCGCGCAATCCGTAGCGAATCGACATGCGTTCCAGGGCTTTTGTGCGCTCCAAGATCTCGTCGACGGCGGCATCGGAATCGAGGTCGGTGAGTTGCTGTGCCATCGCCGAATACATCCGGTCACGGCCGGGCATGAGGCCCAGCGGCGCACTCATGACGATCGCCCGACGCATCAGACCGTGCGCGCCTTCGGCAATCATCAGGTTGGCCACGGAGTCGCCACCGGCTGACTCGCCGAAGGCTGTGACATTGGCGGGGTCGCCACCGAAGGCTGGGATGTGGCGCTGCACCCAGCGCAATGCTTCGCGCTGGTCCAGCAGACCCAGATTGCCCGGGACGCCGGGACGCGAGAGATAACCGAAGAGCCCGAGCCGGTAGGTGACGGTGACCACCACCACCTGCTGTTCGGTGACCAACGCGGACGGGTCGTAGACCGGCAGATCGCCGCCTCCGGTGAGGTACGACCCACCGTGGATCCAGACCAGCACCGGCAGCTTCGCATCGGGGGCGGTGCCCTCCGGCACGGTGATCGACAGGCGCAGGCAGTCCTCGTCGTAGCCGGCCTCAGAGCCGATGGCGTCCAGCACCTCGTCGAACAGAGCGAAACGCACCTGTGGGCACGCCGGGCCGGCCTGGCGGGCGTCGATCTTGTTGTCGGGCAACGGAACCGGGCGAGGTGTTTCGTACCGACCAGCGTCGGCATAACGGATGCCGCGAGCCCGCCAGACGTGCCCGTCCGCGCTTCCGATGACAGTGGTCTCCCCCAGGTGCCAGCGTGGCTGCGTCGAAGTCGTCACGCTCGCCATGTTTGCACGCGCGTGGTGCTCATCGTGCGGCGAGCGCCTCCGCGATCGGCACCTCGCCGTCGGTGAACGGGAGGTCTCGATCTGCCACGAGCGCCGGGTCTGCGTCGACGACGGCGCAGATCACGTCGGCCACCAGTTCGCGGGAGGTCTTGGTGTTCCTGTCGCCGGACGGATCGAGCGTGCCGCGGGATGGGTCGAGGGTGAGCGAACTCGGCATGAGGATCGTCCACTCCAAGCCGGACGCGCGTAGGTGTTCGTCGGCAGCCGCCTTCGCTTCGGCATAGGCGAAGAACGAATTGTCCTGCGGCACACCATGATCACGGGATGCGCCCAGGTAGGAGACCATCACGTACCGCGGGACGCCTGCCTGCCGGGCAGCGTCCATCGACCTGGTCGCGGCGTCCCGGTCGACGGCGTAGGTGCGGTCGGGGTTGCCTCCGCCGGCGCCGGCCGACCAGATGATCACCTGGTGGCCGGTGAGCAGGTTGGCCAGCGCGTCGGTGTCGAGGGTTTCGACATCGGCGACCACTGGTTGCACACCGGTTTCGGCGACATCACCCGCGTGGTCGGGGTTGCGGATGACCGACGTCACCTCGTGCCCGGCGACCACCATTTTGTGGGCGGCCATGAGCGCGATCTTGCCGTGTCCCCCGATGAGTGCGATGCGGGTCATGTCGTTCTCCTGCCGTTGATCGAAGACGTCGTTCTCCACGGTACGCAGCGCGTCTCCGGGACCGGGCTCTGGCCTGCCGTCGCATCCACTTCGGACAAAGCAAACAAAAACAAATGTTGCTTTCTGTTGACCTACTTGCGAGTGTGTGGTTCTCTGGTGTGACACCGCCCACGTGGGCCAGCTCACATCCGAAGGAGGCACGCCCGTGTACGCAGCCGAACGGCACCAGAAGATCGTCGCCGAAGCGCGCCGCAACGGTCGCGTCGTGGTGGCGGAGCTGGCTGACGACCTGGGCGTCACCACCGAGACCGTCCGCCGCGACCTGACGGTGCTGGAGGAGCGCGGCGCGTTGCAGCGCGTGCACGGCGGAGCCATCCCCGCCGAGCGCCTCGAGCCGACCCTGGCCGCCCGCAACACTCGCTCCACCTCACAGAAGCGACGCATCGCCGCACGCGCGCTGGACGAACTGCGCGCCGACTCCGCGATCCTGCTCGATGCCGGCTCCACGACGCTCGCGATCGCCGAGTCGATCCCGGCCGAGATGCCGCTGACCGTCATCACCAACTCGGTGCAGGCCGCGGCGCTGCTTGCCGAGCACAGCAACGTGACGCTGCTCGTGCTGGGCGGTCGAGTGCGCGGAGTCACCGGGGCGGCGGTCGGCTCGTGGGCCACCGATCAACTGGCCACCCTCAGCGTCGACATCGCCTTCGTCGGCACCAACGGGCTCACCACCCGCCGCGGGCTTTCGACGCCGGACGAGGCCGAAGCCGCCGTGAAGCGAGCGCTCATCGAAGCAGCGGCACGCACCGTGGTGGTGACCGACTCCAGCAAGGTCGGCGAAGACCATCTGCACAGTTTCGCCAGGCTCGACCAGATCGACCTGGTGATCACCGACGACTCTCTCGACGACGAATCCGTCGCCGCTCTCGAAGCGGCCGGCCCGAAGGTGGCACGCGCATGATCATCACGCTCACTCCCAACCCCAGCATCGACCGCACGATCGCCTTCGACACCTTGCGCCTCGGCGAGGTGCAGCGTGCGACGTCCAGTCGGATCGACCCGGGGGGCAAGGGAATCAACGTCTCTCGCGCCCTTGCGGCCAACGACACCGACACCCTCGCGGTGCTCCCCGCGGGCGGCCCGGAAGGACACCTGCTCACCGAACTCCTCACTGCCGCACACGTGCCGTATCGCGCGGTCGAGATCGCCGGCGCTGCCCGCATGAACATCGCGGCCGTGGAGCCGGACGGCACCACCACCAAGCTCAACGAGGCCGGCCCGCGGCTGAGCGATGGTGAGGTGAGCGCGCTCTTCGGTGCCGCCGCCGAGGCAGCGGGCGGTGCGCAGTGGGTCGTCGGCTGCGGCTCCCTCCCGCCCGGCGCACCGATCGACCTCTACGCCGAACTCATCCGCCGGGTCGGCCCGCAGGGTGCCCGCGTGGCGATCGACTCCTCCGGTGAGCCCTTCACCCGCGCGGTCGCGGCCCACCCCCACCTCATCAAGCCCAACCACGAAGAGCTCGCCGAACTCGTCGGACGCGAGCTGGTCACGCTCGGCGATGTGGTCGACGCAGCGCGCTCCCTCGTCGCAGAAGGCATCGAGACCGTCGTAGTCAGCCTTGGCGCCGACGGTGCCATCGCGGTGACGGCGGACGACCTGGTCTGGGCCGGTGCGAAGGTCACCGACCCGCTCTCCACTGTCGGCGCGGGTGACTGCCTGCTCGCCGGATTCCTGCACGGACTCGTTCGCGGCGGTGACCTCGAGGCCGCGCTCATCAGTGGAGTCCGCTGGGGTGCTGCCGCCGTCCGCCTTCCCGGAAGTCAGGTGCCTGGCCCCGCCGACCTCGAAGGCATCGACGTCCGATCACACCGTTCGCCCGACCTCCAACTCGTCATTTCCTGACGCTTCACCCCCTCCCGAAAGGACACGCCGTGTCTCTCATCAACAACGAACAGGTCATCCTCGACCTGCGCGGCGAGGACCGTCACGAGGCCACCCGCCTCCTGGCTGAGCGCCTCGTGGCCAGCGGTCGCTGCACCGACCTCGACGGCTTCCTGGCCGACGTCCGCGCCCGTGAGGAGAAGATGGCCACCGGCCTGCCCGGCGGCATCGGCATCCCGCACGCCCGAAGCGCCGCCATCACCGAGCCTTCGCTGGTCTTCGGCCGCACCACCGATGGCATCGACTGGGGCGCCAAGGACGGCCCAGCGAAGCTGATCTTCCTGATCGCCGCCCCGGAATCCGGCGGGGATGCCCACATGCAGATGCTGCCCAAGCTCGCGAAGGCCTTGATGGACAAGGGTTTCCGCGCTCAGCTCGCAGCCGCGACGACCGAGGACGAGGTCACCGACCTGGTGAACTCCCGCGTCTCGCTCGACCCGGCTCCCGCTGCCCCGGCCAAGGAGGCCCCAGCACCGGCAGCTGCCCCCGCGGCCACTGCTGATGCGGGAGCTACCGCTGCTACTGCGCCTGCTGAAACCCCCGCCGTTGCATCACCCGCGGCTGCGGCTGAGCCGGCCGCGACCGGCCGTCGCTTCGTTGCGGTGACCTCCTGCCCCACCGGGATCGCACACACCTACATGGCAGCCGAGGCTCTGCAGAATGCAGCCGCCGAGGCCGGCCACACGATCGTGGTCGAGACCCAGGGTTCGGCCGGTTCGACCCCGCTGACCGCCCGGCAGATCGCCGAGGCCGACGCGGTGATCTTCGCCCACGACGTGGAGGTGCGCGACAAGCAGCGCTTCGCTGGTAAGCCCACGGTGGACGTCGGCGTGAAGAAGGCGATCAGCGATGGCCCGGCGCTCCTTGAGCGCGCTGGTCGTCTCGCCGACGAGTGGAAGAACGACCCGTCGCGCGCCCAGCAGACAGCAACCGTCGCCGACGAGGAGCCGCAGAGCGAGGGAGTCGGCACCCGGCTGCGTAAGTGGCTGATGACCGGTGTGTCGTACATGATCCCGTTCGTCGCAGCGGGCGGAATTCTCATCGCGCTCGGCTTCATGCTCGCGCAGATCTTCGGCGGCGAGAACGGCGCGATCGACGTCACCAAGCAGTTCACGCTCAACCCCGCCGGCGGCGAGGGCCTCACGGTGTTGCAGAACGACTTCAACCCGCTGGACGGTATGCACTGGGCCGCGCTGCTCTTCCTCATCGGTGGCGCTGCGTTCGGCTTCCTGGTGCCGATCCTCTCCGGCTACATCGCCTACGCGATCGCCGACCGGCCCGGCCTCGTGCCCGGCATCGTCGGTGGCGCCGTTGCGGTCACCATGCAGGCCGGCTTCCTCGGCGGGATTGCCACCGGTCTGATCGGCGGTCTCATCGCCAAGTGGATCTCCGGCTGGAACGTGCACAAGAACGTCCGCGGCGTGATGCCCGTCGTCGTCATCCCGCTGCTGTCGACCTTGCTCACCGTCGGTCTGCTCATCACCGTCGTCGGCCGCCCCATCAAGTGGCTGTCCGACCAGCTCGCTGAAGGCCTGAACAGCATGTCGGGCACCAGCGCGATCCTGCTCGGCCTCGTGCTCGGCGCGATGATGGGCTTCGACCTCGGCGGCCCGGTCAACAAGGTCGCTTATGCCTTCGCGACCACGGGCCTGGCCACCGCTGGCACCGCCACCGATGCCCCGCAGCTGAAGATCATGGCCGCTGTCATGGCAGCCGGCATGGTCGCGCCGCTCGGACTGGCCCTGGCCACTACCGTGCGCCCCAAGCTCTTCACCGAGCCGGAGCGCGAGAACGGCAAGGCTGCCTGGCTGCTCGGAGCCTCGTTCATCTCCGAAGGCGCCATCCCCTTCGCCGCCGCCGACCCGTGGCGCGTGATGCTCTCCTCGCTCGTGGGCTCCGGTGTCACCGGTGCACTGACGATGGCCTTCGGCGCCACCCTGCGCGCCCCGCACGGCGGAATCTGGGTGCTGCCCCTCATCGGCAACTTTCTGCTCTTCCTCGTCGCACTGGTCGCCGGTGTGCTCGTGATGGCCGCCATGGTGGTCGTCCTGAAGCAGTCCGCTGCGAACCGCACACAGGCAACCGTCCCCGCAGTCTGATCCTGCGGCAAACTCAAACCGAAACAACCTGACAAAGGAGTCATTCAATGGCACAGCGCACCGCAACCATCGCCTCGTCCGTGGGCTTGCACGCCCGCCCGGCCTCGATGTTCGTCCAGGCAGCGGCCGAGACCGGCCTCGACATCGAGATCGCCCGCCCCGGCGAAGACCCGGTGGACGCCACGAGCATCCTCGGTGTGATGGCACTCGGCGCCAAGCACGGCGAAGAGGTCGTGCTCACCGCTGAAGGCGAAGGCGCCGACGAAGCTCTCGACTCGCTGGTCGAGCTGCTCTCCCGCGACCTCGACGCAGAGTGATGGGGAGCGCGGTGGACCAGCAGAATCTGCACGGCATCGGCGTCAGCGCCGGCGCGGCATACGGCCCGGCCGTCATCGTCGCACCGGCGGTGCGCGCACCGGCTGACGAACAGCCGGCAGCCGACCCCGACGTTGCACTCGTGGAGGTGAAGGCTGCCTTCGAGAAGGTGGCCGTCGACCTCGAACAGCGGGCGGCGCGCGCGGACGACACGGCCCAACAGATTCTGAAGGCCACCGCGCTCATCGCTCGGGACAAGGGTCTGCACAAGGCGACGGGCAAGCAGCTCGCCTCAGGTAAGGGCCCGGCCACCTCAGTGCACCTCGCAGTCGAGGAGTACGCCGCCCAGTTCGAGGCACTCGGCGGCTACTTCGCCGAGCGGGTCACCGACCTGCGCGATGTCGGATCACGCACGATCGCAGCGGTGCTCGGCGTCCCTGCGCCCGGAGTGCCCAACCTCGCCGAGCCCAGCATCATCGTCGCCGATGACCTGGCACCAGCCGAGACCGCGACGCTCGACAAGGCGCTGGTCGCCGGCATCGTCACCCAGGAGGGCGGACGCACCAGCCACACCGCGATCCTCGCCGCGCAGATGGGCATTCCGGCCGTCGTGCACTGCGAAGGCGCTCTCGACATCGCGGCCGGCACGCCGGTTGCGATCGACGGAGGCACCGGCGAAGTACTGGTGTCTCCGTCACCGGAAAACGTTGCGACACTTCGCGATCGAGGTGCCAGACGGGAGGCTGCCCTGGCCGGAAGCGCAGGCCCGGGCGTCACCTCCGACGGTCACCCCGTCTCGTTGCTGGCCAACATCGGCGGCGTCGAGGACGCCGTCGAGGCGGGAGCCGCCGACTGCGAAGGCGTGGGTCTGTTCCGCACCGAGTTCGTCTTCCTCTCCTCTTCCACGGCGCCGACGTTGGAGGAGCAGACGCAGATCTACACCAAGGTCTTCGAGCCCTTCGGCAGCGACCGTCGTGTGATCGTGCGGACGCTCGACGCGGGAGCCGACAAGCCGCTGGCTTTCGCCGATCTCGGCCCGGAGGAAAACCCCGCCCTCGGACGACGCGGACTGCGTCTCTCGCAAGCACGCGAAGACCTGCTCGACACCCAGCTGGAGGCGCTCGCTGCCGCGGCGTCGGCCACGGGCGCGGATGTCCGGGTCATGGCCCCGATGGTCGCCACCGCTGACGAAGCCGACTGGTTCGCGCAGCGCGTTTCAGCCGCTGGACTGGCGAAGTCGGGAGTCATGATCGAGGTGCCGGCCGCGGCGCTGCGCGCCCGCGACGTCCTGGCGAACGTCGACTTCGGCAGCCTCGGCACCAATGACCTCGCGCAGTACACGATGGCCGCCGACCGTATGGCCGGTGCGCTCTCCGCGCTGCTCGACCCGTGGCAGCCCGCAGTGCTCGCCGTGATCGACGCCGCCTGCAAGGGTGCCGCCGAACTCGGCAAACCGATGGGCGTCTGCGGCGAGTCCGGCGGCGACGCGCTGCTGGCGCTCGTGCTCACCGGTCTGGGCGTGCACTCCCTGTCGATGGCGCCCTCGAAGGTGCCGATGGTGCGCTACGCCTTGTCACTGCACTCCCTGGACGACTGCCGCCGCCTGGCTCAGCTCGCCCTGGGAGCGCGGACCGCAGCCGATGCTCTGGCGGCCGTCCGCGAGGCGTGCAACCCCGACCTGGCTGCGCTGGTCTGATTCGCTGACCTGCGAGTTTGCAGCCACCTAGCGGCTTGGGGCTTGGGCGGAGGTGGTCGAGGCGCGTTCCTCGACCACCTTCCGCCACCGCAGACCCGGGTTGAGGTCGTGATACTTGGCGGCAAGTGGGTCCGGCCTCGCGACAGACAGAGTGCGGGTCAACTCCGCGGGCGTCTTGAAGGCCAGCGCGGCGAGCGCCGGAGTTGCTGCAGTCCATTTCTCGCCGGAACCGAACACGGCGGTACGACTGACCGGAACGATCGAATCCACTGACGGAATCGCCAGACTGCCGTCCTCATATCGGGACAGCGGAATCACGTACTGCTGTCCCTTCTCGTACCAGATCACGTCCGTGAGCAGCCGCCGCTTCTTGGCCCCACCCTTGCGCTGATCCCACCCGAAGGTGGTCAACTCGAAATCGGCTCCAGGTTGCGGAGCGCCCTTCGCGGACCACACCCGATAATCCACTCGGAAGGTCAGCACCCGGCCGACGTACCGGTTGCCATCACCCGGATCAACGTCACTGGAGCCTTCGCGTTCTGCTGTGACCGTGGCGACGACCACGACGTCGGCGTAGGAAACCAGGTCAGACACCGTCTCATTCGGGAAGGACGGCATGCCGTTGCTTGCACCCATACGGTGCTCGCTCTCCGTCGTGCCACAGGCAGAGGTGACAACCACCAGGAGCGTGATCAATGCACTGTTGACGACGCGGGTACTGGCCATGACAACCTCCGGCTGGCGTGACTGCAATACCAAAAGGACGCCCATGCTCGCGGCAGGTTGCACCCGCCACCGAACACGCTGGGCCCCGCTTGCCTTACGGACGTCACTTCTCGTACCCGAACCGGCACTTCATACTGAACCCCGCAGAGCGGCACGGCGACAGGAATCCCATGCAACAACCCCAGCCCCAGTTCATCGGCGGCTTCCGCCTGATCCGATTGATCGGCGAGGGTGGAATGGGCCAGGTCTGGCTCGCCGAACATCCTCGACTTCCCCGGCAAGTGGCTGTCAAGGTGCTGCGTCCTGGACTGGCGTCGGGCGCAGACGAGCAGAAGCGATTTCTCCGTGAGGCCGAGACCGCGGCCCGCCTCGAACACCCGGGAATCGTCGACGTCCTGGATCGCGGCGAGGACGAGGGGCGGCTGTGGATTGCGATGCGCTACGTCGACGGCGAAGACCTGGGCGATCGCCTTCAACGCCTGGGCCGCCTACCCGAGTCCGAGGTGATCACCATCGCGTCCGTCGTTGCTAGTGCGCTCGACCATGCGCATGGTCGCGGAGTCGTGCACCGTGACATCAAGCCTGCCAACATCTTGCTTCCACGGTCAGGGCAACCGGCCGCGGTGGTCACCGACTTCGGAATCGCCCGAGCTCTCGACGACGGGCAGGCGATGACTGGTACGGGCATGGTGATTGGTTCGATGCCGTACATCTCGCCCGAACAGATCGACGGCGCGTTCTCGACTCCGGCGAGTGATCTCTACAGCTTTGCGTGCGCGGTCTACGAGATGCTGACCGGTCAGCGCGCCTTTTCCGGACCGACGACATCGGCCGTGATCGGTTCGCACTTGGCCGTGAATCGACCGTCTGTGCGCACCAGCCGGCCCGACCTCGCGCCGGCCGTGGATGGCGTACTGCAAAGAGGACTCGCCATCGATCCTGCCCAGCGCTGGAGCTCCGCCGGAGCATTCGTCACGGCAC
The DNA here is from genome assembly GCF_017654605.1 of Yimella sp. cx-51. Taxonomy (GTDB): domain Bacteria; phylum Actinomycetota; class Actinomycetes; order Actinomycetales; family Dermatophilaceae; genus Yimella. Next base: position 2,729,981 of record NZ_CP072113.1, read on the forward strand.
TCGACGAGGCGCTGAACGACCGGTCGACGACAGCCGCCACCGCCGTTCGCTCAACCGCCGGTGCGGCCACGATGACGGCTGCGCGCCCTACGTCGATTGAACCCATGCATAGCTCCCCTGGGCGGCACAAATCTGTAGTGCCCTGGATTGCCGCTGCGGCGGCGATCGTCGTCGCTGCTTCGATCGGCGGCTGGATGGTGCTGGGTGACCGCGACAGCGCGGGATCCGCAGTCGGAGCTTCTCGAGCCGAGGCCGCCACCTCTGGCGCCGAGCCAGCTGACCCGTCTACGGCGACGGCGACGGCGACGGCGACGGCCAACCCTTCGACCAACACCCCCGCGACATCTACGCCTACTGGAGAGCGAACGACGGACACTTCAGAAACCACTTCTGTATCTGCGGCTGCGGCGGGAGACCTTGGCTTGAGCACCACGATCTCCAGCCCGGCCTGTGACGGGCGAGCGGTCGTCCTCGTCTACAACGCGGTGACCAATTCCCGTACATCGCAGCAGCGGCAGATCGAAGCCGCCCTCACCCAGTGGCCGGGCGCTTCCTACCTCAAGCCTGATCCTTCGTGCACTTCACTGCGCTCGACCAAAGACGGAAAGCAGATCTACGCCGTCTACTTCGACGTCGGCAACCTAGATGAGCAGTCGTTGTGCGCCACGCTGAAGCCCTACTCCAACTCGACCGCCGCTTCGCCTTACGCCAAGTACCTCGACCGATCGCACCCGGAAGGACACTTCTACCGTTGGAATGCCGACGGCACGCAGTGCTACTACGTCTCCGACGCGTCCGGTACAGGTCGGCGAGCCGTCAACTGATCAGTCAACCCAGACCCGTGCGTTGCGGAACATCCGCAGCCACGGGCTGGGCTGGTCGATCGGGCCGTCGGTCCAGCTCATTTGCACATTGCGCTGCACCCGCTCGGGGTGCGGCATCATCGCGGTGAACCGGCCGTCCGGCGTCGTCACTGCCGTGAGGCCGTCCGGAGAACCGTTGGGGTTCAACGGATACGTGCGCGCCGGCCGGCCCGCACCGTCGATGTATCGCGCCGCGCGGTGCACGGCGTCGGCATCGCCGCGAGCTGAGAAGTTGGCGAAACCCTCGCCGTGCGCGACGGCGATCGGCAACCGCGAACCCTCCATGCCGGTGAAGAAGATCGACGGACTGTCGAGCACCTCCACCTGCGAGAGCCGGGCCTCGTACTGCTCGGAACGGTTGCGGGTGAAGCGCGGCCAAGCGTCCGCGCCAGGGATGAGATCGGCCAGCGCGGCGAACATCTGGCAGCCGTTGCAGATGCCGAGACCGAAGGTGTCATTGCGGTGGAAGAAGCTCGAGAAGGCTTCTGTCAGAGCAGGATTGAACAGCACCGACCGAGCCCAGCCCTCGCCGGCGCCGAGAGTGTCTCCATACGAGAAGCCGCCACAAGCGACAAGTCCGGCGACGTCCGCGAGGTCGAACCGGCCGGCTTGGAGATCGGTCATGTGGACGTCATAGGTCTCGAACCCTGCGCGGTCGAAGGCGAACGAGGTCTCAACGTGCGAGTTGACGCCCTGCTCGCGCAGGATCGCGACCTTCGGACGCGCCCCAAGGTTGAGATACGGCGCGGTGACATCGTCGGCGGGGTCGAAGGAAGGCTGCACGACGAGCGCGTTGTCGCCGGCGCCGGCCGCTGCGTGCTCCTCGTCGGCACACTCAGGGTTGTCGCGCAGCGCCGCGATCCGCCACGACACCTCGTCCCAGACCTGCATGAGGTCGTACAGCGGCTCGTCGATCGCGTCTTCATCGGCGACCTGGACGCGAATCCGCTTGTCGCTGTTCGGCTTTGCGACCACGGACGCCAGCTCACCGAACGAGTCCAGCGCTTCCTGGACGCGGTCGGTCGGCACCTCGATCAAGGCGCCGAGCTCTTCGCTGAACAGCGCGCCTCGTGACGGCACCTCGATGTCGAGGCCGATCTGCCCCGCGAAGGCCATCTCGCAGGCTGCTGCCCAGAGCCCGCCGTCCGACCGGTCGTGGTAACTGAGCGCAATGCCCTTGGCGCGCAACGCATTCACTCCGTCGACCAGGTCGACCAGGCGCTGCGGATCGTCGAGGTCGGGCACCTCGCCACCGAACTCGCCGTTCACCTGAGCGAGCATCGAGCCGCCGAGGCGGTTCTTGCCAGCGCCGAGGTCGACCAGCAACAAGGTGGTCTCGCCGCCGCGCAGCTGCGGGGTGAGCGTGCCGGTGACGTCCGGGAGCGACGCAAAGGCGGAAACGACCAGCGTCACCGGCGAGGTCACCTGCTTGTCGTCCCACTTGGTGCGCATCGACAGGGAGTCCTTGCCGACCGGCACCGAGATGCCGAGCGCCGGGCACAGCTCCATCGCCACGGCGTGCACGGTGTCGAAGAGCGCTGCGTCCTCACCGTCCTCGCCGCACGCAGCCATCCAGTTGCAGGACAACTTGATTCCGCGCAAGGTGATGGGCGCTGCGAGCAGGTTGGTGATCGATTCACCCACCGCCATGCGTCCGGAGGCGGGGGCATCGACGGACGCCAGCGGGCTCCGTTCTCCGCTGGACATCGCCTGACCGGCCAGGCCGCGGAAGTCACTGAGGGTGACGGCGACATCGGCCACAGGCACCTGCCACGGACCCACCATTTGGTCACGATGAGTCAAACCGCCGACGCTGCGGTCACCGATGGTGATCAGGAAGCGCTTCGACGCCACGCTGGGGTGACGAAGGACCGCGTACGCACTGTCACGCAGTTGGAACTTCTGCTCATCGAGGGCTTCGGTCGCGCGCTGCACGCGCCGGTCGTCCCGGGTCATCCTCGGGGGCTTGCCGAGCAGCACCTCCAGCGGCATGTCGATCGGGCGGTCGTCACCTGCTTCGTCCTCCGCACCGGGTGCGAGCACCAGTTGGGCGTCGTCGCGCGCAACTCCGACGACGGCGTACGGGCAGCGCTCACGCTCACACAACGCAGCAAACTCGTCCAGCGAATCTGCCTGGAGCGCAATCACATAGCGCTCCTGCGATTCGTTGCACCAGATCTCCTTCGGCGCCAGGCCCGACTCCTCCAGCGGCACCGCAGACAGGTCGAACCGGGCTCCGAGACCGGCGTCGTCGACGAGTTCGGGGAAGGCATTCGACAGTCCGCCCGCGCCGACGTCGTGGATTGCGAGCACTGGGTTGGCCTCGCCCATCGACCAGCAGTGGTTGATCACTTCCTGCGCGCGGCGTTCGATCTCGGGGTTGCCGCGCTGCACGGAGTCGAAGTCGAGTTCGGCGGCGTTGGTGCCCGACGCCATGGACGACGCAGCTCCCCCGCCCATGCCGATGCGCATGCCCGGGCCACCGAGTTGCACCAGCAGCGTTCCAGCCAAGAAGCGCACCTTCTCGGTCTGGCTCGCGCTGATCGCACCCAGGCCGCCGGCGCTCATGATCGGCTTGTGATAGCCGCGGCGGATGCCGTCCACGGTCTGCTCGTAGACGCGGAAGAAACCGCCCAGCCCAGGACGTCCGAACTCGTTGTTGAACGCCGCGGCGCCGATCGGACCGTCGATCATGATGTCGAGCGGCGAGGCGATGTGCTCCGGAGCGCCGAACTGTTCGGATTCCCAGTTCTCTTGCGTACCAGGCAGATTGAGGTTGGACACCATGAATCCGGAGAGCCCTGCCTTGGGCTGCGAACCGCGTCCGGTCGCACCTTCGTCGCGGATCTCGCCGCCTGCGCCGGTGGCCGCTCCCGGGAACGGGCTGATTGCGGTCGGGTGGTTGTGCGTCTCCACCTTCATCAGCACATGCACCTCGTCCTCGCGCGGTGCGTACGCCGACGGGCCATCTTGCTGCGTCGGTAGCCAGCGAGTGGCCGGACCGCCGCGCATGATCGAGGCGTTGTCCTTGTAGGCGACGATCGTTCCTTCACCGGCGACCTTCTCGGTGTGGCGGATCATGCCGAAGAGCGAATTGGCCTGCGGCTCACCGTCAATGATGAAGTCGGCGTTGAAGATCTTGTGGCGGCAGTGCTCGGAGTTGGCCTGCGCGAACATCATGAGTTCGACATCGGTGGGGTTGCGCTGCAGGCCGGTGAATGCCTCGACCAGGTAGTCGATCTCGTCGCCCGAGAGCGCCAAACCGTAGTCGACATTGGCCCGCTCGACGGCCGCCCTGCCCTCGCCGAGCACGTCGACATGCTCCATGGGTTCGGGCACGCGCTCGTCGAAGAGGTGCGCCGCGCCGTCGTGGTCAGCAAAGGCTGATTCGGTCATGCGGTCGTGCAGCAGCGCAGCGACCGCCTCCCAATCGCCGACCTCGCCCGTGAGCATGTATTCGGTGGCTCGCTCGACGCGATGGATGTCGATGCCGCAGTTGTGCACGATGTCGGTCGCCTTGGACGCCCACGGCGAGATGGTGCCCAGGCGCGGGGTGACGACGACAAGCGTGCCTTCGCCTGGACCTTCGTATGGCTCGCCGTAGGTGAGGATGCGCGTCACCGCGCCGGTGGTGTCTTCATCCAGCGGCTGGTCGCTCGCGACCCAGTGGATATAGCGGGCGTCGACTCGCGTGACGCCGGGCTCGATCCGCTGCAGCCGGTCGAGCAACGCGCGTGCGCGGAAGCCGGAGAGGGCGGATCCGCCCGGGACGTGGGTCAACACAAGGTCGTGCGACGAAGCCATGGATGCAGGATCTCCTGAGACCGGCCGGGAGGGGCTTTCAAGGATATCGACAGGTCAGCGGGCGCCCGCGCATGCCTCTCGCGATCCTGCGCCGGCGTCCGCCCCACCGGACGAGCCGGCGCCTGCCTCGCTGGATAGTTCAGTGCCAGACCTCGCTTGTTGAACCGGGGTCCGTCTCGCTGGTTGAGCCGGTGTCCTGAGGAACGAAGGACACCGCGTCGAAACCCGGTGAGATCCACACCCACCAACCCGCAGTAACGCCCTAGGACCAGTCGCGACGGGGCGTCCTGTGGATGAGTCCGGGTGGCTGTCAGCGGTCACACCTAGAGTAGACACATGTTCGAAACGGAGCTCTCAGCACTCGGCACACTCCGTGCCGCGCTGACCGATCCTGACCGAGCACGCTTCCAAGCCATCACCCGTCTGCTCACCCAACAAGGCGACCCGCTCGACCTCCTGCGCGCCGCCGAAACCCTCGCCCGCCACGCCTACCACCTCCTGGACGCCGACGCCGTCCGCTCGCAGGAATGTTCGGTCACCGGTGCCGCCGTGAGCACTGATGACCGGCACGCGTTGGAAGACGTCATCAAACAAGCCGCCACGACCGCGACCGTCACCCAGGCTGCCCAGACCATTGCGTTGGCACGGTATTCGGCGATCGATGAAACGGTCATCGACTCCGACACCGGGTACGCCGGGTTCACCGAACACCCCCTCGGACACCACGCCCCCTGGGCCGACACCGAACTCGCCGCCGCCTGCCAATGGTCCACCCGCGCCGCCGCCAGCCGCCTCACCACCGCAGCCGCGATCACCACGGCCACCCCGACCATGCTCGCGATGAGCGCCGCCGGCGACCTCGAACTATGGCGAGCCAAGACGGTCGCGATCGAAACAGCGTGCGCCTCCGCCGAGACCGCGGCCCGGGTCGAGCAACACCTGTTAGCCACGCGTGGCTGGGACACCTGGGGCTACCAGAAACTACAGAACACCACCCGCGCGCTCATCGCCCAATGGGAAGCCGACGCCCTCCGGGCCAAACGGCAACAAACCGTCCGGGAAGCCACCGGCGTACACGTCTACCCCTCCACGATCGCCGGACTGGCCGAACTCCACGTCACCGGCCCCACCGAACAGATCGCAGAGATCCACGCCGCGCTCGAACACCTCGCCCGGCACCGCGACGCCACCGGCGACAACCCGATCGACCCGGCCACCGGGCAGAAGAAGACCCTCGGACAACTACGCGTCGACGCGCTGCATGACCTGGTCACCGCCGGCTGCGACATCTCCTACCAGGTCATGGTCCACGTGCCCGTCACCCGCCAACAACACCAGCGGCCATGCCCTGGGTGTGGCGCGCCTGGTGAGTCCGCCCGCACGAACGACGCCACGAGCAGCACGCAACCGCCGCCGGACGCCGACCCCGCCGCACCCCGCGGCCCCGACCCCCGCTGCCACCGCCATGAAACAGGCGCTTCACCAACAACCACAGCAGCGCCCAACGGCCACACGACTCCCAAGCACTGTGACCACACAGCTCAGTTCGTCGCGGACGAACGCGAGCGGCCTGCCGACGCCGGACGGTGCGCAAGCGAACCCGACCAGCAGTACCGGGTCGGGTGGGCGACCGTCGCTGGCATCGGACACGTGCACCCCGGCGCGGTCCGCGCACTCATGAACGCCTACGGGGCGAAGCTGAGCCGTGCCCTCATCGATGCCGAGACCGGCATCACCATCGAAACCGCCGAGACGAACTACCGTCCCTCCCCAGCCTTACGGCGCTACGTCGAACAACGCGACGGCAGCTGCCGAGCCCCCGGCTGCGACCGACCCGCCACCAGCTGCGACCTCGACCACATCACCCCCTGGCCCACCGGCAGGACCACCGCCCGCAACCTCGCCGCGCTCTGCCGCTACCACCACCGCGCCAAGACGCAGGGCATCTGGAGCTACACCATGACCGACAACGGCGACTGCCACTGGACCTCCCGCACAGGCAACACCTACACCACCCACCCCGCCTCCACCTACGAACAAGCGGCCGGCTGAATCGTCACCGCGGACGGCTGGCGTACCCAGCGTCATCGGCGAGCTGCTCCTGACTTCTCGCCAGGGCAACTGGTTCCGACAGCCCCGCCGAGGTAGTCGACCTGGGTCGCGTAGAGTCGCGATCCCATCCATTGCGATTGCCGCGCAGCGGTCGCAGCAGGGAAGCCGCTGCTTGTCTTCCACAGCCTTCGATCATGCATGAGTTGTCCACAGCCCGGCCGAAGAGCATGGACCGGATCGGCGTCCGCCGACATCGTGAATCTTCCAACCACACAAGGAGATTCACATGGGTTTTCGTTTCCGCGCAGCTGCAGCCGTAGTCAGCGCCGGCGCCATCATCACCCTGTCCACGCCCGTCGCCTCGGCGACGTACGCCCCCGCCACACCAGGCTCCAGCAAGAGCGCTTCGAACGCGACGAAGTTGAACGTCGAGCGATCTCAGTCTGGGATCAAGATGGCCCAGCGGAGCGCCACGATCCACGGCATCACCTTCGCCAAGCTGCCCCAAGGCCTCGGCGCCATGAGCACCTTCGAGTCGACGACCGACGACGACACCGCCGTCGTCAGCCAGGTCTGGGAATCGGAGGACGAAGAAGGCTGGACCGTCGATCTCAGCATCAGCGTTTACAGATCCCCAGGCCTCACCTCACCGCGTGCCTTCCATGACTGGCTGGTGCCGTGGCAGGAACGCCCGGTCGACGAGGCGCAGTATCGACGCACCATCGTCCGCCGCACCACGGTGTGGATCGGGCACGACCAGGCGTTCTGGTTGGCCGAGCCAGGCGTCGGCGTTTCTGTGCGTCTCGACACCAAGCGTTGGAGCATCGGCGATCTTCACAAGGTGGTGCACGCGTCCGTGCCGAACTGACGCTGGAGTGGTCAGCTCTCCGATCGAGGTGTGACTGGTGACCATCTTCAGGTGAGCTGTACGCCGTGCTTCCGCCGAGGTCACTAGCCTGACGACCATGGCTGAGGTGCAGAAGATTCTGGTGATCGGTGCCGGCGCGATGGGTTCACAGATCGGCATGGCGTGCGCGCTGGCCGGTTACGAAGTGACCGTCCAGGACATCTCGCAGGACGGCCTCGATCGGGCAGAGTCGACTTTGCGCGGGCTGATGGATTCGCGTGTCGAGCGGGGCCGCATCCCGGCGCAGGAGCGGGACGACGCATTCGCGCGGCTGTCTCTCACCACTGATCTCGAAGCCGCAGCCGCGGAAGCTGACCTGGTGATTGAGGCCGCGGTGGAGAACCTCGACGTCAAACGTGAGCTCTTCACCCGCCTCGACGCACTGACCCCGACCCACGCGATCCTGGCGTCCAACTCCTCCAGCTACGTGCCGTCGCGCTTGGCCGAGGTCACCAAGCGTCCGGCGCAGGTCTGCAATATCCACTTCTTCAATCCGGCGTTGGTCATGAAGTGCGTCGAGATCGTCCGAGCACCGGACACCAGCGATGACACGGTGAGCGCGGCCGTCGCGCTCGTCGAGCGTCTCGGGAAGCAGCCGGTGGTCATGGACAAGGAGATCAACGGTTTCATCGCCAATCGCATCCTCAACGCGATTCGCGACGAAGCGGTCTTCCTACTGGAAGGTGGTTACGCCTCGATCACCGACATTGACGCCGCGTGCCGCACCGCGCTCGGCCATCCGAAGGGGCCGTTCGAACTGCAGGACATGACCGGTCTCGACATCGGTTACGCCACGAAGCAGGGCCGGTTCGAGGAATCGGGCGACCCGAGCGATGCACCGAGCAAAAGCCTCACCGAACGAGTACAGGCCGGGCACCTCGGCAAGAAGTCGGGTCAAGGCTGGTATCGCTATGCGCAGGACGGCACCCTGCTCGGCGAGGCCTGACCGACTCGGATCCAGCAGTCCACGCACCGGGATTCGGGTCTGATTTCACGCCTTCCTCACCCATCCCTTCTCCTACGGCAAGCGGGAGACGTAGCGTGAAGCGGTGACCACAGCACCTGCTCCCACCACCGTCGGCCAGCTGCGCGCGGACGGCCACCATCACAAGCACCTGCGCGACGAGGTGCGCGACAACCTGCTCGCCGCTCTCGCCGAAGGCCGCGACCCGTGGCCGGGCCTGCACGGCCTCGACGACACCGTGATTCCGCAACTGGAGCGTGCGCTCATCGCCGGGCACGACATCGTCCTGCTCGGCGAACGCGGCCAGGGCAAAACCCGCATCCTCCGCACGCTCGCCGGCCTGCTGGACGAGTGGACGCCCGTCATCGCCGATTCGGAGCTCGGCGAGCACCCCTTCGACCCGATCACCGAGTCGTCGAAGCGACGCGCGGCCGAACTCGGCGACGAGCTTCCCGTCGTGTGGCGGCACCGCGACGAGCGCTACAGCGAGAAGCTCGCCACGCCCGACACCTCCGTCGCCGACCTGATCGGTGACGTCGACCCGATGAAGGTGGCCGAGGGCCGCAGCCTGGGCGACCCGGAGACGATTCACTTCGGGCTCATCCCGCGCGCCCACCGCGGCATCGTCGCGATCAACGAGTTGCCCGACCTCGCCGAGCGCATCCAGGTGGCGATGCTCAACGTGATGGAGGAGCGCGACATCCAGATCCGCGGCTACCAGCTGCGCCTACCGTTGGACGTCCTCGTCGTGGCCAGCGCGAACCCCGAGGACTACACCAACCGCGGCCGCATCATCACCCCGTTGAAAGATCGCTTCGGTGCCGAGATCCGCACCCACTACCCGGTGCAGCTGGAGGACGAGGTCGCGGTGATCCGGCAGGAGGCTCACCTCGTGGCGGAGGTGCCCGACCCCCTCATCGAGATCCTCGCCCGCTTCACCCGGGCGCTGCGCGAGTCGAGTTCGGTCGATCAACGCTCCGGTGTCTCCGCCCGCTTCTCCATCGCGGGAGCCGAGACCATCGCGGCAGCAGCCTTGCACCGCAAGACGATTCGCGGCGAGGACGACGCCGTTGCCCGAGTGGTCGACCTGGAAACAGCCGTGGACGTGCTCGGCGGCAAGGTGGAGTTCGAGGTCGGCGAGGAGGGCCGGGAGCGCGCAGTGCTCGAGCACCTGCTGCGTACGTCCACCGCTGACACGATCCGCCATCTGTTCGCCGGGCTCGACCTCGCGCCTCTGGTGGCAGCCTTCGAGAGCGGCACCATGGTCACCACCGGCGAGCGGGTGCCCGCCAAGGAGTTCCTGGCCGGGCTGCCAGGGCTGGAAGGCTCGACGCTCTACGACGACATCGCCGAGCGCATCGGTGCCACGAATGACGGCGAACGGGCCTGCGCGATCGAACTCGCCCTCGAAGGGCTGTATCTCGTGCGCAAGGTGAGCAAGCAGTCAGGCGACGGCGAAACCATTTACGGCTGAACAGGATTCACTGATGGCTAGTAACTCCAGCTACGGCCGGTACGCCGGCGGACCTGATCCGCTGGCCCCACCGGTCGATCTTGCCGACGCCCTGGCAGCGATCGGCGAGGACGTGATGGCCGGTTACTCCCCCGAACAAGCGATGCGCGAATACCTGCGCCGGGGCAGCGAGCGCCAGCGCGGGCTGGACGAACTACGCCAGCAGGTCGCGCAACGCAGAGAAGAGATCCTGGCCCGTCACAACCTGAACGGCACCCTGCAGCAGGTGAAGGAACTGCTCGACAAGGCCGTGCTGGAAGAACGCAAGCGCCTCGCCCGAGACTTGGACGACGACGCCCGCTTCGGGGAAATGCGGATGGAGAACCTGCCATCGTCCCCCGCGCAGGCGGTCACCGAACTCGCCGACTACCAGTGGCGTTCGGCCGACGCCCGCGAGCACTACGAGCAGATCAAGGATCTGCTTGGCCGCGAGATGTTGGACCAACGTTTCGCGGGCATGAAGCAGGCGCTCCAATCGGCGACGGACGAGGATCGAGCGGCAGTCGCTGCGATGCTGCGTGACCTGAACGAGCTGCTGGCCAAGCGAGCAGCAGGTGAGGACACCGATCAGGATTTCGCCGACTTCATGGCCAAGCACGGCGAGTACTTCCCCGAGAACCCGCAGAACCTCGACGAACTGTTGGACGCCATGGCAGCTCGCGCCGCCGCGGCGCAACGGATGCTCAACTCGATGAGCCCGGAGCAGCGCGAGGAACTCATGGAGCTCGCGCAGCAGGCGTTCGGATCCCCCGACCTGATGGACCAGCTGTCGCAGCTCGACAGCAACCTGCAGGCATTGCGTCCGGGTGAGGACTGGGGCGGCTCGCAGGAAGGCTTCGAGGGTCAGGACGGTCTGGGGCTGGGCGACGGCACCGGCGCACTGCAGGATCTCGCTGATCTCGACAGCATCGCTGAGCAACTCGATCAGGACCGCCCGGGCGCCAGCATGGACGACCTCGACCTCGACTCACTTGCACAACAGCTCGGACCCGAAGCTGCCGTCGACGCACGCACCCTCGCCCAACTCGAACGCGAGCTACGCGACAGCGGCTATCTCACCAAGGGTTCGGACGGCGCGCTGCGGCTCTCGCCGCGGGCCATGCGGCAGCTGGGAAAGACCCTGCTGCGTGACGTGGCCGATCGCATGTCCGGACGGTCAGGCGACCGCGACATGCGACGGGCCGGAGCCGCCGGCGAGCTGACCGGCTCGACCCGTCAATGGGAGTTCGGCGACACCCAGTCGTGGGACGTCAACCGCACGATCACCAACGCCGTCCGGCGCACCGTCGCCGATGGAGCCTCAGCACGCGGCGGCGTCCGGATCGAGATTAACGACATCGAAGTCAGCGAGACCGAGGCGCGCACCCAGGCAGCGGTGGTGCTGCTGGTCGACACGTCGTACTCGATGATCCGGGCGGGCCGCTGGGTGCCCATGAAGCGCACGGCTCTTGCTCTCCACCAACTGATCTCCACCCGATTCCGCGGGGATCACTTGCAGCTCGTCGGCTTCGGACGGCATGCCGAAGTGATGGGCATTGAAGAGCTCACGGGCCTTTCGGGCATGCAGTTCAAGGGCACCAACCTGCACCACGGACTGCTGCTGGCCAACCGCTTCTTCCGCAAGCAACCCAACGCGCAGCCGGTGCTGCTGATCGTGACCGACGGTGAGCCGACCGCTCACCTGGAGCGCGATGGTCACTCCTTCTTCGACTATCCACCGCACCCGTACACGATCGCCGCGACCGTCCGCGAGCTCGACACCGCAGGACGCATCGGCGCCCAGACCACGTTCTTCCAACTCGGCGACGACCCCGGCCTCGGTCGCTTCCTCGGCGAACTCGCCCGTCGCGTCGATGGCCGCGTGGTCACCCCCGACCTGGACGACCTGGGCAGCGCCGTGGTCGGTTCCTTCCTGGGCTCCCGCGCCGACCTCCCGCACGACCTCGCCGGCGAATACGGCTTCGGTCGAGGCTGGTGGGCCTGACCGGCGTCGGGTGGACGGTGCGGTCGCGGGGGTGAGCACGCGCGCGGAACAACCATCACCGGCGTTTGAACCCTGCTACTGAGAAACCGCTGGTTGAGCCCTACTGCTGCGGAACCACTGGCTGAGCCCTGCTGCTGAGGAACGAAGCCGCAGGAGTCGAAACCCGCCGCGACGATCAATCAGGCTGACCGCGACAGGCAAGTCCGCGCACCTCACGACGTTTCGACGCGTGGACTTCCTTCGTCAGTCAGCGGTCCAAGCAGTGCCATGGCGGCGTACGGGCGGGACGCTCTGCTTACTTGTCCGGCGCGATGGTGTTGGTGCTGTCCGGCTTCGCGACTTCCTGCAACCGCGCCTGAGCGTTCGCGGCGTCGGCCCAGGTCTGCAGGTTGCGGCGCTGGGCTTGTTCGACCTGCTTCAGCTTCTTCAGGATGAGCTCGGACTGCTCGATATTCGCGAGGTGCTTGCTCGTGACGTACTCGGCGCGCTGCCGGCGGAATTCGTCGACGGGCCAGATGGGTGAGCGGCGCATCTGGCGCCAAGCCTCATGCCGTTGAAGGGCCGAATCTTCCGACAGCTTCATCGCGGCGACGACGACGGCGAACAGCAGGCCGAACACGTAAACAGACGCGATCATGATCAGGACGATGGCCAGCGCTGTCATGGCTGCTCCCTCCGCCGATCGGACGTCTTCAGTCTAGGTCGTGCACGGCCGCACGGCCTCGGATGTGCGACCGAATCAGCGGAATCAGCGCGCCAGGTCGAGCTGCTGATGCCACGACTGCGATTCGTAGGTGGTGCTCCAACCCATCGAGGTGTAGAGCCCCTCGGCCCCGGTCGGCGAGTCGGCGTCGACCTCCAGGCCGACCCGGTTACGGCCACGCTCGGCGGCGTCGGCAATCACCGTGTGCAGCAATGCCTTCGCCACTCCGTGGCCACGCGCTCGGCGATGCACCCCGATGTAGTCGATGTAGCTGCCTTGCACGCCGTCGGCATCAGGCGGGCTGACGGAAGCGACCACCGCACCCGCCGGGAGCTGCTCACCGTCCTGGTCGATCATGGCCAACCACCAGTGATCCCAACGGTGCCCGGGGTCTTCTCGCAACCGCATCACGAACTCCGGGAAGCTCTCGCGATACGAACTGAAGTGATCCTGGAACGACTCCTCGAGCAACCGGTGCACGGTCTGCAGGTCCTGTGCCACCGGCATGCCGTCCTCGTGCACCTCCACCCGGCGGACGGTCACGCCCTCGCGCGCGCCGGGCAGCGTCTCAGCCTCCTCGGAGGTCACCGGCCGCGACATGTGCCACCAAGTGCGCACCTTCTCGTAACCTGCCCGATCCAACCAGCGCTGCTGCCGCTCGTCCACCGAGTACGCGTGCGCGTCGAGCAGGATCGAGCGGAGCCGGCGCAGGGTGTCGATCTCGATCGCGAAACGGCGACCGGCGTCGAAGAGGCAGTCTGCGAGTTGATCAGCCAGGTCGTCCGGAAGCTCGACGCTGATCTCGGGCTCGACGACGGTGCGCCCGGCGGCCCGGTCGTGCACCGACAACCACGCTACGAGGCGGTCGTGCTCATCGTCGACCACCAGCTGCCGCCGAGTCCACGACCCGACGCCGGTGAGCTGCGCCTGGATCATCGGAGCATCCACCGAACCTGCTCGACCCACCCGTTCCCGATGTGCCGCAACGAGTTCGACGATCGCATCGATGTCATCGGCCCCGGGCACGCGCGCCTGCCAACCCTGTGGCAGACCCTCGATGGTCAGTTCGGTTTCGCTCATGGCTCCACCTTTTCATCTGCCGGCCCCAAGAATGCGGCGACGGCCAGATCCTCCGAGCTAGCGGCGCTGGCGTCCGAAGAGTCCTCTGCGCTCCGTTCTGTTCGGAGCCACAGGCGAACCAGCCTCGGTCGCCGCGAGGATCTGCTCCACCCGCGGATTGGCCAGTTGATAGCTCGCCAGCATCGGCAAGGTCGGTTCCTCCGGGAGCGGCTCGCTGCCGTCGTCGACGCGCGACGCCTGCTCACGACTTGCCACGGCTTCCTCTGATTGCCCCAGCGTTTCTTGGAGTCGGGCACGCAGCCGCCAAGCAGCTGGCTCATGCACGAAGTTGGCCTCCGCGATCGCGGCGTCGATGGCGATGAGGGCAGCACCAACGGAACCGTCCGAGTACAACGCATCGGCCAACCGTTGGAAGCGGCCGGAGGTGGCGGCCTCCGGCGGATCGAGACGGATCGCCTGACGCGCACATACGACCGCCATGTCATGCCGGCCTTCGTAACGTCGCAGCGCGAACAACTGCCAGGCCGCATTCCGCGCAGCAGGCGGGTCACCGTCTTCGAGTTCGCGGCTGAAGATCTCGGCTGCTGCGGACGGATCAGTGCGAGCCAACGTGTACGCATTCGGGGCGGGCACCTCCTCCCCCAATGCCTTCAGCGCCTCGCGAGCGTCCGTCACCACACCCGGGTCACTGCTGCGCAAACCCATCCTGAATCCGGTCACCATTTCTCCGTGCCGGTCCGGCTTCCTACTGTCGTCATCCAGGTACCAGTACGGGTCCTCGTCGGTGTCACGCAGAATGACCGCGCGGTGGAAGTGTGCCTCGTCCCAGTGCTTGTCGCCGATCGAGATCACCTCGTCGAAGGCGGTGAGTGCCTCCCGCCAACGCCGCTGCTGTTTCATCATCAGACCGGCTGCATGGGCCGCGTCCGACTGATCCCACGACTGGTCGTAGGTGTTGATGTTCCATGCCTTCTCGTAATCGGCGTATGCACCGTCGATGTCGCCAGCGGCCTGTCTGCCACGTGCCGACGCGATCCATTCCGAGGGCGATACCCAGTCGCTGGCCATGCCGGAAGTATCAACCGTTTCAGGCATCGCGCCTAGTCTGTGTCGCGTGAACCTCAGCGCGATTCGTACCGACCTCGCCCCGGACGGCGTCCTCCACGCATCGATCAATCTCGGCAATCCTGTGCTGGCCCAGGGAGATTCCGTCTCCCCCTCCGGTGTCACCGTCGATCTCGCCCGCCAGATCGCAGGACGGCTGGACGTACCGGTCGAGTTCGTCTGCTTCGACGCCGCGCGGAAGTCCTTCGAGGCGCTGGTCACCGGCGCCGCGACGCTGGGATTCATGGCGATCGAGCCCGCGCGTGCCGATCAGGTGGGGTTCACCAAGCCGTACGCGCTCATCGAAGGCGTGTACGTGGTGCCCACCGAGAGCGCACTCCGGACGGTCGCGGACGTCGATGCGCCTGGCGTCCGTATCGGGGTGAAGGAGGGCTCGGCCTACGACCTCTTCCTCACCCGGACGCTGGAACACGCCGAACTCGTGCGTGGAGCCGAAGGCGTGGACGTCTACCTCGAGCAGAGCCTCGAAGCGGGCGCCGGAATCCGCCAGCCCGCAACGACATTCGTCGACACCCATGACGGGCAGCGACTCATCGACGAGGCATTCATGCAGATCCGGCAAGCGGTCGCCGTCCCGCGTTCGGTGTCAGCCGAGACGCTCACCTGGGTGACCGAGGTGGTCGAGGAGCTGAAGGCAGATGGCTTCGTCGCGCAGTCGCTCGAGCGCAGCGGTCAGGGTGGCGTTCGGGTAGCGCCAGCGGCTCAGAAGTAGCCGGTCTCGCCGTCGATCAGTTCGCGGATGATGTCGAGCTGACCGGCGTGGCGGGCGGTCTCCTCGATCATGTGCAGGATCATCCAGCGCAGGCTGGCGTGCCCAGCTAGGAAACCGTCGAAGCGTCCGAGATCATCGAGCGAAGCGGCGGCGATCACGCGGTCGGAGGCATCGCACTCCCGCCGGTATTCGCGCAGTAGCTGCTCCAGTTCGCGACCTTCCACCATGAAGTCGAGATCGTCGACCTTCTCCGAGAAAGCCGGGCTGCCGATCGGGTCGTCGCCGGTGAACGCGATCTGGAACCACGTGTGTTCCACCCAGCGCAGATGCGACAACACACCCGCGATCGTCATCAAGGGCGAGGTCGGAATCACCACCTGGTGAGCTTGTTCGTTGGTGAGGCCCTCACATTTCAGGGCGACGATGTCGCGCTGCAGTTGGTACCAGCCCATCAGCTGGGTGCGTTCGTCGGCGTCGAATGGCGGGCGCACTCGTTCGGATGTCATGGCTCAACGGTGCCGCGTTCAGTGGCCGACCGCGACCGAATATTCATCCGACACCTTGCGCCGTTTCGCTCCGCGCGCACCCAACTCGCCGGTAACTTGAGCCCAAACCCCGCTGACAAGAACCACTCATGACCGCACGCAAGAACGTCCTCGTCACCGGCGCCAACCGGTTGGTCAACAAGTTGCTCGCCGGACGCTGAGGGTGCGCGGATCGCAGCGAAGGGTCACCGGGTTAAGGCACCGCGTTCATCCAGCGATGACTACTGCTCCTCGTGGGTGTTGGGGTCGCCGCCGAAGAGGCGTCCGTCGGGCTTGCCGAGACCGGTGATCGCAGCCATCTGCGAGGAGTCGAGCTCGAAACCGAAGACCTCGAGGTTCTCCTTCTGGCGTGACGGAGTGGCCGATTTCGGCAGCGGCATGACCGCGCGCTGCACGTGCCAGCGCAGGATCACCTGGGCCGGCGTCACGTTGTGAGCCGCAGCGGCAGCGGCCACCGGCTCCTCCTCGTACGGCGCCTGCCCCTTGCCCAGCGGACTCCACGCCTGGGTGAGAATGCCCAACTCCTTGTTGACCGCGAGCATCTCCTCCTGCGGGAGGTAGGGGTGCACCTCGATCTGGTTGATGGCCGGGGTCACACCGGTCGCCTCGATGATGCGGCGCAGGTGGTCAGCGGTGAAGTTGGAAACACCGATCGTGGTGACCAGGCCGGTCTGCTGCGCCTCGACCAGCGCCTGCCATGCCTCGAGGTAGAGGTTGACGCTCGGGTTCGGCCAGTGGATGAGACCGACGTCGATGCGGTCGACACCCAGCCGCTCCGCCGAATCCCGAAGTGATTGCGCGGCAAGGTCTTTGGCGTGGAAGCGTCCTGGGATCTTGGTGGCGATCTGGACGTCGTCGCGCGGCATGTCGGAGTCGGCGAGCGCCTTGCCGACCTCCGCCTCGTTCTCGTAGTTCACCGCGGTGTCGAGGTAGGTGTAGCCGGTGTCGAGCGCACTCACCAAGGCCGTCACGCCCTCGTCGCCCTTGAGCGGGTAGGTGCCGAAGCCGATCGCGGGCACGGTCGTGCCGTCGTTCAAGGTGTAAGTCGTCATGCGTCCACTGTTGCTTGCGACCGGGTCACATACAAGTGCCGTCCGCCGATCAGGCGTACCTGACCACTCACCTGCCCACCTTCACGGCCTGCACCCCGCGGACGAGGTTCACTTCAACTCGGCAGACCGCCGTGCTTGCCTCGCGGAATGCAGAGCGGAGTCCGTCGCGAACCGCGGTTCACGGAGCGGCCGGAGCAATGGGAGCCAACGGGAAGGCTCAGCCGAGTTCGGCGGCGATCCTCATGGCGGCGTCCTGCAACGGTCCGACCGCGGCCGCGATCGCGTCATCAGTCATCCGGGTCACCGGTCCTGAGACCGACACCGCTAGTCGCTGGGTTTCGGTCGGCACCTTCACCGCGACACAGCGCACACCGAGTTCCTGCTCCTGCTCGTCCACGGCGTAGCCCCGCTCACGGGCGATGCCGAGTTCAGTGGCGAACGCCTGTGGTGTGCCGATCGTGAACTCCGTCAGCTGGGGCATGCCGGTGCGCTCCAGTAACGCCTCCACCTCCGCCGGCGGCATCGTGGCCATGATCGCCTTGCCCACCGCGGTTGAATGCGGCAGCACGCGACGGCCCACTTCGGTGAACATGCGCATCGAGTTGCGCGACGCCATCACCTGCCCGAGGTAGACGATCTGGTCGCTGTCGAGCGCGGCGATGTTGACCGACTCCCCCGTGCGAGCCACCACCTGCACCATGGCCGGACGCGCCCACCTGGCCACCGACCTGCTGGCGACATCGCCGAGCCGAATCAGCTTGGGGCCCAACGTGTATTCCTTGGACGCCTCCTGCCGGGCGTACCCGAGGTCGACCAGCGTCCGCATCATCCGATGAATCGTGCCGAGCGGCAGGCCGGTCGATTCGGCGAGGCGCGACACGGTGGTCGTGCCGCCCCCGGCGGCCATGTGCTCGAGCAGCGCGAAGGCACGACCGAGCGACTGCACCCCTGCCCCGCGGCCCGCCGTGCTCGATGACTCGGTCACAACCGTTCGCCGCCCACCCACACGCCCGCGACATCGTCCGTGGTGCCGAGCGCGAAGATCTTCGCGAGTACGTCGTCGGAGTCCTTGGCGTGTTCGATGCCCATGTCGAGCGGGTCGCCGTCCTGCGGACGAATCCAGATCGCGTCGAACTGCTTGCCTGCCGACAGGTCGCCGATCTCTTCGTCCATCTCCAACGCGTGCGCCCCGGCGCGGGTGGCGAGGTAGAGCAGATGCGCGGACGTCAGCGGTAGGCCGTCGTCGCCCAGCAGTTGCTGCATGAAGTAGGCCTGCAGGCCTTCCTTGAAAAGGCTGAAGCCGGTGCCTGCGCCGACATCACTACCGAGCGCGACCGAAACTCCATGTGCCACATGTCGTTTCAGCGGAAACAACCCACTACCAAGTGCAGAGTTGGACGTCGGACAGTGCGCCACCGAGGTGCGCCGCTGGGCCATGAGGGTCAGCTCTTCGTCCTTGGGGTGGACGTCGTGGGCCAGCACTGAGCGTCCGCCGAGCAAGCCGTGTGCGTCGTAGCTCTGGGTGTAGTTCAACCCGCCGAAGAGCTCCTCGACTTCTTCAATCTCGCGCTTGTTCTCGTTGAGATGCGAGGTGAAGTAGAGGTCGTCGAACTCCTGCATCACGCGTCCGCAGGCCGCCAGCATCTCCTCGCCGGCGGACAAGGAGAAGCGCGGGGTGACGGCGTACCGGAGGCGATCGACGCCGTGCCATTTGTGAGCAAGGTCGACCGATTGCTCGTACGCGAGCTCAGGAGTGGTGAGCAAACCCTCGGGCAGGATGCGATCGGAGACGACCAATCCGCTCACGATCCGCAGCCGGCTGGCATGCGCCTCGGTGAAGAGCACCTCCATGGCGGACGCGAAGTGCGAACCGAAGACCAAGGCGGTGGTCGTGCCCGCCTCGCGCAGACCACGCAGGAAGCCGCGGGCCACCATCCGGGCCTGGTGTTCGTCGGCCATCTGGAGTTCTTCGGGCAGTGCAGCGCGGTCGAGCCAGTCGAGCAAGGGCATGCCGAGGGCGCCGATCACCCGCAGTTGCGGGAAGTGCACGTGGGTGTCGACGAAACCCGGCAGCAGGACGCCTTCCCGTAGGTCGACCACCTGCTCGCCGGGGAACTGCCGGAAGAGTTCACCGGCAGTGGCTCGGTGGGTGATGACCCCGTCGATGACCCGTAGGCCGACATCGGCGCCGGCGCGCAGGGCGGCGCCGTCGAATGGACTGTCCGGGGTGTCGAGCGCCGTGGCGCGGTAGATGGTCATGACTGATCTCCTGAGGTCGAGTGCTCGGCCGCGAAGACCTGGAGCAGTTGAGCAGCAACGCCCACGGCGATGGCTGCCGGTTCCTTGGACACGATCTCGGGCACACCGATCGGGCATTGGATGCGAGCGATGTCTGTGGCCGAATGTCCTTCTTCGGCAAGGGTTTTCTCGAAACGGCGCCACTTGGAGCGCGACCCGATGAGGCCGATGGTGCCCAGGTTGGGGAGGCGCAACGAGGCGTCGCAGAGCGCGGCGTCCTCTGCGTGGTCGTGGCTCATGATGAGCACATGGGTGCCCTGCGGTAGCTCCGGAAGGAGAGACTCCGGCACCGGCGTGTGCTTGATGTTCACCTCGGCCACGGCATCAGCCAGCTCCTGCGACAACGACGAATCGACTTGTGCTGCACGGGAATCGGCCAGGTAGAGATCGATGTCGTGACGGGAGAGGACCCGCGCGAGCTCACGACCCACGTGACCCATCCCGAAGATCGCGACGGCGGGGACGGTCGGCACCGGTTCGAGCAACATCGTCACTTCTCCTCCACAACATTGCACTCCGTAGCGGTTGTCGGCATGGGTGTTGAGACCGATCTCCAACAGCTCCGGTTCGGCGTCGCGCTCGTCGAGCATCGCGCGTCCACGCACGATCGCGGACTCTTCCAGGTTGCCGCCACCGACGGTGCCGAAAGTCTGCTCACGCGTGACGATCATCTTGGCGCCGGGAGCGCGCGGAGCGTGTCCGCGCACGGCGGTGACGGTGATCAGCACCGACGCCACCCGCTCCCGTCGTAGGCGCTGGATCACCTTGGCCCACTGCATGATTCAGCCGTCTGTCGGTGCGGCGCCGCGCGCTTCCTGCAGCGCCCAGAAGACCGCTTCGGGCGTGGCCGGGCAACCGATCTCGACGCTGACTCCTTCGTCGCCGAAGGCAGCTGCCGCTTGACGCAGCGCCTCGCGGGTGGAGAAGGCGAGCATCAAGGGCGGCTCACCGACCGCCTTGCTGCCGTAGACCGCGCCGTCCTCGTGCGCCCGCTCCAGCAGACTCACGTTGAACTCCGCCGGCATCTCCGAGAAGCTCGGCAGCTTGTAGGTGGAGGCGCCCTGAGTGGCCAGCCGGCCACGGGTCGGGCGATCACTGGTGTCCCATCGCAGGTCTTCCAGGGTCAGCCACCCGGCTCCCTGCACGTAGCCGCCTTCGATCTGACCGATGTCGATCAACGGCGACAACGAGTCACCGACGTCGTGCACGATGTCGACGCGCAGCGTGCGATAGGCACCGGTGAAGCGGTCGACCTCCACCTCGGTGGCGGCCGCGCCGTACGCGAAGTATTTGAACGGCGAACCCTTGACCGTGGCGGGATCCCACTTCAGGCCCTCGGTGCGGTAGAAACCGGCCGCCCACAGTTGCACCCGACCGAAGTAGGCACGATGGACGAGGTCTTCCCAGGAGAGCTCCTCCTGCGCCTCGGCCTTCACCTTCTCCAGCCGCACCATGATCTGCTCACAGGCGTCCTTGACCGCTCCACCGTTCAGGTCGGCGCCCGTACTCGCAGCAGTGGCCGAGGTATTGGGCACCTTGTCGGTGCGGGTGGGAGCAAGGCGCACCCTGTCGAGCGGGATGCCGAGCGTGGTCGCGGCGATCTGCAACATCTTGGTGTGCAGGCCCTGTCCCATCTCGGTGCCGCCGTGGTTGATCAGCACCGAGCCGTCCTTGTAGACGTGCACCAACGCACCCGCCTGGTTGAAGGCGGTGAGGTTGAAGGAGATGCCGAACTTCACCGGGGTGATCGCGATGGCCCGCTTGGTGTTGGGGCTGGTGGCGTTGAACGCGTCCACCTCCGCCATCCGACGATCCAATTCGCCGTTCTGCCAGACCTGCTCCCAGCATGCGACGGCCCGCTCGGCGTGCCGCACCGGCTGGCCGTACGGCGTTTCCTGGCCGTCGACGTAGAAGTTCTTGCGGCGCAGTTCGTGCGCCTTCATCCCCAGCTTCGGGGCAACCCGGCCGAGGATGTCCTCCATCACCAACATGCCCTGCGGTCCGCCGAACCCACGGAAGGCGGTCTGTGAGGTCTTGTTGGTCTTGGCGATGCGTCCGTCGACCCGGATGTTGGGCACCCAATAGGCGTTGTCAACGTGACACAAAGCGCGGGCGAGCACCGGCTCGGAGAGGTCGAGACTCCATCCACCGTCAGAGGTGAGCACCGCCTCGAACGCCTGGATCTTGCCCTCGTCGTCGAAACCGATCTTCCACGCGGAGTGGAAACCGTGCCGTTTGCCCGACATCGTCATGTCCTGCGTGCGGTTGAGGCGCACCCGCACCGGGCGTCCGGTGAGAGTGGCGGCCAGGGCACCGATAGCGGCATAGCCGTGCGGCTGCATCTCCTTGCCACCGAAGCCGCCACCCATGCGTAGGCATTGCACGGTCACTTCGTTGCTGTCGAGACCGAGCACGTGCGCGACGATGTCCTGGGTCTCGGTGGGGTGCTGGGTGCTGCACTGGATGAAGATCTGGCCGTTCTCGTCGACCTGCGCCAACGAGCAGTGGGTCTCCAGGTAGAAGTGCTCCTGGCCGGCAAACTCGAACTCTCCCTCAAAGACCCGAGTGGACGCCGCCCAACCAGCCCCGAGGTCGCCCCGGGCCATCACCGGACGCGCACCCTGGAAGCTCTCGGCCTCGATCGCCTCCTTGACCGTGATGAGCGCGGGAAGCTCGTCGATCTCGACCTTGACCGCAGCCGCCCCCAGTCGGGCCGCTTCGAGGGTCTCCCCGATCACCCAGCACACCGGGTGGCCGTAGTACATGACCTCGGTGGGGAAGAGCGGTTCGTCGTGCTTGATGCCGGCATCGTTCACTCCGGGCACATCGTCAGCGGTGAGCACCCGCACCACGCCGGGCACGTCGTACGCCGGCTGGACGTCCATCGACGTCACACGTCCGTGCGCAACGGCCGTCTGCACCGGATAGGCGTGCAACGTGCCGAGCGTGCGGCCCACGAGATCGTCGGTGTAGAGCGCCGCACCCGTCACGTGTTGGTTGGCAGCCTCGTGCGGCATCTCTTGTCCGACAATCGCATTCATCGGACGCTGGGAAAGGGTGCTCATGACGCCACCTCCTGCGGGTCGTTCTCGGCGAAGAGCTTCTCCAGCGACGTGCCGAGCATCGCGGCCCGGTAGCGAGCGCTGGCGCGGTGGTCGTCCATCGGCGTGCCTTCACTGCCCAGCACCTGTGCCGCCTCGGTGATCGTGGCGGCGCTCCAGGGCTTGCCCTCCAACGCCGCTTCAGTGGCGGTTGCCCGGATCGGGGTGGCTGCGACGCCGCCCAGACCGATGCGTGACTTGCGGATGATGCCGCCCTGCACATCGACCGCGATGCCGACAGCGACGCTGCTGATGTCGTCGAACCGCCGCTTGGCGATCTTGTGGAAAGCGGTGATCGGCAGGGCCGGCAGCGGGATGACGATCGACTTGATGAGTTCGCCCGGCTTGCGCACCGTTTCGCGGTAACCGGTGAAGTATTCGGCGAGGGGTATGTCCCGTTCGCCCTCGCTGGAGGCGAGCACCAGAGTCGCTTCGAGCGCCAGCAGCGCGGGCGGGGTGTCGCCGATCGGCGAGCCGGCGCCGAGGTTGCCGCCGATGGTCGCGCCGTTACGGATCAGGCGCGAGGCGAATTGCGGAAAGAGACTGGCCAGCAACGGAACTCGGCCATCGAGCAGGCGTTCGATCTCACTGAGAGTGAGGGCGGCACCGAGTTCGAGACGCTCATCGCTGAGGGCGAAGGTGCGCAACTCCTCGAGCCGGTCGACCGCGATCACCAACGGTGCCCGAACGCCCTTGAGGTTGACGTCGACGCCCCAGTCGGTCGAGCCCGCGACGAGCACGGCGTCGGGCTGGTCATCGAGAAAGGAAAGTGCGTCGGCGAGTGTTGCCGGACGCACGAAGCGACGTGAATCGCGCTCCACCGTGGTGGACCCTCCGCTGGGCGCCGGTGAGCTGCAGCGCGAGGCGAACTCGTCGCCCGACTGCACCGCGCCGAGGGCATACGCGGCATCGCGGATCGGGCGATAGCCGGTGCAGCGGCACAGGTTGCCCGACAGGGAGTGCAGATCGAATCCGTTCGCGCCGTGGTCGGCGTTGTCCTCACCGTCGGGGGCGCGCTCCGGACGGTAGAACTCCGCCGCCATCGAGCAGATGAATCCCGGTGTGCAGTAACCACATTGCGAACCGCCGCGGACGGCCATCTCGCGTTGCACCTCGTGCAGATCGGTCGGTGTGCCCAGTCCCTCCGAGGTGACGACCTCCTGACCGTCGAGGGTCAACGCCGGGATCAGACAGGCATTGATCGACACCCAGCGGGAGGTGTCGCCGTCAGGCCGCAGCACCATGATCGAGCAGGCGCCGCACTCCCCCTCGGCACAGCCTTCCTTGGCTCCGGTGAATCCGCAGTCGCGAATGAAGTCGAGCGCATTGGTCGCGGGGTCGATGTCGACCATTGACCGCGACCGCCCGTTCAGATTCATCTCGGGCTGTTCTGAATTCATGCTCACTCCCAACGTCCGACGGCGTGTCGGACTCCTTCCGGTCCGCCGGAGCATGGTTGGAGGTCAAGACTCGAACCGCGCCGGTTATCCATGCGAACGACGCCGTTCAGAGCAGCCTAAGTGCTGCGGATCACAAAAGGAAGATCTCGGAGGGTGGAAACATATTCCACACTACGAAAGTCGGTGCAGCCCTCGTCCGCTCGCCGTCCGCCACAAACCGGACGCAAAAGCGACGTTTCAGCACGGGAAACGTGTCGTTTGCGTCCGGTTTGTGCGAGCAGGCGGCGAACCGGGACCGCCTCAGACCAGCTGGCGGCTGAGCGTCGCGTGCCGGTTGACGTCCTTGTAGAGCAGGTAGCGGAAGCGACCCGGCCCACCGGCGTAGCAGGCCTGCGGGCAGAACGCGCGCAGCCACATGAAATCGCCCTCCTGCACCTCGATCCAGTCCTTGTTGAGCAGGTAGACCGCCTTGCCCTCCAGCACGTACAGGCCGTGCTCCATGACGTGCGTCTCCGGGAACGGGATCGCGCCGCCGGGCTCGAAGTTGACGATGTTGACGTGCATGTCGTGCCGGATGTCGGTCGGGTCGGCGAAGCGCTGGGTGGTCCAGGCACCGTTGGTGCCGGGCATCTCACCGCCGGGCACGTCGTCCTCGTGCGTGACGAAAGCGTCGGGCGCCTCGATGCCCTCGACCTTCTGGTACGCCTTGCGGATCCAGTGGAAGGTGGCGTTGGCCTCGCTGGCGTTGTGCAGCGTCCAGTTCGACTGCGGCGGCAGGAAGACATAGCTGCCGGCGCGCAACGCGTGCTTCTGGTCGTCCAGGGTCAGTTCGAGTTCGCCGCCCACCAGGAAGAGCACGCCTTCGGCGGAGGTGTCGAGCTCCGGACGATCCGAGCCGCCACCCGGCGCCACCTCGACGATGTACTGCGAGAAGGTCTCGGAGAAGCCCGAGAGCGGACGCGCAATGACCCACAGCCGCGTCTTCTCCCAGAACGGCAGCAGGCTGGTGACGATGTCGCGCATCGTGCCCCGGGGCAGCACTGCGTAGGCCTCGGTGAACATCGCCCGGTCGGTGGTGAGCTCGGTCTGCCCGGGCAGGCCACCAGTGGGCACGTAGTACGAGTTGGTCATGGTCGTCCTTCCAGATGCGTTCGGTGAGGTTTCGTCAGGGTTGAGCTAGGAAGTCTCGCGCCAGGTTCGCACCGATCTGCTCCAGCAGTGCGGCCCCGTTGCTCATCGCCTCGTCCAGGTCACGGGCATGATCCATGACGGCGTAGGCACGCTGCACGCCCAGGCAGTGCAGGCCCTCCTCGTCGAGCTTGTTGACGCCGCAGACCGCGACGACCGGAAGCCCATGTGCCGCAGCGAGTTCGGCGACTGCTGCCGGCGCCTTGCCATGCAGGGTCTGCTCATCGAGCGCGCCTTCGCCGGTGATCACCAGGTCGGCACCGGGCAAGCTCTGCTCCAGGCCGACCATCTCGAAGAGCAGCCCCGCCCCCGGACGCAGGCTCGCACCCAGCAGCGCAAGCGCTGCGAAGCCGACTCCCCCGGCAGCACCCGCGCCGGGTTCCTCCCGGCGGTCTTTGCCGGTGGCCTGCGCCACGAGATCGGCCCAGTGGACGAGTGCCGCGTCGAGCGCGTCCACCTGGTCGTCCGAGGCGCCCTTCTGCGGCCCGTAGACGGCAGCCGCGCCGCGAGCGCCGGTGAGCGGGTTGTCGACGTCGCAGGCGATCAGCACTTCGGCGTCGGCCAGGCCCGGGTGCAGGCCGGACAGGTCGAGTGAGGCCGCGTCGCTCAGACCGGCCCCGCCCGCGGGCGCCGCTGAGCCGCCGGCGTCGAGGATGCGCACCCCGAGCGCTTCGGCCATGCCCGCCCCGCCGTCGGTCGACGCACTGCCGCCGATGCCGACCACGATCGTGCGGCTGCCGGCGTCCAGCGCAGCAGCCAACACCTCACCCAGTCCGCGGCTGGAGGCGTTCATCGGGTCGAGTGCATCGCCGAGCATGGCCAGGCCGCTGACCTCGGCCATCTCGATCACGGCGTCGGTGCCACGGCACACATATCGCGTACCGATCCGGCGACCCACCGGGTTACTCGCCTCAAGGTGGACAGCCTCGAAACCTGCGTGTTCTGCCGCCGCGAGGGTGCCGTCACCGCCGTCGGCCACCGGCACGATGGCGACGTCGAGCTCGGTGATGACCGATCGCATCCCGCGCTCGAGCGCCTGGGCGACCTGCGCCGCCGTCAACGTGCCCTTGAACTTGTCCGGGGCGATCACTACCCGCGGCATGAGGGGTTCAGCTGCCTCGGTAGGTGCTGAAACCGTAGGGGTTCAACAGGATCGGCACGTGGTAGTGCTGCGAAGCGTCCGCGATCGTGAAGGCCACGGTGATCTCCGGGTAGAACGACTCCACCCCGAGCCCGTCGTAGTACTCCCGCGCGGCGAAGTGCAGGCGGTAGTCACCGGCGTCCATCTGCTCGGGGCCGATCTCGCCCACCCGGCCGTCGGCATTGGTCACGCCTTCGCCCAGCTGCTTGCCGTCGAGGGTTTCGAGAGTGATGCGGACGCCTTCGGCCGGCTTGCCGCGGCTGGTGTCCAGGATGTGTGTGCTCAGGGTGCCCATCAGCTCAGTGCCTCCTCAAGACGCAGCAACGCGATCTCGCGCAACTGCGTCACGGTCTCTTCTCGTTCAGTCTGGTCGTCGTTGCCGAGTCTGCGTTGCAGCTCGGCCAAGATCTCCGGTGCAGTGCGGCCCTTGGCGCGGATCAGGAAGACGCGGTCGAAACGACTCTCGTAAGCCTGGTTGCCTTCGAGCAACCGCTGCATCAGTTCAGCGTCATCGCGATCGACCGCGGCCTGCTCCTTGGCCGAGTGTTCGGCTTGGTGCTCCGGGCTGGACGCGCGCTCACCGATACGCGGATGGCCGGCCAACGCCGCGTCGAGTTCGTCGTCGGTCAACTCCGCAGCCGACCGGTTCGCTTGCTGCAGAACGTCATTCGTCTCTGCGTAGGGCCGGCCGGCGGCCACCTTGTCCACCCAGCGCTGGACGGGCAGGCAGGCCCACAGCAGGTCATGCACCTGCGGCTGGTCGAGGTTGTTGAAGGTGGATACGTCGGTCATCACTGCATCCTTCCAGGCAGCGGGGCACACCGGGTCGGGTGTGCGCACTGGCTCAGCACGTAGGGCTCACGTGCCGAAGCGGCTCGCCGGCGTCGCCGCCGCCGAGCCGCCCCGGTCGTCCACCAAGATCAAATGGTCGTTCGGTTCAGACGAAAGCCGGAACGGTCAGCCATGCGTCGCCGGCGTCGCTCATGTTCTCGCGTTGCACCGTCGCCTGGATCAGGCCGTACGGACGGTCGGCGGCGATGAAGACCTCGCCGTTGTTCTCCAGGTTGTCGACCTGGAAGCCGGAGAAGTCGACCAGGAAGTGGTGCTTGTTGGGCGCGGAGAACTTGATCTCGGCCACCTCCGGGTGCGCTTCGAGCACGGCGCCACCCATGGCGTAAAGCGTCTCCTGCAGCGCTCGGCTGAAGGTGGTGGCAAAGGCCTTGAGGATGAGTGAGCGGATGCTTTCGTACGAGGCGTTCCAGTCGACGTCCGTGCCGTCGTAGCGCCAGCGAGCCACCAGCGAGGTGGCCATGATGCGGTCGTCGGTCTCCTGCAGGGTCGTGTACTCGTCCCTCAGGAAGCCCTTGAACGACGACCCGGTCGACTTCAGCACCACGAGGTCCTGGATGCCGGAGACGACCCACGCGCCGCCGTCACGGTTCTGGGTGACGATCGTCGTGCGGGTATCGGTGCCGCGGCGGACGAAGGAGTGGTCGTGGCCTTCGCCGTCGACCGGCACGCGGTCCCAGGCATACTCCTCGACCTCGATGCGGGAGGCATCAGCCACCGGCGCGGCCTCCAGGATGCGCTTGCCGAGAGCGAGCGCGTAGTCCTCGGGCGAGTCGACGCCGTGCTGCTTGGCGAACGCGAACGCGGTGTTCTTCTGGGTGTCGGTGGGAAGCACGTCGCCCTGGTCGCCGTGGGTGTGTGCGGCAGCGAAGTTGCCACGCAACGAGGTCGAGACGTTGAAGTCGGTGATCTCGTGGCGGTCGGTGTCGCGGTGGATGCGCACGACGCGGTTCTCCGCCTTGCCGTACTGGTTGGGTCCGAGGACGTAGCTCATGTCGTGCTCCTTGGTCGCCGTGCAGGAACGTGCATTCCGTTATATGGAATAGGAATTACGTATTTCGGAACTGTAAGCGTGGCCCAACTCACAGTCAAGACTTATCGGGCCATGGACGCCCGTCAATCGGCCGAACCCGCCACAGGCGCCCGCTGCAGATGATTGGCTTGGGGCCATGTCCACGTCTTCGAAGACCATCGGCCTCATCGGCGGCCTGTCCTGGGAGTCCACCGCCGAGTACTACCGTCTCGCCAACGAGGCGGTGCACAGCAAGCACGGCGGCCTGCATTCGGCCCGTTTGCTGCTCAGCTCCCTCGACTTCGCGCAGGTGCAGCAGTTGCAGGACAACCGCGACTGGGACGCCCTCGGGGCCCTTCTCGGCGGTGAGGCCAAGCGGCTGGAAGACGCCGGCGCGCAGATCATCCTGCTGTGCTCCAACCCGCTGCACGCCGTGGCCGGCCGCATTGAGGACGCCATCAGCATCCGAATGCTGCACATCGCCGATGTGGCGGCCGAGGCTGCGGCCCAGCGCAAGATCACCGAGGTCGGCCTGCTCGGCACGGCGTTCACCATGAACGAGTCGTTCTACCGCGAGCGCTTAGAGGGCCGCGGCCTGACCGTCCACACCCCGGCAGCGCGCGACATCACCGAGATCAACCGCATCATCTATGACGAGCTGTGCGTCGGTATCGTCACCGAGAAGTCGCGTCGTTTCTTCCGTCAGGTGATGCAAGACCTCGACGACCGCGGCGCCGACGGCATCATCCTGGGCGCCACTGAGATCGAGTTGCTCGTCGACGAGATGGACGCCGACGTCCCGCTCTTCCCGACCACTCGCCTGCACATCCAGGCGGCGCTCGACCACCTCGACGGCTGAGCAACCAAGCAAACAAACAAACGCGGCTCTTCCTCGCAAACGCGCTAGCTGCAGCTGTCGCGTCTGCGAGCAGAGGCCGCGTTTGTTGCTGGAAGGGCCGCGTTTGTGCCCAAGCGCTGCTCGATCCGTGGCGCTACTTCGGGCCGCCGTCAGGGCGGGCGAGTGTCAGCCAGCGACGTCGATGCCGAAGTCACGCACCATCGGTTCGATGCCGTCGGCCCAGCCGGCCATCACGTTGCGCACCTTCCACAGTCCATCGCGGCGATAGACCCGCAGCAGGATCGCGGCGCGCTCGGCGGTGAGGGCGCCCGAGTCGAGATCGAGCTGGACGCCGCCGACGAGCACGCGCACCTTCAGCTGCTGGTCACCGAGCGGGTGATCGTCGGCCACGGCGACATTGACCGAGGCGCAGTCATCGGGCAGGTCATCCAAGTTGATACGAATCCCATTGTCGACCAAGGCAACTGCCCCGGACGCCGACTCGGGGTTGTTGAAGAATACGAAAGACGATTCGGCGAGCGCCAGGCCGTCGGCACCGACCTCGAAGGCCATCGGGTCGAAGGGTTCGCCGAGCGGGTTGTCGATGTCGACGAGCACCTCGACGGTGCTGCCGACGATGGTGGAGTTCTGCCCGACGCGCAGCCGCAATGGCTGGTCGCCGAAGCTCGGGTTGACCGTGGTGGGCGCCGAGAGTTCGTCCTCGCCCGCGGCCGTGGACGAGGGAGCGAGCGAATCATTCACCTCGGCGCGGTCGAAGACCGTGGTGGACGCGGCGCTGATATCGGTCGACACCTCGTCCACCGGTGATTGCGCGAGCGCTTCGCGCAGCGCCTGTGCGAACGCCGCCGCTGATTCGTAACGGGCCTCCGGCTCCTTGGCCATGCCCCGTCGCACCACCTCGGCCACGAGTTCGGGCACTCCTCCCGGCAGGGCCGGCGGCTCCTGCTGGATGTGCGCCATCGCCAGACCGACCGCGGTATCGGCATGGAAGGGCCAGTCGCCGGTGAGCATCTCGAAGGCCACGATGGCCAGCGAGTAGACATCCGACGGCGGGCCGATCTCGGTGCCGAGCGCGGCTTCGGGCGGGAGGTACTGCGGCGTCCCGAGCACTTCCCCGGCGCGGGTGACGCCGGCGGTGCCGAGGGCACGGGCGATGCCGAAATCGGTGAGCTTGGCGACACCGTCTCCGGTCACGACGATGTTGGCGGGCTTCACATCCCGGTGGATCACGCCCTTGCGATGCGCTGCCTCCAGCGCCTGCGCCGCTTGCACGAGCAGTTCGATCGATTCCGCCGCGGTCATGGGTGCACGGGAGCGGATGATCGATGACAAGGGGTCGCCGTCGACGAACTCCATCACCAGGTAGGCAGTGCCCTCGTCCTCGCCGTAGTCATGCACCTGGGCGACGTTGCCGTGTGAGAGCCGTGCCGCATTGCGGGCTTCGGACCGGAAGCGCTCCAGGAATCCTGGGTCGTCGCTCAGCCCGGCGTGCAGCATCTTCACCGCGACGGGGCGATCGAGCACTTCGTCGTGGGCGCGCCACACCTCGCCCATGCCACCGCCGGCGATGCGGGCGCGCAGGTCGTACCGATTCCCGACCCGCTCGGTCTTGCCTGCAGACATGCTCCCCCTACGTTCCCGACCAGCACACAGGGTATCCAGACCGGTCGCCCGTGAGCGGCGCACCGTCGTCCACTACATCTGTAGTGTCACTCGCGGTATGCTCGTGGAATGTCCGAAGAGCAGCCACCATCCAGCGTCCCGGAAACCGCCGACTCCGCAAGCCCGAAGCAGCGTCCACGACACCTCGCACCGGACGAAAGCCCGACCGAGAGCCCCGACGAAAGCGTTGCAACCGCGCTACCGAAGACCTTCGGTCCCAAGGCTGGCTATGAGCGCAGTCGCGAGGAGTCGCGACGTGACCGGTTCGGTGCGATCCGGAACTCGCGCATCCTGCTGCTGGTCATCGGAGCGTTCCTGATCCAGGCAGCATTCATCAGTTCATATGTCGGCGCGTTCCACGAGCAGAAGCCGCACGCCATGACGGTCAGTGTGATCTCCGACCACAACTGGCAGTCGTATGTGGCCAATCAGTTGAACGACATCAAGGGGCAGCCGGTCTGGGCCTACCCCGAAACCGATCCCGACGTCGCCCGCACGATGCTGAAGGAACAGCGTCGCCAGGCCGTCTACATCTTCGATCCGCGCAGCAAGAACGACCAGTTGCTGATCGCCAGCTCCACCGGATCTTCCAACGCAGCAGCCGTGGAGTTGATCTTCCAGCAGGTCGCCGCCAAGCAAGGCCGCACACTCACCGTCAACGACGTCGCCCCGGTGCAATCGGGCGACAGTCACGGGCTGACCGGCTTCTACCTCGTGGTCGGCTGGTTGGTCGGCGGCTACCTCATGGCGGCTCTGGTGGGGCTGCAACTCGGAGCGAAGGCGAAGAACTTCCGCCGCATGGCCCTGCGTCTGCTGTTGTGCCTGGTGTACGCACCGCTGTCAGGTCTGGCAGGTGCCCTGATCGTCGATAGCTGGCTGGAGTCGCTGACCGGCCATTTCTGGGCGCTGGTCGGCATCGGCACGCTGTTGTCGCTCGCCGCATCGATCTTCACCCTGGGCTTGGAGGCAGTCTTCGGCACGGTCGGGGTGGGCATCGCGATCCTGATCTTCGTGGTGCTGGGCAACCCTGCGGCCGGTGGTGCTTACAACTACCAACTGCTGCCCGAGCCGTGGCGCTTCATCGGCCAATGGCTGCCCAACGGCGCCGGGGTCGATGCCGTGCGCAGCGTCGTCTACCTCGACAGCTACAACCTGGGCTTCCACCTGTGGGTGCTGGCCTGGTGGGTCGCCGTGGGTCTGCTGGTCTTCCTGCTGGCGGCCAACAACACCTACTGGGGCTTCAAGCGTCCGGCGCTGGAGCCTGAACCGGAGGAGGCTGCGGCGTAACGTCGGGTGCATGCCGCATCCCGTCACCGACTCCGTCACGGCGATCACCGCCGACGCGATTGCCCGCATCGAGGCTCGGCTGCCGGGGTACCTGGAGGGCATGTATCTGCACGGGTCGCTGTGCTGGGGTGAGTTCTTCGCCGGCAGCGACATCGATTTCGTGGCCACGACCTCGCGACGTCCCAACCCGACGGATCTTGCTGTGTTGCAACAGGTGCACCGTGAACTCGACACCGGCGGCCGAGCCTTCGACGGTTTCTACCTACCCACGGCGCAATTGGCCGAGGATCCGTCGACGCTGGCGGTGCACCCGGGCGTCCTCAACGGACATTTCGAGGTGGGTCACCACGGCGACGCCCACCAGGCGACCTGGCACGAACTCGCCGAGCGCGGCATCACCATGCACGGCCCGGACGTGCGCGAACTGGAGATCTTCACCAGCCAAGAAGTGCTCGAACTCAACACCCGCACCAATCTCGAGGGCTACTGGCTGCCGCGCCGCGAAAAGCTGCGGCAGGGCGCCGCACACGGCGCTCCAGAGTCGGTCGAATGGAATGTGTTGGGCATCCTGCGGCTGCACCACGTACTTCTCGAGCACGCGATCACCTCGAAGTCAGGAGCCGGACGCTGGGGACGCTCGGTGGTGGCCCCCGAGCACGGCCCGATCATCGACGAGGCGCTCTCGTGGCGAGAGCAGCAACGCACGACCGAACAGTTCGCAGGCGATGCGCGGCGACAGGAGGCAACCGCTTCACTCATGGACGCCGTGCTGGCCGCACACGATCTATGAGCTCGCCTGCTCTTCTCGGCCGGAGGGCTGGAAGCCCTTGAGCCGCAGCGAGTTGCCGACCACGAAGAGCGACGAGCAGGCCATCGCCAGACCGGCGACCATCGGGCTCATCCGCCCGGTCATCGCCAGCGGAATGGCCGCGACGTTGTAACCGAAGGCCCAGATGAGGTTGCCGTAGATCGTGCGCAGGGTGCTACGCGAGAGCTCGACCGCGGTGGCGACCTTGCGCGGATCGCCGCTCATGATCGTGATGTCGGCGGCCTGCATGGCGGCGTCGGTTCCGGTGCCCATTGCGATGCCGAGGTCGGCCTGCGCGAGAGCAGCGGCGTCGTTCACACCGTCGCCGACCATCGCGACCACGCGGCCTTCGTCCTGCAACCGGACGACCTGTGCCGCCTTGTCCGCCGGGGTCACCTGCGCGATGACCTCCTCGATGCCCAACCGGTGCGCCACTGCATCAGCCACGGACGCGTGGTCGCCGGTGAGCAGAACCGGCTGGAGGCCGAGGGCTCGATACTCCGCAACAGCTTGTGCCGCAGTGGGTTTCACCTCGTCGGCCACCTTCACGAAGCCGCGCGCTGCGCCGTCCCAGCCGACGAGCACGACCGTGCCGTCGCCGTCCCGGGCCCGTGCGACCGCGGACGCGAGTTCAGCCGCGAGCGGCATGCCGTCTTCCACCAGGAGCTTTTCCTGGCCGACGACCACGGGCACCCCGCGCACCGTGCCGCGAACCCCGAACCCGTCGACCGTCTCGAAGTCGTCGACGGAGGGCACCTCGCCACCCTCGGCGCGGACGATCGCCTGCGCGATGGGGTGCTGCGAACCGGCCTCGACGGTGGCGGCCGCCCGCAGCACAGCCTTGCCGCCGTGCACCTGCACCACCTTCATCTCGCCGGTGGTGAGGGTGCCGGTCTTGTCGAGCACGACGGTGTCGATGCCGCGGGAGGTCTCAAGGGCTTGCGGTCCGCGGATGAGGATGCCGAGCGAGGCCCCACGGCCGGTGCCGACCAGCAGCGCGGTCGGCGTCGCGAGGCCGAGAGCGCAGGGGCAGGCGATCACCAGCACGGCCACCAGCGCGGTGAACGCTGTGGCCAGCGAGCCGCCGATCACCCACCATCCCAGGAAGGTCAGTGCGGCGATGCCGAGTACGACCGGCACGAAGATGCCGGCCACCTTGTCAGCCAGTCGTTGGGCGTTGGCCTTGCCGGTCTGCGCCTGCTCGACCATGCGAGCGATACCGGCCAGCGCGGTGTCGGCTCCGACCTTGGTGGCCCGCACCACGAGGCGTCCGGTGAGGTTCAACGTGGCACCGGTCACCTCGCCGCCGACGCCCACGTCGACCGGCACGGATTCACCCGTCATCGCGGAGCTGTCGATACTTGAGCGGCCGATCTCGACCACCCCGTCGGTAGCGATCTTCTCCCCAGGACGCACAACGAACAGATCGCCGACGCGTAGCTGCTCCAACGGAATCCGCTGCTCCCGCTGGTCGCGCAGCACCGCGACGTCCTTGGCGCCGAGTTCGGCCAGCGAGCGCAAGGCCTCTGTGGACGACCGCTTGGCGCGGGCCTCCAGGTAGCGGCCAGTGAGCAGGAATGCCGAGACACCGGCTGCGGCTTCGAGATAGATCGCGCTGGAGGCGTGCTCGGGGTGCATGAGCAACTCGAAGTGGTGCTTCATGCCGAGCTCACCGGCGTCGCCGAAGAGCATCGCCCAGACCGACCAGAGGTAGGCGGCGAGCGTCCCGATGCTGACCAGTGTGTCCATGGTCGAGGCGCCGTGGCGGGCGTTGGTCCAGGCCGCGCGGTGGAAAGGCAGCGCGCCCCACAGGACGACCGGGGTGGTGAGCGCGAGGGCGACCCATTGCCACCCGGTGAACTGCAGCGCAGGCACCATCGACATCAGCATCACCGGCAGCGTGAGCGGCCAGACGATCATGAGGCGCTGACGAAGGACGTCGGCGGGCGCGACCTCGTGGTCCATGTGGTCGTCGGCAGACACCTCGGTGGCGCCGTAACCGGTCTTCTCGACCACGCCGATCAGGTCGTCGACGGTGATGGGCCTGGGAGCCCTCACCAGCGCCTTCTCGGTCGCGTAGTTGACGCTCGCCTGCACGCCGTCGACCCTGTTGAGCTTCTTCTCGATGCGCGCCGCGCACGATGCGCAAGTCATGCCCGTGATGTCGAGCTCGACGTCGCGTACGTCCTGATCCGTGGTCATGTGAAGCCGCCACCTCCGTCGTCGAATATACCCCTCGGGGGTATAAGGCGTCGGGTGGGTGAGTTCATTCCCCTAACCTGCTGGGTGTGACCGCGACTGTTCTGGATCCGCACTCCAACGCCTACTACCGCCGCCTCGACTCCAACACTTTCATGCCGACGCTGCACGCCCAGGGTGCATGGCAGGAAGCCGAGCAGCACATGGCGCCGATCAGCGCGTTGATCACCCACATGCTCGACACCCATGATCCCCGCGACGACATGCAGATCGGGCGGATCACCTTCGAGATCCTCGGCATGATCCCGGCGCAGGAGTCGCACATCAAGGTGCAGACGATCCGCCCCGGACGCACGATCGAACTCCTTGAAGCAACACTCACCATCGGCGGACGCACGATCATCCGAGCGCGCGCGTGGCGGCTGTCGGTGCAGGACACCAGTGCATACGCCGGCGACGAACTCCCCGCCATCGAGGGCCCGGACGCTGCCAAACCGGTCGACCCCACGCAGGAATGGCCGGGCGGTTACATCGCCTCCCTGGAGATGCGTGCCCTGCCGGGCGGACGGGACGGTCGGCGTGCGGTCTGGCTGCGCACCGGTCCGTCGCTCATCGAGGACGAAGACACCACGCCGCTTGCCGAACTCATCACGCGCGTCGACACCGCCAACGGCATCGCCACCCGCATCCGGCCGACCGACCTGATGTTTCCCAATGTCGAACTCTCGGTGCACCTGGTACGCACGCCCCGACGCGGCTGGGTGGGCCTGGACACCGCAGTCACCTTCGGCGCGACCGGCCTGGGCCTCACGTCATCGACGCTGCACGACGAGGACGGCCCGGTGGGCAAGGTGGAGCAGTGTCTGACGGTGCGGGAGTTCCCTGCCGCGCCTGACCAGCTCAGCCGGCTGGGAGCGTCCGACCCGCCTTCATCCGCACGATCGAGTCGGCGATGACCTCGGCCTCGGAGTGGTCGTGGGTCACCAACACCACGGTCGTGCCGGTGGTGGTCAGGATCGACCGCAGTTCTTCCGCGAGCCGTTCGCGCAGGTCGCGGTCGAGCGCTGACAGCGGCTCGTCCAGCAGCAGCAGTCTCGGACGTGCAGCCAGCGACCTGGCCAGCGCCACGCGTTGCTGCTGACCGCCGGAGAGTGTGGTGACATCACGTTTCTCCGCGCCACCCAGACCGACCAGGTCGAGCAGTTCGGCCACTCGTTTGCGCTGTTCCTGCTTCGGCACCTTCTGGCGAGCGAGGGCGTAGGCGACATTCCCCGCGACGTCGAGATGGGCGAAGAGCTGCCCGTCCTGGAACATCAGGCCGAAGCCGCGCTTGTGGGTTGGCACCTGCGTGACGTCGACGCCGTCGAAGTGCACGCGCCCGGCGTCCACCTCCTGCAGCCCGGCGATCACCCGCAGCAGGGTCGACTTGCCGCACCCGGAGGGTCCGAGCAGGGCAACCACGCGACCGCCCTCAACCTCAAGCTCGACCTTGTCGAGAGCGACCGTGTCGCCGAAACGCACGCTCACCCCGTCGACCAACAGCCCGTTCATCAGAAGGCTCCCGTTCCTCGTACACCGAGTCGCTCGACGACGACCATCACCGTGGCCGTCACGGCAGCAAGGATGACCGACCCGGCCAGCGCCATGCCGAAGTAGTTCGCCCCGGGGTGGCCGAGCAGCTGGTAGATCACCACGGGCAGAGTCGGATTCTCCGGCCGCGCAAGGAAACTCGTTGCTCCGAACTCACCGAGCGACACCGCGAACGCGAAGCCAGTGGCGGCCAGCAGTGGCTTGGCCAGCACGCGACGGTCGACATCCCAGAAGGCCCGCAGCGGTGTCGCGCCCAGGCTCGCCGCTGCATCACGCTCACGGGGGTCGACAGACCGCAACGCGGGCGCGACGATCCGCACCACCAACGGCAGGGCGACCATCGCCTGCGCGATCGGGACGAGGATCGGCGACGACCGTAGATCGAGTGGCGGCTCGTCCAGGGCGATGAGGAATCCGAAGCCGACCGTCACCGCCGAGATGCCCAGCGGCAGCATGAAGACGGTGTCGAGGCCCGAGAGCAGGCGGCGGCCGGCGGTGGAGCGAGGGCGGCGGGTGACCACGAAGCTGACCAACAGCCCCAGCGTCACGGCCAACACCGTCGCGTCGATCGCCACGCGGAACGACGTGGCCAGGGCGTCGGTGACGCTGGCGGCCAGCACGGGCGACTCATCCACCCTCGTGAGACGTCGGTAGTTGTCCAGCCCCCAGCCGTCCCCGACCTGCAACGACCGGACGACCAGCGTCAGCAGCGGAGCCGCCACGAAGAGCACCGCCAGAGCGGTGAGCCCGATCAGCGGCAGATCGCTACGCCGCACCCTCTGGCGGGCACTGACACCGGCGCGCAGCCGCACCAGCCCGGACCGGGCCGTGGTGCGTTCGGTGATCAGCAGCAGGCCAATCACGGTGACTGCCTGCAGCAGACTCAGTACCGCCGCCGCGCGCAGGTCGAGGAAGTTGGTGGTGAGCAGGTAGATCTCGGTCTCGATGGTCGAATAGCGCACACCACCGAGGGTTAGCACGACGCCAAACGCTCCGGCACAGAAGAGGAAGACGACGCTGGCCGCCGAGACGATTGCCGGACGCAGGGCCGGCAGCACCACCGTGCGCAGCACCGTCATCGGACCCGCACCAAGCGCCGCCGCCGCCTCCATCTGCCGTACATCCAGCGACTGCCACCGGCTGCCGACCGTGCGCACCACAACGGCGATGTTGAAGAAGACGAGCGCGAGCAGGATCGCCTGCCACGAGCCGTCCCAGCCCAGGAAGCCCAGCGGCCCCGACGGCGCCAGCAGGGTGCGGAAGGCAACCCCGACGACGATGGTCGGCAGCACGAAAGGCATCACGAGCAGACCCCGCACCAACCCCATCGCGGGCAGCTTCAACCGGTAGGTGACATACGCGATCGGGACGCCGATGGCGACGGTGAGTGCGGTGGCCAGCGAGCTGATCCAGACCGTGAACCACAGCACCCGGCCGGTGCGGCTGCGTCCGAGCACCTCGCCGAAGGCGTCGAAGGACCACCGCCCGTCGATGTGCAACCCGCGCGCCACCATCGCCGAGACCGGCAACAGGAAGAAGACCGCGAGGAAGACCAACGGAACCAGCGCCGCGAGCGCCAGTCCCGTTGTGCCTAGGCGGTTTCGACGCATCAGCCGGAGGTCGCGTCCTGCCAGGTGCGCAGCCAGGCGTCCCGGTTGGCGGTGATCTTCGCCGGGTCGACACTCAGCGTCTTCTCCGGCACCTTCACCGCGGTGCGCCAGGCGTCCGGCAACGCGATCGAGCGGTCAACCGGGAAGACATACATGTTGGTCGGCAGGGCGGTCTGGAAGCTCTTACCGAGCATGAAGTCGATGAACGCCTTGGCGCCCGGTTCGTTCTTTGCGCCGGCCAGCACGCCGGCGTACTCCACCTGACGGAAGCAGGACTGCGTCATCGCGGAGGTCGTCGACTTGCCGTCCTTGAGCGTGTCAGCCGGAGAAGTGTTGTACGACAACACGATCGGACGACTGCCCTTGCCTCCGCCGGCGGTGTAGTCGACATTCCACGCATCGCTCCAGCCGCTGGTCACCTTGGTGCCGTTGGCCATGAGCTTCTTCCAGTACTCCTGCCAACCGTTGTCGCCGTACTTGGCGATGGTGGCCAGCAGGAAGGCCATGCCCGGCGACGACGTGGCGGCACCCGGCGTGACGAACAGGCCCTTGTACTCGGGCTTCACCAGGTCGTCCAGCGTCTGCGGCACGGGCTTGTTCTTGCTGGCGAACCACGCGTTGTCGATGTTGACGCAGACATCACCGAAGTCGATCGGCGTCATGGCCGATGCCGAATCGCCAGGCAGGGCGTAGGCAGACGCGCTCTTGGGCAGCGCCTTGGAGGTGTAGTTGGTCAGCGCCTTGGCGTCGACGACGCGGCTGGCGAAGGTGTTGTCGATGCCGAAGACGACATCGCCGGTGGGCTTGCCCTTGGACAGGACGACAGAGTTGGCCACCTTTCCGGCGTCCCCGGACGCGAGCACCTTCACCTGGTAACCGGTGCTCTTGGTGAACTCGGCCAGCAGCTCCTTGGGCGCCACCCACGAATCGTGGGTGACGAGGGTGACGGTGGTGACCTTGCTGCCGCTGGAGGACGAACTGCTCGACTTCTCCCCGGTGGTCGAGCAACCGGCCACGGTCGCGCCGAGCGCGAGGCAGCACAAGGTGATCAAAGGTGTGTGGGACTTACGGAACAACGGATCCTCCTCAGGTGGTGCAAGGAGGGGCTCGACTTCCTACACCGGTACTAACCGGATCAGGTTCGAGGGTCTGCGGCCTGGTGCCGCACTCTCAGCGCTCGGTGCGCTCCCCTGTCGTTTCCGCGACCGACGCTACACGTTGCCGCCTTCCGGCGGGGCAACGGTCCATGTGCCGCTCATCGCACGCACTGCGCGGGGACGATTGCCCACATCCTCGCCGCCAAACGTGGCAGGCTCTCCCCGAAGCACTTACCAGCGCGGCCGGACTTCTCGGCCATCGACAGGAGGAACACATGGGTTCTCTGGTGTGGAAGATCGTCGCCGCCGCCGCCGGCGTGGCCGCGACCCAGATCGCCACGAAGGTCACGACCAAGGGGTGGGGCCTCGCCACCGGCAACCCGGCTCCGGTCGGCCGCCACGACCCGAACTACTCGGCGAAGCAGACCGCTCTCTACACCCTCTTCGCGGCCGGCGTCGCGCAGGGCATGCGCGCACTCGGCGAGCGCAAGGCCGCTGAGTACTGGACCAAGTCGGCTGGTCACCCGCCGCAGGCCGTCGTCAAGGAACACCAGAAGGCGTTGGAGAAGGCGCAGAAGAAGGCCGCCAAGGCCTGAACCCCGCTCATCCGGCGCGCCACGTCGAACCCACACTTCGGGTCTTGACGTGGCGCGCAGTTATGCTCGCGGCCTGTCGGCTAGGACTGCCAGGGCGTGCCAGCTCCTTTGATCTCGTTGAAGACCAGCCAGGTGCGGGTGCCGAGGACGCCGGGGATGGCCTGGATCTGCTCGAGCACGAGTTCGCGCAAGGCCTGGTTGTCGGGCGCGTGCACCTGCGCGATGACGTCGAACTCAGAGCCCATGAGGGAAATGCGGTCGAGATACGGCAACTGTTCCAAGGCTGCGCTGACCGCGCGCCAGGAGTTCTGCTCGATGTTGATTGCCACGTAGGCGGTGGTCGTCAGTCCGGCGGCGGCCGGATCGATCGCGATGGTGAAGCCCTTGATCACGCCCCGTTCGCGTAGCCGCTCGATCCGGGCGTACGCGCCCGCGCGGCTCAGGTGCAGCCTTTCGGCGAGCGCCCGCACCGACACCCGCGAATCGGCGACCAACTCGGCGATGATCCGTCGGTCGACCGAGTCGACGCCCTCGACCGATCGTCCATCTGCGACCCGACTCCGATCGAACTTGCTGGACGAATTGCTTCCTGAACCGTCATTCATGAGCCGATCATCCACCACTTTCCACCGAACTTGAGCCAGGTGGCACGAGGCGCGACGATAACGTGATGCAGACCACAACGCAGGACGTCGCGGTCGAGGCGTTCCTGCCTTCGCCGCGTCCGGTGCAGCTGATCGATCCCACCGGCGCGGAAGTGACCCAGGAGGGCACCCGCCGCCCCTACGCGATGCCGACCGCCGACCGACTGCAGGACGTCTGGCGCCACATGGTGCTGGGCCGCCGGTTCGACCTGCAGGCCACCGCGCTCACCAAGCAGGGACGCCTCGCCGTCTACCCCTCTTCGCGCGGCCAGGAGGCCTGCCAGGTGGGCGTCATGCGCAGCCTCACGACGCGCGACTGGGTGTTCCCGACCTACCGCGAATCGATGGCGCTGGTCACCCGCGGCATCGACCCAGTCGAAGTGCTCACGCTGCTGCGCGGCAGCGCACACTGCGGCTACGACCCCATGAAGCACCGCACCGCCGCACAGTGCACGCCGCTCGCCACCCAGTTGGTGCACGCCGCAGGCACGGCCGACGGCCTACGGCGACGAGGCGAGGACAGCGTCGCACTCGGCTTCATCGGCGATGGTGCAACCAGCGAGGGCGACTTCCACGAAGCGCTCAACTTCGCCGCAGTCTTCGATGCCCCGGCGATCTTCTTCGTGCAGAACAACAAGTACGCGATCAGCGTGCCGCTGTCGAAGCAGACCAAGGCTCCTTCGTTGGCGTACAAGGCAGTTGGTTACGGCATGGCCTGCGAACAGGTCGACGGCAACGACCCGGCCGCGGTACTCGCCGTGATGGACGCCGCCCTGCGCCACTGCCGCGGCGGCAGCGGCCCCTTCCTGATCGAGGCGCACACCTATCGGATGGACGCCCACACCAACGCCGACGACGCCAGCCGCTATCGCTCCGGCGACGAGGTGACCGCCTGGCTCGACCGCGATCCGATCGCGCGACTCGAGGCTTACCTGCGTGCCCGCGGCCTGCTCAACGACGACCAGGCCAATGCTGTGCGCCAGGAGGCCGAAGCGTTGGCCACCGACCTGCGCGACCGGATGAATGTCGACCCGCAGGTCGACCCGATGTCGCTCTTCGACAACGTCTTCAGCCAGAGCACCCCGCAGGTCGAGCAGGCACGCGCGATGGTGCGCGCCGAACTCGACGCCGACCAGGAGGAGGGGCGATGACCACTCTCGAAGCACCCGCCGCCACACAAACACTCACTTTCAGCAAGGCGATCAACCAAGCGCTGCGCGACGCGATGGCGCACGACGACAACGTCCTGATGTTCGGCGAGGACGTCGGCGTGCTCGGTGGCGTCTTCCGCGTCACCGACGGGCTCACCAAGGAGTTCGGTGAGGAGCGTTGTTTCGACACCCCGCTGGCCGAGAGTGGCATTGTCGGCTTCGCGATCGGCCTGTGCTACACCGGTTTTCGTCCGGTTGTGGAGATGCAGTTCGATGCCTTCGCCTATCCGGCGTTCGAGCAGATCGCGTCCCACGTCGCCAAGATGCACAACCGCACCAACGGCTCGGTCAGCCTGCCGATGGTCATCCGGGTGCCCTACGCCGGGGGCATCGGCGGCGTCGAGCACCACTGCGATTCCAGCGAGGGCTACTACGCCCACACCCCCGGCCTGAAGGTCTACACGCCCGCCACGCCGGAGGATGCCTACTGGATGCTGCGCGCCGCCATCGACGACCCCGACCCGGTGGTTTTCATGGAGCCGAAGGTCGCCTACTGGAACAAGGCGGACGTCGACACCTCTGCTCCTGGTCAACCCGTCGGCGAGGCGGCGGTGCGCCGGCCGGGCAAGGACGTCACGCTCATCACCTACGGTCCGTCGCTGGCGATCAGCCTGAAGGCAGCCGCCGCTGCGGCCGAGGAGGGCTGGGACGTCGAGGTCATCGACCTGCGCAGCATCGTGCCGCTCGACGACCGCACCGTCATGGAGTCGGTGCGCCACACCGGCCGCTGCATCGTGGTCAGCGAAGCACAGGAATTCGCCGGTGTCGCAGGCGAACTCGCCGCCCGTATCACCGAGCAGTGCTTCCACTCCTTGGCCGCGCCGGTGCTGCGGGTGAGCGGACTCCCGCTGCCCTACCCAGCGCCCATGTTGGAGCACACCTACCTGCCGGGCGTCGATCGCATCCTCGATGCGATCGAGCGTCTGCAGTGGGACGACGAGCCCGATCTCACCCACCACGGGGTGCAGTCGTGAGCGATCAGGTCTTCCAACTGCCCGACCTCGGCGAAGGCCTTACCGAGGCCGAGATCGTGGAGTGGCTCGTGGACGATGACGCGCAGGTGAGCATCGACCAGAACGTCGTTGTGGTCGAGACCGCCAAGGCCACGGTCGAGGTGCCGATCCCCTTCGCCGGGCGTGTTTCCGGGCGGCACGGTGCCGTTGGTGATGTCGTCGCGGTGGGTGCACCGCTGATCACGGTCGCGGGAAGCGCTTCGTCCAGCTCGTCGGCCGGGGGCGGTGCGTCGGACGAGGGTTCGGGCGCGGTGCTCATCGGTTACGGCACCGGGCACGGCCAGACCTCCCGTCGCCGTCGCGGTGGTGCTCGGGGTGCTGCTGCAGTTGCTCCTCCCGCACCAGTTGTTCCCGCGCCGGCCTCGCCGGTGGCCGCTCCCGCAGCGGTCGCATCGGAGGCGTCGGCCCCAGCACCAGCCGCTGCGGTCTCGCCTCCCGAAACCGCTGCCCCGCAGGTCATTTCGCCTTTGGTACGCAAGCTGGCGCTCGACCACGGCATCGATCTGCTCTCGCTGCGTCCGGCTGTCGGTGAAGTGCTTCGCCGCAGCGATGTCGAAGCGGCGATCAGCAGTCGGCCCTCTTCGTCGTCGGGTCCTGCGGCGGCTGCCGCTCTCCCTCCGGCTTCGGCCACCGTCGAGGCATCGGCTTCGGTCGAGGGTGACGAGCGCATCCCGCTCACCGGGCTGCGTCGGGTGATCGCGGACAAGTTGTCGACCTCCCGCCGCGAGATCCCGGACGCGACCACCTGGGTCGATGTCGATGCCACTGGCCTGATGTCGGCGCGTGATGCGCTGCGCGAACAGGGCGTGGGTCTGCTCGCCCTCCTGGCACGGTTCTGCGTGGCCGGGCTGCAGCAGTTCCCCGAACTCAACGCGTCCGTCGACGGCGATGCGATCGTGCGACACAAGGCGATCAACCTCGGCTTCGCGGCGCAGTCGCCCCGCGGACTCGTCGTACCGGTCGTGCGCGACGCCCACACCTTGTCGACGCGTGAACTTGGCGCAGCGCTGGCCGAACTCACCCGACGCGCCCGCGACGGCGAACTGTCGCCCGCCGAACTCACCGGCGGCACCTTCACCCTCAACAACTACGGGGTCTTCGGGGTCGACGGCTCGACGCCGATCATCAACCACCCCGAAGCGGCGATGCTCGGGGTCGGCCGCATCATCGATCGGCCGTGGGTGGTCAACGGCGAACTCGCGGTACGCAAGGTCAGCCAATTGGGATTCACCTTCGACCACCGAGTGTGCGACGGCGGATCAGCCGGCGGCTTCCTGCGATTCGTCGCCGATGCGGTCGAGCAACCGCTGCGACTGCTCGCCGACTGCTGACCCACACAGACCACACACATTCGATGCCAACCGCGTCGCTGCGCAGCCCAGGTGCTGCGTAGGATGCGCCCTGGTAACTCTTACATCTTTCGGAGGAAGCAATGACCACCACACACGTTCGCCGTGGCGCCGTAGCAGCCGTTGCCGGTGTTTTCCTGATGGGCGGCCTGGCGGCCTGCGGTGGCGCAGCCGTCGAGAAGTCCGATGTCGAGAAGACCATCAAGCAGAAGCTCACCGAGAGCGGCGTGAAGGTCGAGTCCGTCAAGTGCGAGGACAACCTCAAGGCCGAGGTCAAGGCCAGCACCGACTGCGACGCCAAGGTCGGTGGCACCACGCAGAAGCTGCGCGCCGTCGTGAAGTCGGTCGACGGCAAGA
Organism: Yimella sp. cx-51; assembly: GCF_017654605.1. Classification (GTDB taxonomy): domain Bacteria; phylum Actinomycetota; class Actinomycetes; order Actinomycetales; family Dermatophilaceae; genus Yimella. The sequence continues at coordinate 2,774,556 of NZ_CP072113.1, forward strand.
CCGTCAACTACACCGTCGAGAAGCGCTGAGCCCCTTTAGTTTTCACGAACGGGCGGTCACCTTCGGGTGGCCGCCCGTTCGCATGGCCGCGGCCGGTTTCGACACGCCCACTCGTTTCTCGTGCTCTGCTCAACCACCGGACGCGAGGCCCTTCCTCAGTGCCCGGTCGTCAGCTCCAACGCCTTCGCGATGGGCACGCCCGGGCGGTAGGCCAAGTGCAGATGGCTCGGGGCGTCCAGCACTGTCAGGTCTGTTCGCGCTCCCACTCGCAGCACACCGATGTCATTGCGCCGCAACGACTTCGCCGCACCGGCAGTGGCTGCCCACACCGCTTCACCCGGGGTCATCCGCATCTCGCGCACGGCGAGCGCGATGACGAAGGGCACCGAGTTTGAGTAACAGGTGCCCGGGTTGCAGTCACTCGCCAGAGCAACGGTGGCGCCGGCATCGATCAGGTCGCGGGCTCGTGGGTAGGGCATGCGGGTGGAGAACTCCACTCCCGGAAGCAGGGTGGCGACGGTGTCGCTGCCCGCGAGTGCTTCGACGTCCGCGTCACTGAGGAAGGTGCAGTGATCGACGCTGGCGGCGTCGAGTTCGACGGCCAACTGCACCCCCGGCCCATGACCCAGCTGGTTGCCGTGCACCCGGAGCGCCAGCCCCTTCGCCGCGCATGCCTCCAGTACCCGCCGCGACTCGTCCTCGGTGAAGGCGTAGGCACTGTTCGGCTCACAGAAGACGTCGGCCCACTTGGCATGGGGTGCGCAGGCGTCCAGCATCTCCCCCGCGACGAGGTCGACGTAGGCGGCGCGGTCGTCCCGGGCCTCGGGCGGGACGACGTGTGCGCCGAGGAAGGTGGTCTCGTCGGTGAATTCGCGGGCGATACGCAGCGAGCGCGCTTCGTGTTCGACATCCAGGCCGTAGCCCGATTTGATCTCGACCGTGGTGGTGCCCTGGGCGCGCATCTGTTGGATGCGAGCACCCACGAGCGCGCGCAGCTCGTCGTCGGATGCACCGCGGGTGGCGGCCATCGAGACGGCGATGCCACCACCGTCGTAGGGCTCGCCGGTCATGCGGGCGGTGAACTCGGCCGATCGGTCACCGGCGAAGACGAGGTGGGTGTGGCTGTCGACGAACCCGGGCAGCACCGCGCGGCCGCCGAGGTCGATTCGCTCATCGGCGTCCGGCGCTTGGGTGGCAGGTCCGATCCACTCGATTCCGTTGTCGCCCAGCACGATTGCGGCATTCTCGACAATGCCGAGCAGGCCGCTTTCTTGAGCGGAGTCGTTGGTGACGAGTTCGGCGATACCGGTGACCAGGGTTGTCATGCGTCCTCCCAGAAGGGTGCGATGGCGTCGGTGAGTAGGCGTCCGACATCTCCGAGGCGATGCTGGCCGTCGGAGACGATCTGTTCTCCGCTGGTCACGACGGCGTGGACATCGGCGGCGGTGGCGCTGAAGGCGATCTGTGCGGGGTGGCTGCCGGCAGTGCGCGGTGAGTCGAGCCGCACGGAGATGAAGTCGGCGTGCTGCCCGACGGCCAGACTGCCGATCTCGCCGAAGCCGATGCTTGCGTAGCCCGTCGCGAAATCGAGAAGCTCGTTCGGGGAGAAGTGACCGCGCTCATTGGTGCGTAATCGGTCGTGCATCTCGACCGCCCGCATCTCCTCGAACATGTCGATGACGGCGTGCTGGTCGCTTCCGAGGGTGAGCTGAACTCCACTGTCTCGCAATGCCTTCGCCGGTCCGATGCCATCCGCGAGGTCACGCTCGGTGGTCGGGCAGAAGCTGGCATGCGCGTTCGCCCGCCCCAACAGGGCGATGTCGGTATCGGTCAGGTGAGTTGCGTGCACAGCCGTGAGGTTGCGGTCGAGCAGCTGCGCATCGGTGAGAAGCTGCGTCGGGGTCCGTCCGTAGTACGCGAGGGCAGCCTCGTTCTCGGCGGGTTGTTCGCTGAGGTGGATGTGCAAGGGAGTGTTGATCCAAGTGCCGTCGCACACGTGGCTGGCCACATTCGCCGCAGCCGACAACTGATCGAACGGGACTGCTCGCACCGAATGCATGGCGGTGGCGATCGTGCTCCGGCCGTGGTCAGTTTCCAAGCGGCTCACTCGATCGGCCCACGCCATCACATCCTTGTCACCGAATCGGCGTTGCTGCGGCGAGAGTTCTGTGTGCCCATCTGCCGTGAGACCCCCGGCCAGGTAACAGGTGTCGAGCAGGCACAACCTGATGCCGGCGTCCCGAGCAGCCTGCTGGAGCGCCTTGCCCATCTCGTTCGGATCGTCGTACGGCGTGCCGTCCGGGTTGTGGTGCACGTAGTGGAACTCCCCCACCGCGGTGATGCCGGCAAGCGCCATCTCCGCGTAGGTGGCGCGGGCGAGCGCGAGGTAGTTCTCCGGATCAAGTTGTGTAGCAACGTGATACATGCGGTCGCGCCAGGTCCAGAAGGTGCCGTCCTGGTCGTGAGTACGTCCGCGTAGCGCGCGGTGGAAGGCGTGGCTGTGGGTGTTGGCGAAGGCGGGCATCGTGACGCCAGGCAACCGCACATCACCCGGCTCGGCAGGGGTGCTCTCGATCGAGAGGATCCGCGGACCAATCCGTCCCTCCAGCAAATCGGCGTGAGTTTGTGGCCTTTGTGCACCGTACGAAGGCCACAAACTCACGCCGATTTCACCCACGGTGATGCGTACCGACGGACGCGTGCCCTCGGGCAGCTGCGCGTACTCACACCAGTAGGTGGTGGCCCCTGTGCTCATGAGTCACCCGCCAGGTCTTCCAGCACCGCGACCAGCGCGTCCACGCCGCGGTGGCAGTCGTCCGCCTCCGCGAACTCCTCCGGAGTATGCGAGCTGCCCGTGGGATTGCGCACGAAGAGCATCGTCGTCGGCACCCCTGCGTTGGCGAGGATGCCGGCGTCGTGGCCAGCTCCGGTGCCGAGCATGGGGGTCTGATCGCCGAGCACACTTCGCACCCGGGCCGTCAGGGACGCATCGAAGTGGGTGGTGGGCGTCCACGACTCCTGGGTGAGGACGTCAGGGAAACGTTGTTCGAGCGCCTCGATCGTCGCGAGTACGAGTTGCTCGTCGCTGCTGCGGGCGTCCAGCCAGGCGGTGACGTGCGACGGGATCGCGTTGACGCCACCGGGTGTCACCTTCAGCTTCCCGACCGTTGCGACACAACGCGATTCGCCGTCACGCGCAGCGGCCTCCTCGCGTGCCGCCACAGCGAACATCGCCGCCTTGAGCATGGCGTCGTCCCGATCAGCCAGGGCGGTGGTGCCGGCGTGGTCGGCGCGTCCGGAGAAGTCGGCACGCCAGCGTCCGTGTGGCCAGATGTCGGTGCCCACGGCCACAGCCGAGGTGGACGGGTCGAGGTCGGCGAGAGCCCGTCCCTGCTCGACGTGTAACTCGATGAAGGCCCCGACGCGGCGCAGCGTTTCATCGTCGCCGCCGATGTCAGCCGGACGTCCGGCCTTCTGCAGCGCTTCCGCCATCGTCACACCGTCGGCATCCTTCAGGCCGAGGGCACGCTCACCAGTGAGCGCTCCGGTGATCACCCGCGAGCCCGCACATGCGACGCCGAACCGCGCACCTTCCTCGTCGCCGAAGTTGACGACACCGATCGGTCGGCGGGGCTGAAAACCCTTCTCCTGCAAAGCCGCTACTGCCGCAAGCGATGAGACGACGCCGAGCGGGCCGTCGAATGCTCCGCCATCAGGCACCGAGTCGAGGTGAGAACCCGTGACGACACCGGGCTCACTGTCGGGATCACCCCACCAGGCCCATTGGTTGCCCATGCGGTCTTCGACGAGGTCGAGTCCAAGCGCGGCGCATTCAGCCGCGAACCATTCGCGCAGCGTGTGATCTTCCCGGGTGAGCGCAAACCGCCGGTAGCCACCGGACGAAGCGTCCCGGCCGATCGGCTCGATCTGTGCCCACAGCCGGTCGAAGTAGGAATGCACAGCAGTCACCCTTCCAATCTAGAGTCGAGCGCATGGCTGAGGACGAACCCACGACTGCCGCGATCGACGCCGTGCGTGCTGCAGGCATCGAACACACCGTCACCCGGCACGGTGAGGTGTCGAGCTTGGCGGAGGCGGCTGCGGCGCGGGGCATCGAGCCACGCGATCTGATCAAGACGCTCGTCGTGCGAGTGACCGATGACGAGTACGTCTTCGTGCTGGTGCCGGGCGACCGGAAGTTCTCGTGGCCGAAGGTGCGTGCGCTGCTGGGCAGCAACCGGCTGTCGATGCCCGATGCCGACACGGCAAAGACGGTCACCGGGTACGAGCGCGGCACCATCACTCCGTTCGGCTCGACGACGGCATTGCCCGTCTACGCCGACGAGCACCTGCGCGGTCGCACGATCAGTCTCGGCGGCGGCGGTCATGGCGTCGGACTGACCGTGCGGGGCGATGACCTCATCACTCATTTCGACGCGACGGTCGCCGACCTCTCCGAATAGCCCACCGACCGCCCGCAGGACGCGGGTCAGCGCGACTCTCCTGGAGGCCGTCGGGGTGGGGTTCATCGTCAGGCGCCGGCCTTGGGTGCCTTGCTGGACGCCGCCTTCTGGGTGGCGGCCTGCTGCGCGGCTTGGGCGCCACCCGCGTCACGCACGACCGGCGTCATCGGCACCTTCGCCCCACGCTCGGACGCCACGTCAACCGCGCGCTGGTAACCGGCGTCCGCGTGCCGGAAGACACCCATGGCGGGGTCGTTGGTCAGCAGGGCATTGAGCTTGGCGGCTGCCAGCTCGGTGCCGTCGGCGACGCCCACCTGACCGGCGTGGATCGAGCGTCCGATGCCGACGCCGCCGCCGTGGTGCAGCGACACCCAGGTGGCGCCGGAGCTGGTGGCGGTCAGCGCGTTGAGCAGCGGCCAGTCGGCAATGGCGTCGGAGCCGTCGAGCATGCCCTCGGTCTCGCGATAGGGCGAGGCGACCGAGCCGGAGTCGAGGTGGTCGCGGCCGATGACGATGGGAGCCGACACCTTGCCCTCCTTGACCAGCTGGTTGAAGAGCAGTCCGGCCTTGTGACGCTCGCCGTAACCGAGCCAGCAGATGCGCGCCGGAAGACCCTCGAACTCCACGAATTCACCTGCGGCGTCGAGCCATCGGTGCAGGTGCTCATTCTCGGGGAAGAGCTCCTTGAGCGCCTTGTCGGTGACCTTGATGTCTTCGGGGTCACCCGAGAGGGCCACCCAACGGAAGGGGCCGAGCCCTTCACAGAAGAGCGGACGGATGTAGGCCGGGACGAATCCGGGGAAGGCGAACGCGCGGTCGTAGCCGGCCGAGCGGGCTTCGTCGCGGATGGAGTTGCCGTAGTCGAAGACCTCGGCGCCGGCGTCCTGGAATTCCACCATCGCCTGCACCTGGGCCGCCATCGACTCGCGCGCCTTTTTCGTGAAACCGACAGGATCACCCTCGGCTTCGCGCTGCCACTCGTCCACACCGACCTCGATCGGGAGGTAGGAGAGCGGATCGTGGGCGGAGGTCTGGTCGGTGACGACGTCGATGCTGATGTCGCCGGCCTGGTGTCGCTTCAGCAGTTCGGGGAAGACCTCGGCGGCGTTGCCGACGATGCCGATGGAGACGGCGCGCTTCTCCTCGCGGGCGGCGTTGGCGCGGGTGATCGCGTCGTCCAGGTCGTCGGCGATCTCGGCGAGATAGCGCTTGGCGACGCGACGCTCCATGCGGGTGCGGTCGACGTCGGCGATCAGGCAGACACCGCCGTTGAGGGTGACGGCCAGCGGCTGCGCGCCGCCCATGCCGCCGCAGCCACCGGTGAGGGTGATCGTGCCGGCGAGGGTGCCACCGAAGCGCTTGCGGGCGACCGCAGCGAAGGTCTCGTACGTGCCCTGCAGGATGCCCTGGGTGGCGATGTAGATCCACGAGCCGGCCGTCATCTGGCCGTACATCATCAGACCTTCGGCTTCGAGCCGGCGGAATTCGGGCCAGGTGGCCCAGTCGGGCACGAGGTGGGAGTTGGCGATGAGCACGCGCGGCGCCCACTCGTTGGTGGTGACGACGCCGACCGGCTTGCCCGACTGCACGAGCAGAGTCTCGTTGGGCTGCAACGTCTTCAGTGTCTCAACGATGGCATCGAAGGACTCCCAGTTGCGCGCGGCCTTGCCGGTGCCGCCGTAGACGACGAGGTCGTCGGGGCGCTCGGCCACTTCGGGATCGAGGTTGTTCATGAGCATGCGCAGCGGCGCCTCGGTCTGCCAGCACGTGGCGTTGAGCTCAGTGCCACGAGGAGCACGAACCGGACGCGGTCCGCTCTCGGTGGATGCGTTCATGGTGGATCTCCTTCTCGGGTAAGTCAGTTCAGTTGACCGAGCGCGGTCTCGGCGGCCTGCACCGCCATGCCGTGGGTGACGAGCGATGCGATGCGCTCGATCTCCGGCGACAGGTAGCGGTCGGACCCGGGGGCAGGTAGTTGCAGGTGGTCGATGAGGGCTTGGGCTCCGCCGCCGGGTTGCAGCGGGGCGCGCAGTTGGATGCCCCGGGCAGCGGTGATGAGTTCGATACCGAGTACGCGGGCAAGACCGTCGACGCTACGCCGCAGCTTGCGTCCGCCCGCCCAACCCATCGACACGTGGTCTTCCTGCATGGCACTGCTCGGAATCGAGTCGACGCTCGCCGGGGCGGCCAGACGCTTGAGTTCGGAGACGATGCCGGCCGAGGTGTACTGCGCGATCATCAGGCCGGAGTCGACGCCCGGGTCGTCGGCGAGGAAGGGCGGCAAGCCGTGGTTGCGGGCGACGTCCAGGAAACGGTCGGTGCGGCGCTCACTCATGCTGGCAACGTCGGCGATGACGACGGCGAGGAAGTCGAGCACATAGGCGACCGGGGCGCCGTGGAAGTTGCCATTCGATTCGACGCGGCCGTCGAGCGTGACCACCGGGTTGTCGACCGCCGCGGCGAGTTCGCGTTCTGCGACCGTGATGGCATGCGCGAGAGTGTCGCGGGCGGCGCCGTGCACCTGTGGGGCACAACGCAACGAGTAGGCGTCCTGCACGCGAGTGCACGCGCTCGGGTCGCGGTGCGACCGGCGGATCTCGCTGTCCGACAACATCTTTCGCATGTTTTCTGCTGCGGCGGCCTGACCGGGGTGCGGACGCAGCGCCTGCAGGTCTGCCGCGAAGACATCATCGGTACCGAGCAAACCTTCGACGCTCATCGCGGCGGCGAGATCGGCCGTGGTGAGCAGCATGCGCAGGTCGTCGATCGCCAGGCAGAGCATGCCGAGCATGCCGTCGGTGCCGTTGATGAGCGCCAAGCCCTCCTTCTCCTCCAGCACGACGGGCTCGATACCCGCGGCGTCGAGAGCGCGCGCGGCGTCCATCTGTTCGCCGTGCTTGTCGAGCACCTCGCCTTCGCCCATGAGCGCGAGCGCGCAGTGCGACAGCGGTGCGAGATCACCCGAGCAGCCCAGCGAGCCGTACTCGCGCACGCACGGGGTGATGCCGGCGTTCAGCATCGCGACGTAGGTGTCGAGCGTCTGCGGACGGATACCGGTGCGGCCGGTGGCAAGCGTCGAGATGCGCAGGAGCATCAGCGCCCGCACCACCTCTCGCTCGACCAACGGGCCAGACCCAGCGGCGTGGGAGGCAACCAGCGAGTGCTGCAACTGCTGCCGCTTGGCGACCGGGATGTGCTTGGTGGCCAGCGCGCCGAAACCTGTGGAGATGCCGTAGTGCGGCACCGTGTCGTGCGCCAACTCTTCGATAATGCGGCGCGACTTCTCCACCTCCGCGCGAGCCTCGTCGATGATGCGGATCTGCGCGCCGCGGCGGGCGACTGCCACCACGTCGTCGATGCTGACCGCGCCGATGCCCACGTCCACCGTCTGCGGGGTGGGCGTTTGCTGCTCCTCGGAGAACCATCCGAAGGTCGTCTGCTCTTGGCTCATGTGATCCATTGCACTGCCTTCCCTGCCCCGGAACCACCCGTCGCGTATCGATGTTGTCTCAGATATGAGACAGTGCGGCATGGTCCTCCGAACCGCAACCGCGGCCCTTCCAACAGCAAACGCGGCGCTTACCTGCAAACGCGGCCGTTGCAGCTACCGCGTCAGCGAAGAAACGCCGCGTTTGCGATGGGCGGTGGGCCATGCCGGACGCCGGTGAAGCGCTCGGGCTGCTCCAGCTACTAGCGCGCCGCGGCACCCCTCAACCAAGCGCGGCGCTCGCCCGCGAGTTGGGGCTGCCCCGTTCGTCCACCTATCGACTGCTCGGAGTGCTGCGCGACGCCGGCTTCGTCACTCACTCCCGGGACGACCAGCGCTGGGGCCTCGGGGTCGCCGCGTACGAACTCGGCTCGGCGTACACCCGGCAGCAACCGCTCCAACGCGTCGCCCTTCCAACGATCCGCCGCCTGGTCGACGAAACCCAGCAGAACGTCCATCTCGCCGTACTGCACGGGCGCGACGTGCTCTACGTGATCGAGGAACGCGCCCCTGGGCGTCCGGCTCTGGTGACGGACGTCGGCGTCCGCCTACCCGCCACGCTCACCGCGTCCGGCCTGGCGATGCTGGCCCGACTGCCGTACGCGCAGGTGCGGGCGTTGTTTCCCTCGCGCAGTGACTTCGTCCAGCGACACGGCGTCGGCCCCACCTCGCTCACCGCCTTGCGCTCCGAACTCTCGCAGGTGCGCGCACGTGGGTACGCCTTCGAAGACGGCTCAGTCACAACAGGATTGGCATCCGTAGCCGCCTGCGTCTTCGACCACACCGGACAACCGGCCGCCGGCCTGGCAACCACCTTCGCCAGTGACCTCAAGACGGCCGAGCGCGAGCGCCTCGTCGAGCAGGTGTTGGCGGCTGCTGAGTCGCTCAGCCAGCGCCTGGGTTTTCGAGCGTCCATAGCTTGATGACCGGCGCTGGGGACCGAATCAGCGAGGTTCGGAATCCCTGTGCGTCGCACAAGCACCCCACAAACCGGACGCAAATCACACGTTTCGGTCAGGCAGGCTCAAGTGATTGTCGCAACACCTCTACCGAGGAGGTGTCATGGGAAGAATCAGGCGTGTGCCGTACCGGCTGGTCCTTGACAGCTTGGCGATGGGCCACAGCGTGCGTGAGGTCGCGCGCCTGACGGGCGTGTCGAAGTCACGGGTTCACGAGCTTCGTCAAGAGGCTGGGGGCATGTTCAGGCCACCCGGGACCCGGTACAACGACCGTTATCTGTGCACCGCGGACCGTCAGGACCTCCAGGACCTCCATCGTCGCGGGATGAGCATCCGCAAGATCGCTGAGGAGATGGGACGCTCACCCTCGACGATCAGCCGGGAGTTACGCCGCAACCTGCATCCCGACACCGGCGTCTACCTCGCCCACACCGCCGACACGCTCGCGCACCAGCGGCAACGCCGGCCCAGAAACACCAGACTCGAAGAAAACACTGTTCTGTGTCAGCGAGTCCAAACAGACCTGAACAAGGGCTGGTCACCGGAACAGATCAGCGGCCGACTCAAAGTCGACTACCCCGATGATGAGTCCATGCAGGTCAGTCACGAGACCATCTACAAGGCCATCCTGATCCACCCCGGCGGGGAGATGAAACGCCTGCTCACCGCCCATCTACGGACCGGCCGAACCCTGCGCCGGCACCGCGGGCGCCGCGACCGTCGGGGGCGCATCCCGGGCCTAGTCTCCATCGCCGAACGCCCCACCGAAGCCGATGACCGGCTAGTCCCCGGCCACCACGAAGGTGACCTCATCCGCGGCACAGTTGTCTCCCGCTCCGGGATCGGCACCATCGTGGAGCGCACCACCGGCTACCTCACTCTGGTCCACCTGCCCGACGGGTGCCGCGCCGAACCCGTCGCTGAGGCCGTCGCCCAAGCCATGATCGACTACCCCCCGTTCTTCGCCAAGACCATCACCTGGGACCGCGGGACAGAGATGCACAGCCACGCCAAGATCACCGAAGCCACCGGCATCAACGTCTACTTCGCCGATCCCCATAGTCCCTGGCAGCGCCCCAGCAACGAGAACACCAACGGGCTCCTACGCCAGTACTTTCCCAAGGGCACCGATCTCTCCGTCCACACCGCCGACGAACTCGCCCAGGTCCAAGAGCTCCTCAACACCAGACCCCGCAAACGACTAGGTTTCAAAACACCAGCAGAGGCCTACGCCGAGCTGCTGCAAACCCACAGTGTTGCGACCAACCCTTGAATCCGCCTCATCAGAACGTACCTTTTGCGTCCGGTTTGTGCGGAAGTACCTCACTCGACGAAGAGGGCGTGCTGTTCCAGGGTGAGCCGTCCTTCCACCCGTCCCTCGGCGCCGTCGCTCAGGACGAATCCCAGTCGCATCATGGCTGCCTGCGCGGCGTGGTTCTGCGCCGAAGTGTCGGCGCACACCGCACGCATGCCCGCGTTGCGCGCCTCGTCGATGACAAGCCGCATCGCCTCCACCGACACCCCGCGACCACGCGCCGACCGTGCCAGCCAGATTCCGCATTCGACGACGCCGTCCTCATCCGTGCGCTTCAACCGGACGCTGCCCGCTGGCTCACCGTCGACCAGCACGGCCCAGGTCGCCTCGCGATCGGGTCCATCGACGCCGGCACGACGCGGCCGGTGGTAGCTCTCGAACCATTCGATCCGCTCGGGGCTCCACCCGGAGCCTTCCGTCAGCGGCGGCGTCACCTCGTCCGCGGCAGCATCGGTGACGGCGACCCGCGCCAGTTCAGCGAGCACTTCGTCGGTGACGGCCTCGAGCCGGACAGTTGGCATGGCGATCAGGATAGGGCGGACCGGCACCCATCCCAACCGAAAATCCGCGTGAGTTTGTGGGGTTCGTACGACGACGAACCCCACAAACTCACGCGGATTTCAGGAGTCAAACCCTGCCGCGCGCAAGCGCTCAGCGGAAGGCGTCCGCCCCGGTGAGCACCTTGCCGAGGATGAGCTGGTGCACCTCGGACGTGCCCTCGTAGGTGAGCACCGATTCGAGGTTGTTCGCGTGCCGCATCACGGGGTATTCGCTGCTGATTCCGTTGGCGCCCAGGATGGTTCGCGATTCGCGGGCGATCTCCAGAGCCGCGCGGACGTTGTTGAGCTTGCCGAGGCTGATCTGCTCCGGACGCAGCTTGCCCTCGTCCTTCAGGCGGCCCAGGTGCAGCGCGAGCAGCATCGCCTTACCGAGTTCGAGCGCCATGTCGGCGAGCTTGGCCTGGGTCAGCTGGTAGCCGGCGAGCGGCTTGTCGAAGATCTGCCGGTCGCGGGAGTAGGCGATAGCGGTCTCCAGGCTGTCGCGCGCTGCCCCGACCGAGCCGAAGACGATCCCGAAGCGGGCCTCGTCCAGGCACGACAGCGGGCCGCGCAGACCGCGCACCTCAGGGAAGACGGCGTCGGCCGGCAGGCGCACACCATCGAGCACCAGTTCAGAAGTCACCGACGCGCGCAGCGACATCTTGCCCTTGATCTCCGGCGCGGAGAATCCGGGCGTATCGGTCGGCACGACAAAGCCGCGGATGTCACGGCTCGACTCACCGGTCTGTGCCCACACCACGGCGACGTCTGCCACGGAGCCGTTGGTGATCCACATCTTGGATCCGTTCAGCACCCAGTCGTCACCATCGCGCTTGGCGAAGGTGCGCATGCCGCCAGGGTTGGAACCGAAGTCGGGCTCGGTGAGGCCGAAGCAGCCGATCGCATCACCGGCAGCCATCGCCGGCAGCCACTGCTGCTTCTGCTCCTCACTACCCCAGCGGTAGATCGCGAACATCGCCAGCGAACCCTGCACCGACACCAGCGAGCGGACGCCGGAGTCGATGGCTTCGAGTTCGGTGCAGGCCAGGCCGTACGCGGTGGCGCTGGTGCCGGCGCAGCCGTAACCCTCCAGGTGCATGCCGAGCAGCCCGAGGTCACCCAGTTCCTTGGCCAGTTCCTTGGCGGGGAGGGCGGCGTCCTCGTACCACTGCCGAATGCGCGGACGCACGGAGCGATCCAGCGCCGACCGCACGGTGTTACGGATGTCGAGGTCGATGTCGCTGACCTGCCCATCGAGGTCGAACAGTTCCAACGGGGTGGGCGGAGTGCTCATGGCGCCTTCCTAGTGCTGAAGTTCAGAGAGTTCACTAAATGATGCGTGGTCGACCCGGGCCAGGCGCCCGCCGCGACGAAGCAGCGGGCGCCTGGCCGATCGAATCAGAAGTCGAACTCGACGCCCTGTGCGAGCGGGAGTTCACCCGAGTAGTTGATCGTGTTGGTCGCGCGACGCATGTACGCGCGCCATGCGTCCGAGCCCGACTCGCGTCCGCCGCCGGTCTCCTTCTCACCACCGAAGGCGCCACCGATCTCGGCGCCCGAGGTGCCGATGTTGACATTGGCAATGCCGCAGTCAGAACCGGCTCCCGAGACGAAACGCTCGGCCTCGGCCTGGTCGGAGGTGAAGATGCTGGACGAAAGACCCTGCGGCACAGCGTTGTTCATCTCGATGGCCTCCTCCAGCGTGTCGTACGCCATCACGTAGAGCACCGGCGCGAAGGTCTCCGTCTGCACGACCTTCGTCTGGCCGGGCATCCGCAACAAGGCCGGACGCACGTAGTAGGCGTCGGAGGCCTCATCGACCAACTCACGCTCGCCGCCGGCACGCAGGTCACCGCCCTCAGCCTTGGCCGCCTCGATCGCCGCATTGAATCCCTCGTACGAGCGCTTGTTGACCAGTGGGCCGACCAGCGTGCCGTCGGCCATCGGGTTGCCGACCTTCAGTGAGCCGTAGGCGGCCGCCACGCGGTCGACGATCTCGTCAACCACCGAGCTGTGCGCGATCACCCGGCGCATCGTGGTGCAACGCTGCCCGGCGGTGCCAGCCGCGGAGAAGACGATGCCGCGGGTGGCGAGGTCGAGATCTGCCGACTGAGTGACGATGGCTGCGTTGTTGCCACCCAGCTCGAGCAGGCACCGACCGAAACGCTCCGCCACCTTGGGCGCAACCTCGCGGCCCATGCGGGTGGAGCCGGTGGCACTCAGCAATGCGACCCGGGTGTCGGTCACCAGTGCCTCGCCGACGTCCGCCGCTCCGAGCACTACTTGGCTGATCTCCGGGTCGTGGCCGCAATCGCGCAACGCCTGCTGCATCAGCGCGTTGCAGGCCAGCGCGCACAGCGGCGCCTGCTCCGACGGCTTCCAGACGACGGTGTCACCGCACACGAGCGCGATGGCGGTGTTCCACGACCACACGGCGACCGGGAAGTTGAACGCGGAGATCACGCCGACGACGCCGATCGGGTGCCAGGTCTCCATCAGTCGGTGGCCCGGACGCTCGGAGGTCATCGTGCTGCCGAACAGCTGGCGGGAGAGACCGACTGCGTAGTCGCAGATGTCGATCATCTCCTGCACCTCGCCGAGCGCCTCGGAGGTGATCTTGCCGACCTCGGCGCTCACCAGGGTGCCGAGGTGCTCCTTGTGCTCGACGAGCAATTCGCCCAGCCGCTTCACCACGGCACCGCGCACCGGGCCGGGGGTGTCACGCCACTTCGGGAAGGCGGCAGCAGCGGCGCCGATCGCCGCTTCGACGCCCTTCGCGTCGGTCCAGCTCAGCGAGGAGACCTGCGCACCGGTCACCGGCGACAGTCCGACGTGATCACCGGCATGCGCGTCGAGGTCGACACCGCATGCACGGGCAGCTGCGAGGGCCTCCTCGCGAACAGTGTCGGGGCTGGGCAGTGCGTGCTCAGTTGCCATGATTCTCAATCCTTTTCGAATGATCGTTCAGACGATGTTCTTCTCGGGGCGCGTCGCGTGCGCGAATCTCGCAACATCGAAACACGAGATGTCGACCATTGGCTGGTCGCCCCTGATGAGGTCACGCATGACCTCACCGAGTGCCGGCCCGAGCAGGAATCCGTGGCCGGAGAAGCCGGTGCAGTAGTAGAAACCGGGAAGGTCGTCGGCCTGGCCGACCAGCCCGTTGTGGTCGGGAGTCATCTCGTAGAGTCCGGCCCAGCCGGAGGCCATGCCCACCTCGGCCAGCGAAGGTGCCCGACGCTCAATGGCATCGAAGAGACCGGGCAGCCACTCCTCGCCGCGGTTCAGCTTGAAGCCCTCTGTTTCATTCTTGTCAGACATACCAAGAAGAAGTCCGGGGCCCTCGTTGTGGAAGTAGAGCGACGTGGCGAAATCGATGGTGAAAGGGGTGTCGGAAGGCAGCCCCGTCATCGGCTCTGTCACGAGGATCTGACGACGCATCGGTGTCACCGGCAGATCGACGCCGAACAGGCCGGCCACCTTGCCCGACCACGCACCGGTCGCGCACACGACCGTGTCGGCCTCGATGCGGCCCCTGCTGGTCTCGACGACGCGGATGCGTCCGCCACTGACCTCGGCACCGGTGACTTCGCAGCCGGTGATGATGCGGACGCCGGCCTTGCGAGCTGCTCGCGCGTAGCCGAGCACGACCGACTCCGGGGTGCAGTGACCGTCGCGCGGCGAGAAAGCCGCTGCCTTGATGCCGGTGATGTCGATCAGCGGAGACCGCCGCTTCGCCTCAGTCGGATCGATCATGTGGGCCTCGATGCCCAGCGACTGCTGCAACTGCACGGTGCGCTCGAAGTCGGCGACGTCCTCGTCGTTGTCGAGCAGGAAGAGATAGCCCACCTGGTGCAGGTCGATCTCCTGGTCGAACAACTCCCCGAAGCGCTCGAAGACGTCCAGGCTGTGCTTGCCCATGATGACGTTGATCTCGTCGGAGAACATCGCGCGGACGCCGCCCGCCGCCTTGCAGGTCGAGCCCGAGCCGAGCTGGTTGGTCTCCACGACCACGACATCGCGCACGCCTGCCTTGGCGAGGTGGTAGGCCGTACTCAGGCCGATCACGCCACCACCCATCACGACGACCGATGCAGTCGTCGGCACTGCTTCACTCACTGCTGAACCTCCTTGAGGGCTCGTGCGATGTCGTCCTCCGACAACAGCACCGTGTCTGCGGCCGGGCCGAGCGGGACGAAGGAGTCGACGCTGGCGACGCGTTGGATCTGACCTTGATAGCCGCCCTCCACCAGCGCGCTGACCACCGACTCCCCCACCCCACCGCTATGGCGGGTCTCGTCGACCACGACGACATGCGGGAAGGACGCCGCGACCCGCATCAGGTGCTCCACCGGGAGCGGGGTGATCCATCGCAGGTTGAAGACACTCACGTCCGGGCCGCCTTGTGCCCGAAGCGAGTCGGCCACGCGCACGCTCATCGGCACGCCATTGCCGAAGGTCACGACGAGGGCGTCCGGGCCGCCGCCGAGCTCTTGACCTTCGTCCAACCGGGCCTGGTCGCCGGCCCAGTCGGCAGGCGCGGTGTAGTCGGCGGCGAGTCGTCCGTCGCCGGCCTTGATGTCGCGCAAGTGGTAGAGCGCGATGGGCTCGAGAAGCACACACACCCGACCGTCGTTCAAGGCATGCGCGGCAAGGGTGCGGATCATCCGAGGAGCCTCGGCCGCGCTGGAGGGTACGCCGACGACGATGCCGGGGATGTCGGTGAGCACCGCCACCGAGTTGTCGTTGTGGAAGTGACCGCCGAAGCCCTTCTGGTAGGCGAGGCCGGCGATGCGCACGAGCATTCCGTTGTGGCACTGACCGTTGGAGAAGAAGCGCAGGCTCGCTGCTTCACCACGCAACTGGTCTTCGGCGTTGTGCAGGTAGGCGAGGTATTGGATCTCCGGCACCGGCAGGTAGCCCGCGAGCGCCGAACCGAGCGCCGTGCCGAGGATCGACTGTTCGTCCAGCAGCGTGTCGAAAGCACGCGCCGCGCCGAACGCCCGGCGCAGACCGCGGGTGACGCCGTAGACGCCGCCCTTGACGCCGACGTCCTCACCGAAGACGAGTGCCTGCGGGAGGGCCGCGAGCAGGTCGGTGAGCGAGGCGTTGATGGCCTGGGCGAGCGTGCGCGGACCAGAAGACTCCGGCAGAGCACCTCGAAAAGCCTTGTCCCGCAATTCATTCGACGCCGGCTCGATGGCGGCCACTGTGCGATCCGGGTCGACGACCAAGGGCGCGATCACTTCGGCGGCGGTGCTGAGGTGCCGCGTGGGAGTGAGCGAGTCGACGGCTTCGGCCACGCGTCCCCGCATCGCTTCGTACTCGTCCAGCACGTCCTTCGGGGTGCGCGCTCCGGAGTTGACCAGCGCAGAGGCCGTGGCCAGCAGCGGGTCGCAGTCGTAGTCGGCGAGGATCTCGCGCGGGCTGCGATAGGCGACTTCGGCGTCCGACCCGGCGTGACCCATGAGTCGGACGGTGCGCAGGTGCAGGATCGCCGGACGTCGCTCGGCACGCACCCGGGCGACGAGTTCGCTCGTCCTGCGAAGAGCCTCGGCGGGGTCGGTGCCGTCTGCCTCGACGTATTCGAAGCCGGGCCGGCTGCGCAGCATGCTCGCCGTCCACCCGGCCGGGGTGCGAACGCTGATGCCGATGCCGTTGTCCTCACACACCACGAGCAGCGGCATGGGCACGCCCTGGTGCACGGCATGGCCAGCTGCGTTGAGCGCTCCGACGGCGGTGGAGTGGTTGACCGAGGCGTCGCCCAGGCTGGCGACGACCACCGAGTCGTGCGGCCAGGCGAGCTCGACAGCTGCCTGCCGGGCACGTCCGATTGCGAAGGCAGCACCGACTGCGCGTGGCAGGTGCGAAGCGATCGTGGATGTCTGCGGGATGATTGCGAGGTCGGCATTGCCGATCACCTTGTGGCGGCCGCCGGAGATGGGGTCGTCGGCGCTGGCGGTCAGCGACAGCACCATGTCGCGCACCGCGTCATGGCCGGGCAACTGCGTCGCACGCATGCAGTAGAAGGCGCCGGCCCGGTAGTGCAACATCGCCGGGTCGGTGGGCCGCAGCGCCGCAGCCACAGCGGCATTCGACTCGTGACCGGACGAACCAATCGTGTAGTAGCCGAGCTTGCGCTGCTGCAGCGTGCGCGCCGCGAAGTCGAGATGCCGGCTGGCCAGCTGCGCCTGGAAGAGCTGCTCCAAGCCCTCGCCACCGGCGGGCACGGAAGGCGGCGCCGACTCCCAGGAACGAACGACTGCGGCGAAGTGTTCGTCGATCGAGGTGATCATGCGGGCTCGTCCACCAGCCATTGCCCGCGCAGCTCCATGGCGGTGCGCACGCGCGACTGGGCCAGATCGAGTGCTGCCTGGTGCGTGCCGCGGCCGGTGCGGGCGGCGGCGCCCAGCACGGCCGTGGTGTTGCCGCGCATCTTCTCGGTGACGGTCTCGAACACCCGGCGGGTGTCGACCGGGAACGGCGAGTATCGCGCGTCCATCGAGTAGGCGGCCGCGATGATGCCGCCGGCGTTGGCGATGAAATCAGGGACGATCGCCACACCCCGAGACTCCAGTACGCCCTTGGCGTCTGCGGTGGTCGGCATGTTGGCACCCTCGACCACCAGCCGCGCGGTCGTGGCATGGGCAATGTCGGTGCCGATCGCGTCCTGCCCGGCGGCGGGCACGAGCACGTCGCAGGGCAGCCGCAGCGCCTCGTCGCGATCGAGCAGCGGGCGTCCGTAGTCGCGGATTCCTTCGTCGCCGGCTTCGTCACGCAGCTTGGTGAGCGCGGCGACGTCGAGTCCGTCCGGATCGGCTACTGCACCAACGGCGTTGGAGACGGCCACCAGTACGGCGCCCATTTCCTGCAGGCGAGCGGCGGTGGCGACCCCGACGGCACCGAAGCCCTGGATCGCGACGCGTGCGCCCCGCAGATCGATGCCGGTCGTCTCGGCCGCAGCGCCGGCAGCTTCGGCGACGCCGTAACCGGTGATGCCGAGCTTGTCGTAGGGCGTGCCGCCCAGCGTCGCGGGAAGACCGGTCGCAACACCGCGGTCGCGCAGTTCGTCGACGAAGATCGCGGCGTCCTTCTCGGCCAGGCCCATGTCGAGACCGAAGACATACTCGTGCGGCACCTCGTTGGCCAGTGCGCGGGCGAAGGCCCGCAGGATCGCTTCCTTGCCCGGGCCGGTCGGGTCGCCGAGGATGCCGGCCTTGGCACCGCCGTGGAAGAGATCGACGGCCGCCCACTTCCAGGTCATGGTGCGTGCGAGGCGAGCGACCTCGCCGATCGAGAGATCGGCCGACATGCGAGTGCCGCCCTTGCCCGTGCCGCGGGCGGTGTTGTCGATGACGACCACGCCCTTCATCCCCGAGCGACGGTCGGAGACACACACCACCTTCTCCGGACCCCAGCGATCCATCAGTTGGAAGATGTCGACCTCGGGCATCAGAACCTCTTCGGACGTGGTGAATGTGATGCACACCACTTTGCCGACGAGCATTGATTCCGGCCATCCCTCAAGGCCGTCAGTTCTTTGCCGCAGCGACAGAATTGCTGCTGCTGCTCCTGCGGGTCTGGACGAATCGCACTGCTGCACAACATAGTTGCCAGACACCGACGAAAGGTTCGATCATGCGCGACGCCCCACCCACCTTGGTCCTGAACGCCTCCGACATCGAAGAAATCTTCACTCCCGACATCGCGATCGCCTCTCAACAGGAGGCCTTCGAAGGCCTCGGACGCGGCACCGCCGTGCAGCCCGAACGCATCGTCATGACCGACGACCACAGCGACACCTTCTGCTACGCGGCCAAGGTGTCTCCCACCTCCGGAGGCGTGTGCAAGTTCGGCGCAGTCGTGCCCGGCAATACCGCCCACGGCCTGCCGTCCATCTCGGCCACCGTGCTGGTGCTCGACCCCGAATACGGCACTCTCGCAGCCATTCTCGACGGCACCACTGTCACCACCATGCGCACCGCCGCTGCGTCCGCCGTGGCCGTCCGTGCGCTCGCCCGCAACGACTCGAGCGTGCTCGCAGTCATCGGTGCCGGGGTCCAGGGAGTGGCGCACGCCCATCTCATCGGCGAGGTGCTCGACCTCAGCGAGATCCGCATCTTCAGCCCCGACGAGGCGCAGTGTCGAAGCGCGGTCGACGCCGTCGCGGCGAAGACCGCCGCACGCGTGAGCGTCGCGACATCCGCCGCTGAGGCCGTGCGCGATGCCGACGTGATCGTCACCTGCACCACCTCCTCGACGCCGGTGCTGCAATCGACCGAGGTGGCCGACGGGGCGACCGTCGTGAGCGTCGGCAGCTTCGCGGCCGACCGCAACGAGCTCGACACGTCGCTCATGAAGCGGGCTGCTGCGGTGGTGGTCGATCACCTCGAAGTGGCCAAGGTGCACGCCGGTTCGGTGCGGGCAGCCGTCGCCGACGGAGCACTCGAACTGCGCGACGTCCAGCAACTCGGCGACGTGCTGGTGGGCAGCGCCATTGCCCGACAGGACGATTCGCAGGTCATCGTCTACAACACCGTGGGCATCGGCATGCAGGACGCCGCAGCGGCCGAAGCGATCTTGTCGACAGCACGCGAAATGGGTCGAGGAACACCGCTGCCGCAGTGACAAGCCTCAGAGGTGCTTAACCCACCCCAACGAACCGTCGCCCTTCGACCCCTGTTGTGACCTGAGTCACGCGTGGCAGGTTGGCAGACGAGCGGATGCACCAGCTGCCAGACCCGCGTGATCGACCCGGGCCAGAAAGGGCTACAGCATGAGCGAGACAACGACGCCGTCGGACAAGACCGCACAGGTCAGACCCACCAGCATCCATGCCCACGGACTGGTGAAGAAGTTCGGCGATGTCACCGTGCTCGACGAGGTGTCGATGGATGTCGAGCCCGGTCAGGTGGTGGCTCTGATCGGGCCCAGTGGTGCAGGCAAGTCGACCTTCCTGCGGTGCATCAACCTGCTGGAGCGCCCTACGAGCGGCACGATCACGGTGGGTGATCTGACGATCGAGACCAGCACCACCGTCAGCAGCAAGCAGCTATCAGACCTGCGGCGTGACGTCGGAATGGTGTTCCAGTCGTTCAACCTCTTCCCGCACATGAGCGTCCTGCGCAACGTCGCCCTACCCCAGATGCGGGTGCTCGGTCGTTCCAAGGACGAGGCGGAGAGCCGCGCCATGGACCTCCTCAAGCGGGTCGGGCTCGCGGAGAAGGCCGACCAGTACCCGTCCCGGTGCAGTGGTGGTCAGCAGCAGCGCGTCGCCATCGCCCGCGCGCTGGCCCTCGACCCCAAGGCGATGCTCTTCGACGAGCCCACCTCGGCCCTCGACCCCGAACTCGGGCTGGAGGTGCTGGAAGTGATGCGCGAGCTCGCCGCCGAAGGCATGACCATGCTCGTGGTCACCCACGAGATGCACTTCGCGCGTGACGTGTCCGATCACCTGGTGGTCATGGCGGACGGCCGGATCATCGAGGAAGGCGACCCGAAGCAGATCTTCACCGACCCGGCCCAGGATCGCACCCGTCGATTCCTGCGGGCAGTACTGGATCGCTGATGCAGTACATCAGTTCCATTGCCAGCGGCATCCCGTACACGCTCCTGGTCACCGTCAGCGGTTTCCTCATCGGTGTGGTCGGCGGTGTGCCACTCGCCCTGATGCGGCGTTCCCGAATCGGCCTGGTGCGCTTAATTGCTCGCTCCATCATCGAGATCGCCCGCGGCATCCCGCCGATCGTGTGGGTCTTCCTCATCTACTTCGGTCTGGGCAACGGCGTGATCACCGTCGAGGCCCTGCCGGCAGCCATTGCGGCGTTCGGATTGATCTCGTGCGCCTACCTGGCCGAGATCTACCGCGGTGGCCTCTCGTCGATCTCGGCCGGTCAGTGGGAAGCCGGCGAAGCCCTGGGCATGCGTCCCTCCCACCAACTGCGTGATGTCGTCGGACCCCAGGTGCTACGCCAGTCGATCCCGGCGGCCGCGACCTACGGTGTCGGGCTGCTGAAGGACTCCTCGATCGCCTTCACCATCGGCGTGACCGACATCCTCTTCCACGCCGACAGTGCAGCCAAGAGCTCCTCGTCCCCGATGGTTCCCTACCTGGTGGCTGCCGCGGCATACGTCATGATCACGATTCCTTGTGCGTGGGCGGCCAGGCGCGCCGACACCACTCTTCGCCGGCAGGTGGCGCGATGAACTTCATCTCCGACTGGGGCGACAACTTCCCCACTCTCTTCGAGGGCCTGCTGGTCAGCCTCAAGGTGACCTTCGGCGCACTGGCCATCGGTCTTCCGCTCGGTCTGCTGCTCGCGCTGGGCAACAGCAGCCGCAACTGGGTGCTGCGCGCCCTCACCATCGGCATCGTCGAACTCGGTCGCGGCATGCCCGCGCTGGTCGTGCTGCAAATCTTCTACTTCGGCATGCCGGGCTTCGGCGTCACGATCAGCTCGTTGATCTCCGCGATCGTCGCGCTGTCGCTCACCACCGCCGCGTACACCAGCGAGATCATCCGCGGCGGTCTGCAGGCGGTGCCCTCCGGCGAGGTGGAAGCCGCTGACGCGCTCGGCATGAACCGCTTCGACACCTTGCGTTATGTCGTCATTCCCCAGGGTCTGCGCATCGCGATCCCGCCGCTCATGGGCTTCGGCGTCCTCGTCTTCCAGATGAGCTCGCTGGCCTACACGATCGCCCTTCCCGAACTGCTCGGCCAGGCCTACAGCATCGGCTCGAGCACCTTCCGTTACCTGTCCGTCCTTACCCTTGCCGGCCTCATGTATGCGGCCGTCACGATCCCGGCGAGCTTGCTCACCGACCGCGCCCAGGCGCGAATGTCCCGCCACCTCAACCGCGCGGCCTGACCCCGCCCCTTCGAAAGGTTCCGACATGCGACTCCAACGCACTGCAGGCATCCTGCTCGCCACCGCCCTGGTGCCCACCCTCCTCGCAGCATGTGGAGGGTCCGACTCCGGCGACAAGGTGGCCAGCGACTGCAAGCCCAAGCACACCTTCAACACCGTCACCAAGGGCACGCTGACGGTCGCCGGCTACGACCTGCCGCCGTACGGCACGCTCAAGGACGGCAAGCCGGGCGGCATCGACATGGACATCCTCGCTGAGATCGCCAAGCGAGAGTGCCTGACCGTGACGCCCAAGTGGATGGCTCCGGCCGCCGTCATCCCGACGGTGCAGAGCAACCGTGCCGACACCGGTGTGCCCGACTGGTACCGCACCGCCGCCCGGGCCGAGATCGTCGCGTTGACCGACCCGATGTATCAGGACGAGATGGGCATCTCCTCCAAGACGGGCATCTCCAAGATCTCCGACCTCACGGGCAAGAAGGTCGGCACCGTCGACGGCTACCTCTGGGTCGCAGACCTGAAGAAGTACCTCGGCAGCACCCTGAAGATCTACCCCTCGACGGTCAACCTCAACCAGGACCTCAAGGCCGGACGCATCGACATCGCCGTCGACAGCTACGGCTCGCAGAAGGTGACCAACCCTGACAACAAGGTGACGATCGCCGAGCCCGAGCCGTCCGTGGCGGCGTCCAAGGAACCGGCGCAGGCCGCCTTCCCGGTGCCCAAGAGCAACACCGCGCTGCTGGCTGCGTTCAACGCCAACATCGCCGACATGCGCAAGGACGGCACCCTGGCCAAGATCGTCAAGGCCAACGGCCTTGAGGAGAAGATCGTCGAGGTCGGAGCACCCCGTCTGATCAAGTGACCCCCCATCGCAGGGCCTGGCCGATGGACCCCGGTTACCATGCGAAGGTGCTGAATCCGGTCCATCTGCAGACGCTGGTCACCGTGCTGCGCACGGGCAGCTTCGCCGACGCAGCACGCGACCTCGGCTACACCAGTTCTGCTGTCTCGCAACAGATTGCCGCGCTCGAGCGGTCGTTGAAGGTCACCCTCTTCGACCGCTCGGCGCGCAGCATCACCCCCACCCCGGCCGCCACCCTCGTGGCCGACCGGTGCCGAGATTCGCTCGCCGCGCTCAGCGTCCTGGAGGACGACGTCGCGGCGGTCTCGAGTGGGCGGGTGGGCACGCTGCGCATCGGCAGTTTTCCCACCGCCAGCGAGCGCATCCTGCCGACCGCCTTCCGGCACTACATCGATGCATCGCCTGAGGTGAGCATCCGCCTGGACGAAGCCGAGCCGTGCGAGCTGCTGCTGCGCCTGCAGGAAGGCTCACTCGACGTCGCGCTGGAGTTCCGTTACCGGCTCGTGCCCAAGTGCACGGTCAGTGGCACGCGCACGATCACGCTGCTGGAGGAAGACCTGGTGCTGCTGGTGCCGGCCGAGCACCCCGCAGCGCAGTCAGCGGATCCGACCTGGGACGACTTCCGGGAGGCCACCTGGATCGCCACCCGTGACGGCACCGACGGTGCCGAATGCTTGGAACGGCTGTGCGCGCAGGCCGGGTACACGCCGCGAATTGCCTTCCGTACCAACGATTACGACACCGTCCGTGAGTTCGTGTCGTGCGGCCTCGGCGTCGCGCTCGTGCCGGCGATGACGCTCATGGGCGTCGGCGACTCCGAACAGTTCCGCATCGTCTCGCTTCCCGGCACCGAAGCAATGCGCAGCATCCACGTGCTGCACCGCAGCGAGATCCTCAACCCGGTCGTGCCGGGCTTCCTGGACGCGCTCCGACAGGCCGCCGACGAGCTTTCCGGCGACCGGGTGCACGTACCGCAGTAGCCGCCGAGCAGGTCAGATCGTCAGCAGCACCTTGCCGATGTGGGTGGAGTCGGCGAGTAAGCGGTGAGCATCGGCCACGTCGGCGAGCGGCATGGTGCGGTCGATGATCGGCTGCACCTCGCCGGATTCGATGAGCGGCCAGACGTGTTCACGCACCGCGGCCACGATGCGGGCCTTGTCGGCCTTGTCGCGTCCGCGCAACGAGGTGGCGATCACCGAGCCGCGCTTGGCAAGCAGGGCGCCGATGTTGAGTTCGGCCTTGGTGCCGCCCTGGAGGCCGATGATCACCAAGCGTCCGTCGGGAGCCAGCGAATTCACATTACGCTCAAGGTATTTCGCACCGATGACATCGAGAACCACGTCGGCGCCGCGACCGTCGGTGGCTTTCTTGATCTGCTCGACGAAGTCGTCGTCCTTGTAGTTGATGAGCACCTGCGCACCGAGCTCGCGGCAGCGGTCGAGCTTCTCCTGCGACCCCGCTGTGACGGCGACGGTCGCGCCGAGTGCATGGGCCACCTGGATCGCCATCGTGCCGATGCCGCTGCTGCCGCCGTGCTGGAGGAAGACCTCGCCCTGCTTGAGGTGGGCGGTCATCACGATGTTCGACCACACGGTGCACGCGACCTCCGGCAGACCAGCCGCATCGATCAGCGAGACACCCTTCGGAACCGGTAGCACCTGCCCGGCGGGCACCGCCACCTGCTCGGCATATCCACCACCAGCCAGCACGGCACAGACCTCGTCGCCGACCTTCCAGCCGTCCACGCCGTTACCGAGCGCGCTGATCGTGCCGCTCACCTCGAGGCCGGGAATCTCCGACTCGCCCTTGGGCGGCGGGTAAAGACCCTGACGCTGCATCAGGTCGGCACGGTTCACTCCGGCAGCGGCGACCTGGATGACCACCTCACCAGCGGCTGGTTGCGGATCAGGAAGGTTGGCGAGGGTGAGGGCGTCGACATCACCGAACTCGGGAAGGGTAACTGCGAGCATGGTTCGACTCTACGGGCGAGGGTCGGGCGTTGGCTCCTGCTGTCGCCGCCTGTGCACAGCGCGGGTGATGGACCGCGGTTCGCAGAGCCGATCACTGACCGCGACCAGACCCCCCGCAACGAACTCGCGATCAAGCTGGCGCTGGCGGTGACGCTCACCCAGGTCGACGTCCAGCAGGTCGTCCAGATCCAGCGCACCGCGACGATGCGTCAACTGCGCGACCTGACCCGCCTGAAGGTCGACGCTCAGGACGACCTCGCATGGAGCCTCGTGCTCGACAACCTCATCTTCCAGGCGGAGGCCGAGATCCGGTGGCTCGACCACATCGTGGGCTCGGGTCTCCAGGGCACGCAATGCTGCCCAGGCGACGCAAGCACCGGCGACCGTTGCGGGCATGAAGCGCACCCGCAAGCAGGTGCAGGCATGAGCGCCGCAGCGATCGAGTTGCGAGGGGTGTCGCGCACGCACGGCAGTGGCGACACCCTCGTCACCTCCCTCGACTCGGTCGACCTTCGGGTGATGCCGGGCGAGTTGGTAGCCGTCATGGGGCCGAGCGGTTCCGGCAAGTCGACGCTGCTCAACCTCGCCGGTGGCCTGGACACGCCGACGTCCGGACAGGTCGCTGTCAGGGGGACCGATCTGGCCGGGCTGTCGGCGAAACAACTGGCCAAGCTGCGTCGCACGACGCTGGGCTTCGTCTTCCAACAGCGAGCAGCGATCGCCCGCGCTCTCGTCGGCGAGCGCGACGTGATCCTCGCCGATGAACCAACCGGAGCACTCGACTCGACCACCGGCGAGGCGGTTCTTGCAGTGCTGCGCAAGCAGTGCGACCGGGGTGCAGCCGGGCTGCTGGTCACCCACGAGGCACGGCACGCCGCGTGGGCAGACCGGGTGATCTTCCTGCGAGACGGTCGCGTGGTCGACACCACCGGCAGTCCGCAGGGCGCCGACTCCCTTCTGGTGCAGGTGGATTGAGATGAGCGGCACCTGAATACTCCTAGAAGGAGCGCCTGCGCAATCACGTAGCGACGCAGCATCGAGTGGGTGGCGCCGTTGCTCGCCAACTGGCCGAGGACGCGCCGTTGCCGGGCGCCACTCGTAGTGAAGGCGGGTCCCGCGATCAGGGCGGTCAGGAGCACCACACCCGTCAGCAACAGCATGATGACGGCTGCCATCTGCCGGTCGACGCCCGCGCTGTCGGACGGTGCCAACTCAGGGTGTTCGAGCAGGTAACGACTCTGCACCTGCAGGCCGTACTCGTTGAGGCGTTGCACCTTGGCGCGTCATGCTGCGGCTGGCGCGACGAGACCTCGCCAAGAACCCCGGTCGCGCGACGTTGACCATGTCGTTGGTTGCCCTACCGGTGCTTGTCCTGGCGACGATGGCGACCCTGCTGGCGTCTCTCTCGATCAGTGACCTCGAGGCCGCACCGGCTCGGATGGGTCAGGGTGCAGCAACGGCCAAGGTGGCCTCGGCCATCGACACCTCCGGCGACAAGTTCGGCATCAAGCAGCGCGACAACAACGCTGAAAATGTCAGCGAGAGCGGCTTGTCCGGAAAGCTGTGGAACGGCAAACGACCGACGGACGCCGCCTCGATCGGAGCCGTAGCACGCGGCACCGCCCACCCCGTCACGCTTGCTTCGGCAAGAGCGGTGGTGGGCGTGAGACGAATTCGATCGCTCGTGCTGGGCGTCGACCTGAGGAAGCCGGTGTACGCCGGCACCGCGACCTTGAACAGCGGACGTCTGCCTGCCACACCGGACGAAGTGCTCGTGTCGCGCGCTGGAGCGGCGGTCGGCATCCCAGAAAGCGGCAGTTTCACCCTGCATGTGGAGGGTGCTCCCGACCGCATCGTGAAGGTCGTCGGCACCGCGACCACGCCGGAAGCCCACGACATGGTCGTCCTGCCGCAGACCTCGGCGCCCGGATTCGTCGTGGAGCGTTATCTGATCGATCGCACCCAACCGGTCACCTGGGACGAAGGGTTATGCCGGGACGGCCGCGCAGCAGACAGAAGTCATTCCCGAATCCGTCGAGAAGTCAGGGCAGTTGAAGCTCGCGTGGGACAAGATCTCGCCCACCTTGCAGGGCCCTGGCAGGACGCTCGCGCACTCCACCACGGTGAAGGTGCGGGTGATCGACGGTACGACCAGCCTGCGCGCCTTCTTCGGCTCGGTGATCATTCTGCCCACGTCGATGGCCACCGAGCACCAGTGGCCGCTGTCGATCATTCAGTTGCGTTTCTCCAAGCCCGGCGGCCTGAGCAAGGACGCCGAGCAACGGATCAACGACCGCGCCCCGGACGCCGTTGGCTTCGATGTCGAGCGCGGCTACAGCGACCGTTCGATCGCGGTGATCCGGATCATGATCGCCTCGTTCGCGCTCATCGTCCTGATCGTCACGCTCATCGGCACGGCACTTGCCCAGGCCGAAAGTCGAGTCGACCAGCCAACACTTGCCTCCATCGGAGCACCGCGCAGCATTCGCCGCCGCATCGCGGGTGGCTACGCGTTGGTGATCGGATTCGTCGGTAGCGCCATCGGATTCGTCGTCGGCCTCGTGCCCGGGATCGCTGCGACCTGGCCGCTCACCATGGAGCAATGGAACCCACTCGCGGCGAAGCGCCCGCTCATCAACATCCCCTGGGAACTGCTCGCACCAGCCCTGATCGGCGTGCCGGTAGTGGCGGCGCTGGCGGCCATGCTGGTCACTCGATCCAACCCGAGCATCACCCGACGCCAGGCCGGTTGAAGCACGCCCTCGATCCATCGAGTGGCCGGGGTATGAACTGGTGGCCGGGGTATAGCCCGGCCACTCGACGTCCGTTGCACGGTCGATCGGCGCACTCCGGTGGCAGGATGACTCACATGTCACCGCAGGAGCAGATCCCCGACGAGGCGGCCTCCGAGCGGCCAGTCGAACGCACCACCGAACTGATCGAGCAGCCCGCCAAGGTGATGCGCATCGGGTCGATGATCAAGCAGTTGCTCGAAGAGGTGCGCTCCGCGGGGCTGGACGAGCAGGGTCGCAAGCGCCTGGCCGACATCCACGCACGGTCGATCGACGAACTCAAGCAGGGCTTGGCGCCGGAGTTGTCCGACGAACTCGACCGCATCGTCCTGCCCTTCGGCGATGAGGCTCCCTCGGACGCCGAACTCCGTATCGCGCAGGCCCAGCTCGTGGGCTGGCTGGAAGGTTTGTTCCACGGCATCCAGACCGCGATCGTCGCTCAGCAGATGGCTTCGCAAGCGCAGCTGCAAGCCATGCGCCGCGGCCTGCCGCAGCGCGCCGAACAACCCTCGACACCGGACGACCAACAGCCGGGTGGAACGGGCCAGTATCTCTGAGCGCGAGCGAAGAGAGATCCGACGCGCAAATCATCGAGTGGCCGGGCAGTGAACGAATGGCCGGGGTATACCCCGGCCGCCAATTCATAGCCCGGCCACTCGGCGTCAGTTGCGCGGTCGATCAGAGACTCTTCCGTCGGTCAGGTGCATGACCTCGTCGTCGGCGGCGAGGGTCGGCAGGTCGTGGGTGACCACCACCGTCGCGAGATCTTGCTCGACGGTGAGCCGGCGGATGAGGTCGATCACCGCGACCCCGCGCTCGTGATCCAGGGCTGAGGTCGGTTCGTCGACCAACAGCAGGCGCGGTTCGTTCATGAGCGCCCGCGCGATGCTGACCCGCTGCCGCTGGCCGCCGGAAAGACGAGCCGGACGCCGGTCGCATTCGTTTGCGAGACCCACCGAGTCGAGCAGCGACATTGCCCGCTCACGTGCGGCCGGGGAACGGTCACCCTCCAGCCGGGCCACCATGAGCAACTGCTCCAGGGCGGTGAGCGAACCCAGCAGGTGCGGCTGCTGGAAGACGAAACCGATCGACGTACGCCGAAGGTCGGTACGCCGAGCGCGAGACGCACCCGTGACGTCCTCGCCGTCAAGGAACACCCGCCCGCTGGTCGGTGAGAGCAGCAACCCAGCCACAGCGAGCAGCGTCGACTTGCCCGACCCACTTGGCCCGGTGACGGCCAAGAACTCACCACGATCGAGCGCCATGCTCACGTCGTCCAGCGCCCTGACCGTGGCGTCGCCGTCCGGGAACTCAACCGTCGCTTGCTCCAGGCACAGGGCAGTCGTCGTCGACCGCGTGCTTCGCGGCGCAGCGGTCTGAGTGGTGGTCATCGGTCGCCCTCCAGTGTTGTGCTCGTCAAGTGCTTGGGAAACAGCGGGATTCACCGCGCACCGCCCAGTGCTTCGAGCGGGTCGACGGTGACGACGCGGCGTAGCGCCAGCGTCGCGCCCACGAGACCGACGAGGAGAATCAGCAGCAACGACGGCACCACCGTCGCCGCGTCGATCACCATCGGCACTCGACTGGACGCCGCCCAGCCACCGACGATCGCGAGCAGCGCGCCGATCGTCCCGCCGATCAGCAGGGTCAGGAAGGCCTGGCCGACGGAGTCGCGCACGAGATAGGAGGTGCGGGCACCGATCGCCTTGAGCACTGCGAGGTCGCCTTCGCGCTGCACGGTCCAGACCGTGAAGAAGGCACCGATCACGAGCGCGCTGATCGCGATGAGCAGCCCGCGGATGAGGGTGAGCGAGCCGTTCTCCGAGGTGTACGCACCGATGGTGCCGAGCGATTCGGAGGTGGTCTTGCTGACCATGCCGGTCGCCTGGTCGAAGGCTGCGGGGGCGAACCCGGGGCCTGTGTCGAGCAGGATCACCGAGCCGGCGGCCCGTGCATCGGAAGCGTGCTGCGCCCACACTGATCGCGGCACCCACACCACCGATTGGTGGCTGAACGAAGCGTCCTCGACCACTGCACCGACCTCCATCCGGGTGGTGCCGACCGTGATGGTGTCGCCGACGGTCAACCCGCGGTCAGCTGCCAGTTCGGTGCTCACCACGGCGCTGGACTCGGTCAGCCCAGGAGGTGCAGCCGCTGCGCCGGGATCGATCCCGAAGAGCGCGACCTGCGCCGAACCGTCCTGCGTGGTGACTCGTCCGGTCACGATGCCGAGTGCGTCCGCCGATCGCACGCCCGGCTGGGTACGTGCTTTCGCAACCTGCTCTGTCGTGACCATGCCGGCGTTCATCGAGAGCTCCTGACCGGACGGCGGCTGCTCGAACACGATGCGGTCGGTCTTGAGCGAGGTGATCGCCGAGATGCTCTGGCGCCCGAGCCCCTCGGTGAGTCCGCTGAGCAACACCACCAGCGCGGTGATCATCGCCACCGCGACCACCATCAATGCGAACCTGCTGCGCGCCCACCACAGATCGCGGACTGCCAAGAACACCGTGCGTCAACTCCTTTGCCGGACAACCGTTTTCCATTGATGCCAGTTGACCGCTAATGAGCCGAGAAGACATCAGGCGTCCGGACGGTTCGCGGGTGCGTCGATGGGCTGGACGCAAGATCAACCATTCGATGGAGTCGGGCGGGAGGCGCACGAGCAGTTGGCAGCACTACCGTCGATGCTGATGTCTGAAACCAGCCACCCCTCCAACGCTCCGACCGGCGCTGTCACCCGGAGCCTACGCCTCGGGATGCACGGGCTCTTCGCGCTGCTGCTGGGCATCGGCACGGTGCGCGCCGTTCAGGAGGCTGAGCAACCGGTCTGGATGCTGCTGGGGTGTCTGCTTCTTGCTGCCTGGTACGTGTTGGGTTTCGCCGCTCACCTGCGCACACGGTTGGCGGCGCCCTCCGCTCCGCAGACCGCGGTGGATAGCCCGCGGATTGCAGGGGCCAGGACGGAGCAATCCGAGGTTGGCAGAGCGCACCCCACAGCCAACTCGGCCGTTGCATGGTTCGCCGTCCTGTTCATCGGTTGGGCCGCCCTCGTCGCCGCCAGCAGGGAATTGAGTTGGGTGGCGTTCGCGCTCTTCTTCCTCGCACTCCACCTGCTGCCGCGGGCCGCCGGTTTGCTCACAGTCGCGGTCGGTACCGCCGTCGTGATCGCTGCGCAGCTGAGTCAGTCGGACGCCGCCACGGTGCCGAGCATCATCGGCCCCTGCATGGGAGCGCTCGTCGCCATCGGCATCTCGTGGGCCTATCGGCAGCTGCACGCAGAGAGCGAACACCGACGGGCACTGAACGCGGAACTCGTTGCCGCACAACGCGATCTGATCGCCACCCATGACGCACTCGCCGGCGCACAACACGAGTCGGGGGTGCTCGCCGAACGCGCCCGGCTGGCGCGCGATGTGCACGACACCCTCGCCCAGGGCTTCTCGAGCATCGTGCTGCTATCGCGCGCCGGGCTCGCCGGAGCCGATGACCCGCAACGACTACGCGAAGTGCTGCAGCGCATCGAGGAATCG
Organism: Yimella sp. cx-51; assembly: GCF_017654605.1. Taxonomy (GTDB): domain Bacteria; phylum Actinomycetota; class Actinomycetes; order Actinomycetales; family Dermatophilaceae; genus Yimella. The sequence continues at coordinate 2,805,347 of NZ_CP072113.1, forward strand.
GCGGTCGCTGGACTACAGGACTCCCGCGCGGTCGTGCATGCGCTCACTCCGCCCGAACTCGAACAGGCTCCACTCACAGCGGCCCTGCGCAGGTTGATCGACCGGCAACCGGGCGGAACAAACATCTGCTTGCACGCCGACAGAGAGCTGACCAGCGTGCCGACCGCGCTCGAAATGACGCTGCTGCGCACCGCCCAGGGCGCCCTCGCGAACGTCCGCCAGCATGCCCGCGCAGCGCACGCGAGCATCGAACTCTCAGTCGAATCCGGCCACGTCCAGCTCGTCGTCAGCGACGACGGTGACGGTTTCGACGTCGACAATCCGCCCGCGCCCAGTCAGGACGGCGGGTACGGTCTTGCCGCCATGCGCGAGCGCGTGCAAGAAGCAGGTGGGGTGCTCGACGTGGAGTCGACCCCCGGCAATGGCACGCGAATCGTGGCCCGACTTCCACTGCCGACAGCAGCTGGGCGATGACTCGCGTCCTGGTCGTCGACGACCACCCCGTGGTGCGCGCCGGCATGCGAATGCTGTTGGAAGCAGCCGCGATCGACGTCATCGGCGAAGCCGCGACCGGCGAGGAAGCAATCTCCTGGGCCAGCATGGCGCGTCCCGATCTGGTGCTGATGGATCTCCAGCTCGGCTACGGCATGGACGGCGTGGCCGCCACTGCTGCGTTGCGTGCACTGCCCGATCCGCCACCGGTGCTCATCGTCACCACGTACGACACCGACGCCGACATCCTGCGCGCGGTCGAGGCGGGCGCCGCCGGTTACCTACTGAAAGACACCGCACCGGCCGAATTGATCGATGCCGTGCAGCGTGCCGCGGCCGGGGAGAACGTGCTGACGCCGGTGGTCGCCGATCGGCTGCTGGCCAGCCTGCGCAATCCCGCTCCTCGGCTCAGCGAGCGCGAACTCGACGTGCTTCGCCTGGTGGCCGAAGGCTGCTCCAACCGGGTCGTCGCCACTCGCCTGTTCGTCACGGAAGCGACCGTGAAATCGCACCTGGTGCACATCTTCGACAAGCTCGGCGTCGACTCGCGCACCGCGGCCGTCTCGCGCGCTCGCGAGCTCGGGCTACTGCGCTGAAAGACCGTTCACATTGCGCAGTCGTCGGTCGGTTCCCCACGCTGCGGGCACTCACGAGTTTCTGTCGGATTCGGCGGTCAGCTACCCGCCGACGAAAACTGGCTAGAGCAGGCGGCCGATGCGTGGCTCGAGAGCAGCCGCCCGGACGGCGTCCAGCACGCGGCGGGTGGCGCCGTCGGCTTCGGGCCAGTCGTCGAGCGCGAGCCAGGCGTGCGAGATCGCTTCGGAGCCCACGCGGACGTCCGGTTCGGTTTCACAGGGCACCCGGAAGATGACATCGCAGTGCCGCAGCCGCGGGGCAAAGGCCACGGTGATCGGGTCGCCGGGATCGACGGCGATACCGGTCTCCTCCATCACCTCGCGGCGAGCAGCGCCCTCGGGCCGCTCACCGCGGTCGACCAGACCACCGGGCAGCGAATAGCCGCTGCGATGTTCCTGCCGCAGCGCCAGCACCTTGCCCTCGAACTCCAGCAGCACGACGGCACCGACGGAGAAGGTCGGCTGCACCGTGCGCACCAGCGCGTAACCAACGTCCGGCGGCAGCAGCCGGTAGAGGCGAAGGCCCAGCCGACGGACGCCTCCCGGGTGCGGACTCGGCCCAGGGGTTGCACTCATGTGGTCACCAGATCGTCGGATCTGTCGTCCGAACCGCTGTTGTGGTGATGTCGCACCGCGCGGATGGAGTTGTTCAACACCGCAGCCAGCGGCACCGCCACGAAGGCGCCGAAGATACCGGCCACGAGCGTTCCGGCCGTCACGCAGACCAGGATCGCCAGCGGATGGATGTCGACGGCCTTGCCGAGGATGATCGGGTTGAGCAGGTTGCCGAACAACTGGACGATCAGCACGAGCGCGATGGCGACAACGATCGCGGTGGTGAGCCCCTGGCTGACGAAGGCGATGAGGCACACCACGAAGCCGGCGACGAGCACCCCGATGAGCGGCACCAGCGAGCCGAGGAAGAGCAGCACCGCGAGCGGCACCACGAGCGGGACGTCGGCGATCATCAACACCGGCACCATTGCCAGGGCGTTGATCGCGGCGAGCAGGACGAGGCTGCGCATGTACGCCGTGAGGGTGCGCCAGGCGACGGCGCCGGCCGCCATCGCGTGCGGGTGGGTGTGATTGGGGAAGATGCTGACCACCCAGCGCCACATCCGGCCGTTGTCGAAGAGCATGAAGAGCGTTGCGAACAAGCAGAACACGCCGCCGGACAGGACGCCGATGGCGCCGGTCGCACGCTCGACGGCGCCCGAGGTGACCGAGTCGTTGGAACGCAGGGTGTCGGCCAGCTCCACCGTGTAGCGGTCGGCCTGCTTGGGCGTCATCTGCAGCGGCCCCTGTACCAGCCAGTCACGGATGGTGGCGAGGCCGCCGTCCACCTGGTCGAAGAGGCTGTCCTTGGAGTAGGCGATCTGGCTGATCACGAACCACAGCAACCACGTCAGCAGCGCGATGCCACCGAGGAAGACGATGAGGACGGCCAGGTTGCGAGGCACTTTCCAACGCACGAGCAGCGCGACCATCGGTTGCAGCAGCGCACACACCATGACCGCGACGGTGATGGTGATCGTCACCAGGCTGACCTCGTTGAGCAGCCACAGCAACGTGATGATGCCGCTCACGATGAGGATGAAACACAGCGACCACCAGGCGGCGACCTGCACCCCGAACGAGACGTCGTCCAGGGGCGACTTCGCCACTTCGAGGGACGAATGGTGTTCGTCCGGCTTGTTCAGGGTGACCGACGACGTGCCCGGCTCATCGGAGTCGGCACGCCTCAGTCGCAGTTTCTCGCGCACGCCCTCAGCCTGCCACCACTGCCTGCTCGATAGGCGTCGACGGGTCAGCCCCAGCTGCGCGCGACCGACAAACCGGCGGCGCGGCCGGAGAAGATGCAGCCACCGAGAAAGGTGCCTTCGAGGGCGTTCTTGCCGTGCACCCCGCCGCCACCGAAACCGGCAGCCTCACCGGCTGCGTACAGGCCCGGGATCGGCGCGCCGTCGTGACCGAGCACCCGCGACTCCAGATCGGTCTGGATGCCGCCGAGTGTCTTGCGGGTCAGCACGTTGAGCCGGACGCCGATGAGCGGCCCATGCTTCGGGTCGAGCATCTTGTGCGGAGCGGTGACGCGGCTGAGCTTGTCGCCGCGGTAGCGCCGTGCGTTGTGGATCGCGCCGACCGAGAAGTCCTTGGTGTAGCGGTTGTCGATCTCGCGGTCGCGGGCCACGATCTGCTGCTCCATGAGCTCGGCGTCCAGCAGTGGCTCGTCGGTGATGGCGTTCATCTTGGCGACCAGCTCCGGCAGGGTGTCCGCCGTGACGAAGTCGACGCCCTGGTCGACGAATGCCTGCACCTCGCGCGGCACGGCCTTGGAGACGCGCGACTTCAGCACCGCCTTCACGTCGCGGCCGGTGAGGTCGAGGTTCTGCTCCGAGCCCGACAGCGCAAACTCCTTGGCGATCATCGTGCTGGTGAGCACGAACCACGAGTGGTCGTACTGCGCGATGTCGGGGGTGGTGCGCAGGTAGCGCAGGGTGCCGAGCGTGTCGTACGAGGGAAGGTAGGGCGCGGGCAGTTGTCGCCCGAGCGCGTCGAACCACATCGGCGAGGGCGCCGACAGGATGCGAATCGCGTGGCCGGGCCAGACCGGATCCCAGTTGTGCACTCCCTCGACGTAGTGCCACATGCGGTCGCGGTTGACGAGGCGCCCGCCGGCCTCGGCAGTGATGTCGATCATCCGGCCGTCCACGTGCGCGGGGACGCCGGTGATCATGTGCTTGGGCGGGGTGCCGAGCCGCTCGGGCCAGTACTTGCGCACGGTCTCGTGGTTGCCACCGATACCGCCCGATGCGACGACGACCGCGGACGCCCGCAGCTCGAAGTCGGCCACTTCGTCCCGGTTGCTCGACACGCCACGCGCGGAGTCGTCCGGTGCGAGGACGCGTCCGCGCACCCCGGTGACGGTGCCGTCGTGAGTGATCAGTTCGTCCACGCGATGGCGATGCTTGAAGGTCACCAGGCCCCGTCCTGCTGCTTCGCGGGCGAGGTCGACGAAGGGATCGGCAATGCCGGTGCCGGTGCCCCACGGCACGTGGAAGCGGGGCACGGAGTTGCCGTGGCCGACCGCCTTGCCCTCGCCGCGCTCGGCCCAACCGACCATCGGGGTGAATTTCACGCCCTTACCGGTGAGGTACTCCCGCTTGATGGTGGCGGCGAAGTCGACATAGGCCCGGCCCCATTGCTGCGCCCAGTGGTCTTCATCGTGTTCGCTGTCGAGGCGGTCCCATTGGGCGCTGCCCTGCCAGTCCTGCCACGCCAGTTCGTGGGAGTCCTTGATGCCCATCCGCCGCTGCTCAGGCGAATCGACCAGGAAGATGCCGCCGAACGACCACCATGCCTGGCCACCCAGATTGGCTTCGTTCTCCTGGTCGACGACCAGCACCGTGCGACCGGCGGCCACGAGTTCGGCAGTGGCGACCAGGCCGGCGAGACCGCCGCCCACGACAATGACGTCAGCATCCATCGGAAAGCTCCTACTGTTGGGTAACTGCGACGTTAGCCCGCAGAATGAGCCCATGGACGGGTTGGACCTCAATTCTGCGGTGGACGAGCTGTACTCCGGCGACCCAGCAGACTTCGTCGCCACCCGGAAAACCTTGGTTTCCCGGCTGCGTGAGCAGGGCGATCGCGACATCGCCAAGACAGTGGGTGCGCTGCGTCGACCGACTGCTGTGGCCGCCGCGGTGAACGCCCTGGCCCGGCGTCATGAGCCGCCGGCGCTGCCCGAACTGGAAGATCTCGGCGCACGCATGCGGGCCGCCCAGGCCGAGATGGACACCACCGCCCTCAAAGAACTCTCCGGCGAGCGCACCCGGCTGATCGCGTCACTGACCAAGGACGCCGAATCGCTCGGCATCACGACCGCCGGCGCGAAGGAACAGCTCACCCAGACCTTCACCGCAGCTCTCGCTTCACAGGACGCGCAGGACGTCGTGAGCAGCGGGCAACTGGTGAACCCGTTGTCCTACAGCGGTTTCGGTGAAGTCAAGGTGAGTGAGGCGGCGGCCCTGCCGCTGCGCGACCTGCAGGAGGCGCGCCTGGCCGAGCTCGCACAGCGCGAGGCCGAGCGCTCGAAGAAGCCCACACGGAGCGCCGAGCGGGACGAGCCTGGGCGGGAAGAGGCTGAGCAGAAGCCGCCCGCGAAGAAACAGGAGTTCGAGCAGAAGAAGCCGGAGCCTGAGGCGAAACCCGAACCAGCTTCGAAGCGTGCTGAACCGAAGACGGATGCGGCGAGGCCCCAGATGGCAGAGGCCGCTGAGCCGAAGACCGCGCAGGAATCGGAGGCCCCGGAAAAGGCGTCCTCGGCTGCGGAGAGCGGCGGCACAACCAACTCGCTGGACGCGACAGAGGCCCGCGCGGTCTACGAAGCGAGCCTCGCCGTGGAGCAGCAGGCACTGGCCGCCGTGGACGCCGCCCGCGCTGCACTCACTGCGGCCAAGGAACACGCAGCATCAGCCACGGAAGCCAGGCAGGCCGCCGAAGACCTCCTCGACAGCCTCGACTGAAACGAAGAGAAATCGGCGTGAGAAAGTGGCCTTCGTACGTGATACGAAGGCCACTTTCTCACGCCGATTTCGGGTGGCTGCTCAGCCGCCGAGCTTGCTGGTGCAGAAGGTACGCAGCTTCTGTGCGTCGTTGTTGTAGGTGGTCGTCGACACGGTCTGACGGTTCTTACGAGCGTCGGCCATGGTGTCGAAGTCCTTGGCGAGCGTCCACACCAACGGGGTGAACTGCTTGTCGCCGGGCGCCTTCGTCAGCGAGCGCAGGTAGGTGGCGGTGGTGCGGAAGTTGTCGGCCGCTTTGTCGAGGTCGGTGGTCTTCTGCGAGGTCACCGCACGGTTCCACTGCGACACCGCTGCGTTGGAGCGGAAGTTGGCGTTGACACACGCATTGGTCAGCGCCTGGGACGCGCCCGTAGAGGTCGGCGAGGAGGTGCTGCTCGACGAGGTCGAGGACGACGTGGAGGAGCTGGGTGTGCTCGTCGAAGACGTCGAGGAGCTCGAGGAAGTGGTGCTCGAGGAGGTCGAGCTGGACGTGCTGCTGGTCGGCAACGAGGACGTGCTGGCGGTGTTGTCGGAGTCTCCACTGCATGCGCTCAACGACACGACTGCCGCGGCGCACGCAGCGACCAGCCCGGCCGTGCGGGGGGTACGCATGTGCTTGCTCATCCCTCCACCATGCATGCCAGCGCCGCAGAGGCAAAATCGAAATAACCGCGCCACCACCGCTGAAACCGGGCCTGCGCCCTCGTCGAACTCACTCTTCGAATGGGTGTCCCTGCGGTCCGTCGTACAGGTCGGTGTCGTCAGGCCCGGTGCCGGCCAACGCGGTGTCGAGCCATGACATCACTGACCAACCGTCGTCCGAATTTCCTTCCAGCACAACGATTCCGGTGTTGGGCAGCGGTTCTTCGTGAAGGTCGGTGCCGGCCAGATTGGTGCCGCGCTGGAAGGTCCAGAAACGGATGGCCGCGCCGTGGCTGATCAGCACTGCCGTCTGCGCGCCGGTCTCCTCGATCTGCCGCACGCTCTCGTCGAAGCGTTCCAGTACATCGTGACCCGACTCACCTCCGGGCACCCGATCAGCGAGGTGCCCATCAGCCCACCGACCCATCAAGCGCAGGTAGGTGTGGACGCTGTCGGGGTCGGTGCGCTTCTCCAGCGCACCCGCCTGGATCTCGTGGGCTCCGGCCAGCACCGTCGGCTCAAGACCAAGCGCCTGCGCCAACGGCGCAATCGTCTCGTGGGTGCGTATCGCGCGGCTGACGAACAGCCGGTCGATCCGCTCCGGTTCGAGCGCCGCCGGAATGGCCGCCGCCTGCTCGCGTCCGCGGTCGGTCAGCCCCGGGCCGGGAAGTGCGGTGTCGAGCGAGCCCAGAACATTCGCCGGAGTCTCTCCGTGCCGGATGAGGATCAAACGCATGCGCCCATTGTGCCCATCAAGTCGGCACGTCTCGACTCGCTACCGGCGCGTGGGATCAGCTGCGCAGTTTCGCCTCGGCCATCGCGTCCAACTGCTTTACGCGCTTGGTCGCCGACTGCACCCGCACCCCGTCACCCGAACGCAGATCGGCGTCGAGACGCTTCAGTTCAGCCGGGTTGATGCCCACCTTCTTGGCTCCGGCGATCGACTCCGGCGAGGTCAGACTGAAGGGCGGCTCGGTCGCGGGCTGCGCACCGGTGCGGGCGCTGTCGCTCGTGCTCGCCGTCGACGTCCGCAGCGTGCTGCCGACCAGCTTTGGGGCGACGAGCGCGGCGTACGACTGGTTGCCCGCCCGGTTCGGGTGGTACGACTCCTCGATCGGGTAGGAGAGGCCGTTGATCCACTCGGTCGTGTCGCAGACGCGGTGAGTGTTGAAGGACGAGCGGACGTCGACGGTGCCGAAGCCCCGGCTGGTCGCCTTGCCCAGCAACAACGTGTCGAGCTCGTCAGTGGCGCTGTTGAGCGAGGTCTGTTCCTGCGGGGAGAACCACGTGAGGGCGTTGCAGTCCTCACCGTTGAAGATGCGCGGGTAGCTGGCGACGACCACCTTGGCGTTCGGCGCCTTGCTGCGGATGGAGGAGAAGAGGCTGTCGTATCGCGCGGGCATCTGGCCGCGCAGGATGTTGAGACCGCCGTTGATCTTCGTCTGGCAGTCCGACATCCACGCCGGCTTGGCGCACTCGGTCAGCACGCTGGCGAAGCCGACGTCGTTGCCGCCGATGGTGATGCTGACGTAGCCGGTGGTGGAGTTGAGCGCACCGAGCTGGTTGTTCTGCACGTCGGCGACGGTCGCGCCCGAGCACGCCTGGTAGTTGAGGGCCAGGCCCTTGGCGGCTGCGATCAACGCGGGATACCCGAACGTCGATCGATAGCAACTGTCGACCTTCGACTTCGTACCGACACCTGCGGAATACGAATCACCAAGTGCCACATAGCTGTTGCTCGCAGCATCGGCGGCAGTGAGGGAAGTGCCGGCCAGCAGGGCGGCAGCGGACGCGGCAACAGCCGACAGCGTGCGAGTTCTGGTCATAAGGCCAGCGTGCTGCGCACTCGGTCAAGCGCACTACCCCAGTTTCACCAAGAAATGGTCAAGGAATGGGCGCCTAAGCCTCCGGTTGCCGACGCCGGGCACGCAGCACGACCTCCAGTTCGAAGCGGATCTGCGGGTCTTCCAGGTCTTCCCCGAACAGTTCACGCAACTGCCCGAGCCGGTAGCCGACGGTCTGCGGGTGCACGTGCATCTCAGCGGCGACGTTGCGGCGCTCGCCACGCCAACGCAGCCACGACTCAAGGGTTTCGAGCAGGCGCTCGCGCTGGTTGTCGCTGAGTTCGGCGAGCGGGGCGAGCCGTCGTTCGGCCAGGTCGCCGATCAGATCGGCCGAGCCGGCCAGCACGACGTCGACCGCGTGGTCGACCACCCAGCGCGGGGCCGAGACCCCGGGCACCACGAGCGCATCCATAGCCGCGCGGAGCGACTCGTTGACCGACTGCCAGTGCCGACCGGGGCCGAGCCAAGCGCTGCGTCCGATGAGTGCCAACTCCAGTTCGCGGACGGCTGTCGCGGTCTGCGGTTCGGGCAGGATCGCCACCGCCTGCCCGCCGCGGGCTGCCGCGAGCGCCCGCTCCCCCAGACGTAGGCGGAGACCCTCGGCGTTCTCCAACGGAAGCACGACCGCAATGAGTCGTTCAGGGATCTGCCAGCCCGCTCGGGCGGCAAGGCGCCGCACCTCCACCTCGTCCATGCGACTCGAGAGCAACGAGTGCAGCAGTGCCTGGCGGGCGCGGTCGCGCTCCCCCACCTGACGCGACTGCTCTTCGGCGAAGCCTTCGACACTGGCGGCGGAGACCTCGTCGAAGTAGACGAAGATCGCTTCGCTGAGCGTCAACAGATCACGAGAACCGAAGCCGGCTTCCATGGCCGCCTCCGAGACGATCCGCAGCGTCATGCGAGCACCGAGGCGGTAGGCCGAGAGCAGCGCTTCGAGTGATCGACCGGTGCGCGCTTCGCCGATGCCGAGAGTGCGATAGATCGCCCGACCCTCCGGGGTGAACGGCGGATCGTCCGAACCGGGGAGTTCGAGCAGCAGACGTCCGAGTGCGGTTTCGACGCCCCGGCGAATCGCCGCACCGAACTCACCTTCCAGGGGCCGGGCGTACTCGGTGACCTCGCGCGGAATGTTGCTGATGATGGTCTCGACCAGCTCGGGCAGCACCGCTCTGACCGTGCCGCCGAGGTCGGCGGGCAGGTGCGACCACGGCTGCGGGCGCCCAGCAGCGGGCGGTGGCGGGACGGAAGTGACCATCGGGACGCTCTTTCTGCGAGCTTCGCGCCTAATTTGTTGCGCAAACACAATTTCCTGGGTGAGATTCTACTTCTCGAGCCACTGCTTGCGCTGCTCGCACCAATCACACTGGTTGCATGGGAGTTCGTTCTGCGATTCACCGTGTCGCCTCGGTGCTGACATCGCCGGCGACCCCCGAGGACTACCTGCAGGTGATCAACCCACTTGCGTCGTCGCGGCAGTTGCGCGGGGTCGTCACTGGGGTGCGCCGGGAAGGCGCGCGTTCGGCGACGATCGCCTTCCGCCCAGGCCGCGGTTGGAATCCGCATCTTGCTGGCCAGTGGGCCCGCATCGGCGTCGAGATCGACGGCGTCCGTCAGTGGCGCTCGTATTCGCTGTCGACGGCCGAGGGCGACGACCCCGAGATCACCGTGACCGCGATCGGCCGCGTTTCCTCCTACCTGGTCGACCACACCAAGGTCGGCGATCTGCTCTTCCTCGCCCCGCCGCAGGGTGAGTTCATCCTGCCGACCGGCCCGCGTCCCCTGCTGATGATCACCGCCGGCAGCGGCATCACGCCGGTGATGTCAATGTTGCGCACCCTGGTGCCCAAGCGCCCCGACGCCGACGTCGTACTGATCCACTCATCGCGCGAGCCCGAAAGCGCTTTGTTTGCAAGCGAGTTGACCGACCTCGCCGGGAAGTATCCGGGCCTGCACGTCATTACCCGATTCACCGGACGACAGGGCCGGATCGACTTCAGTTCGGCCGCAGCGCTCGACGAGCTCTGCCCCGACTGGCGCTCGCGCAAGGCCTATGTCTGCGGCCCCACCGATCTGCTGGACGACACCGAGAAGGTGTGGGCCAACGCCGGCCTCCCGCAGGGTGTACAGGTCGAGCGTTTCGCACCCGCGCTGCTGGTCCCGTCCGACACCGACGGCGGCACCATCACCTTCGCCAAATCGGACAAGGAAGCCACCGCTGACGGCTCCACCCCGATCTTGCAGGTCGGCGAGGACGCCGGCGTGATCATGCCCAGCGGTTGCCGAATGGGCATCTGCCGCACCTGCCTCACCCCACTCGTCTCGGGCCAGGTGCGCGACCTACGCACTGGCGAGATCCACAGCGACGAGGGCGAACTCATCCAGACCTGCATCACCGCCGCGATGGGTCCTGTTCACCTCGAAATCTGACCTCTTTCCCATGAACACCATTGATATTCAGGAGAATTCATGACGATCACGCACGCCGGTGTTGTGGAGCGCCGTACGGCCGTCTACACCGAGAGCGAGAAGAAGCGCACGGGCGTCCTGCCCACCGAGGGTGGCGCTGCGGTCCGCCCCAAGGCCGCTGCGCATCTCACCGATGAGCAGGTGGAGCAGTTGGGTCGCGAACTCGACGCCATCCGTGACGAGGTGCTCGCCAAGCGTGGCGCGGCTGACGCCGCGTATATCCGCAAGATGATCAAGATCGCGCGCACCTGCGACCTCGCCGGACGCACCGCGCTGATCTTCGGCAAGCACAAGCCGATGTTCGTCCTGGGTGTCGCCGGTGTGTCGATGGGCAAGATCCTGGAGAACATGGAGATCGGCCACAACGTCCTGCATGGGCAGTGGGACTGGATGCGCGACCCCGACATCCACTCGACCACCTGGGAGTGGGACTTCGTTGCCCCGGCCCGCGGATGGCAGCACACCCACAACGACCTGCACCACACGTACACGAACGTGATGGGCAAGGACCGCGACGTGGGCTACAACATCCTGCGGATCAGCGACGAGCAGCCGTGGCAGAAGCGCGACATCTTCAACCCGATCGTCAACGCCTTCCTCGCGCCGACCTTCGAGTGGGGCATCGCCTCCTACGACCTCGAATGGGACCAGGTGCAGACCGGTGCCAAGTCACGCGAGCAGTTCGACAAGGATCTGGAGTCGCTGAAGGCGAAGGCCGTTCGACAGGTGCTGAAGGACTACATCGCCACCCCGCTGGTCGCCACCCTCACCGGCTCCGGCAAGTGGTCGCTCGCCGGAATGATCGGCGGGAACATGGTGCGCAACGTGTGGGCACACTCGGTGATCTTCTGCGGTCACTTCCCCGACGAGGTCGACGTGTTCACCGAGGACGTGCTCGACGGCGAGACCCGCGGCGACTGGTACATCCGCCAGATGCTCGGATCGGCGAACCTGTCGGGCAGCCCGCTGTTCCACATCCTCACCGGCAACCTGAGCCATCAGATCGAACACCACCTGTTCCCCGACCTTCCCTCGAACCGCTACATCGAGGTGGCGCCGAAGGTGCGCGAGATCTGCGACCGGTACAACCTGCACTACACGACGGGCCCGCTCGGCACCCAGCTCGCACAGACCTGGAAGAAGATCGCCAAGCTGTCGCTGCCGGACGAGTTCTGGGAGCGTCACGAGTCGGGCAAGCCCGGCAAGTGGGAGGTGCTGCGCGACGCGTGGAAGGGCCGCACCACCCCCAAGACCGCCTGAGCGACTGAATCGCCCGGGCTTCATGGGCACAGACTGCGAGCCGCCACGCCGAGCGAACCCACGAAGGCGCACGCACCGCTAGACCGCTACGCGGGGCTGGACCGAAGCCTCCGCGCGAGGTAGGGCGCGGTCACGCTCCCGTCGGCCTGCACGATGTCGGCCGGCGTCCCGGTCGCGACGACCCGACCGCCGGCGTCTCCTGCGCCCGGGCCGAGGTCGATGACCCAGTCGCTGTGGCGATCACGTCGAGGTCGTGCTCGACGAGAACCACCGTGTTGCCGGAGTGAACGAGCTGGTGCAGCTGGCGCAGCAGGAGCGCTCCCACGGCGAAATGGGCCCGCCCTCTGAAGCCCACTGTGCGTTGGTGTACGCAAGCATCACGGTCGGCGAATGGGGTGAGGAGCACCGTATGCGTGAGGATGATCTCGGCAATACGGATGAGCACGCAGCCGAAGACACAGCAGATCGGTCGGTCGGAACGCTGGAGTTGTTCTTCGACCTGGTCTTCGTCTACGCGATGTCGCAGGTCACTGTCCTGATGCTCGCGGACATCTCCTGGGCGGGGTTCGGCCGCGGGATTCTGGCGCTGGCTGCTGTGTGGTGGGCGTGGGCCTGCTACGCCTGGCTGACGAACACCTCCGACCACGACGGACCCGGGCCTCGCCTGCTGCTCTTTCTCGCGATGGCGGCCATGCTGATGGCCGCGGTCGCGCTGCCGCAGGCGTTCGGCGCGCGGGCGCTGGTCTTTGCGCTTGCATTCCTGGCGGTCCGACTGATCCACGTTGTGCTGCTGGCTCTTGACGTGCGGGGCGAGGCGGACGTGGGTTCGGCCGCGCTGCGACTGGTCCCCACCCTGCTCGCCGGCCCGGCAGTGCTGGTGGCCGCGGCGTTCTTCGACACGCCAGAACGAGAGTTGCTGTGGATCGTGGCCGCGGTGATGGATCTGTCGGGACCGGTCCTGGTCGGGACCACCTGCTGGAGCGTGACACCTGCCTACTTCGTGGAGCTGACCCTCGTCTGCTTGCTGCACACCAGCTGGGAACTCTGGCACCACCCGGCGATCGGCCCGGTCGGCGACTCCTGATCCTCCAGCGCCATCGCCGCGCAGACTCTCGCAACTACAGCTTGGGACTACCTCACCGGACGACGTTTCGCGGGGGCTCGCCGACGGAGGCACGGCGCAGTCGCCACGCGCGTGTCGCCAGGTGGAGGTTGAGTTGTGTCTCGACGTCGTTGAGGTCGCGGCCCGAGATCTCGGTGATGCGGCTGATTCGGTAGCGCAGTGTGTTGCGGTGGATGGTGAGCGTCGTTGACGTGTCGGCGTACTTGCCCCCGTGGTCAAGGTAGGCCGCCAGCGTGGGGACGAGCTCGGTGCCGTGGCGACGGTCGTAGATCAATAGGTCGCCGAGCCAGTCCCTGATGAGGCGCTCGACTTCCTCAGCGTTGCCGTCGAGGGCGAGCAGCCGATCTACTCCCAAGTCGGCGTAGGCGATGAAGCCGTACGGATTGTGGGACTGCTGACGAGCCCTGAGAGCTCGTTGAGCTTGCTCATACGCACGTGGGATCTGTTCCGGCGAGTTGGCCGGCTCCCCCTTGGCGATCACACCGTTAGTGTCGCCGTAGGCACGCGACAAGTCGTTGAACAAGCGGCCCATGTCGACACCTCGATGGGCGAGGGCGACGACCAGTCCCCGGTTCCGGACGACCAAGCAGGGCAGTCCCTGACGAGCCATGGCCATCCGGAGGTGATCGACGTCGCGGTCGTGCCCGCCGTGACCCCGCTCGGAGGACCACGCGCACACGATCAGGTCGTGCGGAACGCCAAGGTCGTGGCCCTGAGCGGAAGCCCGGTCCACGGCAACGTCGGCCGGGAGCCCTCCGAGAAGGTCGTCGAGGAGGTCTCGACTCAGTCGGTTCTCCAGTTCATTCATCGCTGCGGCCTGAGCCCTCAGCAGCCCCAGTGCGACGCCCGCGTACCGCAGAGCGAATGATGCGTCGCCTCGGTCTTTGTCCGGTGGCACCTCCAGTTCGATCGTGCCGAGTTCGGGGCGTCCACCGATGACCTCCTCGAGCGAGGTTCGCTCGAGGACCGGTTGGTACCGGCCGGCAACCGTGATCCGGGTCGTCTCGTGCCCGAATCTGTCCCGCAGCACGACAGCGGAGCCGGTGAGCCGGCTGAGTGAGGTGGCCACGTCGAGCTCAGTCCCGGTCGTGGATAGTCGGGCGAACTCCTCAAGCACCCCCTCACGGTGGCGCAGCGCCGCGACGGTGCGCGCCATCTCGTTATTGGCTGCATCGAGTTCGTGGGCGCGTCGGCGGTGGCGCTCGTGCACCTGCGCGTCCGCGAGCGCCGTCCCGAGGAGATCGCCCAACCGTTCGATGACGAACAGTTGTTCGGGGTCGGGCCGGGCGAAGCTGCGAAGGACCAATTGGCCCGGGGCGCCGTTCAAGACCGCCACAGCCGTCGTCGACGTCCAGGAGTCGCCGTTGTCCTGCACGAATACCCGTTCACCGGTTGAGCTGCTCGGATCCGCCGGCTTCGTCGGCTCCCCGGGGGGCAGGGTGATCCACTCCCGGTCCCGCTGGAAGATGACGTGAACCAACTGGCAGCCGGTCACCGACTCGACCTCACGCTTCAGGACGTTGATGACCTCGTCCACGTCGTGACGTTGCATCATCGCCGTGGACATCACCAGCAGCCCATCCAGGCCGGTGAGGGCACGCCGCAGATCCAGCTCGCCGGTTGGCACAACGGCTCCGGTTGTGGCGGGCTCGCAGACGGTCATCTCTTGATCCCTGGCCGGCCCGCCCGGGATCCCCCTGTGCCGTAGTGACCCCACAGGTCGTCGCGCTGAACCACGACGCCTCGGTACATGCAGCACGGATGTATCCCGGGATCCAGTCCGAATCCGTGCGAGCTCATGGGTCCTCATCAACTCTCGGGGGCAGCGGCAGCGTCGCGCTCACCGTACCCCTTGCCCAGCACACCCACCCGCGGGGAGTTGTGCACTCGGCCCAAACCATGCTCCGGGACTTTGGCCTGGTGCGCCCATGACTTCTCGGTGGTCGGCGACGAGTGTGGATTGCTCGGAGTCACCGACACAACGATTGGAGATTCGCCATGAAGGCTGTCGTCTATCAGGGACCGAAAGATGTCGCGGTCACGGACGTTCCGGACGCCGAGATCGAACGGCCCACCGATGTGCTGGTCAAGATCACAACGACCAACATCTGCGGCTCGGACCTGCACATGTACGAGGGGCGCACCTCCTTCGAGAAGGGCCGGACGTTCGGCCACGAAAACATGGGAGAGGTGGTGGAGATCGGCAAGGGAGTAGAGAAGATCAAGGTGGGCGACCGGGTCGTGCTGCCCTTCAACATCTCGTGCGGGTTCTGCAAGAACTGCGAGCGCGGGCTCACGAACTACTGCCTCACGACGCAACCTGACCCGTCGGCCGCCGGTGCGGCCTACGGCTTCGCCGAAATGGGCCCGTACGGCGGCGGGCAGGCAGAACTGCTCCGGGTGCCCTTCGGCGACCACAACGCGCTGCGCCTGGGTGAAGACGCGCAGGACAAGGAGAACGACTACGTCATGCTCTCCGACATCTTCCCCACCGGCTACCACGCCACCGAGATGGCCGGCGTGATCCCGGGCGACAGCGTCGTGATCGCCGGGGCCGGCCCCGTGGGACTCATGGCCGCCCTGTCCGCGACGATCAAGGGCGCCGCAAAGGTGATGGTGGTCGATCGCCACCCCGACCGGCTCGCGCTGGCCGAGCAGATCGGAGCGATCGCCATCGACGACTCCAAGGTCGACCCCGTGCAGGCTGTGCTGGACGAGACCATGGGGCTCGGAGCCGACCGTGGCTGCGAGTGTGTCGGCTACCAGGCCCACGACCCTGAGGGCAACGAAGACCCGGCTGCCACCCTGAACATGCTCATCAACTCGGTCCGGTTCACCGGCGGGATCGGCACCGTCGGCGTGTTCGTCCCCGAGGACCCGGGGGCCAAGAGCGAATTGGCCAAGCAGGGCAAGGCGGCCATCGACTTCGGCACCCACTGGTTCAAGGGACAGACCATGGGCAACGGCCAGTGCCCGGTCAAGAGGTACAACCGCCGGCTGCGAGACCTCATCGCGGCTGACAAGGCGAAGCCGTCCTGGATCGTCTCCCACGAGATCTCGCTGGATCAGGCTGCCGACGCCTACAGGAACTTCGACTCCAGGTCCAAGGGTTGGACCAAGGTCGTCATCAAGCCCGGCATGTGAAACGGAAAGAAGGCAAACTGATATGGCAGCAGATCTTCAGGGCAAGAGGGTCGCGATCCTCGCCGCCGACGGCGTCGAGCGCGTTGAGCTCGAACAACCCCGCGAAGTACTGGACCGCGCGGGCGCTCAGACCGAGGTCCTCTCGATCCACGACGGCGAGATCAAGGCCCGTGAGAACGACCTGGATGAAGCGGGCACATTCACCGTCGACGGGCTGGTCGCCGACGCCTCGGTGGGCGACTACGACGCCCTGCTGCTTCCCGGCGGCACGGTGAACCCCGACCAGCTCCGGGTCGACGAGGACGCCGTTTCCTTCGTCCGCGACTTCGTCGAGAGCGGCAAGCCAGTGGCGGCGATCTGTCACGGGCCGTGGACGTTGATCGAGGCCGGCGTGGCCGCGGGTCGCACCCTGACGTCGTACCCGAGCATTCGCACCGACCTGCGCAACGCCGGCGCCGACGTCGTCGACCAGGACGTGGTGATCGACAAGAATCTCATCACCAGCCGCTCGCCGGAGGACCTGTCGGCGTTCTCCGAGGCGATCGTGTCCCAACTCGCGGGCACCACGACAAAGGAAGAGGAGAAGTCATGAGTGTGACCAAGGGATTGCTGGTCAGGTTTGACTCCTTGCCCGGCAAGGAGGACGACGTGAAGGAGTTCCTTGACAGCGGCCGTGCGCTTGTCGAGGACGAGCAGGCGACCACCGCGTGGTTCGCGATCCGCCTCGGGCCGACCTCGTTCGGGATCTTCGACGTGTTCCCCGATGACGCCGGTCGTGACGCCCACCTGTCCGGCCCTGTCGCGGTAGCTCTCGGCGAGCAGACCGGCACGTTGTTCTCCGAACCGACGATCGAGAAGCTCGACGTACTGGGCTCCAAACTCCCCGCCTGACACCACAACTGGGAGTACTGGCCCAGACAGGAGGGGTCGCTGCGCGCGATGACTCCAGGCTCATACAGCCCGCTGACATCGTGGCAGCGGCCCCTTCTCTTGCCGCCAATCGCTCACCACCAACAGATCGAGGAACCGCGATGACAGGAACTGACGACGGCGTTGCCACCACGCGTTCACCCGAGGTAGCAGTGATCGGGGGCGGGATCGTCGGTTTGTCGACGGCGTACGCGCTGCGAGAGCAGGGCGTGCCGGTGCGCTTGTACGAGGCTGGTCTGCCCGGGACGGGTCAGTCCGCAGGCGAGTCGCGGATCTTTCGGCATGCCCACGACGACCCGCGACTCGTCACTTTCGCGCGCGAAAGCCGCGGCGTATGGGATGAGTGGGCCGAACACTTCGACGTCGAGCTGGTCTCATCAGACGGCGTCGTGGCGATCGGAGACAGCGCCCTGGCGCGGCTGCGGGTGTTGGACCAGGTCGGCGGCGTAGAAGCACGCGAGATCGACGCCGCCGAGGTCGCCCAACGGATGCCGCTGCTCGCTGGGTACTCGGGGCCAGCGGTGCTTGACGAGTCGGGCGGCGCGATCCGCACCCGCGCCGCGATCACGGCACTCACGGGTGCCCTCGCAGATGCGATCACCACTGGTGAGGTCATCTCCATCGATCCCCGCGCCGACGGGACGGTCGAGGTGCGCAGCGTCACCGACCGGGCTGTCTACTCCAAGGTGGTCGTGTGCGCCGGCCGCGAAACCGCCCGCCTGGCACGCAGCGTCGGCCTGTCGCTGCCGGTTCACCTTGCCGCACACGTCCGGCTGACCTTCGACGTGAAAGCCGCCGCCCCGGCACGAGTCGCGTGCCTGCAGGACAGCAGCGGCGTCTTCGGCGAAGTCGGTGTCTACGCGACGCCGCTACCGGGCAACAGCAGCTATTCGGTCGGACTCAGCGACACCGTCGGCGTCCGCGACGACGGAACGTTCATCGACCCGGCGGCGATTCGATCGTTGGACGAACGCGCACGCGACTACGTGACACGAGCGCTGCCCGGTCTCCACCCGGAGCCGCGCGACTTCCTTCACTGCTGGGTGACCGACCTCCCGTGGAGTGAGGACGGCGTGGCCGTGTGGGAGGCAGGTTCTATCTTTTTTGTGGCCGGTCACAATTTGTTCAAGCAGGCACCGGCGCTGGGTCGCGCTCTTGCCCGGGCTGCGACCGGCGGCGGTCTGCGCGCCGAGCTCACGCCCGAAGCGCGCCTCGGCGAAGCCCAGGATTAGCGGGTCTGCGGCGCGGCAGGCGGCGAGCACGTCCCGGCGTCCGGGCACTTCGCGGTCGGCACCTGTCAGGCCATGGTCGACGTGCGCCTCGGATCACGCTGCCCGAAGCGCCATCGACAAGCGTCTGGGATCTAGTGTGTTTTGTTGTCCAGTCATCCACCATGAGGAGTAGTCCATGAACCTGACACAGATGCCGCTGCGCGTCACCACCGGCGCCTTCATCCTCAACTCCGGGGTCGGCAAGCTGAAGGTCGACGAGGGCACGGCCGCGTTTCTGCACAACGGCGCGAAGACCGCCTACCCCGGTGTCTTCGACTCGATGGACCCGAAGACGTTCTCAAAGGTGTTGTCCTACAGCGAAATTGGAGTCGGTGCGCTGCTTCTTGCTCCGATGGTTTCCCCTGTTGTCGCCGGCGCGGCGCTGACCGGCTTCGGCGCGAGTCTGGTTCGGATGTACCTCAAGACCCCTGGTATGACCCAGTCCGACGGCATCCGTCCGACCCAGGAAGGTACCGGCGTGGCGAAGGACGTCTGGCTCGTCGGTGCCGGTCTGACCTTGCTCACCCAGGGCCTGACCTCGGCGACCAAGGCGGGCGCCAAATCGGTCGGCCGCGGTGTTCGACAGGTCACCCCGTTCGTCGAGAGCTGACTCTCCCGAGCTTGACGTCCCGCAAGGCTCGACCTGACAGCGTCAACAACGACGTGCGTGCGCCGGGGCGACGAGCGCGAACATCGTCCAGGCTGCGCCGAGCGCAACGGCGCGGCGCGGACTGATCGTCCGGTACAGCGCTGCTCCGGCACGCGCACACCGATGGCGAAGATCGCGGGCAGTCCGGGCGCCGAAGATCAACCCGGCGAACTTGGACGCCGCGCAAGGACGCTGAAAACGCGCATCGCGCAGTCGTAGTCTTCGCACAGGAAGTGCATAGACACCGTCGGCAGTCTCTTCTTCATGAACACCGCAGCCACCAACTCACTGTCCACCTCCAAGCGCGTCTGGCGCGGTGTTCTTGCCGCGACCTCCGTCGCGCTCGTCGGGGCATCGGTCACGCCGGCCGCCCAGGCCGAGGCAGCCGGAGTGAAGGCGACCAACTACGCCGTCGTCTCTCCAGCATCGAAGGCATCGATCGTCTCCCCCACCGACCTACCACGCACCGATGGCAGATCGATCTCCTACCGGGTCGGTAAGGACGGCACCATGCGCGCCGTCTGACCCGCCACCAGCCCGGTCGGCGCCGTCTTCTCCTTCGGACCCGACCGGTCACCGAAATCAGGCCCCTTCGCCCCAGCCGGCGAAGGGGCCTTCGGCATGTCGAGCGGGCTGCGCCAGTTGCGCCACTTTGCGGCGAGAGATCAGCCGGCGCGCAGGCGATAGCCGGCGCCGCGGACGGTCTGCAGGTCGTCGCGTCCGAACGGCCGGTCGATCTTGCGGCGCACATGGCTGACGCCTTGGTCGACGACGTTGGATCGGCCGAGGTAGGCGAGGTCCCACACCCCGTCGAGCAAGAACTGACGGGTGAGCAGTCGTCCCGGGTGCCGCATGAACACCTCAAGCAGGGCGAACTCCCTCGGGGAGAGGTCGAGTTCGTGGGTGTCGCGCCACGCACGTCGCTCGTGTGGTTCGAGTCGGAGAGTGCCTACCTCGATCGACGGACCGAGCTGCGGTGTGGCGCGGCGTGCGATCGCGCGGAGCCGGGCATCGAACTCGCGGGCGCTCACCGGGGAGCACATGATGTCGTCCGCACCGGCGTCCAGCACGCGTACGACATCGGTGTCGTCGGCGGATGCCGCGAGCATCACCACGGGGGTGCGTTCGGCACCGCTGCCGATCTCGGCGATCGTCGCCAGATCGTCAAGGGCCGGACGGTCGCAGCAGATCACTACTGCGTCGACATTGCCAATTTCGCTGCGCCACAGGGCGATCGACGGGTCGCTGATGGTGTCGACCCGGTGACCGCGTGCTTCAAAGGACGCGTGCAGGCGGGGCCCGACGGAGCCGGACAGGTCGAGGATGAGCAGTTCCATGGCCGCGACGGTAGGAAAACCCGCTGTCCGGTCACTGTGGGGTTCGTTGGCGCGCGGTGTCGGCGTCACCAGCTTGCCGTCACGGTTCCGACATCTGCCCAAGTGCAGGCTCGTTGCTGTCCCCAGAACCTACGAGAGCAAGGACACCCACCATGAAGCAAGCTTCGAAGCGAACCGCCACCTGGCGGCGTGCCGCGATCGGCGGCACCGTCGGACTCGCGCTGCTCGGCGTTGCAGGCGCCACGGCGCCGGCCCACGCAGCGACCGTTCCGGACGTGCTCGCGAAGATCCGTTACTGCGAGAGCGGCAACAACTACCAGGCGCAGAACCCGACCAGCTCAGCGTCCGGCGCCTACCAGTTCCTCACCAGCACCTGGCAGTCGCTGTCGGCGAGCGCCGGCTACTCCACCGCGGCGTCGGCACCGGCGTCGGTGCAGGATGCGGCCGCGATCGAGCTGTACAACGCTCAGGGCACGTGGCCGTGGGCCGCGTCGCAGTCGTGCTGGAGCGCGCTCGGCGCGGTGCCGACCACCTCGAGCACCGGCAGCTCAAGCACCGGCAGCACGAGCACCTCGACGTCGACCGGCACCTCCACCGGCAGCACGGACACCTTGAGCACCTCGACCAGCACGAGCACCACGTCGGCCACCCGCATCGGTTCGTCCACCGAGCGCGGCACCACGCGTCCGCAGCCGCGTGGCACGCACACCGCGGTCACCGCCAAGAAGGCCAACCCGGCACCGAAGCTCGGCAACCGCGCCGACCACGACGGTGACGGCAAGCGGGACTGCGCCACCAAGAAGGCCGGCGTTCGGGCGCCCGCAAAAACCAGCGCCTGACAACGAAATCCGCGTGAGTTTGTGGGGTTCAGGTGCAGTACGAACCCCACAAACTCACGCGGATTCTGCGTGGTCGTCAGCCGGCGGTGCCCGCCACGATCGCGTCGGTGTAGCCGTCGTAGATCGGCACGTAACCCTCGTCCTTGGTGAGCACGTACACTGCCTCGTCACCGTCGGCGAAGCCGAGGTTGCGCAACTCGACCTTGCGCGACTTGAAGGTCGAGGTGTGTTCGAGCTCGTTGACCAGTCGCACGAACAGAGGCCGCGCATAGGCCGGGAGCTGCGAGCGCACGTGCTCCGCGAGCTCTGCACCGTCGAAGGCTTCACCGTCGGGCAGCACGACCGCAGCCATACCGGCCTTGCCGTCGCACCCCGGCACCTCCACGCCGTAGACCGTCGACTCGACCACCTGAGCAGACCCGGCAAGCGCCGCCTCCACCTCGGTGGTGGCGACGTTCTCGCCCTTCCAGCGGAAGGTGTCGCCGAGCCGGTCGACGAACGCAACGTGCGTGAGCCCCTGATTGCGCACCAGATCACCGGTGTCGAACCAGCAGTCGCCGTCCTTGAAACCGTCACGCAGCAGCTTCTTCTCCGAAGCCTCGGCGTCGGTGTACCCGTCGAACGGCGCGCGGTCGGTCACCTTGCTGATCAGCAGGCCGACCTCGCCGGTCTTCACCTGGGTGAGACGACCCTTTTTGTCGCGCAACGCTTTTCCGGTCTCGGGGTCGTAGTCGACCACTTTGTACGGCAGCGGGCAGGTGCCAGCGGTCTGGTTGACGTTGAACGCGTTGATGAACGCGATATTGCACTCGGAGGCGCCGTAGAACTCCGCGATGCGCTCGATGCCGAAGCGCTGCTGGAAGTCGTCCCAGATGTCGGGACGAAGCCCGTTGCCGACGATGACCCGGATGGTGTTGTCACGGTCGTCCGGCTTGCCCGGCTGGGCGAGCAGGAAGCGGCAGAGCTCGCCGATGTAGACGAAAGCCGTCGCATCGTACGCGCGGCACTCGTCCCAGAACTTCGAGGCCGAGAACTTCGGCGACACCGCAAGCGCGGCACCGCCCGCCAGCACCGCGCCGAGACCGACCGTCACGGCGTTGTTGTGATAGAGCGGCAGGGCGCAGTAGAGCGTGTCGGTCGGACGCAGCCGCACACCGAGCGCGCCGAGGCCGGAGTACGACTTCAGCCAGCGGAAGTGGGTCATCACCGACGCCTTGGGCAGCCCCGTGGTGCCGGAGGTGAAGATCAACAGTGCCCGGTCCTTGGCCTGCACCTTCGCGCACGATTCGGGGTCGTCGGTCGGACGCGCCTCGGCGAGCCCGGCCAGCTCGGAGTAGCGAATGACCTGCTGCTCCTGCGCGATCTCGCCGGCTGATGCGAAGTCGTCGTCCAGCTCGTCGGCCATGACGATCAATCGCGCGTCGAGGGTGCGCAGGCTGTGGGCCAGCACCTCGTGCCGCTGGTTGTAGTTGATCAGTCCGGCGACCGCGCCGAGCTTCACGACCGCCAGGATGACGAGGATGTTCTCGACGTCATTGGGCGAGTTCACGCCTACCACGTCGCCCGGACCGACACCGCGCTCGCGGAACAGGTCGGCGTACTGATTGGCCAGTTCGTTCGCCTGCCGATACGTGAGTTCGCGGCCGGCACCCTTGAGGAAGGGGCGATCGGGATGGCGAGCGGCGGTCAGCTGGAACTGCTGGCCCATGGAAGCGTGGTGATCGGGCTTGCGCAGCAGCAGGCCAGGAGCCTCGCGCATCAGCATCGGCAGGTCAGGGGTGAAACCCATCAGTCCCTTGGCGACATCGGTCAGGCCGACGCGGCGGCGCGTGGTCGAACTCACGGTTCCTCCTGGAGGGGCGCGGATTTCTCGACACTGTAACGAGGATCACTACCGGCGGGTAACCAACTGCCCGAACAATCCGGTTGCCCTTCGATCGCCGACTCTGCAAACCTGTCCGCATCATGTGGATCTGACTCCGACCCCACCCGCGCCCGAGGCCAATCCCGGCGGGTTGCGCACACCCGAATCGGAGTCTCCCCATGCCAGTTACCCACCTCATCCTTGACGACATCGCCGTCACCTACGACGGACGCTGGGTGCTCGACGGCATCAGCCTCACCACCACGCCCGGTGCCCGGCTCGGCATCGTCGGCGAGAACGGCGCCGGGAAATCGACCCTTCTGCGGATCGCGGCAGGCGTCGAACTACCCGCCCGCGGTGCAGTGAGCCGTCCGGCCGACACCGGTTTCGTCTCCCAGGACGCCGGGTTGCAAGCGGACGCCACCATCGCGCAGGTATTGCGGGAGGCCCTCGCTCCCCTGCATGACGCGGTGGCCGAGATCGAAACTCTCGCAACGAATCTCGACGATGCTGATGCCTCGAACCGGTACGACGAGGTGCTGGCCTGGGCCACCCGTCACGAAGCCTGGACGGCGACCGCTCGGGCCGAACAAGCCGCTGCTCGTCTCGGTCTCGAGCACCTCTCACCGGACACTCGGGTGGGCGAACTCTCGGGTGGCCAACGCAGTCGCTTGGCGCTGGCGGCACTGCTGGCCCGCCGTCCAGATTGCGTCCTGCTCGATGAGCCGACCAATCATCTGGACGACGACGTGCTCACCTTCCTGGAGCAGGAGTTGCGCGAGATGGCCGGCGTGGTCGTCGCGGCCAGCCATGACCGCAGCTTCCTGGAGAACGTCTGCACCACCGTCGTCGATCTCGATCGCACCCACTTCGGCACGGACGGCGTCGGCGGACGCACCTACTCCGGCAGCTATCGCAACTACCTCGCCAAAAAGGCGCAGGCTCGGCGGCGCTGGCAGGAAGATTTCGAGGCACAGCAGGAGGAGCTCAACGAGCTTCGCAAGGCCGCGAAGACCACGAATCTCGATGTCGCACATGACCGCCCGCCTCGGGACGCCGACAAGTACATCTACGGGTTCAAGGGTGCGCGGGTGCAACAGACCGTCGCCCGGCGCCGTCGTAACGCCGAGCAACGCATCGAGGCGATCGAGCGCGAACTGATCAGCAAACCGCCGAAGCAGCTGAGCTTCCGCGGTTCGTTCGCTGCCGATGGAGCAGCTGCGGTCACAGCACGGGACGCCTCGGTGGCGGGGCGCTTTGAACTCCCCCGGCTGGACGTGCGCCCCGGCGAGCATTGGCTGATCACCGGCGCCAATGGTTCAGGCAAGTCGAGCCTGCTGGCTGCTCTGGCCGGTTCGCTCGCCGTCGAATCAGGAGAGTTGTACGTCCACGCCTGCCGCATAGGGCTGCTGGATCAGCACGTCTATTTCTCCGACCCTGTGCGCACCCCGCTGGAGATCTACAGTGCAGCCGGATCGTCGGTGCCGCTCATCGAACTCGGCCTCCTGCTCCCCCGCGACCTGCACCGGCCCGTGGGCGAGCTAAGCCTCGGCACGCAACAGCGACTGGCGTTGGCCATGCTCATGGCGCAGCGTCCCGACCTCGTCCTGCTCGACGAACCGACCAACCACCTGTCGCTGCGCCTGGTCGAGGAACTGGAGGACGCCATCCTCGACTCCCCGGCGACAGTGCTCGTCGCCAGTCACGACCGGTGGTTGCGATCGCGATGGACCGGCCCGACGCTGGACCTCGACCCGCCCGGCACCGGCTGAGCCGCTTTATCGCCGATCGAGCCCCTGCCGCTGTTGAGCCTGTCGCTCCGCTTGAGCCGCTCCCGCTGGTTGAGCCGACCCGGCTGAGGAACGAAGTCGGGTCGCGTCGAAACCGATGCGACTGACGATCACGCCTCGCGATGGCGTCGTCAGCCTGGTTACGCTCGTGCGAGCAGCACGACAGGCCAGGAGCGAGCGATGACCAGAGCGATGCCGACCGGCACGGCGATTGCGTGGCGTCCGCCGATTGCTGAGTCGCTCGCAGAACTGCAGCGGCAAGGACGACTGCAGTTCACCGAGGTCGTTGCTGAAAACGTCCACCTCAACCACGTGCCGTCGGCGCTCGACGAACTCGCTGCGACCGGGGTGACAGTCGTGCCGCACGGGGTCAGCCTCGGGCTGGCCGATGCTTCCCGCCCCGACGCGGGCAGACTTGCCCACCTGGCCGAGCTCGCGACGCGGTTCGAGGCGCCGATTGTCAGCGAACATCTCGCCTTCGTGCGGGCCGCCAGCACTCCCGATTCCCTTCACGGCGATGTGCTCGAAGCGGGCCATCTCATGCCTCCGCCGCGCACCCGCGACATGCTCGCGGTGGCCGTCGAGAACATCCGCATCGCGCAGGAGCAACTGCCGGTGCCACTCGCGATCGAGAACATCGCTGCGCTGCTCTCCTGGCCCGAGGACGAACTCGACGAGCCCGACTTCCTGAGCGAGATCGTCCAGCGCACAGGCGTTTACATCGTGCTCGATGTCGCCAACCTGCATTCCAGCGCCACCGCGCGAGGTACCGATCCGGCCGCTGAACTCGCCCGCTTCCCGCTGGACCGAGTGGCGTACGTCCACGTAGCAGGTGGGATCGAGCGGAACGGTCTCTACATCGACACCCATGGCCACGGGGTGCCGGACGCCGTCACCGATCTGCTGACCAGGTTCGTCGCACTGCGCGGCAGCGCCGACCTTCCCGGAGTGATGCTCGAACGCGACAGCGACATCACCGCCGAGGCGGTGCTCTCTGATCTCGATCGCATCGACCGGGCCGTGGCAGCGGGACGAGACCGTGTCCACTGAGTCGCGGGCTGACGCGCCTGGCATCGACCACGCCGAAGCGAGACATCCAGGCCGTGTCCGCGGGCCTATGGCCGACCCGGCTCCCAGCGACCAGGACGAGACCCCGTCCACGGAGCAGGCTCGCTCAACTCTGGCCGCGCGGATGAACGCGGTGGTCCACGGACTGCTCCGGGGCGAGGTTCCTCACGGCTTCGATGAGCTGCGGTCACGCGAGACGGCTCGCATCCTGGCGCTCAAACGGGTGGACGCGATGGCGTACGTCCGGCCCGAGATTGCCTTGCTACCGCGCTGGCGTCCGCGGGCGGTCGACTTCGTGCTCGCCACGCCGAATGACCATTGCGCCCACTGGGATTGGCAGATGTTCGTCGAATGGGTGCGAGACCATTCCGGCTCGAATGACACTGAATGGATCAGCATGATCGAGGTGTTCACCGGTCGCCGCCGACGTGCGGTTGTCCGTTTCGGAAACCGGCGGCACTACGTCCGACGGGTCAGACGCGGCGTGCGCTCAACTCCGGCTCTCCCGCTCTGAATCGGCGAGCTTTTCGAGCTTGCGGTACGGCCAGTAGGAGCCGGCCAAGAAGAGCGCGCCGAGCCCGAGCATGCCGAAGACGAACTTCGCCATGTGCGGGCTGTCGGTGTTGCCGATCGCCCACACCAGCCCGGCCAGGGCACCGGAGACCACGAAGAGCAGCCCGATCAGGGTGCAGCTGATCAGGGTGACGCGGGGAAACATTCCCTCGAACTTGATGGGTGCGCTGGCCATGCCCGACAGGTTCCCACAGCGGTCGGAGCCGCACCGAATCCTCAGCCTTGAGCCGCGACCCGCCACAGGTGCATCGCGGCGTAGGAACGGTAGGGCGACCAGCGCGACGCGTGCTCGGCCAGCGGGCGGTGCGCCTTCGCGGTGGGAATCGAGTCGTCGATGATTCCGAGCCTTCGCGCCCCGGCGACCAGTGCGACATCGCCGGTGAGCCAGGCGTCCGGATCGTGCAGGACGCGCATCGCGAGGTAGGCGGCGGTCCATTCGCCGATGCCAGGGCGGGCAATGAGCGCGGCGCGCAGTTCGGACGCCTCCATGTCGGCGGCGACCCGCAGTGAGCCATCGGCGAGCACGGCTGCCGTGGAGACGAGGTCGCCGATCGACCGCCTGGGTAGACGCATCGGGCGGTTGGGGTCGAGTGGCTCCTGGCCGGGCGGCGGCACAGGCACGGATGCGGCGATGGACGCCGCCGAGGGAAACAGTCGGTCGACCCCGGAAACTTGTGTCGGGCAGGGAGTTCCGCAGAATTGGGCGAGCCGGCCAAGATGCGTCCGCGCGGCGGCGACGGAGATCTGTTGGCCGACGAGTGCGCGCACCACGAGTTCGTGGGGATCAAGGCCCCCCGGCACGCGAATGCCTGGATTTCGTGCCACGACGTCCGCAAGAGAAGGGTCATCGGCGAGCAGCGAATCAGCGGCCGCCGCGTCATGGTCGAGATCGAAGAGTGCGCTGACGAGCCGCACGGCGGGAGCGACATCGGCGGCCGCGGCGGCGTGCACCGTCACCGGCAAGACCTCCCCGTCATGGACGACGTCGATGAGCCCCGGGCCACCAGGCAGGGCGAGAGTGCGGACGTACCTGGAGGTGGCGTCGGAGCGC
This sequence comes from Yimella sp. cx-51, assembly GCF_017654605.1. Taxonomy (GTDB): domain Bacteria; phylum Actinomycetota; class Actinomycetes; order Actinomycetales; family Dermatophilaceae; genus Yimella. The sequence continues at coordinate 2,832,893 of NZ_CP072113.1, forward strand.
TCGACCAGTTCAACTCTGTCGACAGCGCGTGCCGCCAGGAATGCGAAAACGCCGTCCGCATCGTAGGGCTGCGGCACCGGCAGCTCGATCGTTTCGATGACCTCCACGGCACAATCCTGACGCCGGTCGGTGCGTTCGCCCGCGTCGGCACCCGTGAACGTGGCAGCGTGGAGCCATGAACTCGAGCGGATCGCGCTGATGGCCGGCAAGCAGAGCTCACCCGCCGTCGAACTGGAGGTCGGCGAGCACGCCATCCGCGTCTCCAATCCCGACCGGGTCTACTTCCCCGCGTCCGGCGCCACCAAGCTCGACCTGGTCAACTACTACCTCTCGGTGGGCGAGGGCATCGTGCGGGCGCTGCGCGATCGTCCGTGCATGCTGCACCGGTTTCCCACCGGCATCACCGGCGAGAAGGTGCACCAGAAGCGGCTCCCGCGCGGCGCGCCCGACTGGGTCGAGACAGCGCGGGTCTTCTTCCCGCGGTACAAGCGCACCGCCGACGAGCTGTGCGTCACCGAGTTGGCTTCGGTGATCTGGGCGGTGCAGATGTCGACCGTCGAGTTCCACCCGTGGAATTCGCGCGTGCCGGAGATCGAGAAGCCGGACGAGTGGCGCATCGACCTCGACCCGATGCCCGACTGCCCGTTCGACCGCACCCGCCGCGTCGCGGACGTGTGTTGGGAGCTGTTGGACGAGTTGGGCATTCGCGGTTTCCCCAAGACCAGCGGCGGTTCGGGCCTGCACATCTACGTGCGGATCGAGCAGGAGTGGGTCTTCAAGGATGTCCGGCGTGCGGCGCTGGCCTTCGCCCGCGAGGTGGAACGGCGAGCGCCCGACGACGTGACCACAACCTGGTGGCGCAAGGACCGCGACCCCTCGATGCTCTTCGTCGACTACAACCAGAACGCCCGCGATCACACAATGGCCTCGGCGTACTCGGTGCGTGGCAACCCCGACGCGACGGTCTCCACCCCGTTCGACTGGCCCGAACTCGCCGACCTCGACCCGCGCGACTTCACCATCGCGACCGTGCCCGAGCGGTTCGCCAAGCTCGGTGACCTGACCGCCGAGATCGACGACGTCGCGTTCAGCCTCGAGCCGCTGTTGGAGTGGGCCGACCGCGACGAGCGGGACGGCAAGGAGACGCCACCCGAGCCCGACGCCGACTCGGACTAAGCCGCTACGGGGCGGCCCGTGGACGCGTCCCACTCAACGTCCGATCCCCGCGCGCCTCACACAAACGCGGCCCTTCTTCGCAGGCGCGCTAGCTGCAACCGCCGCGGATGCGAACAGCCGCCGCGGATCCCGCTGGAACGGCCGCGTTTGGTCCTCAGCGCGTCACCGGACGCCGAGCCGGAGCGCCGCCACCGGGCACAGCCGGACGGCGGTGCGGCCGAGGTCAGCGTCGACTTCCTGGGCGTGGACGACGGGGTAGCCCCATTCGTCCAGCGAGACCTGCTCGGGCAGAAGGGCTGCGCAGAGTCCGTGGCCGGTGCAGGCGATGCGGTCGATGTGCAGCGTGGCCGAGTCGGACGAGCGCTCAGACCCGAAGCTCGTGGGAAGAGGCGACAAACCGGACGCAAATGGCACGTCCGCACGGCGTGTCGCGTACGTTTTGCGTCCGGTTTGTGACCCAGGCGCAGTCATGCCGACCTCCGCAGGGGTGCCGTCGCGGTGTGGATTGGTCCGGTGACGGCGCTGAACTGGCAGCCGATGCTCTGATGGGCGCGCAACTCCGCACCGAAGACCTGCAGTGCGCTGGCGACGAATCGGCCCACCCCGTCGGGGAATCGGCATGCGCCTCGTCCGGGCAACAAGCCAACTCGCCCGGAGAGCCTGTCGAGGACGTCCGAGCCTCCGGTGCCGCCTACGAGCGCGTCGAGGTCTTCGGAGATGGCCGGAAGACCAAATATGCACGGGCCGCATTGACCGGCTGATTCGCCTGCCGCGTAGCGCACGAGCGCGCTGATCTCGACCCATGGGCAGGTGTCGGCGGGCAGGACGCGGATGACGCCGGGGCCGAGGAAGAGTCCGTGAGGGGTCAGGTCGCGACCGGACCAGGTCATGGACGAAACATCCTTGGCCGCGACGAAGCCGCCGCCGAGCCCGCCGATGTTGAGGGCGAGGTAGTCGCGATCCATACCGGCGCGAGCGAGCAACGAGGTGATCGGCTCACCGGCGGCGGTCGGGAGCACGACCGGTGGCCGCCCGACGGCCGACACGGTCACCAGTCGCGGGCCGGGCTCGTCCGCGGTGCCGAACGATCGGAACCATCCGACGCCGCTGGCCACGATGCGTCCGGCCAACCACACCGTCTCGGCGTTCAGCACAAGGGTCGGTTCGAGCGGCTTTTCCTGCGCGGTCTGTCCGCCGGCAGCAATGGGGTATCGCTTGGTCACCGGCCGGGCCGGGTTGCCGTGCAACAGGTTGACCAAGGCCGACTCCTCGGAGGAGACGTAGCGATGCGGCACCTGCAGCACGTCCAGACCGGCTGCGATCAGCAGTCGCGCCGTCTCCGAATCGCGGTGCGCCGCAAAGATCGGTGTGGTGGAGGTGGCGAAAAGCATTGCGCCGTCGATGAGTTCGCGTAGTTGGTGACGCACGATCCAGGCGTCCTTCGCGGCGCCGATCTCGCCGTCGCAGGCGTTCACGATGAGCCGGGCACGGTGATCCTGCGCCAGACGCACCTTCCGGGCGGTGCTGAAGGCGGCGCCGCCGCGGCCGGTCAGACCGGCTTCTTCGATGAGTTCGACGATGTTCATGACCATTCCTGGGCGTTGACGAGGACGCGACGTTGCGCGTAGGGAGAGGTGCGCAGCAGGCGCATGGCGATGGCGGCGAGTCCGGCGGCGGCGCAGGCCACGGTGGTCCAGAGCAGGATGGGCTGATCGGCGCTGCTCATGCCGACGCCGTGCGCGATCGCCATCGGCCACAGCGCGTAGGTGAGCAGGTGCACTGCGCGCCATGCCTTGCGGGACAACCGGTTTCGCAGCAGTGAGGTGCCAATGACGGCGATGAGGACGTCGAGCGCCAGCGTGCCGAGACCCACCCAGAGGGTTTCGTACCCGGCGGTGAAGGGGATGACGACGCTGAGCCAGGTGATGTCGACGTAGCCGGTGCTGATTGCGGTGACGATGTGCAGCAGCAGGAAGATCGTCATGCCGAGGGCCATGCTGCGATGCAGACCCATCACCAGCGCACGGTTGCGCACCTGGCCTGCCATGCGCGACGCGGTGGCCATGCCGAGGACGAAGACCACCGTCATCGCGACCATGCTCACCGCACCCGAGGCACGGGAGATGAACCAGAGATCCGTGTGGCTCATGCCGCGCTCCGTTCCGGTGCCCAGCGCGGGGTGTGCACCCGACGTCCGTCCTGGGCGATCAGCAGCGCAGGGATGCCCCGCTGCGCCAGCCACTCGGGCGCTTCATGAGCCAGGACGATCGCCGCCGTACTGGCAGCGTTCGCCTCGACCGCACTGGCTCCGGCGCAGGTGACCTGTACCCACACCGGCTCGGCCGGCTGCCCAGTGCGCGGGTCGATGATGTGGTGCGCGGGTCCGTGGTCGGTATGCCACGAACGCACCTGCGTTGACGAGGTGGCGAAGGCCTGGTGCCGGGTGCTGATCGTCTGTACCACGCGTCCGTCGGCTGCTTCGACCCCGATCTGCCAGTCGGCGCGCGGCGCGTGGCCGGCCACCGCGATGTCGCCACCGAGGTTGACCAGGAATCCTCCCCGCAGCCGGTCGGCCAGATCGGCCGCGAGCACATCGGCAGCCCACGCCTTGGCGGATGCCCCGAGATCCAGCTGGAACCCCTGAGGCATTCGAATGCCCCTGCCGCGCAGGCTGATTCGCTGATAGTCCGGGACGAAGGCGCCAGCGGTTCCCGCGGGTTGATCGATCTGATCGATGTCGCGGTCGTAGCCGGCCGCAACCAGCGCCCGTCCGACGGTGGGCGTGACCAGGCCGTCGGTGAGCTCAGCGGTGCGTAGCGCTGCCTTCAGGCACGCGCGCAGCAGCGGACTGAGATCGGCGTCCACGTCGTCTCTCCGGGCAGCCCTGTTGAGCGCCGCCAGTTCGGAGTCTTCGCGGAAGCGGGAGGCCACCAGGTCGACGTCCTGTACGAACGCCTCGGTGATCTGCTGGACGGCCGGGAGCACGTCGTCGTCGGTCATCACCACGTGGATGCGGGTGGTCCAGGCGTGCAGACGCAGAGACCTCATCAGGACGCTCCAGTGTTGCTGTCGGCCGCGGCGTGAGATGTCGCGACGGCGCCCGAATCGCTGAAAGTGCTGCTCGATGTCGAACTGCTGGTGTCGGACGAGCTGGACGAGGAGTCGTCAGAGCTGGTCTGCGCGGAGGTCGACGAGGTGGACGTCGGCGAGGTGCTGCTGGTGGAGGTAGCAGACTGCTGATCGGCGTAGGAGCTGGAGAGGTGCAATCCGAGGCCACCGGTGGCAACCACGCCGGCCAACATGGCACCGGCAGTCCACTGGCGGTTGCGATTGAGCGCCGCTCGTCCGTCGTTCGAGGTCATCGGAAGTCTCCTTGTAGGTCGTGGTTTTTCGAGCTGCTTCCAGCCTCGAGCGCGTCACTGTGCGGTTCCTGTGACGACTCGGTGATCGCGCACAGAGGTCACCTCCGCAGCGACAAACCGCCTCCTTGCACCGCGCCGCTGAGCAATGACGCAGCCCGTGTCGAAGCGCGCCGAGCATGCATGAAGCCGCCGAACATCCGTGGACATTCGGCGGCTTCATGGGTGGGTCACCGCTGTGGGTCGAGCACACCTCCTCGTCCCATCCGCACCCTCACGTCGGCGAGGCGGGTGGAGAGGCGCCGGCGGTCACGGCGCATGCGCCAGACCCCTTCGAGGTCGTCGCGTGCGGTCTTGACGATGTCGACACGACTGTCGGGATCGTCGTACCAATCCACCGGCACCTCATGGATTCGCAAGCCGGCGCGCTCGGCGAGCACGAGCAACTCGGTGTCGAAGAACCACGTGGGGTCTTCCACCAGCGGCAACAGTTCCCTGGCCACGTCGGCGCGGATCGCCTTGAACCCGCACTGGGCGTCCGAGAACTGAGCGCCGAGCGTGCTGCGCAGGATCAAGTTGTACGACCGAGAAATGAACTCCCTCTTCGTGCCGCGCACCACGTGCGATCCGTGCGCCAGCCGTGAGCCGATCGCCAGATCGGAGTGGCCGGAGGTGAGCGATGCCACCAGGGGTGCGAGCGCGGACAGGTCGGTCGAGAGATCGACGTCCATGTAGGCCAGCACGAGAGCATCCGACTCCGACCACACCTTCTTCAGCGCCCGGCCGCGACCCTTTTCCTGCAGGTGCACGACCTCCACCTCGGCGAGTTGTCGAGCCAGAGCCTGTGCCTTGCGCAGCGTGCCATCGGTCGAGGCGTTGTCGGCGATCGTGATCCGGAAGGGATACACGAAGTGCCGGGTGAGGTGGGCGTGCACCGTGCGCACACTGGCCTCCAGCGCAGCCTCCTCGTTGTAGACCGGAATCACCACGTCGAGCACCACTGTCTCGGTGATCAGCGACTCGCGGGGGCTCGTGTCGATCTGCTCGGTCGGAGCCTCGATGAGCGTTGTCATGACCGAATCTCCTTTCGTGTGAACCGAACTCACGTCAGTTCGAGGTTGTGGGCTGGGTGAGGTCGTAGAAGGTCTGGCCGCCGATGGTCACGGACTTGAAGTTCGCGATCACCCAGGCGCTGATCTGCGAGGCGGTGTTCGATCCACCTTGGCTGCCGCCCGTACCGCCACCGGCGAGGAAGTAGTGGATCTTGCCGTCGGCGACGTACTGCTTGAACTGCGCCAGCGTCGGCGAGGGGTCACTTCCGTTGAAGCCTCCGATGGCCATGACCGGCTCGCCACTTCCGAGCTGCAGTCCGGCTGCGTTCTGGCTGCCGATGGCCGCTGCGACCCAGGTGTACTTCGACGCGTTCGCCTGCAGCGCGGTGACGACCGCCGTGCTGGGAGTGTTGGCCGAGAGCAGTCCGCCCATGCCGCCGCCACCTGTGTTGTTCTGGCCCTGGGCGTTGGTCTGCCCACCCTGAGCGCCCGTGGTCGTGCCACCGGTCGTCCCGCCAGGTGCGGTGGGAGGCGTGCCGGCCTGTCCACCCGGCGCAGTGCCGGTGCCACCAGGAGCCGTGCCACCCGGGGCTCCGCCGCCGCCCGGGCCACCCATGCCACCGGTGCTCGGACCGGCAGTGACGATCGAACCCTGGTGACCAGTGCTGAGCGTCGTCCAGCTGTACGCGGCCGGACCAGCCAGTCCCGCAGCGATCGCGCCGACCAGCACGAGCGGAATCGCCTTGCGGTGCAACCGGTTCAGACCGATCAGCAGGATCGCGGCGGTCAGGCCGATCACCAGCACCGAGATCCGCAGCCAGTTGCCGTAGGCCGTCGTGCGAGTGAGCAGGACGAAGCCCCAGACCGATGCCGCAGCCGTCGCGGCCGCGAGCACCGCGCCACCGATCCACTTGTCGCGCAGTTCCCAGGCCTCGGCAGCGCCCATGCCGACCAGCGCCGCGACGGCAGGAGCCAGGGCGACCGTGTAGTACTCGTGGAAGATGCCGGCCATGAAGGAGAAGGTGAGGCCGGTGACGACGAGCCAGCCACCCCAGACGAGGTAGGCGGCGCGGCGCAGATCAGTGCGGGGACGGCGTCCGCGCAGCACCAGTCCGGCGCCGAGGAGGATGAGTGCGGAGGGGATGAGCCAGGAGATCTGGCCACCGATCTGGCTGCTGAACATGCGGGTGATGCCGGTCGTGCCCCAGCCGCCACCACCGCCGACCGAGCCGGTCTCGTTGCCGTTCAGGCGGCCGAGGCCGTTGTAGCCGAAGGTGAGCGAGAGGAAGGAGTTGTCCTGGCTACCCCCGATGTAGGGGCGCATGGACGCCGGCACCAGCTCGACGATCGCGACCCACCAACCGGCCGACAGCACCATCGTCGCCACGGCGGCGAGTGATCCGATGATCCGGCGGCGCAGCGTCGTGCGAGCAGCAACCAGGTAGGCGATGCCGAAGAAGGGCACCACGAGCAACACCTGCAGGGTCTTGGTGAGGAAGCCCAGACCGATGAAGACGCCGACCAGCATCATCCACTTGGCCGAGCCCTTCTCGATCGAACGCATCGTGGCCCACGCGCCGAGAGCCATCAGCAGGACGAGCAGCGCGTCCGGGTTGTTGAAGCGGAACATCAGCACGGCCACCGGAGTGAGGGCGAGCACCAGCCCCGATAGCAGCCCGGCGAATGCTCCGAAGTAGCGCTTCACCGTGGCGTGCACGACCCCGACGGTCGCGACGCCCATCAACACCTGCGGCATGAGGATGGCGAAGGAATTGAGCCCGAAGACCCGCACCGAGAGCGCCATCGCCCACAGCGAGGCCGGCGGCTTGTCGACGGTGATCGAGTTCGCAGCGTCCGAGGAGCCGTAGAAGAAGGCCTTCCAGCTCTGCGAACCGGCTTGCACCGCAGCCGAATAGAACGAGTTGGCATAGCCACTGGCGGTGAGGTTGTAGAAGTAGGCAGCGGCGGTGAGCGCTAGGAGCGCGAGGAGCCCCGGACGCGCCCACGCCGGGTCGTCCTGCGCTCCCCGCCACGCCCGCGACCAGCGCGATTGGTGCGCCTGGGTCGCTTCAACGTCGCGGGAGCGGATGCTTCGCGGAGACCAGAAGCCTGGTCTGTTGGTCAGGTCTGCGGTGCGCAGCTGCGCGGTAGCGGTATCCATGTGTCACACCGTGCTGCCGGGCCCTATGCGTCTGCTGTGCGCCTGCCCTGCGACTCCTCTGCACTTCGCCCGACGCTTGAAAACGTTGCTGAACCCACTGAGCGGCAGCGAACCTACTGGGTACAGCCAGTAGGTTCGTCGCCGGTCAGTAGGTTCAGCGCGCGGTGTTACTTGGTGAGCGAAACCGTCGTCCCGCCCGAGAACATCGAGTCGTGCAGTTCGAGCTTCACCGGCTTGGCATCGGCTGGCATGTCGTAGACCAGGGTGCCGCTGAGGGTGTTGCCCGGGTTGATCTCCTTCATCCAGATGTCGTTGTTCTTCATGTAGATCGCGGCACCGGAGTCGGGGCTGAACTGACGGCCCTGGGCATCGGTGAGCTTCTGGTTGGAGTCGAACATCGTCTGCGGCTTGTCGCCGATGTTCTTGACCGTCACCGAGATCAGCACGTACTGCCCCTGCGCCTGCTGGTTGAGGTACTGGTCGCCGACGGTCTTCACCCCGGTCTGCACCTTCGTCACCGTGAACTCAAACTTCCCGTCGCGCACGGGAGTGTTCAGGCCTGGGTCCTTCTTCTCCTGCTTGGTCTCCTTAGCCTTGTTCGACGAGGCTGCCTGCGCCGGCGCGGAGGCACCGCTCTCGCCGACCGAAGTGGAGCTGGTGGAGGTGTCGGACGCCGCGTCCGTGCCCTTGTTGCCGCCGCCGAGCGCGCTGCCGATGCCGCCGACGAGCAGCAGGGCGCCGATGCCGGTGAGCACCTTGTGCCGCATGAACCAGTTCTTCTGCTTCGGCTGGTTCACGTAGGGCGGCGCCGGCGGCAGGCCGCCGCCCTGGCCGTACGCGGGCGGCTGCTGGCCGTGCCACTGGTTCGGCTGCGGCTGCGGGGTTCCGGGGCGCTGTTCGTTGTTCATGGTGTTTCCTTTCGGGGCTGTTGTGGACCTGCACCAAGTGGACGACGGGGACGCCCTTCCCCACTTCCACCGATCAGCCCTGCCGCCCTCCCCCGATCGGTGGATCCTGGGCCGCCAGGACGCACCGATCGGTGGACGCGCTTGTCGCCGCGGGCGCCTATGTTGTGTGCCATGACCGAGCCATCGACCAGAACCAAGCGCGTCCTGCAGCGAGTGCGGACGACGCTGCTGGTGATGGGTGCGGTGCTTTCGATGACCATCGGTGTCGCCTACTACGCCACTCGTGCCGAGGGAGTGACCCGCGCCGAGCAGGAGATCCCGTTCAACGGCGTGGCGTTCGCTTCTTGGTGGGCCGGGCTCGCCCTCTGCGTCCTGCTGATCTGGCGTCACCGCTGGCCCTGGGTGGTGCTGGCCGTCAGCTGCCTCGGCACGCTTTTCCTGCCGATCGACGGCTTCCTGCCGTTGGCGGCGCTCTACGCCGTCCTGCTCGTCGTTGTGGATCCGCGGCGTCGCATCGCGGCCGTCGTCGCCACCGCTGTGGCGGTCTTTGTCTCCGTCCTGCGCGACACCAATCACGGTGTGCCAGAAGTCTCCTCGTTCTGGCGGACGATCTTCCCGTACGCCGGCGGCCGCGACTTTCCGTGGTGGCTGACGCTGCTCATAACCCTCGTCGTCACCGGCATCACCGCTGCCCTCGCGCTCTACGCCCGTGACCGACGCACCCTCTCCTCCACCACCAAGGCGCAGCAGGTGGCCACGCAAAGGATCAGCGTGCTGAGCGAGGAGGTTGCGCGGCGGGCCGAGCGCGAGCGCATCGCCCGCGAGATCCACGACGCGCTGGGCCACCGGCTGTCGCTGCTCAACCTGCACGCCGGCGCCCTCGAACTCTCCGCCGGTGACGATCCCAAGCTTGCCAAGAGCGCCCGCGTCGTTCGCGAGAGCGCGCAGCAGTCGATGGCCGATCTGCGCTCTTTGCTCACCCTGTTGCGCGAGCCCGGCGACCCGGACGTCAGCAAGGCACTGCTCACCCTGAGCGACCTCCCGACGCTCATCGACGAGTCGCTTGCGGCGGGTAGCCCGGTGGCGTCGTCGGTGTTCATTGATGAGTCGCAGCCGCTGGACGAACAGGTGAGCCACACCGTCTTCCGCATCACCCAGGAGCTGCTGACCAACGCTCGCAAGCACTCGCCGGGGTCGATGATCCGGCTGCATCTGGACGCCCGGCCCACCTCCGGCATCGAGATCTCGACCACCAATCGCATGCCGCCCGACGCCGACCGGCGCTTCCGTCCTGGTAACGGGCTCACCGGTATTCACGAACGCGTCACCCAATGCGGCGGCGAGTCGTGGGCCTGGGTGGACGAGGGTGACGCCTTCCGATTCCTGGTGCGCCTGCCATGGCAATTCCGTCCCGCGGGTGCGAAGGTCAAGTCATGAACGAGCCGTCCACTCGGGTGCTGATCGTCGACGACGACGCGCTGGTCGTCGCCGGGCTCGCCAGCATCATCGAAACCACCGACGACATCGTGGTCGCCGGCACTGCGTCCGACGGTGACGAGGTGATCACCGCGATCACCCGCCATCACCCCGATGTCGTGCTGCTCGATGTGCGGATGAAACGGCAGGACGGCATCACCACCACCGCGTCGATCGTCCGGCTACCGAATGCTCCTCAGGTGATCGTGTTGACGACTTTCGACACCGACGACATCGTCCGGCGCGCGATCCAGGCCGGCGCCGCGGGATTTCTGCTCAAGACCGCCGCGCCGGTGGAGATCCTGGATTCGATCCGCAACGTGCACCGTGGCGGTGGAGCACTCGACCGCAGCAAGGTGCGCCACGTGTTCGACATGGTGAACGCCTCCGATAGCGGTCGGCAGGCTGCGCTCACGGCGCTCGCACAGCTCAGCGATCGGGAGCGGGACGTCGTGATCGAGCTGGCCAGGGGTGGGTCCAACGCCGAGATCGGACGCCGGCTCTTCCTCGGTGAGGCGACGGTCAAGACCCACCTGGGCAACGCTCAGCGCAAGCTCGGTGTCAACGGACGGGTCGAGGTGGCGGTCATCGTGACCAAGGCCGGCCTCGTCTGATCCGCGCCCATGGGCTCCCTGCCCGCTTCCCGAACCTACTGATTGCGCGCGAACCTACTGGCTGTACTCAGTAGGTTCACCGCTCATCAGTAGGTTCACCCCTCGACTTCGGGTCAGACCGCGATCGGCGCCGCCAATACCGCGCTCGGGTCGTAGGCCTTACGCACCGCACGCCAGCGGTCGAGGTTGCTCCCGAGATAACGGCTCATGCTCGTGCCGGCCTCCAGGTAGTTGACATAGCCGCCGGAACTGTAGGGACGAACTGCGTTGTGCGCCTGTGCAATCCAGCTACTGGCGGAGGTGTAACCAGAGCCTCCGACGTACCACTGGACGGTGGCCGTGTGGTCACGCCAGGCAAAGGCGGTGGCGTTCGTAGCGGGTGCCGAGACCGCGCCCGTCAGCGGGTCGAGGATCGCGACCCCGGCACCGCCTGCCCGCGAGCGGGTGCGCACAGCGCCCAGGATCGCGCCCGCAGCCGACGTGCTCATCGTCCGGATGACGTCTGAACCGGCGCTGAAGGGCTGACGCGGCGAGGTGGTGCCGCCGCCGAAGTAGCGCACGGTGTCGAGGTACGAGCGTTGCGCGAAGGTCTGCGAGAGCGGTCGGACGCCGATCCAGTACGCAAGCGAGTCGGCTGCCGCACGCTCGTCGCCCGCCTCGGTGACCCCCACGATGCTGATCGAGATTGCACCATTGGCCAGCGAATTCACGTGCACATTGGTCCAGCGACTCCAAATGGTCGCGGTGATCCAGCGCGCCCAGTTGGTCAGCACGGCGACGCCGGCGGAGCTGGGGAAGGTCAACCGGAAGGTGCCCTTGCGGGTCGCCGCGTGCGTGGCGAAGGTCAGGCTGGTCACGATGGCGGCATTCCCGCCGCCACCCCCGCGCAGTGCCCAGAACAACTCGGCGTGCGCGCTCGGCGAGATCCGTAGTGCCGCACCGGCGCCCGTCACCACCGTCATCGAGGTGACCCGGTCGCAGGTCAGGCCCCAGCGGCGCGACTCGACGCCGAGCCCGCCGCCGGTCGTCAGCCCGGCCGCCCCCACGGTGGGGCAGGTGCCGGTCGGGATCGCCAGACCACGCGCTGCCAACGCAGCTTTGACCGGGTAGAGCGTCGACCCCGCGTAGACGGTGGCCGACGATCCGCTGATCGACGTAGCCCACGCCAAACCGCGCAGATCGAGAATGATCGTGCCGGACGCCGCCGACGCTCCGACATAGGAATGACCCCCTGCGCGCGGCGACACCTTCAGCCCGTAGCGGCGCGCGAACGAGAGCGTCTGTTGGATGTCGGCTTGGCCACTCGGTCGCACCACCGCCAGCGGGGTGCGTCCGTCGTACCGGGTGTTGAACACGAGTTTCGAGCTGCTGTAGCCGGTACTGCCCGGTCGGTACACCGGTCCGGTGACCGCGCGGTCGAGGGCGGCCCAATCCGGGGCGGCGGACGCAAGCGCGGTGCCGGGCACGGCCAGGGCGGGAGCGAGGGCGCCGGAGGCTGCTGCGCCGAGCGCGGTGCGACGACTGATGTTCATAACCGGTGGACCCCCGATCGCGTGACCCGGTTGGTCACGTTTCGAACTCAGCCTCCTCCTGCATGACGCACAGCGCCAGAGGTCGACGCTCAGGAGGCGATTGCAAGCCTCCTCAAACGAGCACCACAGCGAGGTCACAGCCGTGACCGCCATGGTTTTGGAGTAGCCGCAGTCAGACACCCCGAGAAAGAGATCGCCCGTGAATCACACTGACAATTCGACGAATTCGCCGTATGAACCGTTCGCTGACCTCACCGGTGAACCGCGTAACCAACGCGAGCTGAGCGTGCCCGAGGCGAATCAGCATCGCTGGTCGGGCAAGAAGACTGCTGTCGTTGCCGCGATGGCGATCGGTCTGGCCACGGCCGGAGCAGCCACCGCATCGGCCACCGTGCCGCTGGGTAGCAGCCTCGGCTCGGACTCCGGCCGCGGCGGTTTCGGTGGCCCCGGCGGTCAGGGCGGTTTCCGCGGCGGTCCGCCCGGCAGCTCACAGGGCACAGCCGGTCAGACGAGTCAGCAGGGGAACGCCGGCAAGCCCGGTCAGTTCCAGGGCGGGGTTCCTCCGCAGAAGCCGAACGGCACCAACGCCGCTCCCTGATTCTCCGACTCTTGAGGTGACCGACGCATGGGATCAGGTCGTTACCAGCCGCGGCCGGTTTCGACAGGCGCGCTCGTCCCTCACGGGCGGCTCAACCACCGGACGGATCACACCTCGACGAGGCGATGACTACTTGCGGCGCAGCTTCTTTCCGGCGTCCCGCAGCTTGTCCAGGTCGGCCATCGGATCCTTGCCGCTACGCACCTGCTTGGCCGACTTCATCATCGCGGCGTCATAGGCCGGACGTGCGAAACGCTTGGCGTTGTAGGCGGCCACTCCGTCGGAGTCGGTGAGCACGATGAACTTGCGTTCGCGCACGCCGTCCAACGCCTTGGCCGCCACCTGCTCGGCCGACCGGGGAGCCTGGTTGATGAGCTTGACGGCGGTCTCCTCCATGTCGACGTCCTTGCCCTGCAGCGACTGCGCCAGGTTGGTGCGGAAGAAGGAGGGGCAGATGACCGACACTTCAATGTTGTCGGGTGACAGCTCGTGGCGCAGGGTCTCCGAGACGGCAACGACCGCGGCCTTGACCGCGTTGTAGGACGACATGCTCGGCGCGTGCACGAGCCCGGCCAACGACGCAGTGTTGACGATGTGACCGCTGCGCTGCTGCTTCATCATCGGCACGAAGGTGTGGCAGCCGCGGACAACGCCGAGCAGGTTGATGTCGATGATCCACTGCCAGTTCTCGATCGACTCGACATCGATTCGGCCACCGGCTGCGACCCCGGCGTTGTTGAAGAGGTAGTCCAGCCCGCCCCAATTGGCCTCAACCCAGTTGCGGGTCTCGTCCCACGCTTCGTCGGAGCGGACGTCCAACTGCCGGTACTCCGCCCCCTGCGGCAGCACACCCTCGGGCGCCTGCTCGTGGACGTCGGTGATCAGCACCTTCGCACCGTCCGCGGCCATCATCTGCGCCATGGCAAGACCAAGACCGGAGGCGCCACCGGTGATCAGGGCGCGCTTACCGGCGAAGGAATCAGGGTTTCGTCGCAACGGGTTCCACATACTGCCGACGCTACTCGCGGGTACCCCGGCACGCAGGTTTTCCGCCCGAACACTTGGATCAGGCGAGCATCGCGCGGATGTCGTCGGCCGTGATCGCGCCCGATGCGCCACCGCCGCCGTCGACGACCCGGTTGAACAGGTCGCGCTTTCGCTCCTGCAGATCGACGACCTTCTCCTCGATCGTGCCCTGGGAGAAGAGCCGGTAGACCATCACCGGACGCTCCTGACCGATGCGATGCGCCCTGTCGATCGCCTGCGCTTCGGCGGCGGGGTTCCACCACGGGTCGAGCACGAAGACGTAGTCGGCTTCGGTGAGCGTCAGGCCCACACCGCCTGCTTTCAGCGAGATCAGGAAGGCAGCCGCGTCGCCGTCCTTGAAGTCGTCGATGACGTCCTGCCGGCTGGTGGTCGAGCCGTCCAGGTAGTTGGTGGTGATGCCCGCGTCGTGCAGGGCTGCCTCGACCAACCGCAGATAGGACGTGAACTGGCTGAAGACCAGCGCGCGGTGCCCTTCGGCCGAGAGTTCGCGCAGTTGGTCGATGAGGAAGGCGATCTTGGCGCTGGGTTCGCGGCTGGTGTATTCGTCGTCGACCAACCGCGGGTCGAGGGAGAGCTGGCGCAGCCGGGTGAGCGAGGCGAGGATCGCGATGCGGTTGGCGTCGGGGTCATCCAACAACCCGAGGATGCGTTGCCGTTCGCGCTGCAGGTGGCGACGGTAGTAGGCGTCGTGCTTGGACGTCAGCGAAATCTCCTGCAGCTGAATCTGTTTCGGCGGCAGGTCGGCGGCGACGACTTCCTTGGTGCGACGCATCATCAGCGGACGGATGCGGCGACGAAGTTGGTCGAGCTTCTCCGGCTCGGCACCCGACTCGATCGGTTTGCGATAGGTGCTGGCGAAGAGTTCGGGCTTGGGGAAGAGCCCGGGTGCGGCGAGCGCGAGCATCGCCCAGAGGTCCATGAGCGAGTTCTCCAGCGGGGTGCCGGTGATGGCGAGGGTGAAGGGAGTCCGCAACCGCTTGGCCGACTGGAAGGTCTTGCTCTGGTGGTTCTTGATGAACTGTGCCTCGTCGAGCAGCAGTCCGCGCCAGGGCAGCGACTCGAACTCGTCGGCGTCGAGGCGAAGCACCGTATAGGAGGTGACGACAAGCGCCGCGCCGGCCACTGTTTCGGCGAGTGGCTCACCACGTTTGCCGGCGGTGTTGCGCACCGCGACCACGGGAAGGTCGGGGGCGAATGTCGCTGCCTCACGCACCCACGTTCCGACCATCGACGACGGCGCGACGACAAGCACAGGCTCGGTGAGTTCGCCGGCTTCGTGCGCGCGGGCGATCATCGCCAGCGCCTGCACCGTCTTACCCAGGCCCATGTCGTCGGCGAGGATGCCGCCGAGCCCGGAGTCCCAGATGCTGCTGAGCCAGTGGTAGCCGTCCACCTGGTAGGGGCGCAGGGTCGCCTTGAAACCGGTGGGCGGGCTGGGCGGTGTGCCTTCACCGACCGACTTCAGCTGCTCCACCCGGCGGGTCCACTCAGCGGACGCCTGGCTCACCACGCCCAGTTCGACGAGTTCGTCCCAGTAGCCGAGGTGGAACTTGTTGAGCTGCAGGCCGCTGCCACTGCGCTGGTCGGACAGCTCACGCGCCTCCGAGATCAGCGACGAAAGCCGTTGCAGCTCAGGGTGATCGAGGGAGAACCACGTGCCGGAGTCGAGCAGCAGCAGTTCCTCGCCGCGGGCTAACGCGCGGAAGAGCGGCTCGAAGGGCACCTTCTCCCCGCCGACGCTCACTTCGACACGCAGGTCGAACCAGTCGATCTCGCTCGACTCATCGGCGCCGATCTCGATGAGCGGATCGTCCTGCGCCTCTTCGAACACGGGGAGGTCGTCGGCTCGGCTCACGATCACCAGGTCGTGGTCGTCGAGTTCGTCGAGCAGTTGGGTGAACCGGACGGCGGCGAAGTCGGTGAAGATCTCCGACTCTTTGGGCCACCAGCCGATGCCGCCGATCGCCTCCAGCAGTGAGGCTTTGCGCAGCAGGGGCTCGAGCTGTTCCACCAGGCCTCGCTCGGCATGCCGGTCGCGTCCGGTGCGCGGGCTGGCGTCCAGCGCCATCGTGTGGCGTTCGCCGCCGGGATAACGCACGCTCGTGACCACCCGGATGGCAGTCTCCGACTCGCGCCGCACGTCCAGGTGCAGCCGCAATGGCTCCACGAGTGCAAGGCGCGGACGCTCGACCGAGCCTCCCGAAACCACTCCGTAGCGCTTGGCGAGCTTGGGCAACTGTGCCTCGCGGAAGCTGTCGGCGACCGACTCCGGCACCGTCACCGGGCCCTTGGACGCCAGCCACTGCGCCATCGACGACATGGGGCGGTCGAGGCCGGCGAGCACGAGGTTGTGTTCGTCCATGATCACCAGGCCGTGGGCCGGGTCGCCGATGAGCACGAGTCGGCCGGGGCGGTGCAGGTCGATGTCGGTGCGGCCGACGAGCGATCCGTCGCCGCTGTCGGCGAAGCGGATGTCGGTGCGCACGGGGTGGTCGAGCAGCTCGACCTCGGCGTCGGGGTGGGCGAAGGCCGGAAGGAGTTCGACGCCTGCGGCTGCGGCCATCTGCAGGTCGTCCCACACTCCGCCGCCGAGCTCGTCGAGCATCAACCGCGGTGCGCGGCTCATGACATTGCCGGCGCCGCGCCAGCGTTCGAGGATGCGGGTGAGCGCCTGCGACTGCTCGGGCACGAAGAAGCGCCGACCGGAGCTGCGGGCATCGGTGCGGACGTCGGTCCACTCGATCGACATGTTCCACCGGCCGGTCTTGCCGCGTCGGCACGGGATCAGCTCGAAGCGGGTGCGGGGCGAGCTGTCGGTGCCCGATCGAGGAGCGACCGTGGCTGCGATGCGCAGGCCGAGCGCGTCGGCGTCGGTGAACGCTTGCGCGGTGTCGTCGTCGCCCAAGAACCTGTCTGCGAATTCGCGCCAGGCTTCGTCGCCGACCGCGGGCTGTGAACCACCGAGCACCTCGCGTCCGGTGAGCACGACGGCGGCGACGTGCTTGCACGCCTTCTGCACCGGGCAGGAGCACCGCGAGGTCCAGTCCTGCGGGGGTGCGCCGACCCTCGGCACCGTGAGCATCGTGGTGTACGCGTGGACGGCGCCGCCGTTGACCGTGGCGAGCACCATGCGCCCGTTGTCGCCGGTGTTGATCGATTCGACCCGTTCGGCGTCGGCGTATCCAAGCCCGCGCTCAAAGGCGAACCGGCCGACGTGCTCGACGATGTCGTCGTCACTGACCTGCGCCAACCAGGCCGCACCGCGCACCTGAAGCCGGGAGGACGAAGACATCTGACAAACGTAACCCCGGGAGCCGACAGCCCACAAACCTCGGGCAGCCAGTTCACCAAGAGGTCACCGTGTGGTGGCTCAAAGCCCGTAGTGCACCGCGACGTCGACACCGTTGATGCGGTGCACCTGCACCGGCAGCTCGAAGACGTCCTCCAACAAGTCCGTCCGCATGATCGCCGAGCAGTCACCCTGGGCCACAACGCGACCCGACTTCATCACCACGATGTTGTCGGCGTACGCGGCAGCGGCGTTGATGTCGTGCACCACCACGACGACGGTGCGGCCGAGTTCGTCGGCGGCTCGGCGCAGCATCGACATCATCGAGGCGGCGTGCTTCATGTCGAGGTTGTTGAGCGGTTCGTCCAAGAGCACGTAGTCGGTGTTCTGCGCGATCACCATCGCCACGAACGCCCGCTGCCGCTGACCACCGGAAAGTTCGTCCAGGAACCGATCAGCGAGGTCGACCAGGTCGAGTCGCTCCAACGCGTGGTCGACGTGGGCACGGTCGTCCGCGTTCAACCGGCCCTTGGAATACGGGAAGCGGCCGAACGACACCAGGTCGCGCACCGTCAGCCGCAACGCGAGGTGGTTGTCCTGCCTCAGCACCGCGAGCCGGCGCGCGATCACATCGGAAGCCGTGGTGTGCACGTCCAGACCGTCGACCGCCACTCGGCCCGTGTCAGGCGAATGCAACCGGGCAACCACCGACAACAAGGTCGACTTGCCCGCACCGTTGGGCCCGATGAGGCAGGTGACCCCGCCGGCCGGAAGCTCGATCGAGACGTCGTCGACCACGACCGTGCGGTCGTAGGACGCCTGCACCTTCTCGGCGACGATCATGTGCGACGGCTCCTTCTGATGAGCAGGACGATGAACACGATTCCGCCGATGAACTCCACGACCATCGACAAGCTGCCCTCGAAACCGAGCAACCGTTCGAAGAGCAACTGACCACCGACCAGACACAGCACCGCAGCCATCGCCGCCGCCGGGATCGTGAAGGAGTGACGGCTCGTGCCGAGGGTTTGGTACGCCAGGTGCGCCACCAGCAGACCGAAGAAGCTGGTGGGCCCGACCAGTGCCGTCGACACCGCGACCAGCACCGTGATCAGCACCATCGTGGTCAGCACGGCGCGACGATGATCGATCCCGAGGCCGATCGCCGAGTCACGCCCGAGCGACAACACATCGAGGTGGTGACGCGAGCGCCAAAGCAGGCCGGTGAAGATCGCCACGAGTGCTGCACCGATGCCGATGAGCTGGGTGGGGGCGGAGTTGAAGTCGGCGAAGAAGCGGTCTTGCAACACGATGAACTGGGTGGGGTCCATCAGGCGCTGCAGGAACGAGGACGTGCTGCGGAAAACGCCACCGATGACGATGCCGACCAGCACCAGCAGGTGCAGGCTGCGGCTGGCTCCCCCGAGCAACCAGCGGAAGAGCAGCAGCGAGAGGCCGACCATGACGACCACTTCGAAACCGAAGCGGCCGAGCGCGTTCAGCGAGACGGTGCCGGTGATGCCGAGCACGAAGATCGCCAGCGTCTGGATCAGCAGGTAGAGCGCGTCGAAACCCATGATCGACGGGGTGAGGATCTGGTTGGCGGTGATCGCGTGGAAGGCGACGGTGCTCACCGCGATCGCCACGCCGACGATCACCATGGTGGCCAGCGTCGTGCTGCGTCGCTCGAGCGCGAAGGCCCAGTCGCCTTCGACGCCGGTGGTCAGGTAGGCGATCGACACCACGACGCAGGCGACAGCGAGCAGCGCCAGCCGGACGCCCGGAGCCAGCCGTGGTTGCGGTTTCGCCGGGGCCTTCGTGGTGGGCGCCGCCATCAGGTCAGCGGACACGCGGCGACCTCTTCAGCAGCAGGGCGACGAAGGCGACTCCGCCGACGACGCCGAGGATCGAACCGATCGGCAGTTCGTACGGGGCGATGACGGTGCGTGCGAGGATGTCGCAGCCGAGCACGAGACCAGCGCCGGCCAGCGCCACCCAGCCGATCGAGCGGCGGGCATTGCTGCCGACGATCATCGCGACGACATTGGGCACGACGAGACCGACGAGCGGAAGCATGCCGACGGTCACCACCACGGCGGCCGTGACGATCGAGACGAGGGTCAGGCCGACCACCATCGTGCGCCGGTGGTTGATGCCGAGGTTGGTGCTCACCGATTCACCCAGACCGGCCACGGTCAGCCGGTCGGCCAACCACACGACGGCGAGGGTGAGCGCGGCCGTGAGCCAGAGGATTTCGTAGCGCCCCTGGACGACGGCCGAGAAGTCGCCGGTGAGCCAGGAGTTCATGCTCTGCAGCAGGTCGAGCCGGTAAGCGACGAAGGTGCTCGCGGCTGCCACGACTCCCGACAACATGATGCCGATGAGCGGCACCACTAGGATGTCGCGCAGCGGCAGGCGTCCGAGGATGGTGATGAACAAGAAGGTGCCGGCCAGCGCGCACAGGGCCGCGATGACCATGCGCAGCATCACCGGCGCCTCAGGGTTGTAGATCGCCACGGCCAGGATGCCCACCCCGGCGAACTCCATCGTCCCTGCCGTCGACGGTTCGACGAACGGGTTGCGGGTGAGCAGCTGCATGACCAACCCGGCCACGCCCAGGGCCGCTCCGGCGAGCACGAGCGCGATGGTGCGCGGCACCCGGGAGAGCATGAGCATCTCCCAGGTGGCCGCGCGGGTGTCGCTGTCCAGCAACGATTTCGGCGTCACGTCGGCCACACCGACGAAGAGCGAGATCGTGGCGAGGACGACGACCGCCAGGACGCCTGCTACCCCTAGGATCAGCCGGCGCCCCAGCGGTTGCGGGTGCCTCAACGGCAGGACGGCCAGATCAGCCAAGACCCTTCTCGACCTCCTGCAACATGGCCGGGAGGATCCGCAGCCCGTTGCCCGCGAGGTACCAGTTCTGGCCGTCGAGGTAGGTGATCTTGTTGTTCTTGCCGGCCGGAGTCGCGTTGACCAACGGGTTGTCGAGCACGGCCTTGGCCGACTTGCCCGACTGGCCGATGGCGGAGTCGCGGTCGATCACGAAGAGACGGTTCGGCTTGGCCTGGTTGACGAACTCGAAGGAGACCGCTTGGCCGTGACCGTCCGCCTTGATGGTGTTGGCGGTGGGCTTCAGGCCGAGCGCGTCGTGGATGAGGCCGAAGCGCGAGCCGGGGCCGAAGGTCGACACCTTGCCGCCGCTGGTCATCAGGATCAGGCCGGTGCCGGCGTTCTGACCTTTGGCCTTGATACGGCTGACGGTGGAGTCGATGGCGGCGATCTTGCTCTTCGCCTCGTCCGACTTGCCCAGCACGGTGCCGAGGGTGGTGACCTGCGACTTGTAGTCGGCGACGGCGTCCTTGCCCTTGAGCGTCATGTCGATGGTGGGGGCAACCTTGCTCAGCTCCTTGTAGAGCGAGGCCGAACGGCCGCCGATCACAATGAGGTCGGGCTTGGTGGCCTTCACCTTCTCGATGTTCGGCTCCTTGAGGGTGCCGGCGTCCACGATGTTTGCGCCCTTGAACTTCGTCAGGGACGGCGGGAGGGTCTTCTTCGGCGTGGCCACGACGGTGCCGCCGAGCGCGTCGATGGTGTCGAGGGCGGCGTAGTCGAGTACGACGATGCGCTGCGGGACCTTCGGCAGGGTGGTCTTGCCCTGCGCGTGCGACACGGTGATGGCGCCGCCGGCCGACGACGCGGACGCGGTGCCGGCTGCCTGGGAGGAGGAGGAACCGGCGGAGCTGCTGCTGCCCCCGGCACCTGCGGTGGTGCTACCGCACCCCGCGAGCATGGCCACGGCGGCAGCGGTGGAGACGGTGACGGGCAGTGCGTGGCGCGCGTGACGAAGCATCATCGAGACCTTTGGTGAGGATTGCCTTACCTGACTGGCAGGACGGTAGCAAAGCCCTACCTAAGTCTGCCAATCGGTATCGGCACGCATCTTCCTGAGCCCCGAAAACCGTTGCAGGCCAGCAGGGTTCAGGTGTTCACAATGCGGGACTAGGCGTCCGGCACCTTCTCCAGGTCTTTCAGCCACACGGCGGCGTTGCCGTCGGACGGCGCCCGCCAGTCACCGCGGGGCGAGAGCGACCCGCCGGCCATGACCTTCGGGCCGTTGGGCAGCGCCGAACGCTTGAACTGGCTGAAGGCGAAGAATCTCTTGATGAAGACCTCGAGCCAGCCCCGGATCGTGGGCAGGTCGTAGGCGATGCGCTTGGCGTCGGGGTAGCCCGTCGGCCACTCGCCCGTTGATGCGTCCTTCCAGGCGTGCCACGCGAGGAAGGCGATCTTGCTGGGCCGCGAGCCGTAGCGCAGCGTGTAGAAGAGGTTGAAATCCTGCAGCGGGTAGGGCCCGATGGCGTCCTCGGTCGACTGCGGCTTGTCGCCCTTCTCGCTCGGCACCAGCTCGGGGCTGATCTCCTGCTCGACGATCTCGGTGAGCACTGAGCCCACTTCGTCGCTGAACAGGTCGTGGCCGACCACCCAGCGGATGACGTGCTGGATCATCGTCTTGGGGATGCCGGAATTGACGGTGTAGTGCGACATCTGGTCGCCGACGCCGTAGGTGCACCAGCCGAGCGCCAGCTCCGACAGGTCGCCGGTGCCGAGAACGATTCCGTTCTCCTTGTTGGCGATTCGGAAGAGATAGTCGGTGCGCAGCCCGGCCTGGACGTTCTCGAAGGTGACGTCGTAGACCGGCTCACCCGCACCGAAGGGGTGGCCCATGTCTTTCAGCATCTGCGTCGCCGTGGGTCGGATGTCGAGCTCACTGAAGCTCACCCCGAGCGCCTCACCCAGCTTCCAGGCGTTGCTCTTCGTGGAGTCGGACGTCGCGAAGCCGGGCATCGTGTAGCCGAGGATGTCGGTGCGCGGGCGTCCCATCTGGTCCATCGCGCGGGCCGCGACGATGAGCGCGTGGGTGGAGTCGAGTCCGCCGCTGACGCCGATGACGATCTTGGGGTTACCGATGGCGCGCAGTCGCTGCACGAGCCCCGCCACCTGGATGTTGTAGGCCTCGTAGCAGTCGAGGTCGAGGCGGGCTTCGTCGTCCGGCACGAACGGGAAGCGGTCGACCTTGCGCCGCAGACCGATGTCGCCCCTGGGCGGATCAACCACGAAGTCGATGGTGCGGAACTCGCTGACCCGATCGACGTAGGTGCGCGCGTTGTCGTCGATCGACCCGTCGCGCAGCTTGTCCTGCCGGATGCGGTCGAGGTCGATGTCGACGACGGTGCGGCGCGGACCGTCCGGGAAACGCTCGGTCTCACCCAGCAGGTCGCCGCACTCGTAGACCATGGTCATGCCGTCCCAGGCGAGGTCAGTGGTCGACTCACCCACCCCGGACGCGGCGTACATGTATGCCGACAGGCAGCGCGCCGACTGCGCCCGCACCAACAGGTGACGGTCTTCGGCGCGGGCGACCGTGATCGGGCTACCGGAGATGTTGGCCAGCACACTGGCGCCAGCGAGCGAGGCCATCGAGGACGGCGGGATCGGCACCCACATGTCCTCACACACCTCGACGTGCACGACGAGGCCGGGAACGTCCGCGGCATTGAAGAGCAGATCGGGGCCGAACGGAATCTCCCTGCCGCCCAACCGGATCCACTCACCCACCTGTTCGTCACCGGAGGCGAAGTGCCGCTTCTCGTAGAACTCGCGGTAGTTGGGCAGGTACGACTTCGGGGCGACGCCAATGATCTCGCCGGCGTGGATCACCACCGCGCAGTTGAACAGTCGCAGCCCGTGACGCAGCGGCGCACCCACCACCACGAGCGGGCGCAGATCCTTGGTGGCCTGCGCGATGGTGGTCAGCGAGTCCTGGACGGCGTCGAGCAGCGGATCCTGCAGGAGCAGGTCTTCGATCGCGTACCCGCTCACGCACAGTTCGGGGAAGATCGCGACAGCGACGCCGTCGTCGTGCACCGCCTTGACCTCCTCGATGATCGAGGCGGCATTGGTCGCCGGATCGGCGATCGCCGTGGGCACCGTGCACGAGGCCACGCGGGCATAACCCTGCGCGTACGCGGAGTAGAAGTCCATGCGCCGATCTTGTCAGGTGCAGCGGTTATCCGGCGGTCGCGGTGATGGTCGGCCGAGTCGTGCGATCATCTTCGAGCGCGACGCCGAATCGCTGGACGGCGCCTCCGTCCTTCGCCTGGAGCACCGCGCGGCTGCCGAGCGGGCTGCTGAGTTGAAGGTCGGCGATTCTCATGGCGCCGATCGCGGGCATCAAACAACCCATGGCCGTATTACTCCGGTTCTCGAAGGTGACCGGAGTGACCGGCCAGGTAATGGTGATCGCCTTGGCAGTCTCCCTCGCACTCGGCGTCCCGAAGAAGTCACTCGGGCTGAACATCTCCGACTGGATCCGGATCAAACGGTCGCTGACGACCGTGTAGCCCGACACACCGCCATCCCTTTCAGTGCCTCGGTACTTCTTGCACTCGGCTGTGCCGCCGACCTGTTGCTCCCCGGCGCAGCCGACGAGGCCGCAGAGACCGAGAACACCTGCCAACACATCGGCGACGACTCGCATCGGGACCACCACTCCTTCGGTTGCCAACTGCACCTGTTGAGAAGACGTGCGACCGAGCGCGGGGTTGCATGAGGGCGCGACAGACAGAGGTCGACGCGCGCACCCCGTTACTGGACGCCGCTCGGCGCCGCACACCGACCTTTCGGCGCCGGGCGACCACCGAGGGTGACCCAGGTCACTAGATTCAGGCAGCGAGCCCACTCCAGGAAAGGCTGATCGATGACCGACGCGACGCTGTCCCACACCCAGGGCGAGACCGACGTTCCCCTGATCGAGCAGACGATCGGTGACAACTTCGACGCCACTGCCGCCCGCTTCGGCGATCGCGAGGCACTCGTCGACGTAGCGCAGGGCAAGCGGTGGACCTACGCCGAACTGCAGGTGGACGTCGACAAGCTCGCCCGCGCGATGCTCGCCATCGGCATCAACAAGGGTGACCGCGTCGGCATCTGGGCGCCCAATTGCAGTGAATGGGTGCTGGTGCAATACGCCACCGCCAAGGTCGGCGCGATCCTTGTCAACATCAACCCCGCCTACCGGGCGCACGAGCTGAAGTACGTGCTGAAGCAGGCGGGCATTTCGTGGCTGTTCGCGGTGAGCGAGTTCAAGAACAGCAACTACGCCCAGATGGTCGAGGGCGTGCGGCACGACTGCCCCGACCTGCAGGACGCTATCTACTTCGGCACCCAGGAGTGGGACGCTCTGCTGGCAAGGGCGGACGAGATCAACGCCGAACAACTCGGCGAAGCGCAGCGCAGCCTCAGCAACACCGACCCGATCAACATTCAATACACCTCGGGTACAACAGGATTCCCCAAGGGCGCGACGCTGAGCCATCGCAACATCCTCAACAACGGCTTCTTCGTCGGTGAGCTGTGCAAGTACACCAAGGCCGATCGGGTCTGCATCCCGGTGCCCTTCTATCACTGCTTCGGCATGGTGATGGGCAACCTCGCGTGCACCAGCCACGGCGCATGCATTGTGATCCCGGCGCCGGCCTTCGACCCGGCCGCGACGCTGCAGGCGACGCAGGACGAAAAGTGCACCAGCTTGTACGGCGTCCCGACCATGTTCATCGCCGAGTGGGGCCTGCCGAACTTCGGCGACTACGACCTGTCGGCCGTCCGCACCGGCATCATGGCGGGCTCGCCGTGCCCGGCCGAGCTGATGAAGAAGCTCATCGCGGCCGGCATCGAGGAGATGACGATCTGTTACGGCATGACCGAAACCTCGCCGGTCAGCACCCAGAATCGCACGGACGACAGCTTCGAGCAGAAGGTCGGCACGGTCGGGCGGGTGGGCCCGCACCTGGAGATCAAGATCGTCGACCCGGTCACCGGCCAGACCCAACCGCGCGGTCGTTCAGGCGAATTCATGACCAAGGGCTACTCGGTGATGCTCGGGTATTGGGAGCAGTCCGACAAGACGGCGGAGGCGATCGAGGACGGCTGGATGCACACCGGTGACATCGGGGTGATGGACGACGACGGGTACGTGCAGATCAGCGGGCGCATCAAGGACATGGTGATCCGCGGCGGCGAGAACATCTACCCGCGCGAGATCGAGGAGTTCCTCTACACCCACCCCGACATCATCGATGCCCAAGTAATTGGTGTGCCTGACCAGAAGTACGGCGAAGAGCTGTGCGCCTGGATCCGAATGCGCGACGGCGCCCAACCGCTGACCGCGGAATCACTCAAGCAGTTCTGCAGCGGGCGGCTCGCCCACTACAAGATCCCGCGCTACGTCGAGGTGGTCCAGGAATTCCCGATGACGGTCACCGGCAAGGTGCGCAAGGTGGAGATGCGGGAGATCACAGCGTCCCGACTCGGGCTCTGAGCGCGGCTGGCCACCGGTGTGTCATCCACGCGGCAGACGCACCACAACCAGGGCCGTGGCCCGATCCTGGCGGAGTCGTCGGTGACACAGACGTCCGCCTCCGCGCGAGACGCCCTGCGCGAATCCAGCACTTGCTGTTGAGTCCACGTGCCCCAACGCGATCGTCGGTGAACCCCGTCGCACGAGCAGGTTCTACCCTGGCGGGGTGACCTCACTCATCAGCTGCACCGTGCGCGACGGCATCGCCGACGTCCGCCTCGATCGCCCGGAAAAATACAACGGGCTCACGTTCGACATGCTGCGCGACCTCGCCTCGACCGCGCACCGGTTGCGCCGCGATCGCTCGCTGCGGGCCGTGGTGATCAGCGGCACCGGGGACGCATTCTGCGCCGGGCTCGACTTCGCGGCCGTCAGCAAGGCGCCGTGGCAGATTCCGGTGGGGCTGATTCCGGTGCCGTGGCGCGGCACCAACCTCTTCCAGGAGGCGTGCTGGGCGTGGCGCCGGGTGCCGGTGCCGGTGATCGCGGCCGTCCACGGTCACTGCTACGGCGGCGGCATCCAGATCGCGCTCGCGGCCGACTTCCGCATCACCACGCCGGACGCGAAATGGTCTGTGCTGGAAGGCAAGTGGGGCCTCATCCCCGACATGAGCGGCGTGCGCTCGCTCTCCGAACTGGTCGGCGTCGAGACCGCCAAGAAGCTCACGATGACCGCCGAGGTGATCTCCGGTCAGCAAGCGCACGAGCTCGGCCTGGCCGGTGACGTCGCCGATGATCCGCGCGAAGCTGCGTTCGAACTGGCCGCGCAGCTGGCCACCAAGTCGCCGGACGCTCTCGCCGCCGGGAAACGACTCTTCGACCGGCACCACAGCTCGTCTGCCCGTCGCACTTTCGCCGCCGAACGCCGCGAGCAGGTGAAACTGCTGCTCGGACGCAATGCCAAGATCGCTCGCGCGGCCGGTCTGAAGCGGGAGACCCCGCAGTTCGCGCAGCGCGGCGCCCGATGACCTGGACGAAGGTGTCGGGGCGGGTCGTCTACGACAACCCGTGGATCCGCATCGTCGAAGACCAGGTGCGCACTCCGGACGATCAGCCGGGCATGTACGGCGTCCTCGAACTGCACCAGCCCGCCGGATTCGTGGTCGCGGTGACTCCGGACGACGAGGTGGTGCTGGTCAACATCGATCGCTACACCGTGGGCGAGTCCTGGGAGGTGCCCGCCGGTGGCGTCGACGCGGCCGACCCGTTGGCCGGGGCGCAGCGCGAACTGCTCGAAGAGTCGGGCCTCGTCGCCGACGACTGGACGCTGCTGGCCGAAGTGAACTCCCTCAACGGTGTGTGCCGTGCGCCGGGCCTGGTCTACCTCGCTCGCGACGCACGTCCGGCTCGCGACTCCGGCAGCACCGATGTGACCGCGGAGCAAGAAGCCGAAGGCATCTCGCAGGTGATCACGTTGAGCTGGGACGACCTGCTGCAGTGGATCACCGCAGGCAAGATCACCGACAACGAAACCCTCGGCTCGCTCATGCTCGCCTTCGCTCATCGGAGCGCGTCCGCCGGCTGAGCCGCGCACCACCGGAAAGGGACGACTCAGCTGACGTATCGCTCCATGTGCCGGTGGGCGTACAACTCGTACCCGAGCACCGACGTCCACGGAGCCAGCGTCACGATCAGGACGCCGACAGCCAGGCCGGCGCCGAGCGCGACCGCCGCAACGGCTGCACCGGCCGTGAGTAGCACGGCCACCAACATCGGTTCGGGTGCGCGATCGCTGGTGCGGGTCATCCCAGCGTCGGCGACATGCGCCAAGCGGGCGCGACAGTGCCAGACACCTCGGGCCGGGTCGGGAATCTCCTAGGCCATGAGACGTTGGAACACCTGAGACAACGAGACCTATCCGAACAGGAGGCCCACGCATGGCCACCACCACTTTGACCACTGAGAACTTCGTCCAGACCATCCAGGAGAACGACATCGTCCTGGTCGACTTCTGGGCCGACTGGTGCGGCCCGTGCAAGATGTTCGCGCCCGTCTACGACGCCGAGTCGACCAAGAACCCCGACATCGTGTTCGGCAAGGTTGACACCGAAGACCAGCAGGAACTGGGCGCCGGCATGAACATCAGCAGCATCCCGACCGTCATGGCCTTCCGCGAGGGCGTCATGGTCTTCAACCAGTCCGGCGCGATGCCACCGGCGATGTTGAGCGACCTGATCAAGCAGATCCGCGAACTGCCGATGGACAAAATTCACGAGGAGATCGCAGCTCAGGAAGCGCAGTAGGGCGGTGAATCGCCCCGGGGTTTGTGGAGACTCGTTTAGTTGGCACCGGTCCCGGCTGGGGTGGTGTGGTTCTGATTGTGCTCGCTGAGTGCTCGCGTTGCCCAGTAGAGCGCTTCGTATTCGGCGGGTGGCATGTTGTCGATCTCGCCGTGGATACGTCGATGGTTGAACCAGTCGGCGTATTCCGCTGTGCGGATCTCGACGTCGGTCGCGTTCTTCCACCCTGTCGCGCGTCAAGATTCTTGGCAGGGCTGTTGAGTCAGTCCTGAAGGAGAATCTGAACCATGGGTAGACCCCCTGTGATCCCGGCCGAGAAGAAGACTCGGATCGTGATGAGTGTGTTGGCCGGCGAGATGACGATCGCCGAGGCGGCACGCAAGGAGAAGATCAGCGAGCAGTCGATCGGGCGCTGGAAGGCCGACTTCCTCGAAGCGGGCAAGACCGCGCTGGCGGCCGGTCGGTCCGGGCCGTCGACGCGTGAGCAGCAGCTCGAGGCCGAGGTAGCGGACCTGACTCAGACACTTGGCGAAGCCGCGGTCGAGCTACGAGTCTGGAAGAAGTCCGCGGAGGGCAGATTGGGGGCTCTTCATACCTGCGGTGGGGGTAGGTGTTCTGGGTGGTTGAGTCCGCCGCCGATCAGGAGCATGCGCAGGCGGTAGTTGTCGCGGTTGCGGAAGCCGCGGGCGACGCGGCGGCGCAGTTCGATGAGGCCGTTCACGGCTTCGGTGCCGCCGTTGTTGGCGCGGCCGGTGTCGAAGTAGCCCAGGAACGCCCCGCGCCACTGCTTCAGTGTCTTGCCCAGGCGTCTGATCTCCGGGATCGGGCAGGTATGGAAGGTCGCGAGGATCTTCTCGGCGATCACCCGCCCGGCCGTCAGGTCGCCGGCTTGGTAGGCGTCGCGGACCTGCTGGGCGCACTGCCAGGCCAGGTGGACCTGGTCGTGGCGTTCGTCGGCGGCGATCGCGGCCTCGAGTCGTGCGGTCTGTCGTTCGGTCAGGCGCTCGGCGCCGCAGCGCAGGATGTTGCGGATCCCGTACAGCGGGTCGCCTTTGCGGCCGCGGTGGCCGTGGATCTCCTGTTGGACTCGGCGACGGACCTCATCCACCGCTTGTGTGGCGAGTTTGACGACGTGGAAGGCGTCCAAGACTGCTATGGCGTCGTCGAGCTGGTCGTCGATGGCGTTCTTGTACCCGTGGAACGGGTCCAGGGTCGCGACCTTGATCCCGGCCCGGGCCGCGTCCCCGCGCTGGGCCAGCCAGTCGGCGTAGGCCTTGCCGGACCGGCCGGGGACCAGATCCAGCAGCCGGGCCCGGACCTTGCCGTGGGCGTCGCGGGTCAGGTCGACCATCCCGGTCAGCTCCTTCGGCCCGCGGCCGCCGTCCTCGACGGGGCGCGTGGACACGTGGTGCCAGATGTGCTCGTCCACGCCCAGGTCGCTGACCCCGGCGAACCGGTCCTCGTCGGCGGCCATCGCCGCCAGCAGCGGCTTGACCGCCCGCCACACGGTCCGCCAGGTCGTGCCCAGCTGCCGGGCCAGCCCGGCGATCGAGGCGTGTTCGCGGCGCAGCTGGGTGATCGCCCACCAGCACGCCCGAGCCGTCAGCAGCGCCCGCGGTGCTGCGACCTGTTCGTCCTGCTCGGTGAACACTCCGATCGGACAGGCGGGTTCGGGGCAGGACCAAGTGCGTTTGCGCCACCGGATCCGCACCGGACGACCGAAGGAGGGCGCGTCGATCAGCTCGTGGATCCGTCGGCCGTGACTGACCGCGACCACTCCGCAGGCACGGCAGCCCATCAGTCCCGGCGGCGACTGCACCGTCACCACCAGCCAGGCGTCGTGCTCGTGCACGTCGGTCACGTGCAGCCCGGGCAGACCGACCAGCAAGTCACACCGGTCGCACAACGAGGCGGGCGCGTCGGCGGCGGGCATGCTGCGGCAGCACGACATAGAGTCAGGCACGTCGAGGTCCTTGGGATCGGACGAGGTAAGAGTCCTCCAATCCTCAGGGACCTCGACCCCTTCAGCCCTGACTCGGCGCGTCGCGGCGGCCCCCCACCGCAGGTATGAAGAGCCAGATTGGGCCCTTCGAGGACCTCGAGGTGATCCGCGTCGACGCGGGCATGTCGACCGCGAGGTTCTGCCAGCTCATCGACATGCCCGAGCGGACCTGGCGACGCTGGCAGGCCAAGGCACGTGCTGGCGGCCAGCCGAAAGGTCCCTGGCCGCAGCCTGCCCGCGACGCTGCGCGCGGGCTGATCCTCAAGCACGCCACGAAGCACCCGGCGTGGGGTCATCGCAAGATCTGGGCGATGGTCCGCCACGACGGGCACCTGGTGTCCGAGGCGACGGTGCTGCGCACGCTGCGTGACGAAGGACTGATCCTGCCGGCGCACTACCAGCGGGAACGTAGGAAGCTGGCCGAGCGGCGGAAGGCAGCATTCGCCAAGGAGCCGAGTGGGCCGAACCAGGTCTGGCAGCTGGACTTCAGCGAGTTCGAGACCACCACCGGCGGCACGTGGCGGCTGGCCGGCTGTCGAGACTATTGGAGTAAGTACGAGCATCCGTTCCACGTCTCACCCACCGCGAACCAGTTCGACGCCATCGACGCGATCGAGCTCGCCTTGGCCGACTACGAGGCCCTGTTCGGTCACCCGCTGGCCGACCTGTGCGAAGTCGAGGTCGAAACCGGGGAGATCAAGCCGGTGGTCACGATCGTCACTGACAACGGTAGCCCGTTCCGGTCTTTCCGGTTCGAGGCCTTCATCCTCAAGCACCCCGAGTTGGCTCACGTTCGCACCCGGGTGAAGAGCCCCGGGCAGAACGGCTCACGCGAGCGCGGGTTCGGCACCTTGAAGTACGAGCGGCTCTACATCGACGAGATCGACGACGCCGTCATGCTCGCCAAGCACGCCGCGGAGTACCGGATCGAGTACAACTCGATCAGGCCGCACGAGGCGATCGCCTGGAACAGGTCGCTGGACGTGCACCTGGGAATCGCCGACCCGACGATCCCCACCTTTCAAACCGAGAAGTCCCTGCCATGTTCTTGACGCGGGACACTCCTCATCCTTTCCAGGAATCAGAGCCTCCGCCATACCCGGGGCGATTCACGGCGCCGCACAGGCCTGATTAGGGTTCCGCAGGTCGACGCCGCGCGTATCAAACATGGGACGTGGGACGAGTCGCAGCCGACTCATGCAGGGGTGAGGGGTTGTTCCACGCCCAGGCCAACGTCGCATCGATCCCTGAAAAATCTTGGTGCACACCCTCGATGCGGAAGAGCCGACAAACCCACCCTGGACACCAGCCTGCCGATCGCGTTCGGTTCGGACGCCGTCGCGCCGCGCTGGTTCCGCCGACGTTGATCGG
This sequence comes from Yimella sp. cx-51, assembly GCF_017654605.1. GTDB lineage: Bacteria > Actinomycetota > Actinomycetes > Actinomycetales > Dermatophilaceae > Yimella. The sequence continues at coordinate 2,864,136 of NZ_CP072113.1, forward strand.
TGACTCAGCCTAGTCGTTAGTCGCTTCACCCCGCAGAACCTGCGGAAAAACTCGGTCGAAGTAGCGGACCGTGACGACTCCTTCACCAGCGAGCACAGTCACCGAGTCGCCAGAAGGAAATTTAGCAAAAGGTGCAAAATTCGTTCCGTTTAGTTCAACAAGGTCGACCCGAAATTCTTCGCCGTCGACGAGCAACACCGTGCCCTTACTTGTGGTTTTGAGTTTCCCATCCAGTGTCTTCCGACTCCAATACTGGGATCTGACTACCCCTGACAGCGTGAGCACGATGAAGACCACCAGCCCCGCATACCAGTCATGGCCGTTTATGCTCGCCGCCCATACGCCGAGCACCAAACCCGCCAAAACGCCTGGCAGAAGTAGCCAGCACCGAAATCGTGAAGTAGAAACCTCAGCACCAGTCAGATCCATCGAGATTCGTTTCTAAAAGTTCGGTGACTGGGAGTGTACCTCGGAGGAGCTGGGCGCCTGTATTTGGTTGCATATCCGAGCGACGAACGCCAAGCGTTGATGCTCGTCCAGGCAATTGTCCTAACCGCCCTAGATTTGAACCCCTGTCGAATTATCCTATAAGCGCCACCGCCGACCCCTCCAGTAAACAGACTCATTCCGCCGATCGCGGTATTCTTCAAGTCTCCTGCGGCGAGATATCCAATCATCGAAACGGCCCCACACGCCATACCGATAGACCCAGGTATCCAGGCGCACATACTCGCCAGGTTCCCTACGAACCTCCCTGCAGAGGCGACTGCTCGAGCGGTCTTCTTTACCCATTTTGGCCATCCCCATTGTCCGGTGGTGTCGGTGTTGTTGATGGGGTCGGTGGGGTATCCGAATGATGTGTGGTTGCCGCCGGGGATGGGGTCGGGGCTGGTGAAGGCGCCGGTGACCCAGTTGTAGTAGCGGACTCCCATGAGGGTGGGGCCGACGGCGTCGGTGCTGGTTTCGCGTTGTTTCGCGCCGAGCCACCCGTATCCGAGGGGGCCGGTGATGGTGGGTGCGGCGGCTGGGCCGCCGTATTCGGCCCAGCGTTGCCACCCGTTCACGGATGTCGCCGCGACCCCGGTGGCCTGGTTGGCGGGGATGGTGATCGCGGTGACGGTGTTGTCGTGCGGGTCAACCACCGTGATTGATACCTCCCCGGTGCTGCTGATGGTCGCGCCCAGGTCACCGCTGATCGAGTCGGTGTACCTGGTCAGCTGCGGGGCACCATTCTTCGGTGTGGTGATCGACCAGGCCGGGTTGTCTGATCGACGCCGAAGGCCACCACAGCAGCAGCCTGACCGAAACGCATCCTATGACCCGTGAAACACATCACAATCCACGACGCGCGCGTGTGTGACCGTTTCGTTACAAACGGTCGGCTCCAATTGACCGGCGGAGAGGCCCAAATCTCTTCACCATTTCAACTCACGTAGATCCTCAATGCAGCCCGCTGGCGGCCTCCGATCCGCAAGGCTGCGTCACTCCGGGCCACCCGGGTTGCACTGGGCATCAATGACCGCCTTCATCGGCACCACCAGACGCCAGGGCTCGAGATTCCAGGTCGGCTTGTCGCGGGCGAAACGCCAGTGGCAGCTGAACTGCCGCTGCATCGAGATGCCTGCCGCCTTCGGTTCGCGCTGCAGCACTTCCACCCAGGCCTTCACTTCGGCGTCCGGACTGGTGGCTGTTCGCCCTTGCTCGGTCGGCGTGATGTGCAGGCTCTTCCCCCGAGCGCCGCTCACCCATTCCATGCGGGCGATGTAGCCACTGCTCTTGGTCGACGTGCTCGACGCCGAACTACTCGGCGTCGAGGGCGCTGCGGACGTCGACGGCATGGACGTGCTGGGCGAAGAAGTCGACCCGACCGAGGAAGTCGTGCGCGCTTCGATCTCCTGGCCGACGGTTTCTTTCGGACCGGACGAACACGCCGTGGCCAGCATGAGAACGACCACTACCCCCGCAGATCGCTGCACCATGACCACAGTCTGCTACCCGACCGATCGAGATCGGCGTAGTACCCGCAGCGAACCGTATTCACCGACTTGCTCGAAGCCGCCGTCAGTCACCGCAGCCTGCACGACGTGCCACGGCGCTTGCCCACCATCGACCGGGTCGGGGAAGACGTCGTGCACAAGCAACAGACCACCCGACACCACATGGGGCGCGAAGGCACGGTAGTCGTGCTGGGCGGTGTCCTCTGTGTGGTTGCCGTCGAGGAAGAGCAGTTGCACCGGGCTCCCCCACCACGTGGCGACCACACGGGTGTCGGCAACGACGGCGCTGAGGACGTCCGCGTTCGCATCGAGCACCGGCCGGAAGTGCGGCAACGTGTCGAGCCGGCCGGTCGACTCATCGACGAGGGTGGTGTCGTGCCATTCCCACCCGGGCTGGTTCTCCTCCGAGCCGTGATGATGGTCGACAGTCACGAGCCGGGCGCCCGCCTGGCGCGCGGCGTCGGCCAGCAGCACCGTCGACTTACCGCAGTAGGTGCCGATCTCCAGCCAGGTGCCAGCGCCAGCTTCCAACGCCACGGCGTGCAGCGCGCGGGCTTCGTCCTCGGGCATGAAGCCGGTGGTGGAGGTGAAGCGCTCCCACACCTGCGGGGCGATCGAGCCGGTCACGAGGCGGCTCCTTCGAGTGCCCCACCCCAGCCGGTCCAACTCCCGGCGTCGCGGAAGATGGACGCCGCGCCGGTGGTTTGGGTGAGCGCGTCCGCTGCCAGCAGCATCGCGGCCGCCGACCAGGTGGTCTGCTCCACCGGCCACACTTGGTCGTTGGGGATGTTCTTGCCGGTCCAGTAGCCACCGGTCGTCGGGTCGTACAAGAACTGCACCTGCTCGAAGACCTCGACGGCGCGGTCGTGATCGCCCATGGCATCGAGGGCAGCGACGAGTTCGACGGTCTCCGCCGCGGTCACCCACGGCTCGTCTCGCACGCATCGCACCCCGCGACCGGGCCAGTAGTAACCGTCCCAGGCGCCGTCGATCCGCTGCCGGGCCGCCTCACCGCGCAATGCGCCGGTCAGCACCGGGTAGTACCAGTCCATCGAATACCGCGATCGGTCGGCGAACTCCTCCGGCCGGTGACGGATCGCGTCCCGCAGTGCACGCCCGGCCACCCGCCAGCGCGGACGATCGTGTCCGAGGGTTTCGGCGATGAGGCAGGCGCACTCCATGGCTTGCAGCGTGCTGCTGCTACCGGTGAGCAACGCCAGCGAGTCCCATTGGCGATCAGCACTCAGCGCCCATGAGATCGCCCCTGACGGAAGCTGACCGCGCACCGCGAAGTTGATCGCCGATTCCACCGTCGGCCATAGCCGCGCGAGCGCCGCAGCCTGACCGGTGGCGAGGTAGTAGTGCCACACCCCGACCGCGATGTAGGCGCACTGGTTGGTGTCGGCGGCCTCTTCCTGCACTACGCCGTTCGTCTGCAGCATGGGCCACGAACCGTCCGGACGCTGGTTGCGCGCCGACCACAGCAGACCCGCCATCGCCTCGTCGTACCGGCCGGCGACGGTGAGGCCCATGACCGCTTCCACGTGATCCCACGGGTCGAGTTGACCACCGGTGAACCACGGCAACGCGCCGTTGGCGTCCTGCTGCGAGGCGATGAACGCACCGATCTTCTCCACCTGCGATGTGGAGATCAATCCGGTTGCGTCCCAACGGTTCACCGGCTGCATCAGCGGTGCTCCGGCTTACGCAGATAGACCACGAAACTCTTGCCGAGCACAGGGTCGAGCGCCTGCTCGGCGACCCGGGTGACCAGCGGGGCGCTCATCATGTCCCAGACCAGCAGCCGGTGGTAGGCCTTGGTCGCAAAGTTGTCGCTGTCGGTGCCGACCGCGCACTTCAGCCACCAGTAGGGCGAGTGCAGCGCGTGGGCGTGGTGCTGGTCATAAGGCACGAACCCGGCCCGGCGCAGTTTGTCGACCAGTTCGCTGGCCTTGTAGATGCGGATGTGACCGCCCTCCACCTCGTGGTACTCGTCCGAGAGTTTCCAGCAGACCTGCTCGGGCCAGTTGCGCGGCACGGTGACGGCCACCAGACCACCCGGCTTGGTGATGCGGAAGAGCTCGGCCATCACCTCTTCGTCCTCGTGGATGTGTTCCAGGATCTCCGAGGCGATCACCCGGTCGAACCTGTCGTCGTCGTAGGGCATCGCGCGTGCATCGCCGGCCTGCACCACCGCGATGGCCGGGAAGCCTGCCTCGCCTTCGAGTTCCATCGCACCGAACATCGTCTTGACGTCGGCGAGGTCGGCCTCGTTCATGTCGAACGCCGTGACATTGCAGCCGCGCCGGTACGCCTCGAAGGAGTGCCGCCCCTGGCCGCATCCCACATCGATCAGGGACATCCCTGCCGAGACCGGGAAGCGGTCGAAATCAACGGTGAGCATGGGGGTTCTCCTTGTGGTTGCGTCGGGCCGCGATGACGTCCCGATAGAGCTGCGTGGTCTGCTGCGCCACCGCAGCCCAGCTGTAGGTCGACACCGCCCGCTCGCGTCCGGCAGCACCCATGGCTGCGGCCCGCTGCGGGTCGGTGAGGACGTCGGTCAGTGAATGCGCCAGTGCCGCAGCGTCGCCCGGCGGGACGAGCACTCCGGCGCCACCGGCGACCAGGGTGGGTAGCGCGCCCACCGCGGAGGCGACGACCGGCGTTGCGCAAGCCATCGCCTCGATCGCCGGCAGCGAGAAGCCTTCGTAGCGCGACGGGACGACGAGCGCCTGCGCCGAGCCGATGAGGGATGCGAGTTCGTCGTCGGTGAGCCCGGCCCGGAAGGTCACCCGGTCGAGCAGACCCGCATCGGCGAGCAGCTTGGCGGTGCGGTCGCTGCACGAACCGACGATCACCAGCTCGCTCCAGACGTCCGGATTCATTTGCCCGACGGCCTCGATGAGCACCGGCACGCCCTTCAGCGGGACGTCCGCGGAGGCGATCGTCACCAGACGGCCGGGCACACGGGGCGTGGTTGACGGCTGGAAGACGTCCACCGCGACTCCCACCGGCACGATGCTGATGCGATCGGCCGGCACCCCGAAATCGGTGGTGATGTCGCGCGCCGAACCCTCCGAGACGGTGAGTACGTGGGAGCTGCGTTGCGCGACCCGGCGCTGCATGCCGAGGAAGCCGTACCAGCGCCGTTTGGTGATGTGCTCCCACCCGCGAGCGTGCTGCAGCTCAAGCCGACGGTCGGCACTGATCGGGTGATGGATGGTCGTCAGCAGCGGCAGGCCGCGCCGCTCCAGCCGCAGAATGCCCGGGGCGAGGGTCTGGTTGTCGTGCAGGATGTCGAACTCACTAATTCGCGGCCCGAGCACCTGCTCCAGGCGTCGTCCGAACGTGCGCGGTTCGGGGAAGCCCGCCGTGCACATCGTGGCGTACTCCAATACGTCTGTGCCGGAACGGAATTCACGCAACGCCGGACGCCGGAACGGGTCGTCGTCCCGGTAGAGGTCGAGACTCGGCACCTTCGTGAGCCGGACGCCAGGGTCGAGCTGCGGGTAGGGCGGGCCGCTGAAGACCTCCACCTCGTGCCCGACCGCCACGAGTTCGCGCGACAGGTTGCGCACGTAGATGCCCTGCCCGCCCGAGTGCGGCTTGCTGCGATACGAAGCCAGCGCGATCCGCAGACCGCGCCGTGAGGCTGCTTGCTCGGGCATGGATCAGGCGATCGCCGGAGCGGCCGGCTCCTCGATCGTGTGGGGCTCACCGGCGCGCACGAAAACCATGTCCTGGGCGACATTCGCCTTGCGGGTGTCGCGCCGGTCGCGCAGGTAGTTCTGGTGCAGGAACCACGGCGCGCGGTCGCCCTGCTTCGGGAACTCCGCCATCGCCCGCAGCACGTAGCCGCTGTTGAGGTCGAGCGCCGGCTGCGAAGGCATCTGTGATTCCACGTGCGGGTAGCCGTAGGCGTAACCGTGCGCGTCCTGGTAGTTGATGAAGGTGCAGAGGTACTGCGACGACAGGTCGGCGCGCAGCGTCCAGGAGGCGTTGGTGTAGCCGACGCACATCGCGGCGTTCGGCACGCCGCTGACCATCATGCCGCGGTAGATGTAGCGATCACCGAGGTCGACCTTTTCGCCGTCGACCTCCAAGCTCGCCCCACCCGCTGCGAGCATCTTCAGGCCGGTGGCCGTGACGATCACGTCGGCGTCGAGCACCCGGCCGCTGCCGGTGCGAATGCCTTCGGGCACAAAGGAATCGATGGTGTCGGTGACGACATTGACGCCCTTCTCGCGGATCGCAGTGAAGAGGTCACCGTCGGGTACGAGGCACAGGCGCTGGTCCCACGGGTTGTAAGGCGGGGTGAAGTCACGATCGGTGACGTCGGTGCCACGCACCTGCGTCATGACGCCCTTGCGCAGCAGCGTGCCCACGGCCTTGGGTGCCTTGCGGCTGGCCTGGTAGAGCGCGAGCGCCTGCACGGCGTTCTTCATCCGGATCGCCGAGTAGGCGCGCTCGGGTGAAGCGACGCGACGCAGCAGGCCGGCGAGCGGGTCAAAGTTCGGTAGCGAGAGGACGTAGGACGGCGTGCGCTGCAGCATCGTCACCTGCGCTCCGCGGTCGGCGAGCGCGGGGGCGAGCGTCACGGCCGTCGCGCCGGAGCCGATCACGACGATCTCCTTGCCGCTCGGGTCGAAGTCTTGCGGCCAGAACTGCGGGTGGATCACCTCGCCGGTGAACTCTTCGAGGCCCGCGAAATCGGGCGTGTAGCCCTGGTCGTAGTCGTAGTAACCGGAGCAGAGGTAGACGTACTGCGCGGTGACGGTGCGTTCGCCCTCGGGAGTGTTGAGGGTCAGCGTCCACTGTGCGTCGCCACTCGACCACTCGGCCGAGACCAGCTTGGTGCGGTAGACGATCTTCTCGTCGATGCCGTACTTCGCGGCGGTGCGCTTGAGGTAGTCGAGGATGTCTCCGCCGTCGGCGATCGACTTCTCCCCCGTCCACGGCTCGAAGGGCAGGCCGAGGGTGAACATGTCGGAGTCGGATCGGATGCCTGGGTACTTGAACAGATCCCAGGTGCCGCCGAGGGTGTCGCGCCCCTCGATGATCGCGAAGTCCTTGTCGGGACACATCGTCTGCAGGCGGTAACCGGCATCGATTCCGGACAACCCGGCGCCCACGACCAGGACGTCGTAGTGCTCCTTCAGTTCAGCCATGACAGCTCCTTCGCACCGGATACGGACTCGCCCAGCCTAAGTTACTCGCCAGTTCGGCGGGGCGTCACCGCGTCCGGTCACTTCTTCCCCGTGGCCTTCTTCGCATGGGTCTTTTTCGCCGGACGAGCGGCAGAGGTCTTGGAACGCTGCCCGGACGCAGCCTGGGAGACCGCCGACTCTTCCTGCTGACGAACGGCCATCGAATCGGCCGAGAGCCAGCCCTTCGGACCGTCCGAACCGGCCTTGTACTGCTGCAGGGGCACCTTGCCGCTCTCGAAGGCCCGGATCGCCGGAGCCACGATCTTCCAGCAGAGTTCGGCGGCATCGGAGCGCACGCTGAGCAGTTGGTCGTCGTCAAGCATGCAGCGAAGCACTTCGCCGTAGGCCGTCATGCGGGCGGCGGCGAGCTCGGCCACGAGGCTCTTGCGTTCGAGATCGAGGGGGTCGCCCTCGGCGTTCATCGACAGCTGGAAAGACACGCGTGCCGGCTTGAGATCGATGACCATCGCGTCGGCGGCGTGGTCGCCGTGGAAGCCCTTGGGCAGGTGGGGCACGGCACGGAAGTAGACGATGATCTGCTTGCGCGGCACCCCGAGCGCCTTGCCGCTGCGCAGGACGAAGGGCACACCGGACCAGCGGTTGTTCTTGATCTCAACGGTGAGCTGCGCCAGCGTCTCGGTGCTGCGCGCCGACTCCACGCCCTCCTCCTTGGCGTACGACGGCACCTCACGGCCGTTGATCGAGCCGGCGGTGTAGCGAGCGCGGCGGGCGTAGGTGGCCGGGTCGTCCTCCCAGATACGCGTGGCCCGCAGCACCTGCGCCTTGAGGTCAGCCAGCTCCTGCGGCTCCAGATCGGCGATCGGCTCCATCGCGAAGACCGCCAAGATCTGCAGCAGGTGGCTCTGCAACATGTCGCGCAGCGCGCCGGCCTTGTCGTAGTAACCGGCGCGGCCCTCAAGCGCGAGATCTTCGTCGTAGATGATCTCGACCCGCTCGATGTGCTCGGCATTCCAGATGGGTTGCAGCATCCGGTTGGCGAAACGCAGGCCGATGAGGTTGAGCACGGTGGAAACACCCAGGAAGTGGTCGACCCGGAAGATCTGCTCCTCCGGCACCACACGCTGCAACTGCTTGTTGAACGCCCGCGCGCTCTTCTCATCGCTACCGAAGGGCTTCTCCAGGCCGAGTCGAGTGCTCGGCGGCAGCGTCAGCTTCTCCAGTTCGGCGCAGACCTTCATCGTGATCGCCGGCGGCAGGGCGAAGTAGATGACCAGCTCACCGGTGGCCGCGCCGATCAGCCCTTCGAGTGCGACGGGGTCGAGCAGGTCGGCCTTGATGTAGCTGGCCTTGCCGGAGACCGTGCGGGCGGTGCTCGCGTCGGCACCGCCCTGCTTCAACCGGTCACGCACCAGCGCGCGGAAGGAGGTGTCGTCCAGCTCTGCACGGTCGGCACCGATTACCTGCACCTCGCGGTCGGGTTCGACGGCCAGCAGACTGCCGAGGCCGGGGAGCAAGAGTCGTTGGGTGAGGTCGCCGCCCGCACCGAGGATGAGGAAGGTCACCGGCTTCGTCGTCATGAAAGTGAGCATGCCACGGGCGGCTGGGACGTGGGTGAACGCTCAGTCGTCGGTGATGACGACCTGCGTGCGGGCGCCGTCGCCGGTCAGGAAAGTGGCGGCGATCGTCATGCGGGATCGCAGTGAACGGGCGATGAAGCACTCCTGGTGAGCGATGCGCAGCCAGCGCTCCCACTTCTGCGGCCGCTTCTCGCCGCTGATCTCGATCACCGGCGACAGCCGAATCTCGTTGACCCACAACGGGTTCTGATCAACCGACATCACAGCTTCAGCGTGATCGACATAGGAGTAGACATCCGCTCGGGCCCGAGCAGCGACCGCGAGGAAGGACAGCAGCTGGCAACTGCTCGCCGCTGCCAGGAGCAACTCCTCGGGGTTGGTGGTCGCGGCATCACCCCGGAAGGTCGGGTCGGCGCTCAGCGTCAGTTCGCTCTTGCCGGCTGGCTCGACGCGGTGCTCGCGGGAGTAGTGGTCGTACCCGAGGGCGGTCGAGCCCTGCCAGTGCAGCGTCGTCGCGTACCGATGGTCGTCCGTGCTCATGCCACCGCTTCGGCGCTCTTCGGGACGCGGGCTGCGGTCTCGCGCACAATCCGGACGATGGCGTTCGGGTCGTCGAGCATCGGCACGTGGCCGCAATCGGGCAGCGGTTCGTGGTTGACCTGCGGCAGCCGCCGGCGGGCGCGCTTGGCCTGCGTCGGCAGCAGCAGCCGATCTTTCTCGCCCCACGCGATCGTGGTCGGCACCTGCGGCAGGCCCCGGTAGTTCAGCTTCATCCCGCGCACGAAGCAGGGCCAGAAGCCTGGCGACCGGCGCAGGTTAAGTGAGTCGGCGTAAGCGTCCTGCGCGGTGAGGCGCTCGGGGTGCACGTACAGCGAAGCCATCGAGATGCGACGCAGCGTGGGTTTGTCGGCGAAGTACTTCACCACCGGCAGCGGAGCGTGGCTGGCCGCCTTCATCGACACCAGCGCCGCGCCCGCCACCATCAGGCCGGGCGGGGTGTAGAAACCGGCCGGGCTGAGCGCGACGCAGCTGGCCACCGAACCACGGGCGGCGAGCTCGAGCGACAGGATGCCGCCGAGCGAATTTCCGGCGATGTGCGGACGTCCGAGATCGAGATGGGCGAAGAACTCCTCCAGTTGCTGGGCCCAACTGCTCATCGCGTAACTGTTCGGCTTCGGCGGCGGCGGCGACTGGCCGAACCCGGGAAGGTCGATCGCGATCACGTCGAAGTCACGCGCCAGCAGATCAAAGACGTCGAACCAGGCGGTGCGCTGGTGACCGATGCCGTGCACCAGCACCACCGGCTCACCGGCACCCTTGCGGCTGTAGGAGATCGTGCTCATGCGGCCCAGCTTGGCGCAGCGGGCGTCCGCGCGGTGGATTTCGGGCGGCGCGGTCAGCCCAGACGATCCACCTCTCGGATCCGCCCAGCACCACCGGGGCGGATCACCGGTGCCAGGACACGGACGATCCACCTCTCAGATTCGACCAGCGCCACCGGGGCGGATCGTCGGTGCCAGGACGCGGACGATCCACCTTTGTCGAGCCGCAGGCAGATCAGTCAGCGGTGGAGTGGTCGCGGTTCGAAAGATAGATCCGCACTGACGACGAAACGCTGGTCAGAGTCGTAGCCGAACGTGGCATGCACCGCGTTGCCGCGCAGCACGCCCGGCAACCAGAAGCGGTCGTCGTCCCACATCAGGTCGTACTCGATCTTCGCGAAATCACACCAGAACGGGTCGAGTTCGTCGCTCGGCGTCAGCTCGCCCTGCCAGCGGGACGCGGTGCGAAGCGTGACGCGGTGGTGTTGGGCCAGCGGGTCGGCCCAAGTGAAGAGCAGTTCACCGGCGTCCGTCACCTCGGCCGGATCAACGACCAGCCCGGTCTCTTCGTGAAGTTCGCGCGCCGCCGCTTGCGTGATTGTCTCACCCGGGTCGATCTTGCCGCCCGGCGCGATGACGTTGCCTTTTCCGAACCCGCGAAGCTTGTGCCCCAACACGATCCGTTGCTGATCATGATCGATCAGCAACATCAGGCACATGTGTTTCGGATCGGCAGTCACGCGAGTCATCCTCCCAGCCGCTGGTTGCGACCGCCCTCTCCCCACAAACCGGACGCAAAATTTACGTTTCCGCGCCGAGAACGTGCGATTTGCGTCCGGTTTGTGCGTTCCGCGGTGGCCAGTTTCGACACTGGCTGGTTCGTACCTCACCAGCCAGGATCAACCACCGAAGAATCCACCCTCCAGGCTCAACCTCCGGGAGTCCGACCTGCGAACGGGTTTCCGTAACTCGTAGGTAGCGACCATGCTGGACGCGTGAACATCGGCATTCTGACCAGCGGCGGCGACTGCCCCGGCCTCAACGCTGTGATCCGTGGCGCGGTGATGAAGGGCGACCGCATCTACGGCGTCAACTTCCTCGGAATCCGCGACGGCTTCCGCGGCCTGGTGGAGGACGACGTCCGCCGCCTGCCGCGGCAGGACGTCCGCGGCCTGTCGCGCCAGGGCGGAACGATCATCGGCACCTCCCGCATCGGCCCATTCGCCGAGGGCGCCGGCGGCTCCGAGCGGGTGAAAAAGGTGATGAAGCGCAACGAGATGGACGCCATCATCGCCATCGGTGGCGAGGGCACCCTGACGGTTGCGCGCATGCTGCACGACGACGGCGTGCCGATCGTGGGCGTGCCCAAGACGATCGACAACGACCTGTCGGCCACCGACTACACCTTTGGTTTCGACACCGCCGTTTCCATTGCGACCGAATCGATCGACCGGCTGCGCACCACCGCCGAATCGCACCACCGCTGCATGGTGGTGGAGGTCATGGGCCGCCACGTCGGCTGGATCGCCCTGCATGCTGGGCTCGCCGGAGGCGCCCACGCGATCCTCATACCTGAGCAACCCGTCTCGATGGACCAGATCACCGAATGGGTCGAATCGGCCCGCGACCGTGGCCGCGCGCCGCTGGTGGTCGTCGCCGAAGGCTTCAAGCCCGAAGGCGCCGAGATCGTCCGCGACGCACTCGACGGATTCGGACGTCCGCGCCTGGGTGGCGTCGGGGAATGGCTCGGCCCGATCATCGAGGAGCGCACCGGCATCGAAACCCGCGTGATGACGCTCGGTCACTTGCAGCGCGGCGGCGTGCCGACGTCCTACGACCGGGTGTTGGCGACGCGCTTCGGGCTCGCCGCGATCGACGCCGTGATGGATGAAAAGTGGGGTCACATGGTGGCGCTGCGCGGCATCGACATCGACACCGTGCCGCTGCGCGAAGCGACCAGCGATCTGAAGGCGGTGCCGCAGTCCCGTTGGGACGAAGCCGCCGTGCTGTTCGGCTGATCCGTCAGGATGGAGTCATGAGCCACGTCCTGCTGCTCCACTCCGCCCTCGGTCTGCGCCCCGCCGTCCGCGAATTCGCCCACACTTTGGAACAGCGCGGCCACACCGTCACCGTGCCCGACTTCTACGACGGCGAGGTCTTCGACTCCGAGGACGACGGCGTGGGTTACCGAGATCGCGTCGGAGCCAAAGAGCTCTTCCGACGCATCCTGCCGGTGGTCGAAGAACTGCCCCCGGACGCCGCCCTCGCCGGATTTTCGCTCGGCTCGGCCTTCGCGCAAACGCTCGCCGCAACTCGTCCGGAGGCCGCCGGCGTCATCCTCATGCACAGCGTCGCCGCACCCTTTGGACGCTGGCCGGGCGCGCCCGTGCAGGTGCACCGCTACGCCGACGACCCGTGGGTCGAGCAGGAAGACGTCGACGCGCTGCGGGCTTCGGTCGAGGCCGAGGGCACGTCCTTCGAAGACTTCGTGACGCCCGGACGCGGTCACCTCTTCACCGACGTCCACGGCCCGGACGGCGACGCCGAAGCGACCGCGCTCACCATCGAGCGCATCGACGCACTGTTGCGGCGCTCCTGAATGCGGGTCACCACCTGGACGCTGGAGATGCGCTCAGCCGCAGAGCTCACCGGCCCCACTGCTCCACCCCCGCCGTTCACCGTCGTCGAATCGCGTTCTGTCACTCCGGAATACGCCCGCTTCCTCTACGGCCTGATCGGCGGACCATGGACGTGGACCGACCGGCTCTCGTGGTCGCGCGACCAGTGGGCCGCTGACCTCGCCGTGCCCGCGACCACGTTCCTGGTCGCCTACGCCGACGGCGTCCCTCATGGGTATCTGCAGCTCGGAGCGTCTACGGTGGCGGAGTCGAGCGAGATCGAGATCAAGTACTTCGGGCTGGTCGAGGACGCGATCGGCAAGGGCCTCGGGTCAGCGCTGCTCACTCGCGGTATCGAACGCGCTTGGCAGGCAAGCGAATTGGACGACGTGCCGCCGGTGTTACGGGTCTGGGTGCACACCTGTTCGCTGGACGGCCCGGCCGCGCTACGCACCTACCAATCGCGCGGGCTCAAGCTGATCGACGAGACGGTCACGCAGGAAACCTATCCAGAGCAGCCGCTGGGTAGCTGGGTCTCGACCGGCGGACCCGCCTGAGCGACGCAGACGCTCCCGGGCGTGAACCTACTGGTTATTGGTGAGCCAACTGAGTACAGCCAGTGGGCTCACGGATAACGAGTAGGTTCACGGATTTCTGCAGAAGCGGTTCAGGGTTTGCGCGAGATCTTGTCGGCCAGGCCTGCGATGCCCGACTTGCGACCGGTGAGCGACTCGCGTTTGTCCGCCTGCCGATAGGCGGCGTAGAGCCCCATCACCCCGGCGAACCGGAAGGGCTCCGGCTCCCACTTACGCACCCGTCGCTGCACCCAGGGTAGGGACGTCCGTTCGGTGTCGCGGTCGAGCACGAGGTCGGCGAGCGTTCGCCCGGCGAGCGCCGAGGAAGTGACGCCGTGGCCGACGTACCCGCCGGCGTATCCGAAGCCGTCCTGGTAGGTGACCGTCGCCGTCCAGTCACGGGGAACACCGAGGACGCCCGACCACGCGTGGTCGAGGCAGATGCCGCGCAGTTCGGGGAAGAGCGACTCCAGCGATGCGCGCAGCTGCTCGACGGTCACCGACGGGGTGTCGCCGAAGTCGTCGAGCTTCGAGCCGAACTTGTACGGCACCCCTCGTCCACCGATGGCGATGCGGCCGTCGGCGGTGCGCTGGGCGTAGATGTAGGCGTGTGCTTCGTCGCCGAGCACTTCGTAGCCGTCCCAACCGATGTGCTCCCACTGCTCGGCGGTGAGCGGTGAGGTGACGACCATCGAGGAGTTCATCGGCAGCCAGGTGCGGCGCTCCCCCGGGAAGTCGGCGGTGAATCCTTCGGTACATCGCAGCACCGAGGACGCCCGCACCGTGCCGTCTGCGGTGCGCGCGAAGCCGTCCTCGACCGATTCGACCGGGGAGTCTTCGTAGATGGTCACCCCGAGGCGCTCGACCGTTTCGGCCAAACCGCTCACCAGTTTGACCGGGTGGATGCGTGCGCAGTGGGGCGTCCAGATCGCCGCGAGACTGCCGTCGAGGCGGAGCCGTGCATCGAGTTCGCTCTCCTCCAGCCACTTCTCGCCGGGGGTGCCCCACGCCTGCTCGGAGGCGAACGAACGCTCCAGACGTCCAAGCTGCGGGGCTGAGGTGGCCACGCGCAATTCGCCGCCCTTGACGATGTCGGCGTCGATCTTCTCTGCCGCCGCGACGCGGATGACCTCATCGACCTGGTCGCGCAGATGCTGTTCGAGTGCCTTGGTGCCATCGATGCCGCGCACCTGGTTGAGCACGGCGCGCGACCCTGGCAAAGCGGCAGTCAGCCAGCCACCGTTGCGGCCCGACGCCCCGAACCCGGCGAAGTGCTGCTCGACCACGGCGATGCGCAGCGAGGGGTCGTGTTTGGCGAGGTAGTAGGCCGTCCACAGGCCCGTATATCCGGCGCCGATGATGCAAACGTCGACCTGGATTTCACCGGCCAGCGCGGGACGCCGACGTCGGGCACCTGGCGCACCGCCGACCTGTCGCCACCACCACGAAACCTCGCCATTACGCATCATCGGGCAAGCATGACGCACCGATCTGTGCGAGCGCGGATCGGGACGGTCAGGCCAGGTGGAGTCGCAGCAACGCCAGGGAACGTTCCCACAGATCGCTGGCCACGTCGGAGGCGCTGGGGCGATCCGACATCACGTGCGAGGTGGTGTCGGCGTCCGGGTAGGCCTTGGCGCAGAAAGGCACTCCGGCTCGCCGCATCGCCGCGCGCAACTCCGGCATCACCTGCGACACCGCGGTGCCGATGCCGTAGAAGGAGACGGCTGCTCCCTTGATGTCTTCGACGGCGTCGATGTCGACATTGCCGGGGTCGTAGGAGATCGCGAGCCGCACCCGGTGGTCGAAGGCGGCCAGCGCGTAGGCATCGCGGCCGCCCATGCCGGTGCCGATCACCGCGACTCGTCCGCCGACGCCTTCACCGTCCAGGGCCATGTCGACCACGGCCCGCAACGACTGCAGCAGCCAGCGCTGGTATTGCGGGGTTTCCAAGCGCTCGATTTCCTCACGCACCGCATCATCGAGCGGCTCCTGAAGACCGTTGCTCAGCGCGGCTTCGGCGCGCTCACCGAGATCGGGTTCGATGCCGAGAGCACTTGATATCTCGGGCACGTAGACGCAGTAGCCCTCGGCCGCGAGGCGCTTGGCCAGGCCACGCACCTCGTCCGAGAGGCCTCGGAGGCCGGCGAGCAGGACGATGCCACCGAGCGGCGTTCCGACGGGAAGGGCTCGGTAGGTCTGCAGTGCACTGTCACCACGGGCGTTCATGACGCGTCCTTACGAGTGCAATCCGGACGTCCCACGCTTTCCAGCGTAGAGACGATCCGGAGACTGTGGGAAAGATCGGAGCACCGAAGTGGAACCAGTGGCTTGTCGACCACGTCACACCCGCGGGTACTTCGATGGTCGACGAGGGGAAACACCATGTCCGTGCGCACACCACGTCAGAGCCTTGCCGCCGTCCTGGCTGCAGCCGCATGCCTGAGCCTGGCCGCCTGCAACAACGACACCAGCGTGTCCGGCGCTTCGTCGACGTCCAGCGCGTCGACCTCGAATGTCGAACAATCGGAGATGTCGTCGACACCTTCCTCGTCGTCATCGTCCGCCGCCTCCAGCGCGCCGTCCAGCAGTTCGAGCTCGGCGAGCGCGGAGCAACCCGAGGCGCCGGCTCCCACCACTGATCCTGGCAAGGCCGACACCCTCACCCTCACGGGCGGGTGGATCGTCAGCGGCAACTTCATCACCCTCGTCTACCGCAACGGCATGCGTTATGTCGTCGACGCAGGCACCGCCATCAGCAACGCCAAGGAGGGCAAGTACACCTCCGACCGCGGCACCCTGACCCTGCGCGACGGCAAGGCCACCTGGGCCGGCAAGGGCTTCAGCGCGCGGGCCGACGTGAACCGCAAGGGCGCCGGCTCAGTGCTCGACCGCAGCGGCGTGATCGCAGTGACGGCCGACGGTTCGGTGGCCTGCGCCACCGACAAGCGCATCGCCTTCGTCGGGGTCGACGGCCGCCGCGGTGAAGCCAACACCGGCGGCGCCGTCTTCATCGACAAGGACGGCAAGCGCACCAGCATCGGCAAACCGGCCGACCAGGGACGCATGATCGGCCGCTACAGCGTCTGCAACGTCGGCGGACGCAGCTCCGTGGAAGTCTTCGACGACGTGCTCTTCGACTTCGGCAGCGACAAGCTGACCTCCTCCGGCCAGGCGCTGGTGAAGGCGGCAGCCGCGACGATCAGTGGCGAGGTGAAGGGCAAGACGGTGCGCATCGTCGGCCACACCGACGCCAAGGGTTCGACGCAGACCAACCTCGCGCTCGGCAAGCGTCGCGCCCAGACCGTGTCGGACGAACTCAAGAAGCTGATTCCCGGCCTGCAGACCGAGGTGCGCAGTGCCGGCGAGACCCAGCCGACCGCGCCCAACCTCAAGGCTGACGGCGCCGACAACCCCGAGGGGCGCGCGCTGAACCGCCGCGTCGAGATCAGCTGGGCGCACTGACGCGCTGGACCCCCGCCGCCCGGCTCCTCGGCGGCGCAAACGCGGCCTTTCCAGCACCAAACGCGGCGGCTCTTCACAAACGCGCTAGCTGCAACCGCCGCGCCTGCAAGGAGTCGCCGCGTTTGTGTGGAGACTGACGGACCTACGTCCGCACCGCCCTGAAACCACGCCCGCTCGCCGGCGCCCGCAAACGCGGCCTTTCAGCACCAAACGCGGCGGCTCTTCACAAACGCGCTAGTTGCAACTGCCGCGTATGTGAGTAGCCGCCGCGGTTGCGGTCGAGGTCGGGTTCAGGCCCGGGGCGGGGTGCCCTCGCCGGACGGCTGAGGAGCCTCGCCGGACGGCTTGGGCGCCTGCGGGGTGCCGGCGTCCTGCTTGGGCAGACCGAGCTGCCCCTCGACGGCGTCCGCGCCCTGCTTGACCTTGTCGGCGTACTTGTTGCCGGTCTTCTCGTTGACAACGGCCTCAGCCTTGTCGATGCCGCCGCGCACCTTGTCGGGGTTCTTGCCAGCGAAATTTTTGGCCTTGGCGATGATGCTCTTGAAATCCATGCGGCGAATCCTACTGCCGAGTTGCCCCCACAAACCGGACGCAAATCACACGTTTCGGGCGCCGAAAACGTGTGATTTGCGTCCGGTTTGTGACTGAGGCGGAGCCGAAGAAGTGGCCGGACGCGCGAATCAGCCGGACGCGTCCGCCTTCGCCGCACGCGGGTCGGCGCCGAGCTCGTGCGCCAGTGCTGCCGGCAACTGCTCGTACCGGAAGCGGTGGCCGTGGTCGACCAGCACGGCGGGCACGACCCGCTGACTGGCCAGGGCCAATTCGCGCGCGCCACGATCGCCCAGCAGCAGTCGAGGACCGAAGCCCGGCACCGGCACGAGGTTCGGACGGTGCACGGTGGCCGCCAGCTGCTTGCTGTACTCGGCATTGCGAACCGCTTGCGGCGCAACGGCATTTACCGGTCCGGCCAGATCAGCATCGAAGATCGCGCGGTGGTAGATCTCCACCAGATCATCCAGGCCGATCCACGACATCCACTGCTTGCCGTCGCCCAACCGGCCGCCGAGGAAGGATTCGTAGAGCGGTCGCATGAGCGCGAGGGTGCCGCCGCGGGCCGACTGGACGATGCCGGTCCGCACCCGCACGGTGCGGACGCCGGCGTCCGCAGCAGGTGCGGTCGACGCCTCCCACTCGCGGACCACACTTGCCAGGAAGTCATCGCCGGAAGGGCTCGACTCGTCGAGCAGTTCGTCGCCGTGCTCCGACCCGTAGTAACCGATGGCAGATGCGGAGACGAAGGCCTTCGGCCCACCGTGTGCCGCGATCGCTTCCGCCAGTCGGCGAGTGGGACCGACGCGGCTGTCGCGCACGGCGGCCATGTGGTCGGCGGTGAACCGCGACCCGATCGGCGCACCCGCGAGGTGCACGACGACGTCAACCTTGTCGAGCATGGCGTGCACGGGCGCGTCGGGGTTCCAGCGGCGCTGTTCGTACGGCGAATTGGCATCGGGCTCGCCGCGCACGAGCTGGACGACTGTGTGTCCGCCGGTCGACAGGAACGCGCTCAGCGCCGAGCCGACCAGACCGCTGGCTCCGGTGATGGCGATGACCGACGGCGTCGCCGACCATTCCTGCGCGGCGCGTGCGTGCGCCGCCAGGTCGTCGATCAACTGCCGCGAGCGGTATTCGAACATCGGGGCGAGCTGGCCCCTCGGCACCCGCGAGGTCACCCGGTCGATGACCTTCGCGCCGTCACCGTCGTCCTCGAAGCGGTGCAGGTGTCGCCATTGGGTGAGCGCGGCGAACGGTTGCGAGACACACACGTCGGCGAACTGGTGGCCGTCGATGTACTCCTGCGGCTGGTGCTTGGCCACCCAGCGCGCGCCGGGCACCTTGGCCGTGGCGACCTTCGCCTGCAGCACGGCTTCGCCATCACGCAACGACTTCGCCTCGACCGCCGGCTGCAGCGCACCCCAGGGCGCCGCGAGACGCAGGAATGCCCCGGGACGGGCGAACCAATCCCAGACCTGTTGTCGATCGGCGGGGACGTAGGCGGTGAAGGTGTGCGCGCTGGTGAGCATGTGCCCACTCTGGCACGCACACCTACCTCAGATCAGCCGTCCGCCGCAGTCGGTGCTTCGCCGGCGATGTTGACCATCCACGGATTGCCGAACCGGTCGGTGCACATGCCGAACTCATCGCCCCACATCTGCTTCTCCAACGGCATCACCACGGTGCCACCGTCGGCCAGCTTCTCCCAGTAGCCGCGCAGTTCATCGGCCTCGGAGCCCGAGAGTCTGAGCGAGATGCCGCCAGGCGCGGCGTAGCCCATGCCGGGCGGGTGTCGGACGCCGTGAGGGTGAAGCCGCTGGGGGTGGTGAGCTGCGCGTGCATGACGAGGTTCTTCGACTCCGACTCGTCGCCCATGTCACCGAAGGTCATCAGCTGCAGGTCGCCGCCGAGCACCTCCTGGTCGAAGTTCATCGCGTCACGGGCGTTGTCCTTGAACGAGAGGTAGGGGTTGAGGATCGCCATTTGAACTCGTGGGCCGTCGTGGGTGGTCGGGCGAAGCGTATGGGCCGAAGGCGCCTGCCGCCCGGCGATTGGGACAAGTCGGCGGCACGGCCGTTCGCCGGTCTACCGCTGACATCTCCGACTTGTGCAAATGTCAGAACAAAGCACTTGTACGCTGGTGCTGACCGCCACCGCTGCCAGGAAGTGGACGATGACCTCGAGCTATCCGTATGCCGACGCCGAGACCGTGCGACTGACCGTCGGGCAGGCGCTCGTGCGCTTCCTCGCCCAGCAGTACTCGGAGCGGGACGGCGTCGAAACCCGTTTGGTCCCAGGCATGTTCGGCATCTTCGGCCACGGCAATGTCGCCGGCGTCGGGCAGGCCCTGCTGCAGAACTCGATCGAGGTCGAGGACCACCCGCAGACACCCGCGACGCCCTATTGGCTGGTGCGCAACGAGCAGAGCGGGGTGCACGCGGCATCGGGTTACGCCAAGCAGATGCGCCGTCGCAGCACGCTGGCCGTCACCACCTCGATCGGCCCGGGCGCCACCAACATGGTCACCGGGGCAGCGCTGGCCACCACCAACCGGCTGCCGGTACTGCTGCTGCCCTCCGACCAATTCGCTACGCGTTACCCCGACCCGGTGCTACAGCAACTGGAAGACCCGCGTTCCCTCGACATCTCGGTCAACGATGCCTTCAAGCCTGTCTCCCGGTTCTGGGATCGCATCAACCGTCCGGAACAGCTCATCCCCAGCCTGCTCGCCGCGATGCGGGTGCTGACCGACCCCGCCGAGACCGGTGCGGTGACGATCTGTCTGCCGCAGGACGTCCAGGCCGAGGCGTACGACTGGCCGGTCGACTTCTTCTCACGCCGGGTCTGGCACATCGCCCGTCCGGCACCCGAGCCGGCAGCCTTGGCCCGTGCCGTGGCCGCGATCAAGCAGTCGCGACGGCCGCTCCTCGTGGCCGGTGGCGGTGCGGTCTACTCCGAGGCCGAGGACGCATTGCGCGCCTTCGCAACCGCCACGGGCATCCCGGTGGCCGACACCCAGGCCGGCAAGGGTGCCATCAACTTCGACCACCCGCTGTCGGTCGGAGCCGTTGGGGCGACGGGTAATGCAGCCGCGAATGCGCTTGCCGCACGAGCAGATCTGGTGATCGGCGTTGGCACTCGATACTCCGATTTCACCACCGCCTCGCACACAGTCTTCAAAGACCCGGACGTCCGTTTCGTCAACCTCAATGTGCAGGCCTTCGACGCCGCCAAACACAGCGCGACGATGGTGGTCGCCGACGCCCGCGACGGGTTGCAGGCGTTGCAGCGCGAGCTGACCGGGTGGACGACCGACGCCGAGTATCAACGCGAAGCTGCCGATCGCTGGCAGGAATGGGACGCGGTGATCGACGAGTGCTACCACCGCGACCACCAACCGCTGCCGGCGCAGACGGAGGTCTTCGGCGCGCTCAACGAACTGCTCGACGACCACGACGTCGTCATCAATGCGGCAGGCTCGATGCCCGGCGATCTGCATGCATTGTGGCGCGCTCGCAGCGCCGATCAGTACCACCTGGAGTACGCCTACTCGACCATGGGCTACGAAATTCCGGCGGCGATCGGCGTCCGGATCGCTCTCGGCGACGAGCGCGATGTGGTCGCGATCGTCGGCGACGGCACCTACCAGATGATGCCGATGGAGCTGGCCACGATCGCGGCGGAGGGCTTGAAGGTCATCGTGGTGCTGCTGCAGAACCACGGCTTCGCCTCGATCGGTGCGCTCTCGGAGTCGGTCGGTTCACAGCGTTTCGGCACGAAGTACCGCATGCGCAATGCGACAAGTGCGCGGCTGGACGGCCCGAAGGTGCCCCTCGACCTCGCGGCCAACGCCGAGAGCTGGGGCTTGAAGGTATTGCGTTGCAACGGAATCGAGGAATTCCGTTGCAATCTCCAAGTCGCCCTGGATGGGGACGAGGCCGTCGTGCTGCACGTCGAGACAGACCTCACCGGTCCCAACCCCCCGGGCTCGGCGTGGTGGGACGTGCCGGTCGGCGAAGTGTCATCGCTCGAATCGACCCGCGCAGCCCACGAGACCTACGTGGCGGGCAAGAGCGCCCAGCGCCACTACCTGTGAGGAATCAGGTTTCGTGAACGGTGATCTCGATGGCGTACTGGTCGGCCCGGTAGACGTGGTCACCGAACTCGACTGGGTGGCCTTCGTCGTCGAAGGCGCGACGCGTCATCGTCAGCAGCGGTTCGCCGCGGTCGGTGCGCAGCATCTCGCGCTCCTTCGCCGTCGGACGGCGTGCCCCGATGCGCTGCTGGGCAACCGCCGGGCGCACCCCGATCTCGCGCATGAGCGCGTACAGGCCTCGTTCGCGCAGCGCGGTCTCATCGAATCCGGCGGCCACCGGGAGCAGCCAGTTCGAAAGGATCGACAGCGGCACGTCACCGGCGAAACGCAGCCGGCGCACGAAGACCAGATCGGTGTTCTTGGGCACCCCGAAGAACTCCGCGGCGATCGGCGAGCGGGCGAATCGGTCGAAGTCGAGCAGATCGGTGCGGGGCTTCTTGCCCGAGCGGACGAGGTCGTCGTAGAGGCTGGTGAGTTCGTCGCGCCGGTGGATGACCTCGCTGGCGACGGTGGTGCCGATGCCGCGGCGACGGGTCACCAGGCCACGCTGCACGAGTTCGGCGATCGCGCGACGGACCGTCGGCCGCGACAGATCCAGCCGCTTGGCCATGGCGAGTTCGTTCTCGAAGGGATCGCCGGGCTTGAGGCGTCCGTCCTCGATGGCAGCGGTGAGCTGCTGGGCAAGCTGGTAGTACAAGGGGATAGGACTTCCCCGCTCGATGACCACCGGCACGGTCTCAGCCATGCGCCGATCATAGACAGTTATGCACATGCAGACGTCAATATGTCATTACATTTGAGACCTCACTGTGACCCGCGGCGAATCACCGATGGACGCCTCGGCGCAAGCCAGCAGGAAGGCAGCTATGTCCGCTGATGCCCTCGACCTGATCGCCATCGGCCGACTCGGGGTCGATCTCTACCCGTTGCGCTCCGGTGTGGGCCTGGAGGACGTCGACACCTTCGGAAGGTTCCTGGGCGGCAGCGCTGCCAATGTCACCGTCGCCGCGGCCCGTCACGGACGCAGCGCCGCGCTCGTCTCCGCGGTCGGCGACGACCCGTTCGGCCGCTACTTGCAACGCGAGCTCGGACGCTTCGGCGTCGATGCGCTCGAGGTGTCAGTGCACCCGTCGCTGAAGACTCCATTGACCTTCTGCGAGATCTTCCCGCCCGATGATTTTCCGCTCTACTTCTACCGCGAGCCCCTCGCGCCCGATCTGACGCTTGAGCCCGATCAGCTTCCGCTGCAACGGATCACGGACGCCCGTATCTACTGGTCGACGGTGACCGGCCTCA
The DNA here is from genome assembly GCF_017654605.1 of Yimella sp. cx-51. Classification (GTDB taxonomy): domain Bacteria; phylum Actinomycetota; class Actinomycetes; order Actinomycetales; family Dermatophilaceae; genus Yimella. The sequence continues at coordinate 2,886,802 of NZ_CP072113.1, forward strand.
GCCGGGAGCCCTCCCGCGCGGCTCACCAGGCGGCATGGGAGAACCGCGGACGCCGACCCCTGACCGTGCTCGACCTCGACTGGCGGCCGATGTTCTGGCCCTCGCCGGGTGAAGCGCGCGAGGTGGTCTCTGCTGCTCTCGACCAGGTGACCGTCGCGGTGGGCAATCTGGAGGAGTGCGAGATCGCCGTCGGCGAACGTGACCCGCAGCGTGCCGGACGAGCACTCCTTCACCGCGGTCTCGAACTCGCCGTGGTGAAGATGGGCCCGCAGGGAGTGCTGGCCATGACCGAGGACGAGTCGGTGCAGGTGCCGCCGCTGCCGGTCGAGGTGGTGAACGGTCTGGGCGCGGGTGATGCCTTCGGTGGAGCGCTGGTGCACGGCCTGCTGGCCGGCTGGGATCTGCACCGCCTGCTGACCTTCGCCAATGCCGCCGGCGCGATAGTGGCCGGACGCCTGGAGTGCTCATCTGCCATGCCCACGACCGACGAGGTGGACGCCGCGATCGCCGCCGGCCGCGTGACAGGAGAAGACCGATGAAACTGTCGGACAACGACATTCACGAACTGACGCTTCGTCGCATGCGGGAGCCGGGCGCGGTCGATCGAGCGTGGGCGCAGCGGCGCACTCGTCCGATTGGGGACGACCGCCTGCTTGTCGTCGCCGCCGATCATCCCGCCCGGGGGGCGCTCGGCGTCCGCTCCGATGCGCACGCGATGGCCTCCCGTCCCGATCTGCTGCGCAGACTCGCAACCGCGCTGGCCAATCCGCGGGTCGACGGCGTGCTCGCCACGGCTGACCTGCTGGAAGACCTGCTGCTGCTCGGCCTGCTGGAGGACAAGCTCGTCATCGGATCGATGAACCGCGGCGGATTGCAGGGCGCACGCTTCGAATTCGACGACCGGTTCACCGGCTACACCGCCGCCCGGATCGCGGCCTCAGGCTTGGACGGCGGCAAGACACTCACTCGAATCTGTCTGCAGGACAGCGGAACCGTCGCCACTTTGGAAGCCACCGCACACGCCATCGACGAGCTCGCAGCGCACGGCAAGATGGCGATGATCGAACCCTTCTGGTCGGAGTTCGGCACCGATGGACGGGCGCGCAACATCCTCACGCCGGAGGCGACGATCCGCTCCATGCAGGTGGCCGCCGGGCTCGGCGCCACGAGTGCCTACACCTGGTTGAAGGTGCCGATCGTGCCTGAGATGCACCGCGTGCTGGAGGGCACCACCTTGCCCACGCTGCTGCTCGGCGGCGATCCGACGACCACCCCCGAAGAGACCTATGCCTCGTGGGAGGACGCGCTCACCGCTCCGGCAGCCGCCGGGCTTGTCATCGGGCGCGCCCTGCTCTTCCCACCGGACGGCGACGTCGCTGCGGCAGTCGAGGTGGCGGCGACACTCGTCCACGGCGGTCGAAGGGAGCATCAATCATGAGCTGGCACAAGCCATTCGGTGATGCAGCAGCCGACGGGTACGCGGTGTCGATCACGCCCCACAGTGACGAGTGGAAGCACACCGGCCTGCTCGTCGCCGTGCTGGAAGAAGGCGAATCCCACCAGGTCGAGACCGGCGACGACGAGTACGTCATCGTCCCGCTGGCCGGCACCAACCTGACGGTCGAGAGCGATGGCGACAAGACAACGCTGGTCGGTCGATCGGACGTCTTCACCGGGCCCACCGACGTCGCGTATGTGCCCCGGCACTCGGAGTTCACGCTCACCGCGTCCGAGCCTTCGCGGGTTGCGTTGGCCTTCGCGCCCGCTGCGAGCGACGTGCCCTTCCAGGTGATCGACCGCGCCGACGTCCCGGTGGAGTTGAGAGGAGCCGGCAACTGCTCCCGCGAAGTACGCAACTTCGGGCTTCCCGATGTGCTGGCTGCCGATTCGATCATCTGCTGCGAGGTGGTGACGCCGTCGGGCAACTGGTCGTCCTATCCCCCGCACAAGCACGACGAGCACCGCCCCGGCGAGGAGACCGAACTCGAGGAGCTCTACTACTTCGAGGTGCAAGCCGTGGACGGCGCCCCGAGCGAGGCCGAGCCACACGGCTTCCAGGTGGTGCAGGGCACGACCGAGCGACCCATCGAGGTCAACGCACGGGTGCACACCGGCGATGTCGTGCTGGTGCCACACGGCTGGCACGGACCCTCGATCGCCGCCCCGGGATACGACCTGTACTACCTCAATGTGATGGCTGGTCCCGGCCCCGAACGCGCCTGGCGCATCTGCGACGATCCGAGACACGGCTGGGTGCGCCAGACCTGGCAGGACCAACCGATCGACCCTCGCCTTCCTTTCTCCGAGATGCCGCACAACCCCACGAAGGACGCACGATGAGCACCCCAACCCGCATCACCCACTTGGTCGGCCACCGCGAGTTCGACGGTTCGCCCGAGCGCACCAGCCACGTCTACAACCCGGCCACCGGCCAGGTCACCGGCACGCTCGACCTCGCCTCCGCGCAGGTCGTGGACGATGTCGTGCAGCACGCCGCCGCAGCCGCCAAGGAGTGGGGCGCGATGTCGCTGGCCAAGCGCACGCCGGTGCTGTTCAAGTTCCGCCAACTGCTGGACGAGAACAAGCAGCGGATCGCCGAGATCATCACCGCCGAGCACGGCAAGGTGACCTCGGACGCGCTGGGTGAGGTGGCCCGCGGCCTCGAAGTGGCCGAGTTCGCCTGCGGCATCCCGCAACTGCTCAAGGGCAGCTACTCCGAGAATGTCTCCAGCGGTGTCGACGCTTATTCGATCCAGCAGCCGCTCGGCGTGGTCGCGGTCATCTCACCGTTCAACTTCCCGGCGATGGTGCCGCTGTGGTTCGTGCCGATCGCGGTGGCCTGCGGCAATGCCGTCGTGATCAAGCCGTCCGAGAAAGACCCGTCCGCGGTGGTCGAAGTGGCCAAGCTGTGGAAGGAAGCGGGCCTGCCCGACGGTGTCGTCAACGTCGTCCACGGTGACAAGGAAGCCGTGGACGCGCTGCTCGACCACCCGACGGTCAAGGCGGTGTCGTTCGTCGGGTCGACCCCGATCGCGAAGTATGTCTACGAGAGAGCAGTGGCCGCCGGCAAGCGCGTGCAGGCCCTCGGCGGCGCCAAGAACCACATGCTGGTGCTGCCGGACGCCGACCTCGACCTCGCCGCGGACGCCGCGATCAACGCCGGTTTCGGCTCAGCCGGCGAGCGATGCATGGCGATCTCGGTGGTGGTCGCCGTCGACACGATCGCCGACGAACTCATCGCCAAGATCAAGGAGCGCATGGCCGGACTGAAGACCGGCGATGGTTCGACCGCATGCGACATGGGTCCGGTCGTCACTGCGGAGGCGCGCGACCGCATCACCGGCTACATCGCCGCCGGGCAGGACGCCGGCGCCGATCTCGTCGTGGACGGCCGCGATGGTGAGTTCCACGGCGGTGAGGACGGCTTTTTCGTCGGTCCGACTCTTTTCGACAAGGTCGACCCCAGCATGTCGATCTACACCGACGAGATCTTCGGCCCGGTGCTGTCGGTCGTCCGCGTCTCCTCCTACGATGAGGGCCTGGAGCTCATCAACTCCTCCGAGTACGGAAACGGCACCGCGATCTTCACCAACGACGGTGGAGCCGCGCGCCGTTTCCAGAACGAGGTGGAGGTGGGCATGGTCGGCATCAACGTGCCGATCCCGGTGCCGGTCGCCTACTACTCCTTCGGCGGCTGGAAGGCATCGCTCTTCGGCGACAGCCACGCCTACGGCGTCGAAGGCGTCCACTTCTACACCCGGACGAAGGCCGTCACCTCGCGCTGGCTCGACCCCTCGCACGGCGGCCTGAACCTCGGCTTCCCGCAGAACACCTGAGGCACTCGCAGCTCAGCAGCCGTCGGCGCTGACCTCATGCGCCTCACGGTACGACTGCATGTCGGCCTCCGATTCGGCGTGCCACATGGCGTGCGCGATGGCGCGGTGACGCAATCGCCGGCCACGGAGAGCAGCAGGTGGAAGCCCATCGGGTCGGGAGCATCCCGCTCGCAGGTCGCGGTGGCGAAGACGGTGTCGCCGTCGAACATCGTGTGCACCGGGTTGACCGCCCGGGCCATGCCGTCGTGGCCGATGCCGGCGAGCTTCTGGCACTGCGCCTTGGTGAGCGTGGCGTCCGTGGCGATGACCGCGAGAGTCGTCGCCTGACCAGCACCGAGCGCAGCAACGGCTGAGATTTCAGCGGGCTGCGTTGTGACACTGGGCAATTCGCCCGGCATGCAGTGCTGCGCCGCATACAGCTGCCCGGTCGCGGGCACGACGGTGCTGCCGACGGCGTTGACCACGACCAACGCTGCAACCGTCGTGCCGTCCGCGAGCACGGCACTGGCCGAACCGACGCCGCCCTTGAGACCACCAGCTCGAGCGCCCGTGCCGGCGCCGACACTGCCCTGCTCGACGGCATCTGCGGTGGCCGCCGCGAGCGCCTGAGCCCCGAAGGAGGCGTCCGGACGCTTGGTCGGCTCGCCACCTCGGCCCAGATCGAAGACGACCGCAGCTGGGACGATCGGCACCGGCACCTGTCGTCCGGCGGCGTCGACCGGGAAGCCGATGCCTTCGTCCGCGAGCGCTTGCATCACTCCGTCAGCAGCCGCGAGCCCGAAGGCGCTGCCGCCGCTGAGCACGATCGCGTGGACCCGTTCGATGAGGTTGCGCGGGTCGAGCAGGTCGGTCTCGCGTGTGCCCGGACCACCACCGCGCACGTCGACGCCGGCCACTGCCCCGTCGTCCGGGAGCCGCACCACGGTCGTCCCGGTCAGCCAGCCGTCACCGCGCCGGGTGTGATGACCGACGCGCAGGCCGGGGACGTCGGTGAGGCAGTTGGTGGGTCCTGGTTGCCACGACATGGGCCCATCATCGCCGGTCACCGTCAGCGGGATCGGTCTACCCATCACCAGAAGTTCGGCGACTCCTCGCGATTCCTGAGCCAACAGCACGGGCTGCGGCTGTAAGGACTGGCTACCGCCCGCTGTGCACCGTGCGGTGAACAAGCGACTCAACCCCTGATCGAGCTCAGTCTGCGCCGAGCGCAAAGCGCATGTGCTCGATCTCGGCGTCGAGGTGGGCGGTGACGCGGTCAAGATCGGGCACCAGCCCTGCGTCCGCGGCGATCGAGACCACCACCTGCCCGGCGTAGCTGTAGATGCACACCGTCATCGGCTGATTGCCGTTGCACGGCGCCCAGCCCAGCATCGAATCGACGCGGGCCCCGGCCAGCGCCACCGGACGCTTGGGTCCGGGCACATTGGTGAGCACCCCTACGGTGAGGTTGGCGAAGTAGTCAGTGAGCATGACGCTCAGCGCGTGCGGTGACTGGGCGATGACCCGCTGGATGCCGAAGGTCACCAGCGTCTCCTGGGAGTTCTTGATCCGCTCGGTGCGACGGTGCACCTCCTTCATGCGCCGCTTGGGGTCTCGCACGTTCAACGGCATGCGGAAGCTGACCAGGGCCAGGTGATTGCCCAACCGGTCGGGCAGGCCGTCACCGAAAGGTTGCAGGCTGACCGGGATGTGCCAGCTCACATCGTTGAGTGTGGTGCCGTGCTCGGCGAGGTAGCGCATCAACGCTCCGGCGACCGCAGCGACCAGTGCGTCGTTGACGGTCGCGCCGCAGCTGCGGGCCATCTGGACGATGTCGGCGAGCGGAATCGGCGCCGACCACGCGACCGACTTCTCCAGCCCGGGCGTGCCGGTCCAGGTGCTCTTCGGATTCTTGGCACTGATGCTGCCCAGGATCTCGGTGACGGTGTTGGCCGCTTGCTCACCGCCCGGCGCGAGACCAGCCACATAGGTCGGCAGGTCGATGGCTTTGCTCGGATCGGCCACCAAAGCCACCACCTCGCGCGCAGCAGTCGCGGCGAGGTCGGCGACACTCGACGCCGCCCGGCCGGGTGCCTCGAGCGGATCCTGCAGGTCACGCACCAAAGCGCCACCGGCTGACCGGCCGACCTCCACGATTCCCGCTGCGGCACTGGCCAACCGGGACGCCCCGGACTCGGTGAGCGACGACATCGTCTCCAGCGCGAGTGCCGGCGTCGGACGTCCCGCCCTGGGCAGCGCGCGTCCGACCTTGGCGCTGATCGTGCCGGGTGCGGCATCGATCGGGTCGCACAGACCCAGCGCCAGTTCGGTCATCCGAATGCCGTCGGCGATGCTGTGGTGCACTCGCAGCAACACCGCCGCGCCGATCCGGCCGTCGGCGCGGTGCACCGCTTCGATGAGTTGGACGCTCCACAGCGGGTGGTTGCGGTCGAAGGCCTTGCTGCGTTCGGCGGCGACGAACCGGCGCACCAACTCCTCATCGACCGGTGCGCCGAGCTTCGCCTTGCGCACGTGGCGAGCCAGCCTGAAGTCGGCATCGGCCACCCAGTGCATCCGACCGTCGATCTTCTGCGGGTGGCAGCGGAACACCGGGTAGCGATCCACCATGCGATCGCGGATGATCGCCCGCAGTGCCGGCCACTTGGGTGCTTGCTCCAGCCACACCAACGAATCGATGATCATCAGGTTGGTGGGGCGATCCATGGTCAGCCACAGCTCGTCCTGCACCGCGATCGGAATCGGCTCGAAGTCGTGCGGAAGTGCCTGCGCCATGCTTCGGCAAGTTACCAGCGGGTCAGAGTTCAGGGGCGGTGTTGCCGAACACCGCCGCTGACACGGGGGCTAGGTCGCCTGCTCCACCACCGCGCTGCGAGGCGGACCGCCGAGCAACGGCATGAGCCGGTCGACGGTCCAGCCAATTCCGGCGGCGAGGATCAACGTGCCGACACCGACCGCGGCGCCGCACCACCAACCGATCGCGATGCAGATGATTTGGAAGACGGTGTAACTCCACTTGAACGGCAGCGGCGGATCAAAGGCCAGTGCCGCACCTTCGGCCGGGCCGGCCCCGAGGTCGGTGGCCAGATACGTTGCGACGCCGACGCAGAGGAAGAGGTACCCGGCTGCGAAGAGCAGCACTCGCCCGCCCATCGCGTCCGGCTCCGGAAGCCATTTGAGCAGCGCGCTCACGGTCAGGCCGACCAGAACGAGTTGGCAGACCGTTCCCGGACCAGGGCGCAAACCCCTCAGCCACGCCAGCACGACAAGCACCAGCGCGGACGACCAGCTCACCACCGCGAAGTCAACCTTGCTGACGAGCGTCAGGCCGCTCATGAGCGTGGAGTAGCCGTCTGCGCCGAGGCGAGCGGCCAGCACCATCGCCACCCCGACGCCGAGCATGATGCAGCCCAACGGCAGTTGGACGGCGCGGCGCAACGGTGACACTGCAGGCCTCTCAGGGGACGATGGCGGCTGAATGCGCACCATACCCACGTGCCGATCTCACGTTTGCGGGGCGCCGACCGTCTAGGAGGTGATGGAGATGAAACAGCCCTTCGAGCAGGTGGTCCGCGAGCACGGGCAAGTCGTGCTGCGTGTCTGCCGAGCCGTGCTCGGGGTGCACACCAGCGCGGAGGACGCGTGGTCGGAGACCTTCCTGGCTGCCCTGCGGGCCTGGCCCGAGCTACCGGCTGATGCGAACGTCCGCGCCTGGCTCGTGACGATCGCGCACCGCAAGGCGATCGATGTCATCCGCTCCACCCAGCGCGCCACTCCGATGGCCGAACTTCCTGACCGCGGCGTGGTGCACGACGACGAGGACGCCCGCGAGCTGTGGACTCGGGTGGCCGCGCTGCCCGACCGGCAGCGTCAGGCGATCGCCTATCACCATCTCGCCGGACTGCCCTACGCCGACGTCGCGCAACTCGTGGGCCGCAACACCGAGGCCGTTCGTCGAGCGGCTGCGGACGGCATGAAGACCTTGCGCGCGGTGTATGCCGCCGACCGAGAGGACCAGTGATGAACCCCTTCGATGCCCTACCCCCGGACACCGAACTGCTCGACCGCCTTGCGGCGCGAGTGGCCACCGGGGCCGGCACCGAACTCGACATCGCCTACCGGACGATCGACTCCCCGGTCGGGACGCTGCTGCTCGCCGCGACTCCGGAGGGGCTATTGCGAGTGGCCTACGCCGGCGAAGACTTCGACGCCGTGCTCACCACGCTCGCGCATCGGGTGAGCCCGCGGATCATGAGCGAGCCGCACCGCTTGGACGACGCCGCCTACGCACTGGACGCCTACTTCGCCGGTGCCACCAGCGGCTTCGACCTACCGCTCGACCGCTCGCTGTCGCGGGGCTTCCGCAAGGTGGTGCAGGAACATCTGTCGACGATCGAGTACGGCAGCACGCAGTCGTACTCGCAGGTGGCGCAGCAGGTCGGCAATCCCCGGGCAGTGCGCGCCGTCGGCACGGCCTGCTCGACCAACCCGCTGCCGATCGTTGTGCCCTGCCACCGCGTCCTGCGGGCGGACGGCTCGATGGGCGCCTACCTCGGCGGGGTCAAGGCCAAACAGGAACTGCTCGACCTGGAGGCGTCCCACCGCTGAGCGGCCCTCCCCGACCAGACGTCACGAACGTGCGTGTGGACTGGCTTAGCCGGAGTTACGCAACGCCGTCGCGAGGCCGTTCATGGTTAGCAGGATGCCGCGTCGCACCTGCTCGTCCTCGTCGCCTGCGCGGTACCGCTCCAGCAGTTCGACCTGCAGGTGGTTGAGCGGCTCGAGGTAGGGGAACCGGTTGAAGACCGAACGCTTCAGCGCGGTGTTGTCCCACAGCAGGTCGTCGTGGCCGGTGATCTGGGCGTAGGTGCGCAGCGTGCGTCCGTGCTCGTCGACGATGCGGTCGAAGACGCGTGCGCGTAGTTCTTCGTCGCTGACCAGGCGTGAATAGCGTTCTGCGATACCGAGATCCGACTTCGCCATCACCTGCGCGAGGTTGGAGACGACGGTGCGGAAGAAGGGCCAGTTCTCGTAGTAGTGCTGCAACCGGGCCAGCTTCGCCTCGTCGCTGTCGACCCATCGCTCGATTGCCGCGCCGGTGCCGTACCAACCCGGCAGCATCACGCGCGACAGCGACCAGCTCATCACCCACGGGATGGCACGCAGGTCGGAGATGTTCTCGGTGGGTTTGCGGGACGCCGGACGCGACCCGATGTTGAGCGCGCCGATCTCGGCGACAGGCGTCGCCGTCTTGAAGTACTCGACGAATCCGTCTGTCTTGTGCACCAGTTCGCTGTACGCATCGCGGGCGAGCTGAGCCAGCTCGTCCAGGTCGCGATAGGCCTGAGCGGTGTCGTCCAGCCCTTCGACGTCCAGCAGCGACGACTCCAGGGTGGCGGCCACGAGGGCTTCGAGGTTGCGATACGCCAGCGCCGGCTCGGCGTACTTGGCGGCGATGATCTCGCCCTGTTCGGTGAGGCGCAGCGAGCCCCGCACGGCGCCCGGCGGCTGGGCCAGGATCGCGTCGTAGCTGGGGCCGCCACCACGCCCCACGGTGCCGCCTCGGCCGTGGAAAAGACGCAACCGGATGCCGTACTCCTGCGCCACCTCGACCAGGTCGAGCTCGGCCCGGTAGAGCGCCCAGTTGGCGGCGAGGTAACCGCCGTCCTTGTTGGAGTCGCTGTAACCGAGCATCACCTCCTGCATGCCGTCCTTGGAGTCGACGAGCGCACGGTAGGCGGGCAACGCGAGCGCCGCGCGCAAGGTGGCCGCCGAGACCTGGAGGTCTTCGATGGTCTCGAAGAGCGGCACGATGTTGACCGAGCAGGTGGCACCGTCGGCGCCGGGCACGTAGAGGCCGGCTTCCTTGAGCATCACCGCGCATTCGAGGATGTCGGAGACACTCGTGCACATCGAGATGACGTAGTTCGGAATCGCTTCTGCGCCAAAGGTTTTCACCGAGTCAGCCGCAGCGGCCACGATCGCGAGTTCGCTGGTGGTCTGGTCGGAGAACTGCGCTCCACGACCCACCAACGGACGCGGCGAGGCCAGCTCCTGCACCAGCAGTTCGACCTTGGCGTCCTCATCGAGTGAGGCGTAGTCGGGGTGGACGCCCGCCCAGGCGAAGAGTTCGGTGACGGTCTCTTCGTGCACATCGGAGTTCTGTCGCAGGTCGAGCCCGTAGAGGTGGAAGCCGAAGGTACGCACGGCTTCGCGCACGGTGGCGAGACGGTCGTCCGCGAGCAGGTCGTCGTGCCCCCCGCGCAGCGAGGCGTCGACGACGTCCAGGTCGGCGAGTAGTTCCTCGGCCTCCAGGTAGGCGGTGGCTCCCTCGACCTCGATCGCGCCGTCGGCCGCCTTGCCGAAGAACTGCTGGTAGGTGCGTTCGAGGCGGCCGCGGATCCAGCGCAGCGCCTGCCGGTAGGGCTCGTCGTCCCGCTCGTCCTCGGTGTTGAGCGCGGCGAGGGTGCGCAGGTCGTCGCTGATCGAGGCGAGCCTGGTCGACAGCGACAGGCTCACTTCCAATTCGTCGAGGTCGCGCAGGTAGCGGCCGATCGCAGTCTGTGCAGCGCGCGTGGACGCCGTATTGACCACTGCCGCAGTGACATTGGGGTTGCCGTCACGGTCTCCACCGATCCACGAGCCGGCCCGGAGCATGGGCTCCTCCAGCAGGTCAGCGCCCGGGTAGAGCTCGTTCAGCTCGCGGCGCACCTGGGCGTTGATCAGCGGCATCACCTCGAAGAGCGAGGCGTCGAAGAAGCGCAGACCCACCTCGATCTCGTCCTCGATCTGCACCCGCTTGAGCCGGATGAGCGCTGTCTGCCAGAGGGTGATGATTTGGATCTTCACCTGCCGCAGGGCGTCCTGCTCCTCGGTGGCGTTGAGAGTCATGCGCTCCCGAGTGCGCATCGTCTGCTTGATCTTGTTCTGCGCCTCGAACACGGTGCGGCGTCGCGTCTCGGTCGGGTGCGCCGTGACCACAGGGACAACGGTTGCGTCGCGCAGCGCGTCCTCGACCTCTGCGGTGTTCAGCCCGGCGGCCCCCAGCTTCGGCCAAGTAGCGGCGAGCGAACCGTCGATGGGCGCCTCGCCGGCGTTGACGTGCCCGGCCCGACGGCGCTCACGGTGGAGGTCTTCGGCGAGGTTGGCCAGCAGCGCAAACAGGCTGAAGGCACGGATGACGTGCAAGCTGTCCTGGGTGGAGGCGTCGCTGAAGAGCGCCGCAAAACCGGCGCGGTCGACCTCCTGGCGGCGCACTGCGAACGCGCGGCGGCGGGCTTCCTCGACCAGGTCGAAGACGCGCTCGCCCTCTTGCTCACGCACGACATCGCCGAGAATTCCACCGAGCAGGCGGATGTCGTTGCGGAGCGGTTCGGTGGCCTCGCGGCCCTCGTCGGTCGTTTCGAACACCATCTGCGGCTGGTCGATCATGGCCCCAAGTATGGCGATGACCGGCCAGTAAGCCAGACGTGCGGATCAGTCTGCGGACGCGAGATGCGTCACGTCGGTGGTGTGTCAGCCCAACGTGAGCGGATCGGTGCGCGGGCTCCACCGCTGCGCATAGGTGCGCAGCACGCGCAGCTTGTGGACGTCGGTCTTGTGCGCCTCGGCGAGCGACACCTTCAGCCGGCAGAGCGCTGACTCCACGGCGTCATCAGCGTCCTGCTGTGGGCAGCGTCCGAGTTCATCGACGGACGAGCGCGCTGCGACCGAGAGACCCGCCAGGATCGCGTACGCCTCGGCAATCGTGCTCACCGCGGAGGTCGCCGTCTGCTGCTCGATCGGAGTGAGCGCGTCCAGGCGCCGGTGCACCTGGCGCACCAGCGCGGCGTCCTCGGGGCGACCAGCTGCTTGCAGCAGCTCGTCGGCGACCTCCCACGGACGGGTGCTCGCGCGCGACATCAGGCTGGGCCGCGGAAGGCTCCAGGCGACGCCGCTGCGTCCGGAGTCGTTACGGAAGGGCGGTCGGGCCGGGTCGAGGAGGTAGTCGGCGATCGCCACCAAACGCGCTGGATCATGGTCTTCGATCGCCTGCCACCACTCGTTGGCCATGCGCCGACAGCGAGGGTCTTGCCACGCGTTCTGCAGTAACCAACCGCTGCCCCGCACTCGCTCGTGCTGGCCTGCGGGCACCACCAGCAACTTGCCGCCGACGGCTCGATGACGCTTGGCGATGCGGGGTTCGACCACGATGTGTGTCGGGCCCAACGGACGCCCACCGGAGACTGCGCTGACGCACGTGTGGGACGGCTTGTCGGCTTCGATGACGAGTCGGTCGATCACGGCCATGGGTCCCCCTTGGGCACAGTGCGCCCGCGCGCACGCAGGTGGGACGACTACGTCGCGGTCGTGGTTCCGCGTGCCCTGGTCAGCCCAGGCTGAGCGGGTCGTCCGGACGCTCCGCCCACTGGCCGGCGTAGCGGCGCAGCGCCCGCAGGCCGTCGGCGTCCCCGCGTTGTGCCTCGTTCAAGGCGACCGAAAGCCGTGACAGCGCCGCGTCGACCGCGGAGTGGGCGTCCTCCTGTGGGGTCGAGCCGTCGGGTCCCGGATGCACCTGCGCCGGCGAGGTGAGACGTCCGAGCAGGGTGAACGCCTCGATGATCGCCCGGATCGCCTGCCGAACGGCTTCCTGCTCCCGCACGGACAGACTGTCGAACCGAGCCACGACCTGATCGACCAGCGCGGCGTCGTCCTCGCGGTCATTGCGCACCAGGAGCATCACTGCGTGCTCACGTGGAGTGCGGGCAAGCGGACGGTTCACCGGTGCGGGGCGCGAGGATGGCCGCGAACTGGAACGCGAATTTCCGGCGAGGTAGCCGGAGATCTGCATCACCCGGCTGCCGTTCAGCCGCTGGAGCGCGAACACCAGATCTCGCACCACTTGCTCACCGTCGGCGGTCCTCAACCGACCGGCGAGCGAGTACGACTGCTGCCGCAAGGTTGCGTGCACGGGCATCGACACCATCAGCAGGCTGGCCGCTTTCGGCTGGAAGAACTGGGCCAAGCGGCGCTTGCCCGGCATCGCCGCGGTGAACCCGTAGTGCTCGGTGGCTGCCATACCGGCGAAACGCACCGCCAGCACCGTCGTGTACGCGTCCGGTGTCAGGACGTCAACCGCGGTGACGACAGGGAGCGGGTTCTGCGACATGCGAGCGACTTCCGGGCAGGCGTACTGGCGAGTTCAAGTATGCGACACCGGCGCTCATCACATTCCCGAACCGCACGAGCCCTCTCAGCGGTAGCGCCGCGCCGCCGCCATCGTCTGCGCGGCGTAGCCACTGCCGAAGAGCAGGGCGTGCACGGCGAGCGGAAACAGCTGGTGGAGCGCCACTCGGTCGCGCCACCCGTCGGCAAGCGGATGCGCCTCGTCGTACGCGGCCACGATGCGGTCGAGGTGTGGTGTTCCGAAGAGGGCGAGCATCGCCAGGTCGTACTCCCGGTGTCCGCCGTGAGCCGCCGGATCGATGAGCACCGCTCCCTGCTCGGTCCACATCAGATTTCCCGACCACAGATCTCCGTGCACGCGAGCCGGCACATCATCGGTGTCGAACTCTCCCGCTGCCACCCGCTCGGCCAGTTGTTCCAGGAGTGCTCCGTCGCCGGCACTCAACGCTCCGGCGTCGACGCATCGCTGAGCGATCGGACGTAGCCGCTGGTCGGCGTAGAACTCACCCCAGCTGTCAGTGGGGTCGAGATCCAACTGGATCGGCTGCTCCAGCGGGCCGAAGTAGCCGTCTCCATGCCAGCCCTGCGGAGGACAGCCGAAGGCGTCTGCTCCCGCGTCATGCGTGATCGCGAGTGCACGTCCGAAGGCCTCAGCGGTGCGGGACGTCGGCGCAGTCCCGGCGAGCCGCTTGAGGTCGAGGTGATCGTCGCTGACGTCGACGACCTCCACGACCGGCGCGCCATCAGCTGCTGCGAGCCACCGCAATCCGGCTGCTTCCCAACGGAAATAGCCTTCGGGAGCGCGGCGACTTTGCTTGCGGAACATCCCCTCACCTTCGCACGCTGCAACCTTTCGGCGACACCTGCGACGCCTCGCTCGAGACATGCCAGCACCCCAGGCCCGACACCCATCCCGTTGTGTTCGCGTCCCTCAAGCCCCTGGACGAATGGCGCGTCCAGTGGTCGCTGCACATGACGCACCAGCGCGGCGTCGTCGGTGCGCAGCCGACCAGACAGTGAGTGTGACTGCTGCCGCAAGGTTGCGTGCACGGGCACCGACACCATCAGCAGGCTGGCCGCCTTAGGCTGGAAGAACTGGGTCAGTCGGCGTTTGCCTGGCATCGCGGCGGTGAACCCGTAGTGCTCGGTGGCTGTCATGCCGGCGAAACGCACCGCCAGCACCGTCGTGTACGCGTCCGGTGTCAGGACGTCGACCGCGGTGACGACGGTGAGCGGGTTCTGCGACATGCGAGCGACTTCCGGGCAGGAGTGAGGGCGAGTCCAAGCATGCGATACCGCAACTCGTGCGCCCGCGGCTCACGGGTGGAGGACCTCTTGGTCGACGAGTAAGGGTCTAGGCCCGCGGCTTGAAGATCTGCAAGGGTTGGATTCTTCGCCAGCTGGCGCTCCTATGCGAGGAGAAGCGATGAAGTTGATGGTTCGGTTCTTGGCAGCCGCATCGATGTCGTGCGGTCTTGTCTTTGGCGTCGCCGGCTCAGCGCCCGCGTCTACGACCTCATATCGCTGGTATCCGTGGGGTTACTACCAGACATTGAGTCAGTGCAATGCTACGGGAGCGGCGATCTGCGATCCGCCCGATGTCGTTGACTACAGGTGTACTTTGGAGCGTTACGGACCCCATCCGGGCTGGTATCACTTGTACATCGCATCGCAAACGCCATGATCGAACTGCGCGTCACAGGTGTGCTGGACGGCGACTTGATCCGAGCCTCCCCGCGGTCCGGGCCTGTTCACACCGATTCTGACCTGAGTTTTCGGGTCGCTGGAGCAGGTTTGGACGCACCAAGAGTCGACCACCATGACTTCGTCGACCAGTTATGTGTTCTCGAAGGGGCTTGGGATGGGAGGGTGCTTCAGGTACATGCCTCCAATCCTTCGATCCCGCCAGATCTCAGCGGCGGTTCTATGGAGGACTGCCAGGCCGCCATATCGTCTGCGCCCAGTCGCGCCTCCGAACAGTTTCCCGGCAGGCCATGTCTCGTCACGCTAGGCATGGGCTGGATAGCTGAGGATCGCCACCGAGTCGTCGCGATGTCGCTCGACTACGCGGATGAAATTGAACAATGGCGCCGTGAACACGCCGATCTGATTGACCTCGTCTACTTCGCCGTAGACCAATCAGCGGTGGAACGGCTATCGGCCGATCGCGGGGTGGTCGAGTTCTGAGAT
The DNA here is from genome assembly GCF_017654605.1 of Yimella sp. cx-51. Lineage (GTDB taxonomy): Bacteria > Actinomycetota > Actinomycetes > Actinomycetales > Dermatophilaceae > Yimella. The sequence goes on from NZ_CP072113.1 coordinate 2,901,990, forward strand.
CAGCAGTCATCAGCGACTACAGACCCTGACAATCAGCCAGCCACAACCTGGGCCAGCAGATGACCGCGGGCGTCGGAGCGCGAACTCACGACGAGAGATCGTAGATCCACGTGTCGCCTGCGAGCTCAGCGTAATTGGCCGGGCAACTCCTTGGCGGCCTCGACCATCGCTGGGCCATACCAGGTGATGAGCCGGCCGCTGATCAATCGGGTCGGGACGGCGGTGAAAGCCTCCGGACCGTCGTCCGGCGTGAAGACGTACGGCTCGTCGGGCAGCAGCACCAGATCGGCCAGGTCGGTGCTGTCGAGAGCGCTCAGTTCGGCGTGCGGGTAGCGGCCTTCCGCGCCGTCGGGCACCACCACCTCGTAGCCGAGCCGCGCCAACAGGTCTGCGGTGTATGTCGGATGCCCAACGACCATCCACGGGTCGCGCCAGATCGGCACCACCACCCCGCGAGTGCCTTCTGATTCGGCAAGCTCGCTCTCGCGCCCTGCCGACTCTTGCCAGAGGTGGTCGGCTTCGTCCAGCCACTCCGGGGCGTCCCACCCGAGGACGCCGGTGAACAACCGCCGCATCGAGCCGAGCGCTTGGGGCACAGTCTCGATGTCGGTGACCCACACCGTAATTCCCCTGTCGCGCAGTCGCTTGACGTCGAGTTCGCGGTTCTCTTCCTTGTTCGCCACGACAAGCTCGGGATCGAGCGCGGTGATCGCAGCAAGGTCGGGGTTCTTGGTGCCACGCACCCGTGGGACGTCGAGAGCAGCCGGGTGGGTGCACCAGTCGGTCGCCCCGACCAATGCGTCCGGCGTGGTTGCCGCGATGGCTTCGGTGAGTGAGGGCACCAGGCTGACCACTCGTCGCACCGGTGCGTCTGGCAACTCGACCTGGAATCCGAGGTCGTCGGTCAACGTCCGCATGGTCTCGACCGTAATGCGCCAAAGGGTCCGCCACATCGCCGGTGGACCCGACACGTCGACTGAACAGAAACCGGACCGCATGGCAAGTCAGAACAATTCCCACTCGTGCCGCTGGCGGATCCCGCCAAGACTGAACCTGTCATCTCACCCGATCAACCGAAGGTTTGAAATGGACTGCACCAAGTGCCACCGCCCGTTGAAGGACTGCCCGAGCTGCAACGGCGGCCGCGCGAGCGGCATCGCTGGAAAGCTGAGCTGCTCCAAATGCGACTCCACCGGCCTGGTCTGCAACGAGCACGGCGGCCACCACGGTCGTCGTTGACGTCCGCCGAACGTGGGAGGTCGCGCTCTCAACCGTGCGGCCTCCCACTCCCATCAGATCCTTCAACTTTCGGACGAGGAGCTTCACGTGAAGTGCGACGGACTGGAACTGCACACCCGACTGGACCTCACGGCTGCGGCCCGATCGATCAATGCCTCGTTCGCTCGGATGAAGGCCGACTCGGTCGAGCCGGTCGAGCAGAGCAGCAATCCGCTCGACACCATCGGTGAGGTGCTACCCGACGTCGCGGTCGTCGGTAACCGGGCGGGCAGGCTGAACATGTGGGCCATCCAGGTGTACATCTACGCGATGGACGATGGCTGCCTGATCGAGCTGGTCGCCCTCGGTGATGGTGGATTCACCCGGGCATGGGCGGGTACGCGCAACTCGTTCTCCTTGAGCAAGAGCCGGAACCAGGTACAGCTCATGCTGGCCGATCTCAAGAAGGCAGACCCCTCACTACGGCTTCTTTCCGCAGATGCACCCGTGCCTGCGCCTATCGCGGCGCCGCCACCCAGTGCACCTGCTGTCAACGCCATCGCCCGCGCCGCGCCACCCGTCACGGTGAGGCCACCGACTGATCCGTACGCACACACGCCACCGGTCGCCGCAAAGGCGCAGTCGGCACTGGCAGTGTCACCCGCATCGATACCGCCGGTCGCAGCGGTTCCCATAGGACCGGTCGGTGTTGTTCGTCACCTCGACAGCGGCCCGACCACCCTGGTGCGTGGAGCGAACATCCAACTCGCGCCGTCCGCCCTGCCCCAGCTGCGTGTCAAAACGACCTGGCAGACCCCTTCCGGTTCCGGTCTCGACGTGTCGGCGCTTGCCTTGGACGGAGCGCAGCGGGCCGCGTCGGAATCGCATTTCGTCTTCTACGGCAACCCTCGGTCGCCGGACGGAGCGCTTGCCGTGCGCTCAAGCTCTCCGGGTACGGCGACAGTTGAAATCGTCATTGGTCAGTTGCCGACGTGGGTGGAAAAGGTCGTCGTCATCGCATCGGTCGACCCGGCTGGAACACAGATCACATTCGCATCGGTGCAGCACCTTGTCACGACGGTGCACGCCGTGCACGACCAGGCCACCCTGGCGGGGTGCGACTCCAGCAGCGGAGCCACGCAGGAAACGGCGATGCTCTTGTGTGAGTTCTACCGCCGCAATGATGCGTGGCGGTTTCGGGCGGTCGGCCAAGGATTCTTCGACGGGCTCGCCGGGGTCATCCGAACCTTCGGGCTCCAGACGGCCTGACAAGCCTCCCTGCGGAGGGACGTCGACACCGTCGGTTCGTCCCTCCGCAGGCTCGGGCCGCTGATCGAGGGATCGACGGACGTGGCTGCGAGCGCGGCGATCCGTTGATCTCCTGCGAGCATGCCTCAGACGTTGCGGCGGTACTGCCCGCCCACCTCGAAGAAAGCCTCGGTGATCTGCTGCAACGAGCACACCCGAGCGGCGCGCATCAACACGTCGAACACGTTGTCGCCGTTCACCGCCGCTGCCCGCAACTCGTCCAGCGCCTGCTTCGCCTCACTCTTGTGGCGCTGCTGGAAATCGCGGACGCGCGTCAGCTGCGACTGCTTCTCGCTCTCGGTGCCGCGGGCGAGTTCAATCTGCTTCGGCGTGCCGTCGTCTGCCTTGGGATTGCGGAAGGTGTTGACGCCGATGATCGGCAGCGAACCGTCGTGCTTGCGGTGTTCGTAGAGCATCGACTCGTCCTGGATACGACCGCGCTGGTAGCCGGTCTCCATCGCGCCGAGGACGCCGCCACGCTCGGTGATGCGGTCGAACTCCTTGAGCACCGCCGCCTCCACCAGGTCGGTGAGTTCGTCGATGATGAATGAACCCTGCAGCGGGTTCTCGTTCATCGCCAGGCCCCACTCGCGGTTGATGATCAGCTGGATCGCCAGCGCGCGACGCACCGATTCCTCGGTGGGGGTGGTGACAGCCTCGTCGTAGGCGTTGGTGTGCAACGAGTTGGCGTTGTCGTAGATCGCGATGAGCGCCTGCAGCGTGGTGCGGATGTCGTTGAAGTCCATCTCCTGCGCGTGCAAGGAGCGGCCGGACGTCTGCACGTGGTACTTCAGCTTCTGGCTGCGATCATTGGCGCCGTACTTCTCCTTCATCGCGATAGCCCAGATGCGGCGGGCCACGCGGCCGAGCACCGAATATTCAGGGTCCATGCCGTTGCTGAAGAAGAAGCTGAGGTTGGGCGCGAAGTGGTCGATGTCCATGCCGCGGGCCAGGTAGCTCTCGACATAGGTGAAGCCGTTGGCGAGGGTGAAGGCGAGCTGGCTGATGGGGTTGGCCCCCGCCTCGGCGATGTGATAGCCGGAGATGCTCACCGAGTAGAAGTTGCGCACCTGGTGGTCGATGAACCACTGCTGGATGTCGCCCATCATCTTCAGGCTGAACTCGGTGGAGAAGATGCAGGTGTTCTGGCCCTGATCTTCCTTGAGGATGTCGGCCTGCACGGTGCCGCGGACGTTGGCGACGGCGTACGCAGCGAGTTCCTTGCGCTCCTCCTCGCTGGGCTCGTGCCCTTCACGCTCGATAAAGGCGTCGACCTGCTGGTCGATGGCGGTGTTGAGGAAGAACGCGAGGATCGTCGGCGCCGGACCATTAATCGTCATTGAGACACTAGTGGTCGGCGAGACCAGATCGAACCCGTCGTAGAGCACCTTCATGTCTTCGAGCGTCGCGATGGAGACGCCGGATGTGCCGACCTTGCCGTAGACGTCCGGGCGCTCGTCCGGGTCGCGACCGTAGAGGGTCACCGAGTCGAACGCCGTCGACAAGCGGGTCGCCGGTTGACCCTCCGACAGCAGCTTGAAGCGGCGGTTGGTGCGGAAGGGGTCGCCCTCACCGGCGAACATGCGTGCTGGGTCTTCGCCTTCACGCTTGAACGGGAAAACGCCTGCGGTGTAGGGGAAGTAGCCGGGGAGGTTCTCCCGCCGCAGGAACTTCACCAGTTCGCCGTGATCGTCGAAACGGGGCAACGCAACGCGCGGAATCTTGTTGCCCGACAACGACTCCCGAGTGAGCTTGTTGACGATCTCGCGGTCGCGGATCTTCACCACCTGCTCATCGCCGGAGTACGACTCCACGATGCTCGGCCACTTCACGAGTGCCTTCGAGACCTCGTCGGGGACGTCCTGCTGCGCCTTTTCCAGCAGTTCGGCCACGCTCGCCGGCACGTCGTCGGCCAGTTCACCGGCAACCAACTCGAAGCGCTGGGCGCGAGCCGCAGCAGCGGCGAACTTGTCGGTGTCGGCGTGATAGCCACGGACCGCATCGGAGATCTCCGACAGGTAGCGGACGCGGGAGGCCGGGACGATCGTGGCGATGCGGGTCGACTGCTTGGTGTCGACGCGCGGCAGCACGCCTTCCTCGACGTGCATCCCCTTGTCGGACAACAGGGTTCGCAGCTCCTGGTAGAGCGCAGTGACGCCGTCGTCGTTGAAGGTGGCCGCGGAGGTGCCGTAGACCGGCATATCCTCAGGCTTCTTGCCGAAGGCTTCCCGGTTGCGCACCATCTGGCGTCCGACATCGCGGAGGGCGTCCTCGGCTCCGCGACGCTCGAACTTGTTGATCGCCACGACATCAGCGAGGTCGAGCATGTCGATTTTCTCCAGCTGACTGGAGGCGCCGAACTCCGGCGTCATGACGTACATCGACACGTCGGAGTAGTCGATGATCGCCGAATCCCCCTGGCCCACGCCGGGGGTTTCGAGAATGATCAGGTCGAAGCCGGACGCCTTGGTCAGCGCCAGGATCTGGTCGAGGTGCTCGGGCACCTGGTTGTTGCCGCGGGTGGCAAGCGAGCGGAAGAAGATGCGGTCGCCGTCCAGCGAGCTCATCCGGATGCGGTCGCCCAGCAGAGCTCCACCGCCACGCGAACGGGTCGGGTCGATCGCGAGCACGGCGATACGCAGCTTGTCCTGTTGGTCGAGGCGCATGCGGCGCACGAGTTCGTCGGTGAGTGACGACTTACCCGAGCCACCGGTGCCGGTGATGCCGAGCACCGGCACACTGCGCTTGACCGCGGCGGTGTTGATCGTGTCGATGAACTCAGCAGGCAGGACGCCCTGCTCGGCGCCGGTGATGGCGCGCGCGATCGCGGCCCGATCACCGGAGAGCACGGCATCCGCATCGGCGTGATCGAGCTGCCACAGGTCGTAGTCGCAGTCGGCGACCACGGAGTTGATCATGCCGACGAGCCCCATGCGCTGACCGTCCTCCGGAGAGAAGATCGTGACGCCGGCCTTGCGCAACCGGTCGATCTCGTCGTGCACGATGACGCCGCCACCACCCCCGACCACCTTCACGTGCTCAGCGCCGGCCTGCTTGAGAAGGTCGATGAGGTATTCGAAGTACTCGACGTGCCCGCCCTGGTAGGAGCTGACCGCGATGCCCTGCGCGTCTTCCTCGAGCGCGGCGTCGATCACTTCCTGCACCGAACGGTTGTGGCCGAGGTGGATCACCTCGGCGCCCTGGGTCTGCATGATGCGCCGCATGATGTTGATCGAGGCGTCGTGGCCGTCGAAAAGGCTTGCGGCAGTGACGATCCGGACGTGGTGCTCCGGTTTGTGCAGCTCGGGCTTCGTGGGCGCGTTGTCAGACATAGGGTCCTCCGGGGGTGCGTGGACGTGACTCAGCTCTCTCAAAATAGTAGGACTTCCTATTAATGGACGTCAACGCGAGTTCGTCGTACCCTCGTGCCATGACCGAGGCACCCTCCCGACTTGCTGCTGATCCGATCGGCGTCGCCCGCGATCAGTGGGTCGAGCGGGGCTGGGAGTCGGCGGCACCCGGCATGGCTGCGGTCACCTCGCTGATGCGGGCCCAGCAGATCGTGTCGGCGCGGGTCGATGCGGTGCTCAAGCCGCTCGGCATCACCTTCGCTCGCTACGAGGTGTTGATGCTGCTGACCTTCAGCCGCCGCGGATCGCTGCCAATGAAGCTGATCGCCGCGCGCTTGCAGGTGCACCCGACGTCCGTCACCAACGCCGTCGACCGGCTCGAGCAAGCTGGCCTGGTGCATCGCTCCACCCACCCGGACGACCGACGCGCGTTCATCATCACGCTCACGGACGCAGGGCGAGCGCTTGCGTCCCGCGCGACGTCCGACCTCAACGAGCAGGTCTTCGGCCGCCCAGAACTCGACCGCGACGACCTTGAATCGCTGGTCGAGATCATCGGTCGCATGCGCTCGGCGGCCGGCGATTTCTGACCTCAATCTTGAGCTGACTCCTCCCACGCGTCTGCTTCCGCGGGCCTGGCCCCAGCCGCAAACGCGGCGGTTCCAGCGACAAACGCGGCCCTTGCTCCCATCCGCGGCAGCTGCAACGGCCGCGGATGCAAAAAGACGCCGCGTTTGCGCTCAGCAAACAGGTCAGAGCCCACCGAGCCAATAGCCCAGAAACGCGGCAGTTACTGACGCGACGAGCACGCCGATGGCGTGCGCGAGGCCAAGCCATTGCATCTTCGGGGCAGTCAACAAGCGGGCCGACTCGACCGACGCCGCGCTGAACGTGGTGAATCCGCCCATCAGCCCGACACCCGCAACGCGCGTCCACTGCGGGTCGTGTCCGAAGTGCCCCACAAGCAGCCCGAGCACGAACGACCCGAGGACGTTGACGGCGAGACTGCCAATGGGGACGCGAGCGCGGACGCGCGACGTCAGCCAGGAGTCGAGCAGGAATCGAAGTCCGGCGCCGAGTCCGCCGGCCAGTGCGATCCACCAGGTCATCGGCGCGCACCTCGGCCGAGGACGAGCCCGAGCGTCGCAAGCACGACCCCGCCAATGACCGACGTCAGCGCGTAACCGACCCCAAGGAGCGAGGCGGAATCACGCTGCCGCTCAACGACTTCCACCGCGAAGGTGCTGTAGGTGGTGAACCCGCCCAACACACCAGTGCCCACGCCGAGGCGTACACGTCGACGCCATCCTGAGTCTTCTCCGAAGCGCGCCAGCAGACCCAGCATGAAGCCGAGCAGCAATGCCCCGACGAGGTTGATCGCGAAAGTCGCCCACGGCCAACCGCCTGCGTCGGCCGGGAAGTAATCGCTAAGACTCGCACGAAACGCAGTGCCGAGGCATCCACCGAGGACCACCAGGACGAACGGCAGCCATCGTTCGCCTCGTCCGCCGACTTCCTCCACCAAGGCAGGTTATCGAGCGGGCGACGATTCCTGAGACCTGCCAGTCCTCACCTTCAGAGTCGAAGAAGACGTTCGATCGCACGCCATGCGGGCACGCACGGCATTCACTTTTCCATGCACCAGCGGTGCGGGGAGCGCAGCTCTTATCGGCGTCGGCGCCTCACTCGTGCTCGACGAGTTCGCGATGATCTTCCACCTGCAGGACGTCTACTGGACGCAGGAGGGCCAGCTGTCGGTCAACATCGTCACGCTGGCCACGGCATTCGTCGGGCTGGGCGTCGCCGACATCTCACCGTTCGGGGTCAACAGCCTCGAGGACACTGCCGTGCTGGTGCGCGGCAGCGTGGCCGGCGCCTTGGTGCTGCACCTCGTGCTCGTGGCCGTCACCGCATTCAAGGGCAAATACCTCACCGCACTCTTCCGGCCTCCCCATCGCGCCAGTGGCCTGGATCGCCGCCTTCCGCCTGGCCCGTCCGCACTCGCTGTGGGCCCGAAAGCTTTACTCCGCCAAGTGGATCGAGCACGCGACCAAGCGAGCTGCCGAGTTCGACGAGCGCTGGGGTCCGGTGCGCAGCACGTGGGACGACTTCATCGGCGGCCGACCGTCCCAGCCCGAACCGTCCAGCAGCTCGCACTGACCTCGCTGCCTACTGGGGAGGTGCTCGCAGGGGTGGAAAGATGCCGACATGGCCCCGCAGAAGCCCTCGTCGCAGCATCGCCGTCTGACCGTCGACCTGCGCTCCACCTGGCGGGCGGCGTGGGTGATCGTCTGTGTTGGCGTGCTCGTCTGGCTTACGTGGTTCTTCACCAGTCAGGCCAGTTCGACGATCACCTTGATCGTGATGGCTTTTTTCATGGCGCTGGCGATCGAACCGATCGTGGGGCGACTGTCCAAACGCATGCCTCGCGGGGCAGCGACCGGACTGACGCTGCTGGCCATCGCCGCCTTCCTCACCGGCTTCTTCTGGGTGTTCGGCAGCATGCTCGCCGATCAGATCGGGCAGTTGATCAAGGCCGTTCCGGGCGCCGCCGATTCGGTGCTGAAGTGGGTCAACCGCCAATTCGGCACCGAATACGAAATGGCGACCATCCTGGACGACCTCGGAATCGACAACAGCACGATCGCTGACTACGCAACCTCGGTGGCCGGCAATCTGCTGACGATCCTCGGCGGTGTGGCCAGCGGCGCGTTCAGTGTCTTCACTTTCGCGTTCTTCCTCTTCTACCTGTCGGCCGGCCTTCCGCGCCTGCGCACCTGGGTCGCCGGACTGGTGCCGCCGAAGGGCCAAGTGATCTTCCTGACCATCTGGCAGACGACGCTCATCAAGGTCGGCGGTTACGTCGGAGCGCGCATCGTCCTCGCGGTCATCAACGCCACGGCGATGGGGGGCTTCATGTTCCTCATCGACCTGCCGTACTGGCTTCCGTTGGCGCTGTGGACCGGGCTGGTTGCGCAGTTCGTGCCGACTGTCGGCACCTACATCTCGATCGCCCTACCCGTCGTTGTCGGCCTAGGCAGCCCTGACCCGACCGACGGGCTGTGGGTGCTGCTCTACGCGATCGCTTATCAGCAGATCGAGAACATCTTCATCGAGCCGCGCATCAGCGCCCGCGCGGTCGATGTGCACCCGGCGGTTTCTTTCGCCTCGGCCATCATCGGCGCGCAACTCTTCGGTCTGGCCGGCGCAACCCTCGGCGTGCCGGTTGCTGCCACCGCGATCGCCCTCTTCGACCTCTACAAACGCCGGTGGACGGTGTCACCAGACACCGAGCAGGAGGTCTCTGCGCTGCTGCGACGCGAAGAAGCACTGGCGACGCAGCGTCACGACGAGAAGGCCGAGCCCCCAGCCGACTCCGGCGCCAAGCAGGAATCGACTGGGGCGTCCGACCGTCCGGAGCAAGTCCGCTCGTCCGACTGATCCGTCGCGGGGTTCAGGCGCTCACCAGCTCGCGCATCTCCGAAGCAGGCGCCGCGTCTCGAACAGCACGGTCAGCCGCCAGCAGAACGATCAGTGCGGCGGCGGCCATCGCGCCACCGACCCACAGCGTCGAGGTGTAGCCAAGACCTGCGGTGATCGTCAGGCCGCCGAGCCAGGCGCCGATGGCGTTGCCGACGTTGAATGCAGCGATATTCGAGCCGGAAGACAGGGTCGGGGCGTCACCGGCGAAGTGCATGATGCGCATTTGCAGACCCCGCACCGTCGAGAACCCGAACGCGCCCATGAGCACGAGCGCGATGAGGCCCGGCGCCTTCGACTCAGCCACCGGCGCGAAGGCGATCATGACGATCGCGAGTGCGCCGAGAGCAAACGTGAGGGTGCGACTGACGGACCGGTCGGCCTCCTTGCCGCCCAGGTAGTTGCCGGCGAAGAGCCCGACACCGAAGAGCACGAGCAGCCACGGGACGGTGGCCGACGTCAGTCCGGCGAGCATCAAGGCGATCGCCCCTGCCTTCTTGGCCGGTTCGACAAGATTGGCCGCGACCACCGAGCCGATGCCGAAGAAGGCGCCGTGGGTGAGGGCCGAAAGCACGCGTCCGAGCATCATCACTTCGTACGTCGGCGCAATGGCTGAGAGCAGATTGCCCGCAATGAAGAGCACCATGAGCGCGGTGAGCACCTTCTCGCGGTCGTAGCGCGTCACGGCCGCGGTGAGCCCGATCGCGCCGACCGCGACGCTCAGCGCGTAGCCGGAGATCAGCCACCCGGCGGTGGCTTCGTCAACCGCGAAGTCGTCGGCGACTTCCGGCAGGAGGCCGGCGATGACGAACTCGGTGAGTCCGATGCCGAAGCCACCGATGGCGAGCGCGAGAGCCGTTCCAAATCCTTCCATCTGCGCATATAGCGCGTGTGCAACTAACTGCGTACGCCGGGCGTACTAGTTGCATGCGCGTGTTATTGCAAGTGCGCTGTTTGCTCATCAGGTCACATGGAACTGGAGGATTCACCCGTGGGGATCGCTGACGACGCCGTTGAAGTGCGGGCGCAGGGCTGGCGCACGCTCGCCGCATTACACGGATTGATCGAGACGACCCTGGAGCGCGCACTGACCAGCGAGCACCAGTTGTCGGTGGTGGAGTCTCGGTGCTGGACGCCCTGTCTCGTCAGGACGGCTGGCACATGCGGATGAGCCAATCGGCCCGCGCTGCAGCACTGTCCAGCAGTGCGACCACCCGCCTGGTCAACCGACTCGAAGACCGTGGCCTGCTCACCCGCATCCTGTGCGCGGACGACCGCCGGGGTATCTACACCGAGCTGACCCCGGCGGGTCGGGCCCTGTTGAAGAAGGCGCGTCCGACACACGACCGCGTGCTGGAAGAGTCGCTCGACACGGCTTGTGAAACACCGGAGTTGGCGGCATTGGTGGACGCGCTGCACAAACTTCCCGCCACGAGCTGAAGTCTGACACCGACGGATCGCGAGCCTAGGCAGTCGCGCATTTCACCAGGTTTCGACGCGCCTGTTCGTGGCTCACCCAAGCACCTCAACCACCAGAAATCTGGGGGCTTTCCGCTGCGGTGATCGCCCGCCTTGCCAGCTTCTTCACACGGCGCTTCTTGCGACGCTCGGGAATCATCGACCGCATCTCGTCCACCTTGCCGAAGCACAGCAGTCGGTCCTCGGCCTCGAGGATCTTCCCCGGACGCGGGCTCGGGGTGACAGCGGTGCCGCGGTGCAAAGTCAGCACGGTGATGTCGCGCTCGGGCAAGCCGGAGTCGCGCAGCGACTTGCCGACCATGTCGGAGCCGGCGTGCACCTGGAGTTCGGCGACGCCGTAACCGGTCGAGACGGCCAGACGTTGCCGCACATCGATCTCGGGGAAGTCGACCTGATCGGCGATGTAATCGATGATGGCGCCCGCCACGTCGAGGCGGGTGGCGGTCTCAATGCCCTGCAGTCCCGGCGAGGAGTTGACCTCCATCACCAGCGGGCCGTCCTTGCCCTCGAGCATGTCAACACCGGCCACGCGCAGGCCCATGATCTGCGCTGATCGCACCGCGACCTGCTCGTACTCGGGGGTCAGTTCGACCGCCTCGACACTGCCCCCGCGGTGCACGTTCGACCGGAACTCATCGCCTTGGGCTGACCGCCGCATCGCCGCGACCACGCGGTCGCCCACCACGAGCGCCCGGATGTCGCGGCCCTTGCTCTCCTTCACGAACGACTGGATCAGCACGTTCTGCGAGGTCGACTGCAGCGTCTCGATGATCGCTTCGGCGACGTTGACCTCCGGCGCCAGAATCACCCCGATGCCCTGCGTTCCCTCCAGCAATTTAATGACGACCGGCGCCCCGCCGACCTGCTCGATCGCGCCGCGCACATCAGCGCGATTGCGGACGAAGAACGTGGCCGGCATGCCGATGTTGTGGCGCGACAGGATCTGGGTGGCGCGCAGTTTGTCGCGGCTGTTGGCGATGCCGTTCGCGGTGTTGGGCGTGTAGACGTCCATCTGCTCGAACTGGCGCACCACGGCGGTGCCGAAGTAGGTGATGGACGCACCGATGCGCGGCAATACCGCGTCGTATGTTGACAATTGGCGTCCGCGGAACTGCAGGTCGGGCTCCTCGGTCGACAGGTCGATACCGAACCGGAGCGTGTTGAGCACCTTCACGTCGTGACCGCGTTCGAGGGCGGCGGTTCGCAAGCGTTGGGTGGAGTAGGCACGCGGCGCACGGGACAGGATCGCGAGTTTCACGTGGGCACGATGCCACACTGTGCGGGTGCCAGCGCGAAGCGAGTCCACCCTCACCGTCGGGTGGCGGGAGTGGGTCTCCCTTCCCGACCTTGGCGTCGACTGGATGAAGGCAAAGCTCGACACCGGAGCGCGCACCTCCTCCATCCACGCCTACGACGTGGAGAAGTTCGAGCGGGACGGCGAGCGCTGGGTGCGTTTCGACATCCGGCCGTGGCAGAAGTCGACCGATGACATCGTCTCGGCACAGTTGCCGGTGCACGACGAGCGCGACATCCGCAGTTCAAACGGCCAACTCCAACGACGTCTCGTGGTGTCGACCAACCTGTCGATCGCCGGGCGACGGATCCCGACGGAGTTCACCCTCACTGACCGCGACGAGATGGGCTTCCGGATGCTGGTCGGTCGAGAAGCCCTGCGCCAGGGCTTCCTCGTCGACTCCGGAGCGTCCTACTGCGGCGGACGTCCCCCCCTTGCCACGCGTCGTCGCAACCGAGGACGCGCATGAAGCGCGAGTCGTTCGCGATCGGCAACGTGCGGGTGCGGGCGGGCTCCACGCAGTCGACCGAACTCCCCATCACCCGCCTGGTCACCGGCGCCGAGATCTCGTTGCCGATCCGCGTGGTCCACGGCAAGTTCGACGGCCCGGTGGTCTGGGTCAACGCCGCCATCCACGGTGATGAAGTGGTGGGCGTCGAAGTTATCCGTGAAGTGCTGGCGACGTTGTCTCCCAAGGCTTTTCACGGCACGCTCATCGCGGTGCCGATCGTCAACGTCCACGGATTCCTGGCCGGAGACCGCTACCTGCCCGACCGGCGCGATCTCAACCGCAGCTTCCCCGGCTCAGCGCGCGGGTCACTCGCCGGACGGATCGCGCACCTGTTCCTGCAGGAGGTCGTGGCCAAGTGCGAGGTGGGCATCGACCTGCACACCGGGGCTGACCAGCGCACCAACCTGCCGCAGATCCGCGCCGACCTGGACGACCCGCGCACCCGCGAGCTCACCGAAGCCTTCGCGGCACCGGTCATGCTCCACTCCGAGATCCGGGACGGCTCACTACGCCACGTCGCCGGCGAACGCGGGGCACGCGTCCTGCTCTACGAAGCGGGCGAATCCCGGCGCTTCGACGACTGGGCCATCGACGCCGGTGTGATCGGCGTGCGCCGGGTGCTGGCCGCGCTGGGCATGATCGAAGCCTTCGAGAACCAGCCCGTCGAGCCGTCCGTCGAATGCCGAGGCAGCGGCTGGGTGCGCGCCCGTCGCACCGGCATCCTGCGCCTCGACGCCCACCTCGGCCAACGGGTCACCCACGGCGAGCGACTCGGCGCGCTCTACGACTCGTTCGGCAAGACGCTGCGCGCGGTCTACGCCGATCGCGACGGCGTCATCATCGGCCATACCAACGCGCCGCTGGTCAACTCCGGTGACGCACTCGTGCACATCGCGTCCGTAGTTGCCTGACCCTCAGCATCGAGTGGCCGGGCTATGAACTGGTGGCCGGGGTGTAGCCCGGCCACTCGTTCACAGTCCGGCCACTCGGCGAAGAGCGAGTCACTCGCGTACGCGGCCTCGTCGAAGGGGACGTCCTTGAAGGTCCAGCCGCCGTGCGGGTGCTCTCCGCCTCCCGGTGCCTCGACGACTCCGTCAGCGGACACGAATTCGGTGACGATGAGTTGGCGCACTACTTCTCCTTGATCTCAGGTTTCACGGCGTCCGGGGCGGGCGATCGATGCCTCGCCGTCTGGCGCACGTGCCCGGTCATCGGTATAGACCCTCCCGCGCGCCGAAACTCATCGCTGTTCGGCGAACAAACCGTAGATCTGCCCGCGGAGTGGTTAAGACTGTGCGGCTCTGGTCAGATGGCACGACGAAGGAACCCGGGCGACGAGGAGACGCAGATGAGTAGATCTGAGACCTTGGTGCTGATGCTCTGCCTCTCGGCATCGAACGCAATCGTCGCGGTCGCCCTGGGATGGACGACCTCCGCAGCTGCCGACGGACGCTTGAAGCTCAACACGATCGCCGGCATCCGCACTGCTCGGACGATGCGCTTGCCTGCCGGCTGGCGGGCCGGTCACGCGGCGGCTTGGCCCCGCGTCCGCATGCTGGTGGCGACCACCATTGCCTGCACCGGGATGGCGTGGTTGCTGTTCCTCGCCGACCAGCTGATCGCTGCAGTCGTCTTCGTCGCAGCTCCCAGCGTGCTCGTGGTGCTCACGGCCTGGCCGATCGCGCGCATCGCCGGTGATGCAGCCGACGCCGCGAACGAGTGAAGGCTGCGGTCAGTGGGTGAGCTTGAGCCCGATCACGCAACCGACGATGCCGGCCAGGAAGAGCACCTTCAGCGCTGAGACCGGCTCCTCACCCGTGGCCATCGCATAGGCGACCGTGAGCACGGCGCCGATGCCGACCCAGACTGCGTAGGCGGTGCCGACCGGGAGATCCTTCATCGCGACGGCGAGCCCGACCATGCTGGCGAGGCAGGCGACGACGAAAACGGCGGTGGGAACGGGGCGGCTGAAGCCTTCGGACTTGCCCAACGCGGTGGCCCAGACGGCCTCCAACATGCCGGAGACGACCAGAACGATCCATGCCATGACGATCACCCTTCATGGGCCGTCTTGTCGCTGACCGGGTACGGCACCCCTCGTCCGGGACCTTGTTGAAAGGCTCTGTTTCGAAGGTCTCACATGCCGATTCCCCGGGCAAGTCCAAACCATCAGGGCGCGACTAGTGCGCCGAACGCCGCCCGGTCGTGGACGCGAAACCCAGCCAGGTGTGCTGGTTGCCAGCCCAGCACCAGCCGACCTTCACCGCTCCCTTGCGCTCGCGCCCGTCCCGACCGGTACCGCCGCTGATCCACAGAGCGGGAGTGCGGGCGTCCAATTTCTTACCTTTCTGCTTGCGCGAACCGATGCACATGAAGCAGTGATTCGGTTGCAGCACTGCAGGATCAGCGAGCAACCAGCTGATTCCCTCACTGATGGTGAGCGGAGAGCGACCACGAGAGATGAGCTCCGGGAGGGATTCATCCGGCGACCAGTTGCGCAGGTCGTCGCCGCGATCGAGGCCGGTGATGCGGTACATCGGCGCCTCCGGCACCTCCACGCTCGACAGCGGCACGAAGTCTTCGAGATCGGTCAGGTCTTCCACCACGAAGCCTGGCTTGCCACCGTGCAGCAGCAACGGCGCCAGCCGGCTCGGCGCGATGAATGTCGCGCTCACCACGAGCACACCCGGGCCGGACGGCGCCAACTCGCGAAAGCGTTCGGCGGTCACCCCGGCCATGTCCGGCAGCCCCAGTTCCACCAAATGTTCGACGTCCTGCATCACTGCTCCCTTCGCCGAGAGTGCTCAACGCGGGCCGTTCCGGATGCGTTCCGCCGGCTCGGACGAACGCGCCACTTCACGTCCGGAACCGGACGCTTCGCATCTACGTTGTGTGGACGACGGCCGCCCGCCGTCGCGGCACGTATCCTGATGCGGTCAGCCCGCCCCTCGACGAAGAGACCATGGACGACCAACCCCCGCATACCGGCCCCACCCCTGCTCACCTTGCTGAGGCCGACCGATGAGCATTGTGCTCTCGCTCCTGGCCGGCGTCGTGATCGTCGGGCTCATCACCGTCGCGACCGCATACTTCGTCGCGCAGGAATTCGCCTACATGGCGGTCGACCGGTCGAAGCTGACCGCCGCCGCACAAGGCGGTGACGACGAGGCCGAACGCGCGTTGGGCATCACGCGCCGCACCAGCTTCATGCTTTCCGGCGCCCAACTCGGCATCACCGTCACCGGACTGCTGGTCGGTTATGTCGCCGAACCGCTCATCGGTGTGGCGCTCGGCGAGGTCGGCGCCGGCCTCGGCCTGTCGATGGGTATCGCTCTGGCGGTGGGCAGCGTGCTCGCACTGCTGTTCTCCACCTTCGTCCAGATGCTCTTCGGTGAGCTCTTTCCCAAGAACTACGCCATCGCCAGGGCCGACCAGATGTCGCGCCGCCTGTCGCGTTCGACACAGATCTACCTGACCATCTTCGGTCCGGTGATCTGGGTCTTCGACAAGGCCGCCGAGATCTTCCTGCGGATGCTGAAGATCGAGCCTGTGCACGACGTCGAGCACTCCGCCACCGCGATCGACCTAGAACACGTGGTGCAGGAGTCGCGCGACCGCGGCGACCTCTCCCCCGAACTTTCCACCGTGCTCGACCGCATCCTCGACTTCCCTCGTCAGGACGTCGAGCACGCGATGATGCCGCGAGCGCGGGTCGACGTCGTACGTGACACCGCGACCATCGGTGAAGTGCGCGAACTCATGGCCACCGGCCACACCCGCTACCCCGTGCTGGACGACGAGGAGCACATCCTCGGCGTGGTGCACCTGGTGGACGTGCTGGGCGATGTCGACCTGGCCGACCCGGTGACGGTCATCGCGCGTCCGCCGCTGGTGCTGGCCGCACTCATGGACCTGCCCGACGCCCTCGAGCAGATGGACGACGACCGGGAGGTGCTGGCCTGTGTCGTGGACGAATACGGCGGCTTCGCCGGCATCCTGACGATGGAAGATCTCGCCGAGGAAATCGTCGGCGAACTCACTGACGAGCACGACCCGGACGACGAGTCGTACGTGCCCGTGCCGGACGACGGCATTTGGGTGATGGGCGGCGATGTGCACATCGACGAGATCGAGCGTTCGCTGCAGGTCGACCTGCCCGAAGGTGATTACGAGACGGTTGCTGGTCTGGTGATCGACGCCCATGGGTCGCTGCCGGAGGAAGGCGAAGTGGTCGACATCGAATTGCCGATCGACCCGGCCGATCTCGCCGAAGACGAGGAGCCCGAGCCGCAGATCCTGCGGGCCGAGGTGCTGGAGGTGGAGCGTTACGTGCCCACGCGCGTCCGGCTCACCCTTCCCGAAACTGATGCCGTCACGTCCGAGGCCGCCGAGGAGGAGCAGCGATGAGCACTCCTGTCGTCCTGGTGGTCACGACCCTGATCATCGTGCTGAGCGCCTTCTTCGTGGCGACCGAGTTCTCCCTCATGGCCGCCCGCCGTCACCGGCTGGAGGAGATGGCCGGCAACTCCCGTTCTGCTCGGGCCGCCCTGCGCAGTTCGGGTGAACTCACGCTGCTGCTGGCCGGTTCGCAGTTGGGCATCACGATGTGCACCCTCGCGCTCGGTGCCATCACCAAACCGGCAGTGCACCACTGGCTGATGCCGGTGCTGGAATCGACGGGTGCGCCACGCACCGTCGCCGACGTCGCATCGTTCATCCTTGCGCTGATCATCGTCACCTTCCTGCACCTGGTGATCGGTGAAATGGCACCGAAGTCATGGGCCATCGCTCACCCGGAACTCTCGGCAACGGTGCTCGCCATCCTGATGCGCGGCTTCATGTGGCTCACCCGGCCCGTGCTGCGCGTGCTCAACGAAGCCGCGAACCGGCTCGTGCGCAAATTCGGGGTGGAGCCGGTCGACGAACTCACCATCGCCGGCGATCCGCAAGCTCTACGTGCGCTGGTCGAACACTCGGCGAATGTGGGCGCACTCGAACTCGGTTACCACGCGTCCATCACCCGGGCTCTCGTGCTGGAAGAGCTCACCGTCGGCGACCTGCTGAAGAAGGGCGACCAGATCACCGCCGTCGCTGGCTCGGCCACGGTGCGGGACGTGCAGGAAGCCACCCGCCGCAGCGGTCACCTCCGTGTGGTGCTGCGCGACGGGGAGGCGGTGCGCGGATATGTGCACGTGCGCGACACCCTCGCCGGCTTCGACCTCGACGATTTCGCCGGACATCTGGCGCGGCCTGTGGTCGAACTGCCCCGCAGCACCCCGTTGCACGAGGCGATCGCTCGGATGCAGGAGACCAGCACTCAGCTGGCCACCGTGCGCAACGGCGAGAAGCTGCTGGGTGTCGTCACGCTTACCGACATTGTGCCGAGCCTGCTGCCGCGCGGCGTGGAGTCGCATGACTGAGGCTCGGGGTGGCCCGCGCGCCTGAACGCCCTCGATGACGAGAAGGGTTCGCCGGTGTTCTCGGCTATGCCGAGCGCTTCGTCGCGGAGTCGGCGAGGGCTTTGATCCGCTCGGGCACGGGATCACCGGTGGCCTTACTCGCGGTGACGAAAACCTTGGCGGCAGCGATCTGGTTAGCCCGGGAGACCGTGCGACGACCTGAAGCTCCGTTGCGGGCTGCTGAGACCTTCGGTTCCGGCTTCGACATCACTGACGCTCCTCACTGTCTGACATCAAGTGTGGGCAAACGTCCGCGCCAGCAGATCTACTTGCCGTAGAGGGCGGCGATCTGGTCGGCGTACTTCTCCTCGACCACGTGACGCTTGATCTTCATCGTGGCGGTGAGTTCGCCGGTCTCCTCGGTGAAGTCGTGCGGCAGGACAACGAACTTCCGGATGCCTTCGGCCTTGGACACCATCGCGCTCGCCTCGTCCACCGCCACCTGGATCTCGGCGAGCAACTGCGGATCGTCGATGAGGTTGTCGGTCGACTTGTCATTGGCCTTGGCCCAATTCGCCACGCCCTCTTCGTCGAGGGTGACCAGTGCAGCTACGAAGGGCCGGCCCTCGCCGACGAGCATCGCGTGACCGATCACCTCGTGCGAGCGCAGTTGCTCCTCCATGGGGCCGGGCACGATGTTCTTGCCGCCGGCAGTCACCAGGATTTCCTTGGCGCGGCCGGTGATGCGCAGGTAGCCGTCGGCGTCCAGCGCACCGAGGTCGCCGGTCTTGAACCAGCCGTCGTCGAAGGCGTCCTGCGTGGCCTGTTCGTTGTCCCAGTAGCGGGTGAAGACGACCGGACCCTTGAGTTCGATCTCACCGTTGTCGGCGATGCGAACCCCGTTGCCCGAGACCGGACGGCCGACGGTGCCGATGCGCTGGCAGCCCGGGCCGTTGACGGTGATCGCGGCGCAGGTTTCGGTGAGGCCGTACCCCTCGTAGGCCGGAACGCCGATCCCGCGGAAGAAGTGGCTGAGGGTCTCGCCGAGAGCACCACCACCGGTGATCGCCGTACCGCAGCGACCGCCCATCGCGGCGCGCACCTTGCTGAAGACCAGCTTGTCGAAAAGCTTGTGCTCGGCGCGCAAGCGCAGGCTCGGCTTGACCGCGTCGTCCAGCCCGTCGTTGCCCTGCGCCTTGCTCCACTCGATGGCCACACGCTCAGCCCGGCGGAAGATCTCGGCCTTGACCGGACCTCCGGCGATCGCCTTCGCACGCACCCCGCCGTGCACCTTCTCCAACACCCGCGGCAC
This sequence comes from Yimella sp. cx-51, assembly GCF_017654605.1. Lineage (GTDB taxonomy): Bacteria > Actinomycetota > Actinomycetes > Actinomycetales > Dermatophilaceae > Yimella. The sequence goes on from NZ_CP072113.1 coordinate 2,921,341, forward strand.
GCACAGGATCATGTCGGGCTTGAACGACTCGAACTTGTCGATGATCGTCTTGAAGTCGCCCCAGAATCCGACCGTGGCGCCGCCTTCGTAGGCGGCGTAGGTGACGGCCCGGGCCAGGACGTGCGCCAGCGGCAGGAACATCAGGGTGCGGCGGCCGACCTTGGCCACCGACACACCCACCGGGTGCACGAGCACACCGCGGGCCTCGGCAAGCAAGTTGCCGTGCGTGATGACGCAGCCCTTCGGGCGTCCCGTGGTGCCGGAGGTGTAGATCAAGGACGCCGGTGAGTCGATGGTGAGCGCGGCGAGGCGTTCGTCGACCACTTCGTCACCGAGGTCGACGCCGCGGCGGCGCAGGATGCCCACGGCACCCTCGTCGATCATCATCAGCTCGGCATCGTGCAGGTCGGCGGCCACCAGTGCGTCGGCGGCGATCTCGTTCTCCACCAGGAGAATTCGCGCAGCGGAGTTCTGGACGATCCATTCCACCTGGGCGGGGGCGGACGACGGGTAGATCGGCACGGTGGCGCCACCGGCGGCCCAGATGGCGGCGTCCAGCAGGATCCACTCGTACCGGGTGTTGGCCATGAGCGCGACCCGATCGCCCAACTCGACACCGGAGGCGATGAAGCCCTTGGCGACAGCTTTCACCTCGGCCAGGAAACGCTCGGCAGTGATCGGCAGCCACTGGCCGTGCTCGAAACGCTCGAAGCTGATGTGCTGCGGACGCTCAGCCGCGCGCCGCCATGGAAGGCGCGCCAGGATGCCGTCGTCGTCGAGCGTGAACTCCTGCTCGACCGTGTATTCCTTCAGCGCGCTGCTGGTGTTGGCCATCTCGTTCTCCCCCGATTGCGGCCCGTTGGTGACCGCGAAACGCTACCAACCGAGAAGCCCGACGCGCATACGCGCCTGCTCGTCGTGGGGCCCGGGCCCGCACAAACCGGACGCATATCGCACGTTCTCGACGCGGAAAACGTGCGATATGCGTCCGGTTTGTGGGTGTTCAGGCGACGCGCGGCAGGTGTCAGCGCGCGTCCGCGGCGGTGTTTTCCAGCACGACAGCGAGGCCCTGACCGACGCCGATACAGATGGCCGCCACTCCCCAGCGCTTGCCATCGGCTCGCAGTGCACGGGCGAGGGTGCCGACGATGCGTGCGCCGGAAGCGCCCAGCGGGTGACCGATGGCGATGGCGCCGCCGCGGGTGTTGACGATCTGCGGGTCGATGTCCCAGGCGTCCACACAGGCCAGCGACTGGGCGGCGAAGGCCTCGTTGAGTTCGACCAGACCGACGTCCGACCAGCTGATCCCAGCCTTGGCGAGCGCACGGTTCGCCGCTTCGACAGGAGCGAACCCGAAGAACTGTGGCTCGTTGGCTGCAGCCCCGCGTCCGGCAATCCGGGCCAGCGGCTGCAGCCCGGTCAGCTCGGCCGCTCGCTCCGACCCGACGAGCACCGCGCTCGCACCGTCGTTCAGCGGCGAGGCGTTGCCCGCGGTGACCGTGCCGCCCTCCTGGCGGAAGACCGTCTTCAACCCGGCCAGCTTCTCCGCGGTGCTGTCGGCCCGGATCGACTCGTCACGCGACAGGCCGACGCCCGGCACCCCGACGATCTGGTCGTCGTAGAAGCCGTCGTCCCATGCCTTCGCCGCGAGTTGGTGGGAGCGGGCGGCAAATTCGTCCTGCCGCTCGCGCGTCACGCCGTACTTCTCACGTAATTGCTCGGTGGCCTCACCGAGGGAGACGGTCCACTCCGGACGCATCTTGTTGTTGCCCAGCCGCCAGCCCAAGGTGGTGGAGACGAGTTCCATGTTGCCGACCTGGAAGGGCTTCTCCGGCTTGGCCATCACAAGTGGCGCGCGGCTCATCGATTCCACGCCCCCGGCGATCACGACGTCGGCATCGCCCACCTCGACGGCCCGGGAAGCGAGCAACACGGCGTCCAGACTCGATCCGCAGAGCCGATTCACGGTGGATGCCGGAACGCCCACAGGGAGATCGGCGAGCAGCACCGCCATGCGCGCGACATTGCGGTTGTCCTCGCCGGCGCCGTTGGCATTGCCCAGGATCACCTCGTCGATCCGCGACGGATCGAGATCCATTGCCCGGCGGGTTTGTTCACCGACGACGAGCGCGGCCAAATCATCTGGACGAGTGCCGCTGAGCGCACCCCCGTAGCGGCCGAACGGCGTGCGGACGGCGTCATACGCGAACGAAGTGCTCATGGGCACGCTCCTATGCGGGCGAAGGGTCGACCTCCATTAGACCGCCCGACCAACAAATGCCTACCACCCGCTTCGGCTGCGTCCTTGAGCGTCCTGGCGTAGCAAGCCGCAAGGCTGTGAGTCCGGCGGCGTCAGGGCAAGGTCACCGGCGTACGATTTGGGCGGGAATCCGGCCCGCAACAAGGAGCATTCGTGAAGGACACCACTGGTCTCGGCATCGGCTACCGACTGCTATGGCGCTTGGAGTACGCCGGACTGACAATCTGGGGTCCGGCGCAGATGACCGGCCGCTCCGATCCGAAGAGTCGCCTTCGTCTGGAGCGCGCACGCAAGGTGCGCGATGCCCACGAGAAGCGCGGCACCGACGTGCCGGCCGAGGTGCAAGCGGTCATCGATCGCGACGGTGCACTTCCGCCCTTCCGCGAGCGTCGCTGACCCTCTGCGCCGACACCGCCACGCGACCCGACATAGGTCGCGAATTTTGTTGTGCATCAAAGGGGCAGCGTCTGTGGCGCACCGGTTGTGCGGGATACGAAGCGCTGATCCGGCACATGGCACCCGGAAGGGTGGTTTGATCGTCAAGTAGGCGTTTCATGGGTCAGGCCCGGGTACAAATCGTCTATGTTCGCTCCGTTGTAGGCGGGCCAGGCCCACGAGGTCGACCCCTGCCCAAAAGCTCCATCCAGATCCAACGGAAGCACTTTCAATGACCGGCCGTCCCATCCGACTGGCGCTGGTGAACGACTACGAAATCGTCGTCGCCGGATTCGCTGGCGTCCTGCGTCCCTATTCGGACCGCGTGGAGGTGGTCGAACTAGACGTCGACGGCGGTGCCGATGAGAACGGCGACCCCGTCGACATTGCGGTCTTCGACACCTTCGCCTCGCCGCTCGACCCCACCGTCGAGTTCGCCACCCTGTTGGCCAATCCCCGTATCGGCAAGGTCGTGGCCTATTCGTTCAACGAGGACGAGTCGGCTGTGCGCGACACCATGGCCGCCGGCGTGCACGGCTACATCTCCAAGGCGGTGCCCACCGAACGGCTGGTCGACGCACTCGAGCGGATCGCCGGCGGCGAATGGGTGGTCGAACTCGCTGCCCCCAGCGAGCCCACCATGTCGGCCTGGCCCGGCCAGCGCGAGGGCCTGACCGCACGCGAGGCCGAGATCGTCGGGCTCATAGCGCAGGGGCTGTCGAACGAAGAGATCGCTCGGCTCTGCTACATCTCCATCAACACCGTCAAGAGCTACATCCGCGCCGCCTACCGCAAGGCCGGCGTGAGCACCCGCGCGCAGGCCGTGGCATGGGCTCTACGCCATGGCTTCTCGGCCGAACCGAGCCGGCCGTCCCGCGACTGAAAAGTAACGCCGCGTCTCGTCGAAGGAATACGGCGCAATACGACGGATGAGGCATGATCCTTTGCAGGTATCAACCCGCAGGAGCTGCTCATCAACACCCGCCTTCAGCTGCGCCGTCCCCTCCTGACAGCGCGCGCTCGTCTTCGTCGTCCCGGTCGCGGCCTCATCGCCGCTCTGATCGCGCTCGTCCTGCTGCTCGGCGTCGGGACGTTCTTCCTCACCCGGGGTGATTCCACCGACGTCAAGCGCACCGACCAGGTGCTGCCCACGTCCGGCGCGCGCATCGACACCTCGTGGTTCACCGACGGGTCGGCCTCGGCCAAGCGTCCGGTGGTGCTGCTGGGTCACGGCTTCGGCGGGTCGAAGCATGACATGACCAGCGAGGCGCACACCCTCGTCGCTGCTGGGTACGACGTGCTCACGTGGTCGGCCCGCGGCTTCGGTCGCTCCACCGGGAAGATCGGGCTGAACAGCCCCACGTCTGAGGTCGCCGATGTTTCGAAGTTGATCGACTGGGTAGCCAAACAGCCTGGGGTGCAACTGGATTCGGCAGGTGACCCACGCGTCGGCATGGCCGGGGCGTCGTACGGCGGGGCCATCGCGTTGCTCGCGGCCGCCAATGACAAGCGGGTGGACGCGATCGCGCCGCAGATCACCTACTGGAACCTCGCCGAGGCGCTCGTGCCGAATGGCGTCTACAAGAAGTTGTGGACCGGGGTCTTCTTCAGCTCCGGCGGCGGCTGCGCGAAGTTCGAGCCCGACCTGTGCGCGGCCTACACGCGCATCGCCGAGTCGGGGAAGGCGAGCGCACAAGACCTGGCGGTGCTCACCGCGCGTAGCCCCTCGACCGTCGGCGACCGCATCAAAGTGCCAACACTCTTCTTCCAGGGGCAGAGCGACTCGCTCTTCCCGCTCGGGCAGGCAGACGCCGCGGTGAAGCAGATCAAGGCCAACGGTGCGCCGGTCGATCTCGACTGGATCGCCGGCGGTCACGACGGCGGCAACCCCGAGGCCGAGCGCATCAGCAAGCGCACCACGGCGTGGTTCGACCGTTACCTCAAGCGCGAGACGGGCATCGCCACCGGCACCGCTTTCCGAGTCACCCGCACCGCGGGCGTCAACACCGAGGACGGCAGCGCGCTGCTGGTCGGCGCCGACGGCAAGAGCTACCCGGGGCTGCTCGGCAACTCATCGCAGAAATTCACGTTGAACGGCCCGGCGCAGTCGTTCACCAACCCGCCCGGTGGCCAGCCCGCTGACGTGACCGCGATCCCCGGCACCGGCGCCCTCTCGAACGCGTCGAGTTTCGGGTTCGACCTGTCGCTGAACTTTCCTGGTCAGTCGGCGTGGTTCCAGACCGCGCCCCTCACCGAAGCGGTGCGCCTCACCGGAACTCCCAAGGTGCGCCTGAAGGTGGCCTCACCCACCGGTGAAGCGGTGCTCTTCGCCAAGTTGTACGACGTCGGCACCGGACGCTCGCAGCCTGTGCTGCCCTCGCGTCTGACCACCCCGATCCGGGTGGCGACTCCCGGCGGGAAGGAGACCGAGGTCGACGTCACCTTGCCTGCGGTCGACCACAATTTCGCCCGCGGCAATCGGATGCGCCTGGTGGTGTCATCGACCGACATGGGTTACGCGACGCCGGCCAAGGCGACGAACTACCGCGTCGCCGTCGCCGGTCAGCTCACGATTCCGCAGGTCTCCGGCCTGAAGACCAAGCCCGATCCGCTGCCCACCTGGGTGTGGTTGCTGCCGCTGCTCGCCGTGATCGGCGCCGCCGCGCTGCTGCTGACCCGCCCGCGCCGGGTGACCCGCGAGTTCGATGCGGATCTGGCCGACGTCCCGCTGCAGATCTCCGGCCTGACCAAGGCCTACGAGGGCACCGACCGTCGCAGTGTCGACGACCTCAGCTTCACCGTCGAGCGCGGACAGGTGCTGGGTCTGCTCGGCCCGAACGGCGCTGGCAAGACCTCGTCGCTGCGCATGTTGATGGGCCTGACGCTGCCCGACGCCGGTGTCATCCGCGTGTTCGGTCACCACATCGAGCCCGGCGCCGAGGTGCTCGGTCGGATCGGTTCGTTCGTCGAAGGCCCGGGACTGCTACCGCACCTGTCAGGACGCCAGAACCTAGACCTCTACTGGCGCGCGACCGGACGTCCGGCGTCCGATTCGCACGTGGAGGAGGCGCTGGAGATCGCGGCGCTCACCGACGAGGCGCTCGACCGTCCGACCCGCACCTACTCCCAGGGCATGCGGCAACGGTTGGCAATCGCGCAGGCGATGCTCGGGCTGCCCGACATCCTCGTGCTTGACGAGCCGACCAACGGCCTCGACCCGGGCCAGATCCGCGAGATGCGCCAGGTCATGTCGGCCTATGCCGCCGGCGGTCGCACCGTGATTGTCTCGAGCCACCTGTTGGGCGAGGTGCAGCTGTTCTGCACCCACCTGGTCGTCATGAACAAGGGCCGGCTCGTCCGCGCCGGAAGCGTCGAAGAACTCGTGGGCGACGGACGCCTGGAAGAGATCTTCCTGCGCATGGTCGCCGAAGGAGCAGCAGAATGAGCGTCCACCAGCCTGTGACGAATTCCGAAGTGCCGCAAAGCGATTCGGGGGCGGCGAAGTTTCCGGTGCGGGTCGAGATCGTGCGCCAGCTCAAGCGGCGCCGGACGATGGTCATCTTCGGCCTCCTGGTCGCGCTGCCGGTCGTCGTGCTCATCGCCCTGCAGATCGGCGACCCGAGCAGCGGTGGCGCCGGTAGCGAGCAGGGCGGATACATGTCGCCGCTCGACGTCGCCAAGGAGTCGGGCGCCAACTTCACCGCCGCGATGCTCTTCCTGTCGGCGGGTTTCTTCCTGGTGATCCCGATCGCGCTCTTCTTCGGCGACAGCATCGCCAGTGAGGCCAGTTGGTCGACGCTGCGCTACCTGCTGGCCGCGCCGGTGCCGCGCACCCGGCTGCTGTTGGTGAAGATCGCGGTGGCCTTTTTGTTCTCATTCTTCGCGATCGTGCTGCTCGCGAGCGTCAGCCTGTTGATCGGCACACTCGCCTACGGCACCGGTCCGCTCAGCCTGCCCACCAGCGCCCCACTGTCGTTCGAGGCTGCCACCGGCCGGTTTGCGATGGTGACGGTGTTCATCCTCATTTCGCAGCTGACCACCGCAGGTCTGGCGCTGTGGCTATCAACCCGCACCGACGCGCCGCTGGGTGCCGTCGGCGGGGCGATGGGTCTGCAGATCATCGGCAGCATCCTCGACCAGGTGACCGCCCTCGGCGGCCTGCGCGAACTGCTCCCGGCCCACTGGGACTACGCGTGGTACGACCTGCTGCAGCCCACCATCAACTGGACCGGCATGGCCAAGGGCGCCGCGGTGTCGTTCTCCTTCGGGTTGCTCCTTTTCGCGTGGGCGATCCGCCGGTTCGGCAGCAAGGACGTCGTCTCCTGACGACTGCCCGCGGAACACCCGTCGTTCCTTCCCACGCACAAACCGGACGCAAAACACACGTTTTCAGCCCGAAAGCGTGTGTTTTGCGTCCGGTTTGTGCAGGACAGGCCGGGTCGGCGCCACGCAAACGCAGCGCGTGATCGACACGTTCGATCGGACGCTGCGCCCGGGAACACCTCGCGATGTGATGAGGTTTGACTCTGCAGTAACCATCCACCAGAGGTAAGTGACATGAACCGACCCGCCACCCGCATCCTGCGCGCGGGCATGGCAACGCCCGGCCGCGCCGCACTCGGCACGAGCATCGCCGGCGGCGCGCTGTCCGCGCTCTCGGGCGCCCCGCACCACCTGGGCCACCTCTTCCGCGGACGCTTCCCGACGGTGGCGGTCACCGGAATGACGGGCGTGGGCAAGACCCGCCTCGCCGACCGGCTCGCTCGGCGCACCACTCCCGAGGGGAGTGCGGACGTCGGTTCGGCTGTGATGGAGAACCGCACGCGGCGCTCGGCCAAGGGGCGTGGCTTCCGGTTCCGCGTCGTTCCCGGCGACAACGCCGCCACCCGCCTCGGCGCGCTCGACCAGGTGTTCCACGACGAGCCGGTCGACGGCGTGATCCACGTCGTCGCCTTCGGGCACGCCACCCCGCGCCGCACGGCCGGCACCTCGGGCACGGCGTCCGCCACCCGCGAGGAGCAGCTCGCTGCCGAACTCGAGGACTGGTCGATCACCGCCCACCGCATCGCCGCCATGGCCGTGCGCCGCGGCAAGCCGGTCTGGCTGGTCATCGCGGTGACCAAGACCGATCTCTTCGCTGATCAGATCGCCGACGCCGTCGAGTACTACTCCCCCGGCAGCGGTTCACCCTTCGCCGCGAAGCTGGACGAACTGCGCTCGCTGGCCGGAGGCGCCCGACTGTCGATCGACGTCCTGCCCGTGACGGCCGAGGGTGACAAGAAGCTGATCGCTGCCTTGGAGACCCGCCTGGCCCAGCTCAGCGGACACGTCTGAACCGCCGTGTGGGAGGTGACGACCACCTCGCACGACAACCTGTTGCGGATGCTGCGCCACGTGACCGCCGCGCTCACCGCATCCGTCGACGACCGCCCCTGATCACCCGCCCGGGAGAGAACTCGGTTGGTTGAACGTTCCACCGACCGAGACCCCGAAAGGACGCCATGACCAAGAGCACTGACAATCGCACCGGACGCGAGCGCCTCGCGGAAGCCCGGGCCGCCGAGGCACGCGCCGCGCGCAACAAGAAGGTGGGCCTCATCGCCGCCATCGCCGTCGCGGTCGCCGCCGTCGGAGGAGGTGTGGCCTGGCTGGCCACCTCAGGGCAGGACGAACCGGTGAACGCCGCAGGAGCCGATGGCGCGAAGGTGATCAACTCGCCGGTCAAGGGTGTCTACACCTGGAAGAACCTCGGGCGCGAGCATGTCGCTGGTGATCCGAAGTTCGCGATGACCCCACCGGCCGGCGGCGACCACAACGCTGCCTGGGCCAACTGCGGCATCTACGACAAGGAGCTGCCGAACAAGTACGCCGTGCACTCCCTCGAGCACGGCGCGGTGTGGATCACCACCAATGACAAGGCCAGTGCCGGTGACGTCACCGCGCTGAAGAAGTTGGCCAACCAGGACTTCATCCTGATGTCCAAGTACAAGAGACAAGCGTCCCCGATCACGCTGACCGCCTGGGGACACCAACTCCGCGTCGACAAGGCCTCCGACCCTCGGGTGGCCCAGTTCATCAAGGCCTACAAGCAGGGCCCGCAGACTCCAGAGCCCGGCGCTGCCTGCACCGGCGCCTATGACCCCAACACCGGCGCCATCGGTGGAACGCACTGATCCGTCAGTGAGTCGTCCGTAGATCCGATGGCCGTGACCGATCCCGACACCGCCCCACAGCAGCCGCTCAGCTGGAACGAGGCCAAGAAGCCCTTCCTGGTCTCCGTGGCGGCGGCTGTGGCGCTCGTGCTCGCAGTGCTCGGCGGCGCGTGGCTGGGCTCGCCTCGCCATCCGGGCGACGGCAGTGTGGACGCCGGATTCGCCCGCGACATGTCGGCCCATCACGCGCAGGCCGTCTCGATGTCGATGACGATCCGCACCAGATCGAGTGCCACCGACATCCGCACCCTCGCCTACGACATTGCCACCACCCAGGAGAACCAGCGCGGCCAGATGATGGCCTGGCTACAGACCTGGGGCCTGCCGCAGGCGCTGCACGGTCAGCCGATGGATTGGATGAAGAAGACCGGACACCAGCACGCGGGCCTGCCCAAGGGCGAGATGCTGCTGCCGGACGGCCGCATGCCGGGCATGGCCTCCCCGGCCGAACTGCGGCAGTTGTCTTCAGCCACAGGCAAACCCGCTGAAGTGCTCTTCCTGCGGCTGATGATCGTCCACCACAAGTCGGGCATCGAGATGGCCCAGGTCGCCCAGACCTACGCCTCCGACCCGCTCGTGGTGCGGCTCGCCGGCACGATGGTCAAGGGTCAGCAGTCGGAGATCAACCTGATGAACTCCATGCTTAAGAGCCGCGGCGGAGCACCGATCACCTGAGCCCTGTCGGGTTTCGACACCGGCTCCTTCGTACCTCAGGAGCCGGGCTCAACGAACGAAAATTCGGATGGTTGAGTCCACGCGAGGAACGAGCGTGGTGCCCCGAAACCCGGCGCAGCCGGTAACGGCGTCATGCTGGAGCCCATGCAGTCCAGCGCACTCCTCATCGGTTGCGGCGACCTCGGCGCACGCATCGGGCTCGACCTTGCGGCGCGCGGGGCCACGGTGAGCGCGGTGCGCCGCAACGCCTCGTTGGTGCCCGCGCCCATCACCGGCATCAGCGCCGATCTCACCGATACCTCGTGTGACCTTCCACCCCTGGACGCCGACCTGCTGGTCATCAGCCTCACCGCCGCCGGGCGCGACGCGGACGGCTACCGGCGCACCTACCTGGAGGGCATGCAACGCGCGCTCGACACTTTGCGTCGTCCGCCGCAGCGGGCCGTGCTGGTGTCGTCGACTGCGGTCTTCGGCGACCAAGAAGGCTGGGTGGACGAATCCACCGAGCCCAAACCGACCCGACCGACCGCAGAGGTGCTGCTCGAGGCCGAGCACGCATTTCACGCCGCCCTGCCGCACGGCACCATCGCCCGCCTGAGCGGGCTCTACGGCAACCGCCTGCCGCGAGCGGCGCAGCAGGTGCGCGACGGCGACAACCCCAACCCGCAGGCATGGACCAATCGGGTGCACCGCACGGACGCCGCCCGTGCCGTCGTCCACCTGCTCACCCAGCCTGAACATCCCGCGCCGTTGTACGTTGTGAGCGACGACGAGCCCTGTGCCGCAGGTGAATTGAGATCTTTCGTCGCTGGCGAAATCGGCCTGCCCTGGCCGCCGACCGGACCGGAGCGCCACGGAAAGCGTCTGCGCAACCGCCTGCTGCGCGAGACCGGGTTCGAGTTCAGCTATCCCGATTACCGCCAGGGCTATCGCGCGGCGCTCCAGGAGTTCGGCAGTTAGCCGAACGAACTGCTCGGACCGTGCGAACCAGCCGCCGAGACGTCGTCGGCTTGGGTAAGTGTCAGCTCGAGACTCCCGCGTTGAGCTGACGCTCAATCCGCGCTCGGACGTCCGCGATGAACCTTCAGCGCAGACCGTCGCTTCTTGGCGTCCAACCGGCGCTGCTGCGAGCCACGGGTGCGCTTTGTCGGCCGACGCGTGGGCGGGTCGGGTGCCAAGGCCTCGCGCAACATGGCAGCGAGGCGATCCCTCGCCGCGGAACGGTTGCGCAATTGCGATCGGTGCTCAGAGGCGGTCACGACCAACCGACCGTCCACCAATCGCTCCGCGAGCGCAGCGAGCACCCGCGCCCGCTGCGCGTCGGTGAGTGAACTACTGTCGTCCGGCGCGAAGCGAAGCTCCACCCGGCTGTCGGCAGTGTTCACGCCCTGACCGCCGGGCCCGGACGAGCGACTGAACTGCTCGTGCAACTCACCGGCGGCGATCACCAGGCCTTTCGGTATGCCCGGGCCCGGCGGCACGCTCAGGTCACCGGTCGGAGCGCTCATCCGCCTGGTCCAACGCCTTGCGAACCGCCTTGACCGACGGGTTTACCAGCCCGCGGTCACCGATCACGACGGTCGGCACGGTCTCGTTGCCGTTCGCGAAGCCGCGCACGATTTCGGCAGCGTCCAGGTCTTCCCAGATGTTCACTTCGCGCAAGTGGATGTCGGCCTCACGCAGACCCTGACGCAGACGCGCGCAGAAACCGCAGCCGGGTCGCCAATAGAGAGTGCCTTGCTGCTGCGTCACGGATCGTCCTTTGTTCGGTGCTCCCAGTGTGGATCATGTATGTGTCGTTGACTGCGACCGTCGCACGTCCGGCGACGTGGAGCGCGCCCGGCGCTCCCGGTGAGCAGGGCCTTGAGCGAGTCGGACGCGTGACTATTACCACATCCGCATTCGGAATAGGTGATTGCCGGAGATAACGAATCGCCAATCGGTGTTTTCGGGGCTACTCTGGTCGACGCTCTGCACACATGCAGCGCCATCCCTCATTCATTCACGCGAGGATCTCAATGTCTTCTGCTGCTCCTGCTGCACCGGAGTACCCCGACGAGATCGACGGCACCGTTCTGAAGATCGCAGGTGTCGTCGTCCTCGGCGCCATCATGTCGATCCTCGACATCACCGTCGTGAACGTCGCGCTGCCCGATCTGCAGACCACCTTCACCGGTGCTGACAACCCGCTGGCCTACTCCACCGTCGCGTGGACCGTCACGGCGTACACGCTTGCGCTGGCGACGGTGATCCCGCTGACCGGTTGGGCTGCCGACCGGTTCGGCACCAAGCGCCTCTACATGTTGGCGATCGCGCTCTTCACCATCGGCTCCGTGCTGTGTGCGTTGGCGAACAGCATCAACATGCTCATCCTCTTCCGCGTGTTGCAGGGCCTGGGTGGCGGTCTGTTGATGCCGCTGGGCATGACGATCATGACCCGGGCTGCTGGCCCGAAGCGCATGGGTCGCCTCATGGCGATCCTCGGTGTGCCGATGCTCCTCGGCCCCATCCTGGGCCCGATCCTGGGTGGTTGGCTGATCGACCACTACAGCTGGCACTGGATCTTCCTGATCAACCTGCCGCTGGGTATCGCTGCGCTGGCATACGCCGCGTGGGCCCTTCCGTCCGACAAGCCGGAGCCCACCGAGTCGTTCGACATGATCGGCATGCTCATGATGAGCCCGGGCCTCGCGCTGTTCCTGTACGGCATCTCCTCCATCCCGGAGGAAGGCACTTTCTTCTCGGCCAAGGTGATCGGCTTCGGCACGGTCGGCCTGCTGCTGCTGGTCGCCTTCGTGCTCTACAGCTTCAAGCCGGAGCACCCCCTGCTCGACCTGCGGTTGTTCTCCAACCGTCAGTTGACGGTCGCGACGATCACGATGTTCATCTTCGCGGCAGCCTTCTTCGGCGGTCTGCTGCTGGTGCCAACCTACTTCCAGCAGGTGCGTGGTGAGTCGCCGTTCAGCGCTGGTCTGCTCGTTGCTCCGCAGGGCGTCGGCGCCATGCTGACCATGCCGATCGCCGGCGCACTGGCCGACAAGATCCCGGTCGGACGCATCGTCCCCTTCGGTCTGCTGGCCATCATCGGCGGCATGTTCGCCATGACCCAGGTCGACGGCTCCACCTCGTACTGGGGCTACATCATTCCGGTGCTGTTCATCATGGGCCTTGGCATGGGCGCCACGATGATGCCGATCATGACCTCGGCCATCAAGACGCTCACCGCCCACCAGGTGGCCCGCGGCTCGACGCTGCTCAACATCACCCAGCAGATCGCGTCCTCGATCGGTGTCGCGATCATGTCGGTGGTGCTCACCAACGGCATGAAGAACGACAAGCTGATCTCGCAGGCCGGTGCGTTCGGGGAGGCCACCAAGGGCATGAACGACCCCGCCCAGATCCAGGCGGTGCTGCCGAAGTTCCCCGAGGTTGCAAACGTCCTGGCCACCGCCAAGGACCCGGCGACCGCGCAGCAGACGCTGATGGACGCCGTCAGCCAGGCGATGGGCACCGTCTTCGGCAACACCTTCTGGGTGGCCGCGATCCTGGTCTCGCTCACGCTGATCCCGGCACTGATGATGCCGCGCAAGCACGAGGAGTCGAACTTCGCGGACGACGCCAGCACCGACGGCGCTGCGCCGATCTTGATGCACTGATTGATCGCAGCTTCGTCGCTACGCGAAACGGCGCCCACGACTTCAGGTCGTGGGCGCCGCTTCTTTGTACGCGCTTCTTCGCCGGACGAGCGCTCTGGCCGCCGGAGCCCGCGAACACTTCGCGGCAGGATGGACTCATGATCACTGCGCCGCGCACCGACGACGAGGTGCCCGCCTACCTGAGCCGGTTGGGCATTCCGGGGCTGGCGGACGTCCACGTGCACTTCATGCCGGATGCCGTCCTGAACAAGGTGTGGAACTACTTCGACCACGCCGACACCAACTACGGCCTGACCTGGCCGATCACCTACCGGCTGCCCGAGGCCGACCGCATCGAACGGTTGCGCGCGCTCGGTGTCCAGCGGATCGTCAGCCTCAACTACGCGCACAAAGCTGGCATGGCGAAGTGGCTGAACGAATGGAACGCGCAGTTCGCGGCCCGGGTCGCCGGAGCGGTGCACAGCGCCACCTTCTACCCCGAGCCCGGCGTTGCCGACTACGTCGAGCACGCGCTGGACGCCGGTGCCCGTATCTGGAAGGTGCACGTGTCGGTGGGAGGGTTCACTCCCGAAGACCCGCTGCTGGAAGCAGCCTGGCGGCTGATCGACCAGGCCGGCACCCCGGTGGTCATCCATGCCGGATCAGGGCCGCTGGCCGGGGAGTTCACTGGTCCGGAGCCGGTGCGACGGCTGCTCGAGCGTCACCCGCGTCTGCCGTTGGTGATCGCGCACCTGGGCATGCCGGAGTACGACGCCTTCGCAGATCTTGCGCAGCAGTACGAGCGGGTGCATCTCGACACCACGATGGTCGCGACCGACTTCACCGAGCGCATCGCACCGATGCCGCCGGGTTACGTCGATCGGCTCGGCGCACTCGTCGACAAAGTGGTGCTGGGCAGCGACTTCCCGAACATTCCGTACGCGTACGCGCATCAGATCGAGGCGTTGGCGCGGCTCGGGTTGGGCGATGAGTGGATGCGGAAGGTGCTGTGGCACAACGGGATGCACCTGCTCGACTGGTGATTTTCCTCAGCCCGGGCGACGAACAATGCCGGTGGATCAGCTGGCGAGCACCTCGACCGCTTCATGCCGCGGGGCCCGGCCGGTCACCGTGATCCACGGGCGGTGGCCGTACCGGAAAGTGCTCAGGAAGGCATCGCCGTCGACATAGTCGAGGTATTCGAAACGTCCCTGCAGATCGATCTTGACGATGCGGAAGTCGCCTTCCCCTGCGCGGACGAAGGTGTAGGAGCGGCCGTCGACCGTCACGTCGCGCGATTCAGCCAACTTCGCCAGACGTCGCTTGAAGGTGGGCTGGTGGGCCCACCCGATCATCGGGTGCTGCTGCTCCCACGCAAACCCGAGCGACACCCAGTTCAGGCTCGGATGCCCGGTGATTTAGTGCTGCGCGGATAGCGCGAAGTTCAGTCGTCCCGCTTGCGTCGTTTGGCACGGGCGCGTTCTCTGGAAACCACGGCGATCGTGGTGAGCGGAATCCCGGCCGGGCAGATCTGAGCGCATTCGCCGTAGGTGGAGCAGGGTCCGAACTGCTCGTCGAGGGCATTGGTCATCTCCACCGCCCGGCGTCCACGTTCCAGGGCTGGTTGCGGCAGCAACGCCAGGTGCGCCAGCTTGGCTCCGGCGTAGAGATGGGCCGCGCCGTTGGGGCAGGCCGCGACACACGCGCCGCAGCCGATACAGGCGGCGAAGTCGAGTGCCTCCTCCGCCGCTTCGTGAGTGACGGGGAGCGCGTCGGCATCAGGGGCGGTGCCCGCCATGAGCGAGACGAAACCGCCTGCTTCGACCAGTTCGTCCAGCGCGGAGCGATCGACCACCAGATCACGCACGACCGGGAAGGCAGCCGATCGCAGCGGCTCGATCGTCAGCGCACTGACCTCACCGAAAGCCCGCAGGTGCTGGCGGCACGAGGGAGTGTTGGGGACGGGGCCGTGCGGCATGCCGTCGACGGTCACCCCGCAGGCGCCGCAGATGCCCTCCCGGCAGTCCGACTCGAAAGCGATGGGTTCGCCGCCCGCAGCGGCGATCTGGTCGTTGAGCACGTCCAGCAGTTCGAGCAGCGACATCTGCGGGCTGACGCCCTCGAGCTCGTGGGTCTCGAAACGTCCCGCATCATCGGGGCCGGCCTGGCGCCACACCTTCAGCTTCATCGGTAGTCCCTCGCTCGCAGCGGCACTCGCACGTAGTCCAGCGGCTCGATCCGCCGCACCGGTTTGCCGTCGCCGGGCGCCCACCCGCTGGTGGAGCGCCACCGGTCGTCGTCGCGCAATGCTTCACCGCCCTCGGTCTGGTGCTCGGCGCGGAAGTGCGCGCCGCATGACTCGTCGCGGTCGAGGGCGTCCAGGCACATGAGTTCGGCCAGTTCGAGATAGTCGGCGACGCGTCCGGCTCGTTCCAGTTCCTGGTTCAGATGCGTGCCGTCGCCGGTCACCCGTAGGTCGCGCCAGAACTCCTCGCGCAACGCCTGCACCTGCGCCAAGGCCGTGGTCAGTCCGGCTGCGTCTCGCGTGACTCCACAACCGGCGTACATGATCTCGCCGAGGGCGCGGTGGAAATCGACCGGACGCCGCGTGCCCCCGATGGCCAGCAGCTTGTCGGTGCGTTGTTGCACACGTCGTACGGCGTCGACCATCGCGTCCGAATCGGGTTGTGCGAGAGGCTTGCCCAGCAAGGGCGCCAGATAGTTGGGCACCGAGTAGGGCAGCGTGAACCAGCCGTCGACGCAGGCCGAGAGCAACGAGTTGGCGCCCAACCGGTTCGCGCCGTGGTAGCCGCTTCCGGCCTCGCCGCCGACGAAGAGTCCGGGCACCGTCGTCATCTGGTCGAAGTCGGACCACAGGCCGCCCATCGAGAAGTGCGCGCCCGGCGCGATGCGCATCGGCTCGACGTACGGGTCTTCACCGGTGACATCGGAATACATCTCGAAGAGGTTGCCGTAGCGCTCGGCGATCGTCTCGCGACCGAGCCGGGCGATGGCATCGCGGAAGTCGAGGTAGACCGAGTTGCGCAACGGGCCGACACCGTGGCCGGCATCGATGCGCTCGCGGGCGGCACGACTGGAGATGTCACGGGGCGAGAGATTGCCGTACGCGGGGTACCGACGCTCGAGGTAGTAGTCGCGCTCGTCCTCCGGGATCTCACCCGGACGCCGGTCGTCCCCGGGCCTGACCGGCACCCAGATGCGTCCGTCGTTGCGCAGCGATTCACTCATCAGGGTCGTCTTCGACTGCCACGGCGCGCTCACCGGCAGCGCGGTCGGATGGAACTGCACAAAGGACGGGGACGCGAAGACCGCCCCCGCGCGATGCGCCCGCCAGGTGGCCGTGGCGTTGGAGTTCACCGCGAGCGTGGAGTAGTAATACACGCCGCCGTAGCCGCCGGTGGCCAGCACGACGGCGTGCGCCGGGTGGGCGCTGATCGCGCCGGAGACGAGGTTGCGGGTGACGATGCCCTGCGCTCGCCCGTCGGCGACGACAAGATCGAGCATCTCGTGCCGGGTGTGCAACCGCACCGAACCGGCGGCCACCTGCCGAAGCAGAGCCTGGGCGCCGGCGATCTGCACCTATTGGCCGGTCTGGCCACGGGTGTAATAGGTGCGCGAGACCTGCACCCCGCCGAAGGAGCGGGTGGCGAGGCTGCCGCCGTACTCCCGGGCGAACGGCGCACCGATGGCATTCATGTGGTCGATGACTCGCGTCGATTCGATGCCGAGCCGGAAGCAGTCGGCCTCACGGCCGCGGAAGTCGCCGCCGGTGATGGTGTCCTTGACGAAGCGGTCGACGCTGTCGCCGTCGACCTTTCGTCCGCGCGCTGCGTTGATGCCGCCCTGTGCGGCGACGCTGTGCGCCCGGCGGGGTGCGTCGTGGAAGGTGAACGCTTCGACGTCGTACCCAAGTTCGCCCAACGCCGCGGCAGCACCCGCGCCCGCCAGTCCGGTGCCGACGACGATGACCTTGAACGTGCGCCGGTTGAGCGGGCTGACCAGCCGGTACTCCAGCATCCGCCGCTCCCAGGCGGTGGCCGGGTCACCGGGCGGGACGTGAGGGTCGAGATCAGCCCCGAGGGCGCGCAGCGCGTTCAGGTCGGTCATCGCAAAGCCCCGATCTGCACGGCAATCGGGATCGATGCATTGCCCAACAGCACCGCCAGGGCAATTGCGCGTCCGGTCAGTTGGGCGACCGCGCGGCTGCGCCGACCGGTCACGCCGAGGTCTTGCACCGCGGTCCACACCCCGTGGGCGACGTGGGCGGCGAGAGCCAGCATGGCGATGACATAGGCGAGCGCCGCGACTGGTCGTTCAAAACTGCCGATGAGGTTGGCGTACGCATGGGCCTCGGTGTGGGTGGTGGCCCGGAAATTGCTCGGACCCGCCTGGCCGGTGGTGAGGTCGAGGAGGTGGAAGACAATGAACGCCAGCAGTGCAATGCCGGTCAGCAGCATGCTGCTGGGCAGCAGGGTGCGCCGCCGCAACGGGGCTCGATGCGCCCCGCGGGCGACCCGTGCGCGTCGCCAGAGGATCACGGCGCATCCGATGTGTGCGACCAGCGCGATGAGCAGGACGACGCGCAGGATCCACAACACGCCCTCGACCGGCAGCAACGGTTGGCCGACCGTGCGCAACCAGACCGCGTAGTGGTCGAGCGACTCGGCGCCGAGGTAGACCTTCAGGTTGCCGATCATGTGCACGAAGGCGAACGCAACGAAGATCAGACCGGTCACAGCCATCGTCAGCTTGCACGCGTGATTGGACGGACGCTTCCGGTGGGCTCGACTCGGTGACCGTTGTGCGGCAATGGATGTCGTCACGCGCCTCAACTCCCCTTCGACCCTGCTGGGCAGACTACCCCGGGGCGAAGCGCGGCGTCCGTGGTTCGGTGGTGCTCGGCGCCGGGGGCGCAAACGCGGCGGTTCCAGCGGCAAACGCGGCCCCTATTCACAACCGCGGCAGTTGCAGCTAGCGCGGTTGTCTGCAACCGCCGCGTCTGTGGAGGAGTCGATGCACGGGCGCGGCAGGCGTCAGGACGGCGTCCGTAGACTTCCGCGATGGAGTTTCCGCGGTACTGGTTCCTGGCCACACGCCAGCTACCCCGTGACATCACACCCGCCCGCGTCGCTGCGTGGGGGTGGTCGAACTCCTCGCCGTTCGAGGCCGAGGCAGTGGCGAACCAACGAGTGGACGGTGTGCAGTCCCGGGCGCTGGCCGGCACCCTCCAGCGCAGCGGCCAGAAGTGGTACTACCCGCGAACACCACTGCGTGAGTGCGTGATCGAGCTGATCTCTGACACGTCGGGGCAGGCCGCTTTGCTCACCCGAAACATGACCGGTGTGGTCGTGCTCAACACCGAGACGTTGTTCATCGCCGACATCGACGTCCCGGAGTGGGCCGGTGGAACAGCGCCGGCCAAGAGGTCCTTCTTCGGTCGCCTGCGCGGCAAGCCCGAGCCGCCACCCCACAGCGACGAGGACGATCGCCGACACCCGGCATTGGCGACCGTGCGCGAACTGGTCGCGGGTCGTACGTCCGTCGGCGCACGCATCTATCGCACCCATTCCGGCTTCCGCGTGGTCGTCACCGGACTGCGAGGCGCGGACGGGTGGCCGCTGCGTGCCGGCACCGATGAATCACGAAACTTGTTGCAACAGTTGGGTTCTGACCCGTTGTACGTGGAACTGTCCACGGCTTATCGCAGCTATCGGGCCCGCCTGACGCCCAAGCCACACCGGTGCGGCATGGAACACCCGCCACGGCCCTCCGTGACGCCGGGCACTGCCGTGGAGAACTCGACCTTCACGGTCGACCCCCACTGGATGAGCACGTACGACCAGGCCGCGTCGGGGTTCGCCACCTGCCGCCTGATCGAGACGCTCGGCGCCCTGCCCTCCCCGCAGGAAGAACAGGCGATCGAGGTGCACGACCGCTTGAGTCGGGTGGGCACCGACCTGCCACTGGCCTGATCCCGCCGACCGTTTGCTTTCGCAGGACGCGGCGGCGCGTTGGAGCGCTGTCACCGACCCGCGCCGGAGGTCCCACACGCTGCCGCTCACGCAAACGCGGCGGTTCCAGCGGCAAACGCGGCCCCTGTTCGCAGACGGGCTAGCTGCAACCGCCGCGCCCGCAAAGAACCGCCGCGTTTGGGTAGCCGGTTCACCGACGCGAAGTGCGGACGCGCTCAGACGAGCTGGTCGGCGATGACCTGCGCCAGTTCGGCGGGGCGACTGAACATCGGCCAGTGACCAGAATCGAGGTCGACGAGTTCGAGCGACTTCACCTTGGTCATTTCGGGCAGATCGCCGCTGTCGATGTACTCCTGCGCCTGCGCCGGCGTGAACTCCGGACAGATGAGCACCGTCGGGACGTCGAGGCGTCGCTCGTCGGTGTAGTGCACGGTCGCTCGGCTGACGCCTTCGGGCACCGGCACGGCCTCGTCCGCCACGCGCTGCTTGGTCGCCTCGTCGAGGTCGTCGCTGTCGGGCCCGGCGAAGGGCTCCCATCCCGGGAAGGCCATCACGCCGTCCTCGACCGGGAAGAAGTCGGCGTACAACTCACCTTCGGCACTGGGGAAACCGCCGATCAGTAAGACCTTCGTCACCTTGTCGGGACGCGCGTCCGCAGCCAACGACGCGAGCGTGCATGCCGCCGAGTGGCCCACGACCGCCACAGGGCCTCCGGCTGCGTCCAGCGCAGCGACCGCGGCGGCCACCTGATCGTCGAGGGTGGCGCGGCTATTGCCATCACCTTGTCCGGGCAGTTGTACTGCCACTCCCCGATGTCCCCGGGATTCCAGCTCCGGCAGCACGGCATCCCAGGCCGTCCCGCCGTCCAACCACAGACCTGCAAGCAACACGACGTCCATCACGAACCCTTTCGTAGCTTTCGGTGAGATTGACGCTACGCGGTTGCACCGACAGGCAGGGTGCCCAGCGCTCAGCTCTGGCCGGCCGCTGCCGATGTCGCAGCAGACGGGCGGTCAGGCCCGGAGATCTCGAAGCGGTGCCGAGGACCAGCTTGCGATGTGACGGCGGACCGTTACGGATGTTCCGCACGTGAGCCGAGGCAGCACGAACTACCGTGGCCTGACACCCTGAGGGAGGACGCCATGCCCGAGACCATCGACTGGCTGTTGCACAGCGACCCCGCGATTCGGTGGCAGGTGCTGCGAGATCTCACCGACGCGCCAGCTCCGCAGGTGGCGTCCGAGCGCGCGCAGATCACCGAATACGGCTGGGGCAGAAGGCTTCTCGACCTGCAGCACGACGGCCAGTGGGCGGGCGGGGCCTGTTTCCCGGGCCCTGGTTGGAAGGCTCCGCGGCCGCTGGTCGGCGATCCGGACGGCCAACCCTGGGTGGCGACCCTGCCCACGCTTCGACTGCTCGTGCACTTCGGCGTCGATCCCGCCGACCCACAGGTGCGGGCAGCGGTGGAGGGTGTGCGTGACAACGCGCGGTGGGAGTACGCCGGCGAGCCTTTCTTCGAGGGCGAGGTCGAGCCCTGCATCAACGGCGGCACCGTCGCGATCGGCGCCTACTTCGGGCAGGACGTCGAAGGAGTTGTCACGCGGCTGCTCGGCGAGCAGTTGGCCGACGGCGGCTGGACCTGCGAGGCCGAACGCGGCTCCACTCGGTCGTCCTTCCACACCACGATCTGCGTGCTTGAAGGCTTGCTCGCCTACGAACGATCCGGCGGATCACAGGACGTGCGCGTGGCCCGCGACCGCGGGGAGGAATACCTGCTCGCGCGGCGGCTCCTTCTGCACGTGTAGCGATCAGCCGGTGAAGTGCCGCCAGTTCCCCTCCGACACGACCTCGACCTGACCGTCCACCACCCGTAGCGCGGTCTGGTCGTCGATCGCGTAGGACGGCAGTCCGATCGTGGACGCCCAACGCTCGGCCCACTCCATGGTGTTCTCGTCAAAACCGGGGTAGTCGAGGTGCGGGAAGATCGCGAAGTCGACGACGCCGAGCGTGCGGTCGTCAGGCGCGCCGTTCCACTCGACGAAGAGCTCACCGATGCGAGGCGTCATGACCATGCTGCCGGCGCTGACGCCCACCCAGACCTTGTCGGTCAACGAGGGCAGGACGCCCGCCAGCCCCGATTCGCGCAGCCAGTGGTGCAGGAAGGTCGCGTCGCCGCCGTCCACGAGCACGACGTCCGCCTCCTGCACCCAGGGCAACCAGCGTTCGCGGTCGATGTGCGGGAGGGCGGTGAGTTCGAGCAGTCCGACCGACTGCCAACCCAGTCCGGCCATCGAGGCCTCGCGATCACCGGCCACGAAGCCCTGGGCCGACACCGGCGAACACATCGGGTGACCCCACTGCGCCGTCGGGATGGCGAGGGCCTTGCTCTGCTCAACCGGTTTGCCGAGGAGCTCGACCAGAGCCGCGTGGATGGTGGGGTTGGTGACACCACCGGAGGTGAGCAACAGCTTCATGACGGGCTCCTTCGCGATCCTCAGTCTGAACCCGAGCCGGGCAGGGCGTCCTTGATCCGGCTCAGCACTGACTTGTCCTCGCCACCCTGCGCCCACGGCGGGTCGTGGGGCAGCGGCCCCATCGGGTCGGCATCCTGCGGGCTGGCGGAACGCGTGGCCAGCGACCGCTCGATCGCCTCACGCACCGGCACCATGCGGTGCCCCTGCGGCAGCAGTTCACGCACAGAAGTGTCGTCGCCGCTGACCATGTCGTGGTGCAGGCTCTCGACGAGCGCTTCGACCGTCGGCTTCGGCACATCGATCAGCGTGGCCACCAAGGCGCCGACGAGCGCGGTCGGTAGGAACGGCACCTTCAGCTGGGGGCGCTCGAGATCGGCGACATCGGCGTAGACATCGAGCAGTTCGGCGTAGCGCATCTGGTCGGGCCCACCCACGTCAACGTGACGAGAAGGGCCGGGCACGGTGAGCGCACCCACCAAGGCCTGCAGCGCGTCGACGACTGCGATGGGCTGCACCTGCGAGTCCATCCACTCCGGGACGGTCTGCACCGGCATCCGCTCGCTGACCTGTCGGATGATCTCGAAGGAGGTCGAGGCACTGCCGAGCAGCACCGCCGCGCGCAACGTGATGACGATCGCGGGGGTCGCCGACAGGATGCGCTCCACCTCCAGCCGGGAGGTGATGTGGTCGGACAACTCATCCTCGGGCACGTCGGGGACGATGCCGGAGAGGTAGACGACCCGCGAGACGTTATGCGATTCGATTGCGGCAGCTACGAGTTCGGCAGCCTTGCGGTCGGTCTCGACGAAGTTGTCGCCGCCCATGCCGTGGATCAGGTAGTAGATCGCGTCGACACCGTCGACGGCCCGGTCGACGTCGTCCTTGTCGAGGACGTCCATCTCCACGGTCTCCACCTGGTCGCTCCACCAGGGAGAGACGCTTTCACCGGAGGTCTTCGTGGTGCGGACGTCGTGCCCCGCTTTCAGCAGTTCGGGCACCAGACGTCCACCGACGTATCCGGTCGCACCGGTCACCAGGATCTTCATGCTGCGCTCTCCGATCGATCAGGCTTGTGGTCGTGTCGTCCCTGGGCAGGACGACTCACCGCGGCGCAGCGTGCGGGCGGGGAGCACTCTGCTCGACGTTGTCACCGGTCGTCCCGATGGTGGCCGCTGTCCCGATCGCCATCGAGGGTGCCGCGCGGCACCCGTGCACAAACTACTCCGTGCCCCTGACGCCGCGGGTGTCAGCGCAGGTGCTTCTCCAGGTTGCGGGCGAAGCCGTTGCCCATCTGCGTCATCACGACGTTCATTGCCGTGCGTACCGCCGGACCCATGACCTTCGGGAAGGGCATGCGGGCGGTGACGGTGATGTCGATGCGCAGGTGGGTGCCCTCGTCCTTCGGGGTCAGGGTGTAGATGCCCTCGACCGCAGCCAGTTCGTCAGTGCGCGCCGGGTCGTGCGCGTACGAAATGCGGGTCTTGGGGTCGAAGGTCATCAGCGCGGTGAAGACCGGCTGGAACTTCTGGTTGAGCACCGGGATCGAGGTCAGCTCCCACTTCCATCGATCACCGTCCGGGGTGATCCTGCGCACCAACGGAGTGAGCTCCTGCAAGGTTTTCGCATCGGTGAGCACCGACCATAGGGTGTCGATGTCATACGGCACCGTCTCTTGCGAGACGTTGCGAGCGGAGAATGAGTTCACTGGGCGGCCCTTCCTAGGTGATCGGTCAACCACACTAGAAGTGTCTGCCGGCTAAGGAGTTTTTCAGGATGCGTCGTTCGTCACATCTGATCGAGCGTCTTCGGCGATCGCCCTGGCTGCAACCGGTCGATCGCGACCATTGGCAGACTCCTTCCGAGTTCAAGCGTCGGCAGCTCGTCTCCCTCGGCACCCTGGTGATCGGCGCCCCGGTGCTGCGCACGGCTCTGCGCCAGCCGCCCGGCAGCCGCTCGTTCCAGGTGTGGACGATCGCGCTCGCCGGGGTGTGGACGGCCGGCGCCCTGGCGTCCGGGCCATTGCACGTGGGCCACTCGCACTCCTCTCGCGGACCGGTGCGGCCGCTCGTGCGCCCCTTGGCGATCGGCTCGGCAGCCGTCGGACTCTTCTCGGTCGGCGGCATGGCAGTGGTGCAGGTTCCGCTGCTGCGCAAAGAGATCGAGAGCGTGATCCAGCACGCCCGGCACGGCGACATGCGCATCGTCGTGCCGCTGACGATCATCACCGGCGCCGCCGAGGAACTCTTCTTCCGTGGTGCGCTCTACGCCGCCACCCCACAGCCGCACCAGGTGGCCGTGACCACCGCGGTCTACGGCACGACCACACTGGCCACCGGAAACCCGATGCTGGTCTTCGCCTCGGTGCTGCTCGGCACGATCACGGGGCTCGCCCGCCGCGTGACCGGCGGCGTGGTGTCGCCGATCATCATCCACGGCACCTGGTCGACGGGCATGCTCGTGATCCTCCCCCGCCTGACCGAGCGCGCCGCCGCATGGGGCGAACGCCTGATCGGACAGCGCACCGCATGATCCTGGTGACCGGAGCCGGTGGTTACATCGGCAGCCGCCTGGTGCCCCGTTTACTCGCCGACGGGCACGAGGTGCGTGCGACCTTCACCCGGCTCGATCGGGCCGAGGAGCTGTGGTGGCACACGGATTCGCGGGTCGAGTCGGTGCAGATGGACGTCTTCGACCCGGCGTCTGTGGCCCGCGCGACGGCCGGCGCCAGTTCCGCGTACTACCTGATCCACGGCCTCGCCGATCGCGACTTCGAGCGACTCGACCAGCAGGCGGCGCAGACATTCGCCGACGCCGCGACGACTGCCGGAATCGATCTCGTCGTGTACCTCTCCGGGCTCGTGCCGGATCTGCCGGCGGCGCAGCTCTCGCCGCATCTGCGGTCGCGCCTGGATGTAGAGCAGATCCTCACCGAGCGCGCTCCTTCGACTGTGACGCTGCGTGCCGCGATGGTGATCGGTGGTGGCTCGACCTCGCTGGAGATCATGCGGCAGCTGACCAATCGCCTTCCGGTGCAGCCGCTTCCGACCTGGATGAACTCACGCTTGCAGCCTGTTTCGGTGGTCGACACCCTCGAAGCGCTGGTCGGCGCGCTCGACCCGACGGTGCCCTCTCGCTGGTACGACATCGGTGGCCCGGACGCGATGGGTTACGGCATGTTGCTGTGGCAGTTCGCTCGCGCGGCCGGCGTGCGTCGTCCGCGCCTTTTCGTGCCCTTCTTGCCTGGCCCACTGGTCGCCGAACTCGCGGGCGCGCTCGTCGATGCGCCGGGCGTGACCGTCGAGTCGCTCATCGACAGCCTCGCCTACGACATGGTGTGCGCCGACGACGACTTCGTGACCGATCTACTGCCCGCCGGATGGCAGCTACTCACCGTTCGCGAAGCTCTCCGACGGGCGATCGCCGACTCCGATGC
The DNA here is from genome assembly GCF_017654605.1 of Yimella sp. cx-51. Lineage (GTDB taxonomy): Bacteria > Actinomycetota > Actinomycetes > Actinomycetales > Dermatophilaceae > Yimella. The sequence continues at coordinate 2,946,458 of NZ_CP072113.1, forward strand.
TGTTGGTGCTGAACGCGATCCGATGGTGACGATGCCGCACGATCCGCAGTGGACCAAGGCCACCGGCGGCACGATCGACGGTGTCGCACGCGTCGTTCCGCGGCTGCTTCAGCTGCTCTGATCCCGACCCATAGCCTCCGCGTGCTTCCGACAGCCCATGGTTGTCACCGCTTCATGACAGGTTGGAGTCATGGAGATCTGGACGCTGGTGCACGCCGAACGTCACGCCCTCATCGACGACCTGAGCACGCTCACCGCAGCGCAATGGGAGGTCGATTCGCTGAGCGACGGTTGGAGCGTGCACGATGTCGCCGCCCACCTGGTCGACAACGCTCTCGCTACGCCGTTCGGGCTGGTGAAAGCCATGGCGAAGGCACGCTTCGACTTCGACCGACAGAACGCCAATGGTGTTGCAGCACAGCGTGGCTCGACGCCAGCGGCCACCCTCGATCGCCTGCACGCGGTGGCTGATCGCACCACAGGACCGCCCGAGAAGCTCGCTGCTCTAGCCAGCCGGTTGGTCGAGGAGATCGCCCACGGCGAAGACATCCGGCGTCCGCTCGGGCTGACCCGCGCGTATCCGCCCGAGGCAGTCGGCGCGGCGATCGACTACCAACTCTCGGCGCCCGACAAGTTCGGCGGCGCCAAGAGCATCGGCGAACGCGTGCGGCTGGTGGCGACCGACACTGACTTCACCGCTGGCCAGGGGCCGGAAGTGCGCGCACCAGCGTTGGAGTTACTGATGCTCACTACCGGCCGCCAGCCGCGGGAGGGGTCGTTGGACGGCCCGGGCGTCGACCTGCTCTGACCCGGTGGCTACCTGTTGAGGCCGGTCACTGCGTCCGCAGGCGCACCTGACGCTTGATGCGCGAGAGCATCGCCACCATCCCGCGCAGCCGCAGTGGCGAGACCACTTCGGCCAGACCGAATTTCATCGGCGCCTGGTCGGAGGTGGCCAACACCTCTTTCACGCTCAGACCGTCGAGCCCCTCGTGCAGGATGCCCGCGAAACCGCGCGTAGTAGGCGCCTCACGCGGGGCCGAGAAGAACAACGACACCACCTGGTCGTCGGTGTCGACGCCCGGCTCCTGCGCCACCTCGACCACCAGGAAGAGCGGCGACTGGCACTCATGCACTTGCTCCAACTTCTCCGGAGCGTCGGCGTAGCGCGCCGGCAGGTCGGGCAACTCGTCGGCGAACTCCAGCAGCAACTGCAGGCGATCCTTGGGGTCAAGCTCCAGGAAGTCGCGGGAGATCTCCGCCAACGACGCAGGCATCGTGGTCGCGGTGTCTTCGCTCATACGCGGAAAGGCCTCACTTCTCGATCGGGACGCGGACGGAGTTACCCCACTCGGTCCAGGATCCGTCATAGTTGCGCACCTTGTCGAAGCCGAGCAGGTGGGTGAGCACGAACCACGTGTGGCTGCTGCGCTCACCGATCCGGCAGTAGGCGACGACGTCGTCTTCCGGGCTCAGGCCCTGCTCGGACTGGTAGATCTCCTCCAGTTCAGCACGCGACTTGAAGGTGCCGTCCTCATTGGCGGCACGCGCCCACGGCACCGACTTCGCGCCGGGGATGTGACCGCCGCGCATCGCACCTTCCTGCGGGTAGTCGGGCATGTGCAGCAGTTCGCCGCTGAACTCGCCGGGCGAGCGCACGTCAACCATGGGCTTGCCGAGGTGTTCGAGCACGTCCTCCTTGAACGCGCGGATTTCGGCGTCCTTGCGCTCGACCACGGGGTAGGCGTCCGCGCCGGTTGCCGGGCTCACCGAGGGCACGTCGCGGGTCAGCTCGCGATCTTCGGCGATCCACTTGGCGCGGCCGCCGTCAAGCAGGCGGACGTCCTCGTGCCCGAAGAGGGTCAGCACCCACAGTGCGTAGGCGGCCCACCAGTTGCTCTTGTCGCCGTAGATGACGATCGTCGTGTCGCGACCGATGCCTCGCTCGGTCAACACCTTCGCCAACTGCTCACCGTCAACGTAGTCACGGCTGAGCGGGTCGTTGAGGTCTTGGTGCCAGTCGAGCTTGAGGGAAGTCGGGATGTGCCCGACGTCGTACAGCAGCACGTCCTCGTCCGATTCCAGGATCGCGATCGAGCTGCCCGGGCCGGTCTTGCCGTCGGCGATCTGCTGTGCGAGCCAGTCGGTGCTCACCAACCGCTCGGGGTGGGCGTACTCGGCGAATTCATTCGATGAAGCGACGTTGGTCATAACCCCAAGTTACGCCGCTTCGCGGTCGACGACACATCCGAGCCGATGCCTGGACGGCGTCAACTCATCGCGCGTCACCGCTGCCGCTGCGTCCGTCCAGCTCAGGCGTGAGCGGACACCCGATCGGACGTCCGCTCACACTTGGGCAGCTCAGCTGCCGTAGACCTGCAGCTCCTTGATCGAGTAGCCGTAGTTGGTGCCGCGCTGCTGCCCGAGCACGCGCACGTACCGCGCGGTCGGCATGGTGCGTCCGGGTTCGTTGAAGACCGCGACGTCGAGGCCACCGTCACCGGTGGTCGTGGCCGACACCGACCGCCAGGTGGTGCCGTCGTCGGAGACCTGCACCTGGTAGCTCTTGGCGTAAGCCGATTCCCAGTCGATGACGACGCGACCGATGCGCTGGCTACTGCCGAGATCGACGCGCAGCCATTGCGGGTCGACGCCCCAATTGCCGCTGGCCCAGCGGGTGTCGGTGCGGCCGTCCGTCGCCTTGGCTGCCGCGAGACCGCCGAAGGGTGCCCACTCGTTCGATCTGGACGTGGTCGGACGGTTCAGGGCGAGGTTCGGGCCCGCTGCCCATCCGCGGGCACCGGCGTAGGTGCGCAGGTACGACTCGGCTCCACGGGCGAGGTCGTCCTGGATGGGGGTGCCGGAGATGTTCTTGAGGTCCTGCACCCAGTCGGGCACCTGGCCGTAGTGCGCCACGCCATCGACGTTGTAGTCCCAGGTGCGCTGCCCGGTGACCTGTCGGTCCATGACCGTGCCGCCCAGCGCGGTGTAGGGGTAACTGATTCCCTTGCCGGCCGTCGCCGTCAACGACTTGTGTGTCTGGGAGGTCGAGGGTGCGGCCTCAGCGCGAGCCATCAACGGCGGACGCGGGGTGCCCCCGAAGCCGTTCATGTCCATGCCGTAGCCGAGGCCGACGTCGTACTTCGCGCGCAGGGCCTTCATGCCCGGGTCCTGTGCCTCGGCGGCGAATTCGCCGGCGGAGTGGCCGTAGGGGGTGACGAATCCGCCCAGCCGGTAGAGGCGTTCGGTGTAGCTGCGGTCCATCCAGCTGTGCGTCGAGACGACGCCGGGGTACTTGTACTGCTCGAGGATGTCGAGCGTCCGACCCGCAGCCTTGGTACTCATGTGGTCGATCTCGACGGTCATGCCGCGCTTGATCATGCCCTTGAGCGCGTACTCACCCAGACCGGTCAGGCCCTTGGTGTTGCAATGCGGACCCTTGGGGTAGACCGGCAGGAAAGTGCCCGCGGGCAGGTGCTTCAGCACGTCGTTCGGGATGTCGGTGTTGGCGATGGTGTTGTCGTGCTGCGTTCCGGTGCAAACCGTGGGCTTCCACCATTCGCCGGTGTTGAGGAAGTTGCCGACGTTGACGATCACGCCGGTGGTGCCTTCGTCGTAACGCACTCCGCACAGCGCGTTGTCGAACTTGTGACACAGGAACATCGAGCTCACACCGAGGCTCTTGAACTCGTCCAGGCCGCGGTCGATGTCTCCGGTCGTGCACATCGGCACGCCGAGCTTGGTGGTGCAGCCGAAGGGGTTGGACACCTCCACGCCGAGGATGACCGCCAGCTTTCCTTCGGCGACGATCTGTCGCGCCTGGGCGGGGGTGGTGGCGATGCGGAACCAGCCCTTGCCCGGACCGCCGTACTGGTTGTCGATGAAGGTCTGCAGGTTCTTGGTCTCGGCGATCTGCCGGCGCACGGTGTCCATGTCGTCGCAGCTGTACTTGTTGACTTGCACCGGCAGGCTGCACAGCACGTTGTTGTTGACGGCGTCCGCGACCATGATGCGCTGCCCGCCGCGCCACGCCCGCTCGACCCACTTGTAGTACATCTGCTGGTGGGTGAGGGACGACCACTTCGGCCAGTCCTTGAAGGTGGGGTAGCCGGCGGTGTCGTGCTTGGCGAAGGAACTCTTGCCCTCGAGGTTGGTGAGGTTCTCGATGAGCCCGGTCGAGCCGTCCGAGCCGTGACTGTCGCAGTCGCGCAACGCGTCCGGCGCTCCGTTGGGGCTGAAGGTCGCACCGCAGACGATCGACCCGCCGAAGCCGACATTGCTCATCAGGTGGGTGTGGGCGTCGACATATCCGCGCACCGAGCCGCCCGGTTGGGTGCCGGTGAAGGGCGCTCCGGTGGCGTTGACCTGCGAGTCGTTGGCCTGGGGGCTCGTGGGCTCGTACCAGTGTGCGACGCCGGTGAGCGTGGCGTCCGCGGGTGGCAAGGTGACGGCGAAGGTGGCCAATCCGGCCGTTGCGGCCAGCGTGATGGCCCGTCGGGCACGGGTGCGCAGCGGCATTGCGGACTCCTCGGAGCAGCGGGGATGTGATGCAGGACACACGGGGTTGCTGCAGCGTAGCCGGATTCGGCGCATTTTTGAACAGTTGATCAAGATGTCGGTAGCGCCAGGACTCCAAGGCGATCGTCTGCGGTGGTTCACCAGGAACACCTGGCCTGCCCGCGAGCGCAGCGCCACCTGCAGACTGGCACTCATGGATTCACTGAACGTCGCCGGCGCCAACTTCGGCATACGACGAGCCTTGGCCCCCGACGTCCCGGCGATCGTTGCACTCCTCACCGACGACTTCCTCGGCGAAACTCGAGAGACCACCGACCTCAGCGCCTACGAAACGGCGTTCGCCCGGATCGACGCCGATCCCAGTCACTACCTGGCGGTCATCGTCGACGCCACCGGCGCCGTGGTCGGCACGATGCAGCTGACCCTCATCCCCGGAGTCTCCCGCGGCGGTGCCACTCGACTGCAGATCGAGGCAGTGCGCCTTGCACCCTCGACGCGCGGAAGAGGTTTGGGCACAGCGATGTTCGCGTGGGCACACGAATACGGACGAGGGCAGGGCGCGGCGCTCGTCCAGCTCACCACCGACAAGAAGCGCGCGGACGCCCACCGCTTCTACGAACGACTCGGGTACGCGCCGTCGCACGAGGGTTTCAAGCTGGAACTCTGACCCGCATTCCCGGTCATGGCAAGGGCCTGTGGAGAACTTCGACCCGGTGTCGGTGGATGCAGCCACAATCGGGGTCGATGAGAGGACAACACGTGGCGAAGAAGAAGCGGCAGCAGCGATCCACCCATCGGCCGGGGGCGTCGTTCCATCAATCGGGCGGCGCAGACCCTCGTGACACTGCCTCGCCTGAGGACGTCATCGCGGCCACCCTCCATCTGGCCACGATGGCGCTGCAGTCCGACGACCTGCGCACCTTCGATGACCATGTCGCCTTTCTGGCGGCATCGTGCGACCGCACCGAGACGCGTGTGCCGGTGGTGAAGCAGGTGCGCCGGAGCTTCGACGAACTGCTGCACCACGCGTGGCAAAGCGGCTGGCAGCCGGCCGATGTGCATCGCCTGGTGTTCCGCCGCACTGACAAGTCCGTGGCCGATTTCTCGGTGCACGTGATCGTCGCGCAACTGCGGCGGTATGCCGCCGACACCGTGCACCCGTCGTGGCGCTCGCAGCTCACCGCGCTGGCTGAAGGCCCACTGCCCCAAGGCGATCCGATCACCGCCGCGCACGCGAGCGGCGTGGGTTGGCTGACGGTGATGGAGTGTGCCGTGCGCTGCCTCCATGTCTTCCGGATCCTTCCGCCGATCGAGAAGATCGGTCCGGCGCCGGGCGAGTGGGTGCGTCCTGCCGCATCTGCCGAACCCGATGCCGACGTGGACGAGCGCATCCTCACCCGGGTGCGCATGCTGCTGGCGAAGGCGGAGTCGACGCCCTACGAGGCCGAAGCCGAGACCTTCACTGCCGGCGCCGCCTCCTTGATCGCTCGCCATCGCATCAGTGAGACGATGCTTGCGGCGTCCCGCCAGGACGGGCCGAAGGACGGCACGAGTGCCCAGCGCATCGGCATCGACAACCCCTACGAACAACCCAAGGTGCAGCTGCTCAACGCTGTCGCCGAAGCCAACTCGTGCCGCGTGGTGTGGAGCAAGGAGTTGGGGTTCGCCACCGTGGTGGGTTTCCCGTCCGACCTGTCCGGCGTCGAACTGCTCTACACCTCGTTGCTGCTGCAGGCGACCAACACGATGACAGCTGCCGGCAAGCGGTCGGTGCAGGGTGCGCACAAGCGGTCGCGTACGTTCCGATCGTCCTTTCTGACCTCGTTCGCGATCCGTATCGGCGAGCGACTGCAGGAAACGACCGAGGCCGAAGAGCGTTCTGCGGCAGCGAATTTCGCTGGCGCCCCGGCCGGTGAACGACTACCCGCGTTGATCGAACGAGACCAGGATGTTGCCGAGGCCACGAAGAAGCTCTTCCCGCAGGTGGTGTCGACGCGAGCACGCCGAACCATCGACGCGGACGGCTGGGTGCACGGGCGGCGTGCGGCAGATGACGCGGACGTCCGGGCGCGAGTGGAGCTACGCCGCAGCAGCTGACCTCGGGCACGCGCCCCTTAGCGCAGGTTGAGGGTGCACGGTCGCCCTCGCCGGCCGGTTGATCCGCTGACGGCGATCAACTGTGTTGCGCGGGATCGCTTGTCTGATTGCGAGCGCGTTGCCGGACGCCCCACGTCATGAAGGCGGCCTGACCGGCAACCAGCGCGAAGAGAAGAGCGCTCCACCACTCCTGGGCTGCCGCTGCCGAGATCGCGCCAATGGCCATAAAGACCGTGACGACAACCCCCGCGATCACCTTGGTTCGCGCGCTCAACCCCAGAAACTCGCCCACCGGTTGAGCATGGCACGCATGGGCGCGTCATTATTTTCGTCGCGCGATGCAACGTTCTGTCCCGGGCCGGCCATGGAGGGAGTGAACCCGCCGAAAGGCTGCTGGCGTGGACGACTCCGCACTCGACCAACTACTTCTCGGCTCACGACCCGACGTCGATGAGCGCGCACTTCGAGGTGCGCAAGAACTCGCCGACGCGATTGCGCGCCAGCATCGTCCTCGACCACGCCGAATCTCTCCTCGCCGGAAGATCTTTGCCGCGCTTGGTGTCGGAGCCCTCGCGCTGACAGGTGCGGGGTCGTTGGCTGCCTATCAGTTGAGCATCCCGCCATTCGTGACCATCCCCGACGGCGAATCACTGTCCACCGCTCACTCCTGAGCTGCACGCCGAAGGTCGGGTCAGGCCCAGATCTTGCCGTTGTCGAGTTGTCAATGACTCGCGTCTGCGCTGTGGAAAACTCGCCGAAGTTATGGGGCTGTGGATACCCGAAAGTAGGCGAATTCCACTGTCCGAGAACAGAATTCATCTGTCTTGGTCTTCCCTTTTGCTTCGAACACTCGTACGATGGAAGCATCCAAGACGTTCGCCCACGTCGAAGACCGAGCAAGGGGAAGGAGTGGCCGCGAATGAGCATTCAGCACCTGTCTGAGCCCGGCACCTCCTACCCGGGCGAAGCAGCCGGCTGTGCAGCCTCATTGGCCGATGCGATCGACCCCGTTGAGCGACTCGGACGCATTTCCAGCAACCTCACCGATGCCGAGCTCACCGTGACCGCCCAATCCCTGGCCGTGATGATGCAACGGGCTGAAGCAGCCCTTGTCGCACTCACCGCCGATGCGCTCGACCGCGGCACAGTGCACCGCTCGACCGCCGCAAATGCCGCGCAATGGGTGCAACGCCTCTCTACCGGCGAACCAGCTGAAGCCCTGCTCGGGCCAAATCCCGAGTCGAATGCCGGTCCGCTCATCCCAGTCGACGAGTCACCCTCGATCGACACGGCAACTGACTTTTCCGCTGGCACCGGCGGTCAGCGTTGGTCACTCGGCGGGGTCGAGTCGGCACACGCAGTCCGTATCGCGCGACTCGCCGTCGCCTGCCAGAACCCCGACAACCGTGTGCTGGGCGAAGCGCTGCTGACCGGCGCTGTGAACACGACCATCGCCTCCACCGCACTGGCCAACGTCCCCAAGATCTGCGATGTGCTGCCCACGGCAACCCGCGACGAGATCTTCGGCTGGTTCGTCCAACTGCCGTCCGGCTCGGGAGCCAAGATGGTGCGGGAGCTCACGCGCGGCATCATCAACCGGTACTGCGAGGACGACGAAATGCTCGACGACGCCGAAGACACGCTGCAACGCCACGAGACGCTGTCGTGGATCAACCTGCCCGAAGGCATGGTGCGCCTCATCGCCGAGTTGTCCGCCGATCACGCCGAGATGGTCAAGCACGCCATCCAATCGCTCGCCGCACCGGCGCCGGTCTCCGACTGCTGCGACAACCCGCACCACCGGCATGACCCGGCGGCCGCCAAGACCGGCGAACCCGACCTGCGCACACCCGGCAAACGCCGCGTTGACGCGCTGCTGCAGCTGATCACCCTCGGGGCGATGGCCGCCGACGAGGACGGCACGATCCGCACGTTCGGCACCGCTCGCCTGGTGGTCACGATCGACTACGACGCACTCGCCAGAGCCGTGCGCGGGCTCGGACTCACCGACTCCGGCGCCACGATCACTCCCGACACGGTCCGACAACTCGCCTGCGATGCCGACATCATCCCGATGGTGCTCGGCAGCAAGAGCCAACCGCTCAACGTCGGCCGCAGAAAACGTCTGGTTGACAAGGAACTTCGAAGAGCCGTCATCCATCGCGACCGACATTGCACCTACGACGGCTGCGACCGGCCACCCATCATGTGCGAAGTGCACCACGTCGTTCCATGGTGGACCGGCGGCGAGACCTCCCTGGAAAACTCAGCGCTGCTGTGCGGGAGGCACCACCGGGTCGTCCACCGCGACAAGCTCAGCGCCACCACCACCGACCACAGGGTCACCTGGCACCACGCCCGGGCGGCATGAGCGGCTTGGCGAGGCGGCGCAGGAGAGTGACGCACGCCGCCCCGCGGAGTGAGCATCAGACATCGCGCCACGGTAGGGCGGTATCCGCAACGGACGCAATCGTCAGAGCGCACAACGCGTTGGCCATGACGGGGCCGGCGGAGGTTCAACAGTGCGACGCGGGTGCTCGGTGGAGCCACCACCGTCGACAACCTTGAGGTGATGGATTACGTCGTGACCTCCTCAATCTGCGGGCAACTCCATCGCCAACTGAACACACCAGGCGTGGAGCGTCCATGACAGGCCGCAACGTGCAACGCTGAAAGACGTGAATCCTCCTGCGACGAACGGACCCTCGATGACCGGCTCCGCACGTCTGGCCCTGGTGACCGGCGCAACCGGATATGTCGGCGGGCAGGTCGTCCAGCGGCTGTTGGACGACGGGTGGCGGGTGCGCGTGCTCAGCCGCAGCGCCGACAGCGCCCGATCCAGCGACTGGGGAAACCGGGTCGTCGCCGACGGTGCCGCGCAGGCGGGTGAGGTCGAGGTGGTCGAAGGCGATGCGGGCAGTCGCGATGACGTGGCCGAAGCCCTCGCAGACGTCGATGTCGCGTGGTACCTGCTGCATTCCATGGGCGACCAGGACGGGTTCGCCGACGCCGAGAAGGAGATGGCTTCCACCTTCGCGCAGGAGGCGAAACGGGCTGGAGTCTCGCGGCTTGTTTACCTCGGCGGACTGCACCCGGAGGGCGAACTCTCCGAACATCTGGCGTCCCGAGTTGCGGTGGGGGACGCCCTGCTCAGCTCCGGAGTCCCGACCGCAGCCCTGCAAGCAGGTGTCGTGATCGGCGACGGTTCGTCGTCGTTCCAGATGCTGCGCCATCTGGCCGAGCGGCTGCCCGGTGCCGTCGCCCCGCGGTGGATCCGCAACCACATCCAGCCGATCGCGATCGACGATGCCGTGCACTACTTGGTCGGGGCAGCCGACCTGCCGCCTGAGGTCAATCGCACCTTCGACATCGGCGGTCCGGAGGCCATGCAGTACGCCGAGATGATGGATGAGTACGCGAAGGCGGTGGGGCTGCGCGGACGCTTGCTCGCCACCGCCCCGGTGACCACGCCCGGCCTGGCCGCCCGCTGGATCGGCCTCGTCACACCCATCAAGTCGACGCTGGCCAAGCCGCTCATCGGCAGCCTCCAACACGACACCGTGGTGCACGAACGCGATCTGGACGACTACCTCGGGCAGCCGGACGGCGGCCCGACGCCTTTCGCCGATGCCGTCCGCGCAGCGGTCGAGGGGCAGGACACCCGACGGTGGCTGCGCACGATTGCCGCAACCTCCGCCGCGGTCACCGCCACCGCGGTCGTCGGTTCGCTCGGCACCTCACCGGACTCCGCGTGGTACCGCAGCCTGAGTAAACCAAGCTTCCAGCCGCCCGGTTGGGTCTTCCCCATCGCATGGACTGCCCTGTACGCCGACATCGCCGTCGTGAGCGCGATCAGCCTCGCCGATCTGGCTGAACTCGAACGCACCGATGAACGGCGAAAGTACGTCGCTGCGCTCGCGACGAACCTGGCGCTGAACGCCGCCTGGAGTCAGATCTTCTTCCGGGGCCACCGGCTGACCGCAGCGCAGATCGAAGCCTTCGTTCTGGCCCTCAGCAGCGCCGACCTGGTGCGCCGCTCGGCGAAGATCTCACCCGAGAAGGGCGTGGCGCTCGCGCCGTACGCAGCGTGGACGGCATTCGCGACAGTGCTGAGTTCGGCTCTGCGCCAAATGAATCCGCGTTCCTGACCACAAGGACACAACTCGCGGACTGCGCGACTTGTGCCACGACGAACCGTTGCCCTCCGCCGGAGCCGTTCGCGCGTGGGCCTTCTCTTCGGGTGCCAGGATCTGCTGTGCTTGAACTCCCCGACGACGAAGCGGAGCCGCACGCGGGTGCAGGCAACCGCCGCAGGTGACGCTGGAACTGCCGCGTTTGCCCGGAGCAAGCGCGGTGAAAAAAGTTTGGCCGATCTGTCGATCTGAGCGTTTCCCGTTCGACATGGTGGTGTCAGGTTCGACACTCGATGGAGAGGACCACCCATGAGCAAGCGCTACATGTCCGTCCCGAAGAACACCATCTGCCTCTGGTACGACAAGGACGCCGAGGAGGCTGCGCGCTTCTACGCCTCCGTGTTCCCCGACAGTGAGGTCACCGCCGTCCGGCGGGCGCCGGCCGATTTCCCGGGTGGCAAGAAGGACGACGTCCTGACCGTCGAGTTCACCGTGCTCGGCATTGCGTGCATCGGCCTCAACGGCGGCGACACCTTCCCGCAGAGTGAAGCCTTCTCGTTCCAGATCGCAACCGAAGACCAGGCCGAGACCGATCGCTACTGGGACGCCATCGTCGGTAACGGTGGCCAGGAGAGCCAGTGCGGCTGGTGCAAGGACAAGTGGGGCCTCTCGTGGCAGATCACGCCGCGCGTGCTCACCGAGGTCATGCAGTCAGGCGATCCGGAGGCTGCTCAGCGAGCGTTCGAGGCGATGATGCCGATGCGCAAGATCGACGTCGCGACGATCGAGCGCGCGGTCGCCGGCACCGAGTAACGGTCGGGCGACCGCCGGCCTCGATAGCGTGACCTCGTGTACACGCCACCGTTCAACCGCGCCGGCGACGAACCCCAGTTACGCGGATTCGTAGCCGACGTCGGCGCGGGTGGGGCGCGGCCTCAGCGTGATCCAGTTGCTTCGAGCATCGCGGCGAGCGGCGCAAGCAGCGTGCGCAGATCATTCCTCTCAAGCGCACTGAGCGCTCGATAGGGCGCTGCAGCCAGTGCGTCGGTGCGGTGCTCGATGCGGGCTTTCAACAATCGGCCGAAGTCGGTGAAACGGTCGTCCTCGTCGACGATGCCCCGCCCTCGCAGGCCGTCCATCACTTCGTCCAGCCGAGCCTGCGGAAGGTGATGGATACGGCCGAAAGTGTGTGGCGGGTGGATGCCCTGGTCGAGCGCATTCAGCACGTGCGCCTCGGTGCCGCCGATCTGCTCGCTCACCAAGACCGCGTTGTGCCCGTCGCCGCGGTGCTCGCGCAACATGTTCGCCACGTGCCAGAGCGTGGTCACCTGGTCGGCCGGAGTCGGCAACGATCGCAGCGCGGCATACATGACCCGTCCCTCGACCGGTGCACTCACTGCGCAGCGGGTGAGCAGCTCGACGACGCGCACGATCTGCAGCGCATCGGTGTCTGGGTCTGGGTCTACGTCTGTGTCGGCGCCTGGGTCTGCGTCTGCTTCGAGGATTCGGCGCAGGGCGCGGGCGCAGCCACGTGAGCGGGCTTCGTAGGACGCGGTCGGCGACGCGGTACGCCACACCGCAGGGATGTGTCGCGCCACCTCACCCTCGGCGAAGCTGTAGAACGCTGCGTCGACCACCAGCGCCGACACCAAGCCCAGCGGCGCTGCACGTCCGGCGAAGTAGCCGTCCCAGTAACCGGTGAAACCCAGAGCTTCCAATTCAGCTGTTGGTTCGTCGCTGAAGAAGTTGACGAGGCAGATCGGTTCGAGCAGATCGTGCATCTCGCGGGCGAAATGCGCGTCGGAGTCGTCGTCGTGGTCGGGAAAGCTCACCGGTTCAGCCTACGAACTGGCCCCACCAATGGTCACCCTCTTCAGGCCCGAGCCGCTCGGCGATTGTGGCCGGGTGCTCGTCCTCTGAGTCACCTGCTTCGCCGCGCAAAACCACTCGGTGATTGTGGCCGGAAGCTCGTCCTCTTGAGCACCTTCCTCGCCCGGAGTGCGCGTAGGCACGCACCTGGAAACACCGGTGAGCGGATCGATCAATCAGCTTCGAGCACGGTCTTCATCCGCTCCAGCGTCGTCCGCATGCCTCGCTCGTTGGTGCGTCCACGCAGCGCGCCGAGCAGCAACCAATACCCGCGCAGGTACCACTTGGGTTCGAGCCGGAAGTACTCGGTGACCAAGGTGCCGTCGCCGTCCGGTTCGAGGCGGTAGCCCCAGTTGTTGATGTCGACACCGTCAGCACCGACGGAGAACTCGAACAGCCGCTCGGGCTCGCACTTGGTCACCCGGCACAACGACCAGTACGTCGGGCCGACGCCGTTGCGTTTCACGTGCCCCTTGAAAGAGGCACCAACCTCCGGGCCGGTGGAACCGCGGGTCCACTTCGCCTCGAAGGTCTCCGGGCTGAACTCACCGATGCGCGTCACGTCGCTGACCAGTGCCCACACCCGGCTCGGCGGGGCGTCCATCCGCACGCTCACCTCGCCACCCATCGTCCGAGCCATGTACCTCTCCTCACATCGGGACGCGATCAGACCGCAGATTGCCCGACCCATCGTTCTCGGTCGAAGGGGCGGTGTCGGTGCTTCACCTTAAGTTCATCTCCACGCAGGGCCGGACGAGGCCCCAACAGATGATTGAGTAGAGGAAGCATCACGTTTCAACCGCGGTTCGCAGGCAGCACCGAGCGTTGCCAGGGCAGGCGAGTCGACCCCCGCCGCTCCACACGCCGACACCAGCAACCGCCAGAGATGTCATCGTGGTCGCCCGCCGACCACGGCACAACGAGATCGAGGAGAATTCATGAGCACTTCGAACGCCCCGATGCCCAACCCCGGCAACGCCGGTGAGTCGACCCTGCTGGGCGGCGGCAAGAACCCCAGCGACCGCCACAGCCTCACCATCGGCACCGAGGGACCGCTCCTGCTGCACGACCACCACCTGGTCAACAGCCTCGCGCATTTCAACCGCGAGAACATCCCCGACCGCAAGCCTCACGCGAAGGGGTCCGGCGCCTTCGGCGAACTGGAAATCACCGGCGACGTGTCTAAGTACACGCGCGCAGCGGTGTTCCAGAAGGGCACCAAGACGCGCATGCTCGCGCGCTTCTCGACCGTCGCCGGCGAGGCGGGATCGCCCGACACCTGGCGCGATGTGCGCGGATTCGCGCTGAAGTTCTACACCACCGAGGGCAACTGGGATCTCGTCGGTAACAACACCCCGGTGTTCTTCGTGCGCGACCCCATGAAGTTCCCCCACTTCATCCGCAGCCAGAAGCGCCTGCCCGCTTCTGGTCTGCGCGACCAGAACATGCAGTGGGACTTCTGGACGCTCAACCCCGAGACCGCACACCAGGTCACCTACCTGATGGGCGACCGCGGCCTGCCACGCTCGTGGCGTTACATGAACGGCTACGGCTCGCACACCTACATGTGGATCAACGAGGCCAACGAGAAGTTCTGGGTGAAGTTCCACTTCCACTCCGACCAGGGTGTGGAGAACTGGGAAGGTGCCGACGCCGAGCGCATCGCCGGTGAGGACGCCGACTTCCACCGCCGCGACCTGTTCGACGCCATCGAGGCGGGCGACCACCCGAGCTGGACGCTGAAGGTGCAGGTCATGCCGTACGAGGAGGCCAAGACCTACCGGTTCAACCCGTTCGACCTCACCAAGATCTGGTCGCACGACGACTACCCGCTCATCGAGGTCGGCAAGATGACCCTGAACGAGAACCCGGAGAACTTCTTCGCGCAGATCGATCAGGCCAGCTTCGCGCCGAGCAACATCGTCGACGGCATCGGCTTCTCCCCCGACCGCATGCTGCTGGCCCGGGTGTTCGCCTACGCCGACGCCCACCGCGCGCGCGTCGGTGTCAACCACGACCAGTTGCCGGTCAACCGTCCGATCGTCGAGGTGAACAACTACACCTTCGACGGTCCGATGCGTTACGAGCACTCCGGTGCGCAGGCCACCTACGCCGCGAACTCGGCGGGACGCCCGTACGCCGACAACGACGGTCCGGCGTCCGACGGCTGGGAGGCCGACGGCGAGATGATCCGCGCGGCGCAGGCTCTCCGCGCGGACGACGACGACTTCAGCCAGGCGGGCACCCTCGTGCGCGAGGTGATGGACGACGCGGCTCGCGAGCGCCTCGTCCAGACCGTCGCCGGCAACCTGCTGCAAGGCGTCAGCGACCCGGTGCTGGAGCGTGCCTACTGGTACTGGAGCAGCGTCGACGCCGAGATCGGTTCGCGCATCAAGGACGCCGTCGCGGCCGGCAAGGCAGACGGTGGCCCGGGCAACGACCCCGACAAGGCCGAGGCCAAGGAGCCGAAGGCGTTGCGCGAGTCGGACAAGAACGCGTCCAACTGACAAGTCCGACGAGCAAGAGAGTGGCGGGCTCACCCGGTCGATGACCGGGTGGGCCCGCCTTCTTGTGCGCTCCACCTGCCCATACACGTGTCGCGACCAGCCCGCATTCCACAGGTCGCGGACCAAGCCTGCCCATGCACAAGTCGCGGACGAGGCGGACTGTGCTCGCGGATGGCTCGACTCACGAGCACTGCCGCGGCGCGTCCGCGAGTTCTGCACGCGCCGTACGCCCGCACCAACGCATCACCGCGAGTTCTGCACGCACTGTCCGCCCGCACCGGTGCATCGCCAGTGGGCATACTGCTGGCATGACCGGGATTCGTTTGCAGGAGCACCATGTCGTCGCCCGCGTGCCCAAGCTCGGCGATGCCGCCACCATCATCGATGCGCCGCTGACCATTCGCGTCGACCCGCTGACCGGCCACACCAGCCGGTTGCTGCACGGCGAGAAGCTGGCGCCGACGTCGCGGCCCGACCTCTCCGAGCTAACCGCCACCCCGCCGTTCTGCCCGTTCTGCGAAGACAAGATTGAGATCGCCACCGGCGTGTTCGACGAGCAGATCACCCGCGAGGGGCGCATCCGCCGCGGACTCAGCGCCGTCGTCCCGAATGTCATGGCCTATTCGGAGTTCTCCTCGGTGGGGCTCTACGACACCACTCAGCACTTCCGTGACCTGGACGAACTTACGCCCGAGATCGTCAGCGACCTGCTCACCGGCCTGACGGCGTACACCCGCGGGGTGCACAGCATCCGTCCGATGTGGCACTCGATCAACGCCAATTACCTTCCGCCTGCTGGGAGTTCGTTGGTGCACCCGCACGCCCAGTCGGCGCACGACGACTTCGGGACGACGCAACAGCGGCGACTCATCGAGGCCTCGAACGCCTGGGAGGGCGAGCAGAGCTACTGGCGCGAGTTGGTCGAACTGGAGCGCGGCGGTGACCGTTGGATCGGCACGCGTGGGCGCGTCCGGGTGATGACGCCGTGGTCGCCGGTCGGCTTCCACGAGGTCTGGATGCTGGTGCCCGACGCGGCCGACATCGTCGACCTCACCGAGGACGACTGCCAAGACCTCGGCGCGGTGCTGTCGGCGGTGCTGCAGGGGTATCACGGGTTCAACCTCGCGTCCTTCAACTGGGCGATGTACGGCGGAGGCCCCAAGCGCAGCGACCGGTACGGCGTCCTGCTGCGCGCGGTCAGCCGATCGAACCCGGAACCGATGTATCGCAGCGACGTCACCTACTTCGAGCGGCTGCACGGCGAGGCGATGATCGACCTCACGCCCGAGCAGGTCGCCGAGGCGATGCGTCCACACCTGGCCGGAGTCACTCACGACTAACCTGCACCAGGTACGCAGCACACTGCGCCGACCGTAGGGTTGAGGGATGGTCACGACCGAGAACACCGAGCTTTCCGGCGTCCAGGTGCGCGGCGCGCGACAGAACAACCTGCGCAACGCCGATCTCGACCTGCCGCGCGACGCCATCGTCGCTTTCACCGGCGTCTCCGGTTCGGGCAAGTCGTCGCTGGCATTCGGGACGCTGTACGCCGAGTCGCAGCGCCGCTACCTGGAGTCGGTGGCGCCGTACGCGCGCCGGTTGATCGACCAGGCGGGTGTGCCCGACGTCGACTCCATCGAAGGCTTGCCGCCCGCGGTCGCGCTGCAGCAACAACGCGGCGGCGGCAATGCTCGCTCGACGGTCGCCAGTGTGACGACGCTGTCCAGCCTTGTGCGCATGCTCTACTCGCGCGCTGGCTGCTATCCCCCGGACCAGCCGATGCTCTACGCCGAGGACTTCTCCTCGAACACCGTCCAGGGCGCGTGCCCGACCTGTCATGGCATCGGCCGCATCTACGAAGTGACCGAAGAGCAGATGGTGCCCGACCCGTCGCTGACGATCCGCGAGCGCGCCATCGCGTCGTGGCCGCCGGCCTGGCAGGGGCAGAACCAGCGCGACATCCTCGTCTCGATGGGCTATGACGTCGACATCCCGTGGCGTGATCTGCCCCGAAAGCAGCGCGACTGGATCCTGTTCACCGAGGAGCGACCGACCGTCCCGGTGTACGCCGGTCTCACGCCGTCCCAGACCCGCAAAGCCATCAAGCGCGAGGAGGAACCCAGTTACCAGGGCACGTTCGTCGGCGCGCGGCGCTACGTGCTCGACACCTTCGCCTCCACCAAGAGCGCCATCGTGAAGCGGCGGGTGTCGCAGTTCGTCACGGGCGCGTTGTGCCCGATGTGCGACGGCAAACAGCTCAAGCTGGAGTCTTTGTCGGTCACGTTCGAGGGCATGGACATCGCCGAGTTCGCGGCACTGCCGCTGGCGCGGGTGGCCGAGGTCGCGCGCGGCGTGATGCGCCCCGACTGGGTGCCGGTCGAAAACATGTCCAGCGCCACGCTGGACGACGCCGCCCGGCGCCGTGCCCGCCAGGACCGGGTCGACAAGGGAGGTTCCGCTCACGACGGTGCACCGGACGTCCGACGCACCGGCAACCTGTCGGTGGAGAAGCAGGCCGCCGCGCGACGCCTTTGCGAGGAGTTGCTCGACCGTCTTGAGCCGATGATCGACCTCGGTCTCGGCTACCTGTCACTCGACCGCACCACCCCCACACTGTCGGGTGGCGAACTGCAGCGGCTGCGCCTCGCGACTGCGTTGTCGTCCAAACTCTTCGGCGTCGTCTATGTGCTGGACGAGCCGTCCGCCGGCCTGCACCCGCGCGACCTGGACGCCTTGCTCGGCATCCTGCACGGACTCAAGCGCCGCGGCAACAGCGTGTTCGTGGTCGAGCACTCACTGCCGGTGGTGCGCGCGGCCGACTGGCTGGTCGACATCGGCCCGGGCGCCGGCGAGAACGGCGGTGAGGTGCTCTACAGCGGTGAGCCGTCAGGACTCGGCGAGATCGAGCAGTCGGTGACGCGTCGCTACCTGTTCGCGCCGCCGGCTCCGGTCGAGCGGCAGCCGCGTGATCCACAGGGCTGGTTGCGCTTCACCGACATCAGCCGCAACAACCTGCACGACGTCGACGTCGAGTTTCCGCTCGGCTGCCTGACCGCCGTCACCGGCATCTCCGGTTCGGGCAAGTCGAGCCTGGTCAGCCAGGCCGTGCCCGCGCTGGTGGAATCGGCACTCGGGCGCTCGGTGTCCGTGGTCGCTGATGATTCGGACGAGAACGACGATCTGTTGCTGACCGGCGACCAGGGTTCGGTGCACGGACACGTGGACGGCGGCAAGGCGGGCCTTGGCGGTCTGCGCCGGGTGGTCGCGATCGACCAGAAGCCAATCGGTCGCACCCCGCGGTCGAATGTCGCGACGTACACCGGCCTGTTCGACCACGTGCGCAAGCTCTACGCGGCCACCCCGGAGGCACGTAAGCGGCAGTACAAGGCGGGACGGTTCTCGTTCAATGTCGCCGCCGGACGCTGCGACACCTGTGAGGGCGAGGGCGCGGTGATGGTCGAGCTGCTCTTCCTGCCGAGCATCTACAGCCCCTGCCCCACCTGCCACGGCACGCGGTACAAGGACAGCACCCTGGAGATCACCTGGCACGACCGCAACATCGCGCAGGTGCTCGCGTTGAGCGTCGACGAAGTACACGAGTTCTTCGCCGAGGAAGCCGAAATCGAGCGTTCGCTGCGGGTGCTGCGCGACGTCGGCCTCGGCTATCTGCGCCTCGGACAACCAGCGCCCGAACTCTCCGGCGGCGAGGCGCAACGGGTGAAGCTGGCGTCCGAACTGCAGCGAGCCCAGCGCGGCGACACCCGCTACGTGCTCGACGAACCGGCGGCCGGTCTGCACAGCGCCGACAGCGACCGGCTGCTCGCGCACCTGCAGGGGCTGGTCGATTCGGGCAACACCGTGGTCATGGTCGAGCTGAACATGCGCATGGTCGCCCAGGCCGACCATGTGATCGACCTCGGTCCAGGAGCAGGCGCGGACGGCGGCCAGATCGTCGCCACCGGCACACCGAGCGAGGTTTCCGCGGTGTCGGGCAGCTTCACGGCCCCGTACCTGAAGCAAGCCTTTGCTGGCTGAACCCCCTTCCCGGTTCGGTCCTCGTGAGAGGGACGAGCGAGGTGCGGAACCACGCAACCCAACTGCTGCGAACCACCGGGCTGCGACCCGTCGCCTAGCATCATCGGTGGGGGTGCAACATGTCTGATCTGTCGGAGATCAACAAGTGGTGGCGGACACTAGGCAACGACGGCTTCGTCGCGCTCGAGCCGCCAACCCGAGGCGGTCGTTACACCCAGACCGATGGCCACGACGACTTCGCGGAACTCGTTGAGCAACAGGGCATTTCGAAGACTGCGTCGTTCGCGTACTGGCATCTGCAGTCACACGACCGCGCCTTCGACCGATCGGGTCAGTTGCGTGGTCCGCTGCTGCTGCACTGGGGCCATGACTACGAGGTCGTCCGCGCGGGCTTGGGTGCTGGACCCGATGGTTACGAGGTGGTCGACCACGGCCCGCAAGGAGCGTTCGCTCTCGACAAGGTGACCGCGCGCGGCGCCGACGGCATGCCGGATCCGGCCGACGCGTCCGCCGTGCGCCAGTTCCTCGAAGAGCTCAACGTGCCGGTACGCCAAGACCGCATTCCCTACGAATACCGTCCCCTGACTGAGCAGCAGCAGACGTGGTTGCACGACCGACTGGCCGAATGCGCTGACGTCGATGCGGCAATGGCTTACCTACGCACGCTGGAGTACCGGCAGCTGTTGACCGCGCAGGAGGCGCAAAGGTTCGGGGACGACTGGCGCACCCGTTACGAGGGCCGACTCGTCAAGCTTCCGGCCATGCGTGAACTGCTGCACGCGATGATGCGCCACGACCTGCCGATGGGGTGGGAGCTGGCCCGCGAGTTGGGTGATTCCTCTCTCAGCGTGATCGGCAGGATCCCGACGGCGAAGGCCGAGGATGTCCTGCGTCAGGCCGTGTTGGAGCAGCGCCCTGAGGCGGTGGAGCCGTGGCTTCGCCTGGCCAAAGCGCAGGTCGGCGGCGTGATTGCTGCAGCGGTGCGGGTGTCGCAGGTACTCCTCGCCACCGGCGCAGTCAGCCCGGCGATGTGGGCCGAACTCGCGCGGTGGTTGACCAATATGCGGGCGGATGAGGCCCCCGCGCGCGACCATGCGATCAACCAACTGGTGCGACTCGAGTTGAGCGTCGACGACCAGCTCCCGCGTCCGCTGCGGCAGGCGATCGCCGCCGATGCAGTGGAGTACGGCAGCGACATGGACGCCCGCGTACTCGCACTTGATCCGCAGACACTCGTCGGGCAGATCCGGGTGGCCGGAGACACCGCGCGCACCCTTGAGCGTTTCCAGCAGGAGATGCCCAGCCTGCTCGACGGCACCGGCCCCGTCCTCACGCAGTACGAGGGTGGATTGACGCAGACCTGGGGTCGCTACCGCACGCTCAGTCTCGACGACATCCAATGGCTCCGTGACCGCGTGGCCGATCCGACCACCGAGATGCAGGGGCTCGGCTACTGCATGGAACTGCTCTACGCCCACGGCGAAGCCGGCACCGACGAGGTCGACGCCCTCGCCTCGCGGTGGCGCAAGGTGATCGCCAAGCAGTACAAGACCACCTACACCGAGTGGCGCCACCCGATGGTGACGCTCACCTGCCTCGCCCAGGACATCGGCCACCCCCTCGCGCAGCAGTTGCTGGCCTGGTGGCAGAAGCCGGCGGCGAAGTGGAAGACCGAGTTGGCTCCGCTGACGCTGCTCGGAGCGCCGACGCCGCAGAAGGCGGACGAGTTGTGGAAGGTGATGCAGTCAGGCGTCCACGACTCCGGCCACCTGATGACGTGGGTGCTGATGCGTGCACGGCTCGACCACGTGCACCCGCTGGCCGTCGCCGACCACCTGATGAACCTCGACCCGCAGCCGTTCCGGCCATACGTATTGCACCGGGTTGTCATCAGTGTTGCTGATCCCGCGCAACCGCTGTGGCACTACAACATCGGCCACAGTCCGAGCTGGTGGTCACGCATCGTCGAGGTGGCCGACAACGCTGCCCTGTCGCAGCGCACCCGCCAGATGGCGCTCGAGGAAGCACGCGGCCACCGGATGGTCAACTACCCCGAGCACGTCTACCCACGCCCCTCCGCTCCCGAGGTCGCCGACGCACGAGCCTGGTTGGCCGCGCGCAGCTCTGGTTGAGCAGGTCGTCACCCGCTAGCGTCGTCAGGCATGGCCGAGTTCACCTGGCGTCCAGCCAATGAGGCGACCACCGATGATGTCGAAGCGGTGTTCGCGACCGGCGGTGCGCGCAAGTGCCGTTGCCAAGGGTTGAAAGCGCCGGGGTGGATCTGGCGCGACACCACTCAGGCCGAGCGTGAGGACGCGCTCGTCCAGCAGACGGCCTGCGGCACGGAGGGTCCGACGTCCGGCCTCATCGGGTACGTCGACGGCGAGGCGGCCGGTTGGGTGGCCGTCGAGCCGCGCCAGAACTACCCGCGCATCTGGTCGCGCAAACAACCGTGGATGCGCATGGACCCAGAGTTGCCGGGCGTCTGGTCGGTCACCTGCTTCGTGGTCCGCAAGGAGTGGCGCAAGACCGGCCTGATGTACGAACTCGCTGCTGCCACAGTCGAATACGGCCAGCAGGTCGGCGCGGCTGTGCTCGAGGGCTATCCGATGGAACCAGCGCAGGGCAAGACAGTCATCTGGGACGAAGCATCCGTCGGGCTGCTCCAGGTTTTCCTCGCCGCCGGTTACGAAGTGACCGCCTCACCCACCTTGCGCCGCCGGGTTGTCCGTCGAGACTTGAGTGCCACAACGGCCTGAGTGGGTCTGGGCGTCCACGTGATGACGCGGTCGTCAGCCGACGCGTTCGGGATGGACAAGGCTGTCGTTGAGTTGCGCCAGTCCGAGCCCATATCCCGACCCGACCAGCAGCGCCAGACCGATCAGGCAGACGCTGATGCCGGTGGGAATCGCGAGCGCGCCGATGAATCCCAGCACCGCGACAACGACGGCCACGAGCGCAATGGCCCAGAACAGCGGACCGAGCCATGGCACACGTCCGAGCTTCTCCACGAACCAGACCCTGGCGGTTTCGTCCACCTTGTGTTGCTTCGGCAGTTGACCTTCATGACCCGGCCGCACGGTGATTCCGTGCTGGGCAGCGAATGCATTGACTTCGGCCGGATCGAATCGGGTGACGATGTCGACCCGGTCGCGCGTGTCTTCCCACGTGACGAACAGGCCGCGTGGATGCTTTCGCTGGCTTCCGCTCAGCTCGTACGGCCGGAAGGTGGTGGCTGCTCGGGGCCCTTCCCAGGTGCGGTAGTAGTCGTGCACGTACACCCGCGATGCATCGGCCGTCACGATGATTCCCGGCGTACGCTCCGCCGAGCGGAGCCCGGACGTCGGGTGTGCCTGGCGATACCGCCGCTCCCGCCAGACGTGTTGTGCGATTCCCATCATCTGCGAGACCCAGATGCCGAGAAACATGCCGACGAAGGTGACGCCGATCGCGATCAGCATCGTGCTCTGACTGCGGTCGCCGATGAACGGACCCCCGAAGAAGGCCATGCCGCCGCCAACCGCACCGGTCAGGAACCACTGGAACGGAGGCGCGACGTACGCCCCGACCGCCGAAGTGCCCGGCCCGACCGCCTCACCACGATCGCGGACGACCTCGGCGTACGGCACCTCGCCGAGATCGACCCTGTCGATTCCTGCAGCGGCCGCGAAGCGCGCGACGTCCGCGTCGTCATACGCCGGACGGTCAGAGTTGGCCAGCCATGCCAGGCACCGACCGCTGGGGTCCATCAACCGCCAGCCGACCCGACGCACCTTTCGAGGAGTCACTCGATGGCGCCGGGGCACCGGGATGGAGGTGGTGTACTTCGCAATGGCAGGGCGGCCCGCCGGCCGCACGACCACGGGGTCCTTTCCGGGCACCGCCAGGGTGATCTGACCGCCCGCGGCGGTCACTGTCGGAGCATCGGTCATCCCAGGCAAGGGCCGCAGTTGAGGCAAAGGATCCACGGTGCAATTTTCGACGACTGCCCGCGATGATTGCCGAAAGTACTTCAGCCAATTCGCTTGAGACGCAACACAGCTACCGGATCAGCAGGTTGAGCACGACGGTCAGGATGATCGACGCCAGGATCGAGAAGAGGATCATGCCCAGGCATCCCGGCGTACCGCCGAGCGGACGGACGCGGAAGCGGGGTCCTGGTTCAGTCATTCGACCACTGTCGCATGCCAAGGACGGAGAAACTGGTTGCATGGCTGGGTGGGGCGCGTGCAGAGTCGACGATGAGCCGATGCGCTTGGCTACCTCGCGGGCGAGGTCGTGGACGTCCTGGTCTGGCCAGCGATCAGTGCGGCCGGCGTACGGACTGGCTGCGGCGTCGAGTTCGTTGAACAGTTCGGTAGGGCTCGCACCTGATTGACCGTAGCTGCCTGCCGGCGCGCTTTTGTCTATCCCAACGCACTCGCACTGACGCGCCTGAGGCTTGTGCCGATACGCGGACTCAGGAAACTTCGTCTGAATCTCGTTGTGGTCCATCAACATTGATCGTCGGCGGGCCTTCACCGCAACGCACGAGGACGGCATGCGAGGCTTCGTCCCCAGGATTGGACTCGCGGTGGATGGCCCCGCGTGGGACGCGGATGAAGTCGCCTGCTCCGGCCTCGATCACCTCGCGTCCGCCGTCGCCGTACTCCAGTCGGAACGTGCCCGACACAACGTAGATCGTCGTCTCATGATCACCGTGGTGATGCCAACCGGTCACAGCGCCCGGCTCGGTGTCGACCGTGCCCGTCCACATCTGATTGGTGGTCGTTGCCAGGCGTCGAGTCATGCCGGGTGTCGGGTCGGCCTCGGTCAACGAACCGGACGGAAAGTGTTCGCACTCTGGTGAATTCGCCACGCTCATCACTCCTTGTTCGCTTTCGTCCTTCACATCAGACCATGGTCGCGGCGTGCGGAGAGTGTCTTCACCGGAAGGGCTTCTGCGGGCTTGCGATGCGCGAAGACCTCCATCGCTTCGTCGTAGTAGTCGCGGCTCAGCCCAAGATGCTCCATGCCGATCCGACGGCAGATCGCCCGCGACGCGTGGTTATCGGACTTCACCACTGCGAGCAGCTTGTCGAGTCCAGATGCATGGCCGATTGTGAGGAGCAGACGTCCGGCCTCTGTCGCGTATCCGTGCCCGGTGTGATCTGGATGCAAGCGCCAACCGACCTCGAATTCGTCCCTCACCTCCGCCTCACGACCGGCAGAGATCGGGAGGGGCTTCAGCACCCCCGCACCGATAGGAGTCCCGTCATGCAGCGAGATGCACCACCATCTCCAGCCCCGCGCAGGCACTTCTTCCGCGTTCTGTGCGAGCCAGGCACTCGCCTGCGGCAGCGTGGTCATGGCTGCCGACGGAATGAAGCGAATCAGGTCAGGATTGGAATGCATCTCCAGGACGAACGCGGCGTCGCTCTCGACGAATCGGCGCAGCAGGATCCGTTCGGAGACAAGGTCAGCGGCTTGCGCCTGGTCGATGGGGTTCATTGGTCCACTCTGACGTCGCCCGCTCACATGAGCAACGCATTTCAGCTCAAGCGCGCTGGGCGAGAAAGACGAAGTCCTTGCCAGGACGATCAGGAGCATCTCGCACGTCCGTCACGTGGAAGCCGTGGCGCGCGTGATCTCGCTCGATCTCAAAGCGCTCGCGGAAACGCAAGGTCGACTCGGAGACCAAGACCTCGCCGTCGACCTCAATGCGGCCGATGAAGCTGACAGTCGGCAGATCGGCCCCGGTGACCTCTCGCGAATACGCCGCGGACCGGCCGTCCGGCAACACCATCGATGTCGGGGGCATATCAAGGATCGGGTGACTTGTGCAGTGTGCGATGAACCGGCGACCGGCGCGCATCTGAGCGCCCATTGCTCGTAACTGTTTTCGTCCGGCCAACTCTCACCGGTAGCCTCGGCCGTGGCGAGCCGGCATCCCTGAACCGGTCAAGTTAGGCACAGACAGGGCAATGATCACCGAGGTGGAGGACTACTTCACCAAGGGCTGCGGACGCTGCGAGCGGTTCGATACTCCGGATTGCTCCACGCGGCGATGGATCGACGACATCAACGCACTTCGGGCGCTGCTGCTGTCCGAGGGGCTGAGCGAGCATGTGAAATGGGGACACCCGACCTATATGCACGCAGACCGAAACGTGGCGATCCTCGGGGCTTTCCGCGAGGATCATCGGCTCACCTTCATGGACGGCGCGCTTCTTGACGACCCGGAACAGCTGCTCGAACCAGCCGGTCCGAACAGCCAGCATCCGACGCTGATTCGCTTCACCGCGCTGGGCCAGGTCGCTGAGCGCGAGGACGCGATCATGGCCTATGTGCGTGAGGCGATGAAGAATGCAGAGAGGGGACTGCGCGCACCGCAAGAGAAGCGCGAAGTCGAGCTACCCGAGGAGCTCGTTGAGGCGCTCGCCTCTGACCCGGAACTGTCTGAGGCGTTCGACGCGCTGACCCCCGGACGGCGTAAGAGCTGGGCGATTCAGATCGGCTCGGCCAAGCAGGCCAAGACGCGTGCGGCCCGCGCTGCCAAGGCCAGAGACAAGATTCTCGCCGGTAAGGGCGCCCTCGAATACTGATCATGATCGGACAGCGTGATCGACTCTTGCGGCCGGTTTACGGAGCTCACTGATGACGTTTGTGTCCAGCAGGTAACTCACAGCTCCGGATCCTGCAGGTGGAGCCGTACCGGCTCGAACTCAATGTCGAGATCGTCGTCCATGCTCAGCGTTCGACCAAGCTTCCACGGCTCTCGGTGGTCCGTCGGTATTCCGCGATGTCAACGGCACGTGAAAACTGACCCCCAAACGGCAACTGAAAGTTGACCCTCTCCGAGAGCCTGTCCTCGACGTCGAGGCAGGAGATGCGGAGTGTTGGCAGTGGAGGACTGGGCTGAGATCCGGCGGTTGCACCGCGCGGATGGAGTGCCGATCAAGGTGATCGCCAGATCGATGGGGATCTCGAAGAACACTGTGCGCAAGGCGCTGCGTGATGAGGGCCCGCCGCGTTACGAGCGGGCGGTGCGTGGGTCGTTGGTCGATGCGGTCGAGCCGCAGATCCGTGAACTGTTACGGGTCACGCCGACGATGCCCGCCACGGTGGTAGCCGAGCGTATCGGGTGGGAGCACTCGATCCGGATCCTGCGGACCCGGGTCAGCGATCTGCGGCCGGTGTACTTGCCGCCGGACCCGGCGTCGCGCACGACGTATGAGCCGGGCGAGTTGGCGCAGTTCGACTTCTGGTTTCCCGACATCGAGCTCCCGGTCGGGTTCGGGCAGACCAGGACGGCGAAGCGGTTGCCGGTGATGACCACGGTGACTGGCTATTCGCGGTGGTCGGGCGGCTTGTTGATCTCCCGTCCGGGAGGCTGCGGATCTCTACGCCGGCTGGTGGCAGCTGGTGTCGACCCAGTTGCAAGGGGTGCCGAAGACACTGGTGTGGGACGGCGAAGGAGCGGTTGGTCGGTGGCGTGCACGCCAACCCGAACTCACCGGCGATTGTCAGGCGTTCCGGGGCGTGCTCGGCACCAAGGTCTACATCTGCAAGCCTGCCGACCCTGAAGCCAAGGGAATGCTCGAGCGGCTCCACGACTACCTGGAAAAGTCGTTCCTCCCCGGTCGCACGTTCACCTCGCCAGAGGACTTCAACACTCAGTTGGCTGAGTTCTTCGCACGGGCCAACGCCCGTCGGATGCGGGTGCTGGGCTGCAGCCCCGGTGACCGGGTCGCCGCGGACCGCGCCGCGATGATGTCGCTGCCACCGGTGCCGCCCGAGGTCGGCTGGCGCAAGACGATGCGGCTTCCACGCGACCACTACGTCCGGCTCGACTCGAACGACTATTCGGTCCATCCGGCCGTGGTGGGACGCCGGATCGAGATCCACGCCGACCTGGAACGGGTGACGTGTGAGGGCGCGACCGTGGCCGACCATGCGCGGGTATGGGCCCAGCACCAGACCATCACCGACTTCGAGCACACCGTGGCCGCCAAGTTGCTGCGGCAAGGCCGCGGCGACTTGTTGCGGCCGGTCGCGGAGGCGGTCACCGGCGAGGAGGTCGAGGTCCGATCGCTCGGTGTCTACGACCAGATCCTCGGACTCGTTGACGAGCTTGTGGATGAGGAGGTGTCGTGATGGCTGCGCGCACCACCACGAAGACAGCCCCGAGGACAGGACGCGATGTCACCAGCGAGCTGGAGTACCTGACCCGGGCGTTGAAGGCACCGACCCTGCGCGAGTCGGTCGAACGGCTCGCCGAACGCGCCCGCGAGGAAGCCTGGACGCATGAGGAGTTCCTCGCTGCCTGCCTGCAACGCGAAGTGTCAGCACGAGAGTCCCACGGCGGCGAGGGACGAATCCGGGCCGCCCGGTTCCCCTCCAGGAAGAGCTTGGAGGACTTCGACTACGACCACGCCCGCGGCCTGAAACGCGAGACCATCGCGCACCTGGGCACCCTGGACTTCGTCGCCGCCAAGGAGAACGTCGTCCTCCTCGGACCGCCAGGAACCGGGAAGACCCACCTGGCCACCGGACTCGCGATCCGGGCCTGCCAAGCCGGCCACCGGGTCCTGTTCGCGACCGCGTCCCAGTGGGTCGACCGACTCGCCGAGGCCCACCACGCCGGCAAGCTGCAAGACGAACTGCGTCGACTGGTCCGCTACCCCGTGCTGGTCATCGACGAGGTCGGCTACATCCCCTTCGAACCCGAAGCCGCCAACCTGTTCTTCCAACTCGTCTCATCCCGCTACGAACGGGCCAGCCTGATCGTCACGTCGAACAAGAACTTCGCCCGCTGGGGCGAGGTCTTCGGCGACGACACCGTCGCCGCCGCGATGATCGACCGGCTCGTCCACCACGCCGAGGTCATCGCCCTGAAGGGCGACTCCTACCGGCTGAAGAACCGAGAACTCGGCCGCGTCCCCGCGGCCGTCACCGAAGAGAACCAGTAACCGAGGGGGTCAGTTTTCGATTGCCGTGAGGGGGTCAGTTTTCAGCCGCCGTTGACACGCGATAGGGGAAGAGGACGAACGATGGCTCGCCACGATCGGTGATCACGACGGGTGCGTGCGCGTCATTCCGCCTGGCCTCACTCACATCGCGGTTGAGCTCGCGTGCAGACATTGATGTCATGGCAATCACCAATGTAGGTACGTACCTACATTGGAGGTTCGGACGGCATCCGCTATAGGAGGCCCCTTTCGCTGTCGATATGCAACGAACACGGCCCGGCTGAACCGACGAAGGTTGACCGCCACGAGCACTGAACCTTGCGCCGGTTCATCTGCAACGCTTCACTCGTCGATGAGTGCGCCGATCATGTTGCTGAGTCCTCCCGACAGCACATGCGCTTGTGTGAGCGGGATCCAGTAGCAACGGAACGTCGGGGCCTCGCTACCACCGTCCGGATCGAGCTCCTGCCGTAACCAGTTACCGGTCGTCGGCGTATCGGAGGTCAGCTCGAAGAAGTAGCGGTGAATGACCTCGTGCCGATAGGGCGTCATGTCGTAGTCCGACTCCCCCAACTTACGAACAACACGGAGGCCCTCGACCCCGGTCTCCTCCCACGCCTCACGCACCGCGGCAGCTTCGGGACTTTCGCCGACCTTGATCGTGCCGGCCGGAACCTGAACACCGACCTCAGCCAGTGGCCGATCAAAGTGCGTGAAGACGAGGAGCTGACCGTTCACGACGATGTAGCAGACCACCTTGTCGGTGCGAGCCTTCCTCATTCGCCCCACCGTAGCGACAAGCCCGTTCGTTCAAGTGTGGTCGAGGTGCGAGAGAGGTGGCTCAGACATGCCAACAGAGGTCGACCGCGATGAACCCCTTACGAAGCGCCCGTTCTTCTGCAGATGATCCGCGGCCGCACGAACCCGCTCAATCGGCTCATCTTCAAGTGCGTTCGATGTCACCACGTGCCCCATGAGAAATCGTTCACAGGGTCTACCCAGAAGTAGCTATACATAACGCTGCGCCTAGCGTCGCACAGCTCGCGGACCTGCATCGATGTCAACAGTGCGGCGAACTGAGAACCATCCCCACCCGGACGAAGCCGACATTCCTAGGCCGAAGCAGCCCCTCCAAGCCGGCAAAAATCAGCCGGAGATGATCCGATCGTCGATTTGGACCATCTTCCCTGCATCTCGACAAGAGGCCTTTCGCGGTCCGTGCCGAGGCGTTGTCGAGATGCAGCGAAGGCTGACTCCAACATGCCTTGAAGATTGTTCAAACGGGCGCAAACGCCTACGGTCGCACAAACTGCAGAACGTTCGGCATGGAGCCTTGGACACCGAGGTCCGTGCTGGTGCGTCGGCGAATAGCGCTCGCGAGCCTGCATCGCCACGACGGCGGCATACTGCCGTGTGCCGTGTGCCGCGTTCGCTCTTCGTGATGCCCTACAGA
Organism: Yimella sp. cx-51; assembly: GCF_017654605.1. Classification (GTDB taxonomy): domain Bacteria; phylum Actinomycetota; class Actinomycetes; order Actinomycetales; family Dermatophilaceae; genus Yimella. The sequence continues at coordinate 2,976,021 of NZ_CP072113.1, forward strand.
ATCGGCCGCCTCCGGCAATCCAACCGGTTGCCTGCTGCCAAGACGCCGACCACGTCGAACGCATTGCAGTCGCCCTGACGATGAACGAGCTGGTTGCGTCGACCTCGAGACTGCTAGATCGACGCAGAGCTAGACCGGGTCGAATAGCTTGTTCAGTTCCTTGCCGAGCTGGAGCGCGGCGTCAGACCAGGCGAGTGCCCTTCCTGACGTGACCTGGTCTCCATCGCCGTGTGCGATCTTCTTGCGCGCCGCCACCATCGCGCCGAGTTGACCTCGCAAGGATTGGTCGTCCGCATCGAGCACGGCCTCTAAAGCGATGCGCCAGTCCTTGTCGAATGATCCGACAAAGGTGAGCAACTGCTCAGGTGTTGCACCTAGGCCGCCACGTAGGTGATGAACGATTCGTCGGTGGAGACGGGGATGACCGGTCACGGACGCGTAGAGATCGGCCAAGTCGTCGCGCACCGCTTCGATATAGCCGACAGATCGGACCGTCAAGTAGCGCGCCAACGCCCGAGATACCGCGTCCGGGGCATCGCGATCTAGGTCACGTAGGCACGCTTGCACCTCTTTGAGGTCCAATTGGCGCTGCCTGATCGTCGCCCGATGCGGGGCTGCTGCTGCTTGTGATGGCATCAGCTGAAGAAGGCCCGCGCCCGTGTGAGTCGCGTATCGACTGCATCCTTGTCTGCTGTGGCGCGCCCTGTGTGCTTGAGGAAAGCCTCATCCGAAACCAGCCTGTCGAACCTCTCGCCCAGATCGGTCAGCGTCTTGCCCCCCTTCAAAGACTCCATCACCGCGATCGTCAGCGCCTCGGCCTGAGCGGTGTTGACCTGGGTGCCACCGGGACGTCTGAACGCCCGAGGGCCGACTTGCTCCTTGATCGCCACACATGCCCGCAGGAACAGGTCACCGCGCGGGTCGCTCCTCATCTCTGTCGTTCGATCTTTGCGCGCGAACTTGTTTAGATAGGTTTTCAGCGGACGGTTGTATGACGCGCTGTCGGTGTAGAGCGCCAATATTCGCAGGATGAGTTCGTGATCGCGGATGCGCTTCGACTTGCCACCAAAGAGGGCGCGCCATTCGGGGTCCTCGTTGAGCGACTCAATCGACGCCATCAGCTCTCCCGCGTACAGGGCGACGCGAATCTCATGAGGAGTGAGCTGGGTTCCTCCAGAGTTCAGCCGCTCGAAAATTTGAAAGATCGAGTCATTGACTTCGTCCGATCCGTCCGCGGCAACGATCGTGGCTTGCATGTACGAGTCATCTAGCTTGAACTGCAGGGCCTCGTCCAGCGCCTTATAGGTCAGGCCCCTGAACTCTTCACCCACGTATTGGAGGGTGAATTCCTTGCCGTCATGGAGGCCTCCGTAGAAGCGTTGCAGAGTGATCAGTCGCTGCTGCCCGTCGAGGATGAGCATGCGATTGTCACCTTCTTGCTTGACGAGGAAGATCCCCGGCACGGGGTACCCGAGCAACAGCGACTCAATGAACTTGTCCATCTGCGCTTTCGACCAAACGAATCCACGCTGAAAGCCTGGCACCTGCACCAACGTGTCCTGCCCGCCAAACTGCGGGACCAGCATCGACTTGCGATTGAGGCGCTTGACCAGAGCGTCGATGCTCATATCCTGAGTCGAGAAGGTGACTCGAGCTGGCGATGGCTCTACGTCGATCAGGTCTTCGAGTTCTTCGTCTCGCAGTGTCCGGTCGTCGGACATCGCGATGTCTTCAAACAGGCTGTCCTCTTCTGGCGGCATGACGCCAGACTATTGCCCTGGCGTACGGACGGGGCAGATCAGGCGTGTCCATGAACGCACGCAACGGTGCGGGACGGCCACAGTTGCTAGCGATCACGGCGTAGAGGTGGGCGACCAGGGCGGCAGATCAATCTGAGCGGCTGCGCTGCGATGGCTCAATTCGAAGTACCTGCTAACGGTGGGTGGTCCGCTGTCGGGCACCGCCTGGACGGCGTCGTTCACATTGCACTCACCAGCGTAGGGATTGCTCACCCTGTGCATCCGGGGACAGCAGACCGGCCAGTCCCCCCTCGCGGCGACGTCAAACGGAACCGGAAACGGTCGAAGATGAGCAGACTGCCGATTCTGCTCATCTTCCCTGCATCCCGACAACGCCGTCCCAGGCGCACATTTGCTCGATACGTCTCGTCGCCAGCGCTCCACACGCATCGGCCACCGACGCAAGCGAAGTTGCTCCAACCACTTCTGCTCATCGTCAGGGACTCAAGACCCGCCGACTGTCCCACTAGGGATACCCGGCTTCTTAAGCACAGCTCGCCCCGTCGATCGCCGTCTCGTAGAACGCGTCCGCCAACGCCAGGACAACCCCTGCGATGCCGGGTCCGTCGCTGAAGAAGTAGTCAGCCATCTTGTTGTGAGCACCCTGGTTGTCTGCGACAGCCTCGATGACGGCCGCATGGAAGTCCTGGGATTCGATGAACTGCTTCTTCGAGTTCACCTGGGTCTGTTGCACCAGATCGGGGTCATCGAGCAGGCGGTTGACCAGGTCCTGGAGGAATGCCTCGATCTGGGACTGAGCGAACGACTCGGCCCCGAAGAGGTCGTTCATCCGGTCGATGACGACCTGCAGCGCGACGTACTTTGGTTCCTTTTTCGCTCCGGAGCCGGCGGCGCTGATGCCCTTCAGTTCACCGGCGCCGGTCAGCGAGATGTCCACCCTCAGGCCCTTGGTGTGCTTGACCCCGACGAGCACCACGTCCGACAGGTCGACCTCGGCTGACCACGACTCGTCCTTGATGACACGTTCGAGCAGGCGCAGGTAGATGGACAGCATCTCCATGTACGGGTCGCCGTAGTCGACGATCTGACTCATGAAGTCGTACAACCGGACGTAGGTGGAGACGTCCTTGCGGAACAGGTCGAGCTCATTGAGCAGCACCTTGTCGTCAGTTTCGAGTGCCTTCTCGTACCGCTTCGCGAATACGGTCTTCGCCGGCGCGATCGCAGCCGACAACGCGTTGTTGCCCTTGCGCAGCACCCACAGTTCTGCCGTCTTGCGGACCTCGTCCTCGCTGTAGATCCCGGCGTGCGTCAGTTTGTTTGCGAGGTGCACCACGACGTACGGGTCGGTCTCGGTCTCCAGGGTCGCATTCGTGAAGTACGGCTCGAACGACTCCCGGATGTCGTCGGGCTTGTTGACGAAGTCGATGACGAACGTCTTGCGTTTCTGCTCACCATTCGCTGTCCGGTGGGTGCGGTTCAGTCGTGACAGGGTCTGGACAGCAGTCACCCCGGCCAGGCGCTTGTCGACGTACATCGCCGACAACAACGGCTGATCGAACCCGGTCTGGAACTTGTTCGCAACCGTCATGATCTTGTACGTGTCACCCTTAAACGCCGCGGCCAGATCGGTGCCAGCGCCGGGATTCATGTTGGCCTCGGTGAACTCGTCGTCCTTGGTCGGGGCCGGCCCCCACTCGACCGTCCACACCTCGTTCTCGTCCATCGTCACCCCACCGGAGAACGCCACCAACGTCCGGTAGTTGTACGAGGGGTCCTGCGCGGCGCGTTTGGCGATGAAGGCGTCGATCGCCTTCTTGTACTTCACCGCCGACTTGCGCGAGTCGGTCACGACCATCGCTTTTGCTTTGCCCTCGAGCAGGTGCGCCACGTTGGAGTGGAAGTGCTCGACGATGATCTGCACCTTCTGGCTGATGTTCGTCGGGTGCAGCTGCACCCACCGCATCAGCCCCTTGCGTGCCGCGCCTTCCTCGACCTCGCTGTCACCGGAGGTCGCGTTACCGGCGATCTGCAACGCGGTGTCGTACGCCTGGTACCCCTTGAGTACGTCGAGGATGTACCCCTCCTCGATGGCCTGCTTCATCGAGTACAGGTGGAACTCGTGCGGTTTCCCGTCGGCGCCCTTGCGTCCGAACAGTTCCAGCGTCTTGTTCTTCGGGGTGGCGGTGAACGCTAGATAGGAGATGTTCGGTGACTCCGCCCGTTCGCCCATCTCCACGGCGAGCACCGACTCGACGTCGACCTGCCCGCCCTCTTCGATGTCCTTGACCTCCTCCGCGGTCAGGACGGCCTTCAACTTCGCGGATACCTGTCCGGACTGGGAGGAGTGCGCCTCGTCGGCGATGACCGCGAACTTCTTGCCCTTCAACGCCGAGTCGGCACGGATCTCACCCAACGCGAACGGGAAGGTCTGCACCGTGACGGCGATGATCAACTCGCCGTTCTTCAGTGCCTTGGCCAGCAGACTTGACTTCGACTTCGCACCAGCCTTCCGAACATCCTCGGGGCTGATCGTCGCGACGATCCTCCCGGAGCCGTCGATCTGGCGGATCGCCTCCTGCAACTGCCCGTCCAGCACCGTGCGGTCGACCACAACGATCACCGAGTCGAAGACCTTCTGGTCGTCGACGTGCAGCCGCGCCAACCGATGCGCGGTCCACGCGATCGTGTTCGTCTTGCCCGACCCCGCCGAGTGCTGGATGAGGTACCGCTGCCCGACCCCCTCCGCCTCGATCGCGGCGGTGATGTTGGTGACGGCCTCCCACTGGTGGAAGCGAGGGAAGAGCATGGACGTGCGACGGAGGGAGGTTCCGGTCGCGACATCCCACTCCTCCTTTGTCTCCACGATCATCAACCGGCCGATGATGTTCAACCAGGCGTGCTTCTCCCACACCCGCTCCCACAGGTACGCCGTCGCAGACTTCCCATCTGCGGCGGGCGGGTTCCCTGCGCCCTCCTCGTAGCCGACGTTGAACGGGAGAAAATGGGTCTTGTCGCCCTCAAGCTTCGTCGTCATCGCGGCCAGATCGTTCGAGACCGCGAAGTGCACCAACGCCCGGTGCCCGAACGACAGCAGCGGCTCCACCCGGCCGTTCGTCATCGGGTTTCGGCTCTTCTTGTACTGGTTGACCGCTTCGTCCAGCGACTGCGTGAAGTCGGTCTTCAACTCCGCCGTCGCGACCGGCAGCCCGTTGATGAAGAACGCCAGGTCGATGCTGCGCTGGTCGGCCGTCGAGAAGTGCACCTGCCGCATCACCCGCACCCGCATCGCTGCGTACTGCTCGACTGTCGTGGCGTTCAGCGAGGTCTCCGGGCGGAACTGCGCCATCTTCAACCGGCCACCACCGATGTACTGCACCCCGCCCCGCAGGATGTTCAGCATCCCGCCACCGTGCTCCAGCGGCTTGTCCAACGCCGCGACGAGCACATCGAGGAACTTCGCCTCCGACCCCGCAGCCTTCAACGCCTTCGCGTACGCGACCGGTTGCGTCTCATCCAACCAGGCGAACAAGTCAGCCGGAAACAGCGCCCGTTCACGGTCGTAGCCGGCGTCGTTCTTCGCGTACAACCACCCCTGCGCCTCCAGGTGCGCGCAGATCTCAGCCTCGAAAACCACCTCGTTGTAATCAGCCATCACGCCACCCCTCGCACGTCGATCTGACCCGTCACCGTCGCCGTGATCAACGCCGCCCGCCGCTCACGAGACAACTCAATGAACCGCTCGGACTCAGTGATCAACTGGTCGATCCTGGTCGTCTGATCGTTGAGGGCCGCCACAATCCGACGCTGCACGTCGATCAAAGGGGTTGCAACGGGCAGGGACCGGATTGCGGACACGTTGATTCGTCGGAAGGTGCTACCGATCATCGCGCTCTCGATCGCGTGGCGGGCTTCCGCCCCGACGAGTACATAGCGCAAGAACTCGGGATCCACGGCCGTCTTGCGACGTAGAAGCACCGTCTCTTGACCGACGGCGAACTCCGGTACATCTGGAGTTACGACCGAGACGAGTCCGACGGAGACGTTCCGGATGAAGAGGAGGTCGCCAACCCGAGGGCGACGGCCACTGCTCCGCAGGTGCTCGAAAAACTCGGCGGTTGTGTACGCACATGCAGTCAGGTCAACCGTTGGCCCTTGGCACTCACGGATGCTGGCGATGGGAAAGCGGTCGTCATCATCGACGAAGTCGGCCGTCACGTGGGCGCAATCAATAACATCTACGAGTCTGCGAAGCTGTGTTCGTTTCGAGGTCTCGTCCAATAATGCATGCGAGATCAGGGCTGCGCGCCGTTCGCGGAGCAGCTCGATCAGGCGCTGCTGCTCCGCGATGAGCGTGTCAATGCGTTCGGTCTCGCGGTCGAGGTAGTCCGCAATCGCCCGCTGTTCTCCGGCGGGTGGCAGGGGAATCTGAACGCGCCCCAATTTATCGGCCGTCAGGTGCGGCATCGAGACCACGTTCGCGTACGCGTGAACGAAACCGCTTGAGCGGAGAGCGATCAGGTAGTACGCGAGGTAGCGGCCATCGCTGGCCCCGATTGGCCGCAGTCGATTGATGGAGTTTTGGAAGCCCCATCCCATGACGTCGTCGCGGACGTACGCAGCACGGCCGAAGCCGCCCTGGCCACCTTCAACGACGACCACATCGCCGCCGCGAATACTGAGGCGTTCGAGCTCTGCTGAGCCGAACCACATCTGCTTCGCGTCTTCGAGGGCGAGTACACCGTCAGGCTGCACGTTGGCCGCGCGCATGTATGGGGCTGCCATGTCGCCGCCGGAGTCCTTCGCCTGCAACATCTTGCCGAGCGTCACCGTTGCCGCGTTCTTGATCTGCCCAGTACGCCATCCTGCCGGCAAGGAGGACCACAGCGGCCCTGTCACTGCTCAACCTCACGGAGGAGCTCGATGATCTTGGCAACCTGCTTCTCCAGATCTGCGTCGATCTCGGCGAGCGGCCGGGGAGGAATGTACTTGTAGAAGTGGCGGGTGAAGGGGATCTCGTAGCCGACCTTGGTCTTCGTGTGGTCGATCCATGCGTCGGGCACGTGCGGTGCAACCTCGGCGTCGAAGTACGCCTGGATGACCTCGTTCTTGCCAAGGCGACCTGCGGTGGATCCACCGTATGTGAAGGGCACGTTCTCCGTGTCGCGCCTCTTGCTGTCCGGCTTGGGTTTGCCCTTGCGATCAGTGACGGCCTCCCCTTCATCATCCAGGAGGGGGCGCTCGGCTGTGATCGTCCAGTAGCCAAAGTCCTCGTTGCGGAGAACTATGGAGTGCTCCGAGTCCGCGTCCTCGAAGTTGTCGTAGAGCTTTAGGACCTTGGCCCGATCCTCGTCGCTGATCTCACGATTCTTTGAACCGAGACTCTTGCGCATCTTCGTCCAGTAGGACGTGCCGTCGACGAGTTGGACCTTGCCCTTGCGCTCCTCGGTCTTGAAGTTGTCGAGGATCCAGATGTAGGTGGCGATGCCGGTGTTGAAGAACATGTTGGTCGGCAGCGCGACGATCGCCTCGACCAGGTCGTTCTCCAGCAGGTGCCGGCGGATCTCCGACGGGCCTGACCCAGCGCCGCCGTTGAACAGCGGGGAGCCGTTCATGACGATCCCGACCCGACCGCCGCCGTCCCGCGGGTCGCGCATCTTGTGCGCGAGGTGGAGCAGGAACAGCATCTGTCCGTCGGAGGTCGCGGGCAGACCCGGGGCGAAGCGTCCGTAGGGTCCGGCGGAGTCCTTCTCCTGCTTGATCGTCTTGGCGTACTGCTTCCAGTCGACACCGTAGGGCGGGTTGGACATGCAGAAATCGAACTGCCGGTTCACGAACGCGTCGTCGGTGAGGGTGTTCCCGAAGGCGATGTTGCTCGGGTCGTTACCCTTGGCGAGCATGTCTGACTTGCAGATCGCGTACGACTGCGGGTTGTACTCCTGCCCGAACAGACTTAACCGGACGTCGGGGTGTTGCAAGAGCAGGTGCTCCTGGGCGAGCGACAGCATGCCGCCGGTGCCCGCAGTGGGGTCGTACAGCGTGCGCACAGCACCGGACTCAGACAGGCCGGCGTCCTTCTCGGCAAGCAGCAAGTCGACGAGGAGCTTGATCGCGTCGCGGGGCGTGTAGTGGTCTCCGGAGGTTTCGTTCGCGGCCTCGTTGAACTTGCGGATGATGTATTCGAACGCGTCACCCATGTCGGAGTTGGACACCACGCTCGGGTGTAGGTCGATCGCAGCGAACGACTTCACGACTTCGCGCAGCAGCTCCGCCTTCTCGAGCGTGACGATCTCCTTCTTGAAGTCGAAGTACTCGAAGACATCGACGTCCGGGGAGAAACGGTCGATGTAGTCGCCCAGGTTGTCTGCCAGTCCGTCGGCGTCCTTGAGCAGGTTCGCGAACGAGTAGTTCGAGGTGTTGTAGAACGAGCGCCCGGTGGCCTTCTTGACCTCGACCTTGAGCCGGTTCGGGTTGTCGAACTTGCCCGCGAGCCCGTGCACGGTGTCGCGGTCCGGCTCGAGGATGCAGTCCAGGCGCCGCAGGATCGTGAGCGGGAGGATCACGTTGCCGTACTGGTTCGGCCGGTAGGGACCTCGCAGCTGATCCGCGATCGACCAGATGAAACTCCCGAGCGTGCTCACAGCGTCCTCTCGCCCAACGATTAACCGTGGCCTCATACTGCCGCACGCCCTTCCTCCGGTGTCGAAGGAACCGGATGCGACGAACTATCGCCGGATGACGTCGACGTCGATCGACGCAATGACCCACGTATCGCCGCACCGCCGGTACGTGATGTTCTCGGTTTGGAGACGGAGCGCGGGTTGGTCGAGGGCGACCCAGAGCGTCCACGTTGCGTCGGCGGTGTCGGCGTCGATGGTGATCAGCGGATTGCTGAAGGTGTGCATCGCGAATGTGACAGATGACGAGAGCAATCCTTCGATGACCGCGTCGCGGCCGATGAAGTCGTAGTCGCCCGCGGCCCAGGTCCATCGGGCGTCTGGGGCGACGATCTCTTGTAGGGCTCCGGTATCAATCCGGCGAGGGTGTTCGCGGTCGACCGCTTTGGCATAACGCGCCGTGATTGCGCGGATCTCTTCAAGGTCTTCCAGGCGTCGGAGGCGTTCTTCCACCGTTGGCGTCATGAGAATTCTCGTCTTTGTAGAGCCGATGATGGTGCCGCAGTGAGTCGCCTACGTGCCTGCCTTGCGGTGTGGGGTCTTTGTCGCGGCACGCCTTGGTACGCGGCGATCTCTTGTCCGCTGGCATAGTGCATCAGGTGCTGTCCGTCATCGATACGCAGATGCTGTTTGAACTGCGCGTACCGGGCTCGCGACCGCCGGTCCTTCGCGACTGATCGTTCCGGGGTTGTGGGCGGGTCTGCGTTTGCCCAGTTTTCCCAAAGCCAGGTGCGGATGAGGTCGTGACTGTTGGTCCTGGTTCCTGGACGAACCTGGCGAAGGACGGCGACGACTTCGGAACCGTCGAACTCGCGAACGAGGTTCTCTCGGTACCGGTAGTCGACGGCATCGTCGAGCAGGTGCGCAGCAACGGTGCGGAGGTGCGCGATCCAGCCGTCGGGGGTCACGCTGAGGTGGGCACTGGCGGTACGTGCCACGTCCACTCCCCTGTGCGGCGGTAGACCAAGTACGCGTGCGGCGTCAGCCCAGGTCGTGACTCCCGGCTGCGCTCTCGCGAGGCACAGCGCCGCGAAGCCACGCGACGTCGCTTCGCTGAGCCCCGACCCGGGCAACTGCTCGAAGCTGGCCGGAATGCGTTGCGGGATGAACCGCGAGTCGAGCGAGAGGGAGACGTTGCAGTTGAGACGGTGCCCGAGGCGTTGCTTTGGCGCCGCTGCTGCGTTAATCAGGCGCGCGACCATGGACGTTGCGCGGGTGTGGTCCAGCGCCCAGGAGGTGGGTCCGTCCCAGACAGCTGGGATCGCGTCGAACCACGGTTGGAACGCTGTGGCTGCAGTGGCCTGGTCTGGCGCGGTGAGGATACGGTCGGCTTCAGCTAACACTTCCGCACGAACGATCGGGTCCTGTGGTGGGCGCAGGTACCACCGCTTAGTCGTCGGGAGCTCCCACGACTGGGGCGGGTTCTGCGCGGCGGAGACGATGTGCAGCATCAGCACGGCCAGGGCCTTCAAAGTCGCCCGGTACTCCTCGGCGGTCAGCGCTTTCCCGAGCACCAACGCGGTCGATGCCGCGTGCCGTTCCTGTTGCTTTCGCACGCCTCGCTCCGTCATCTGAGCGTCGAGTGCGGCGAGATCGGTGGAGCAGCGTGGTCCGCGTCCGCGGGTGAGGGGGTTGCCGCACAGTGTCGCTGCACCATTGGGGCGGATCCAGGTGTGGGTTGTGTCGCGCAGTGGTCGCCGGCAGTCGGGGCACTGGCCGATCAGCAGCGTGCCGTGGCGCAGGCAAGCGGTGGTGAGCGGGTCGTACCAGTCGGCCTTCCAGATCCCATCATCTGCGAGGCAGCGTGGGCACGCCTGGACGATGGTGCCGGGCGTCCACCCATCTGGCCCGGGTCTTGCTGCTGGGCGTGGTCGGCCGTCGCCGAGGGTGCGGCGCCGTAGTTGGGTGACCGTGCCGACCCCGGTCATGTGTTTCATGTCGCTCGGGCTGAGGTTGTTGGCCTCGGCGACCCGCTCGAGGTATCCGTCGGCAGCTTCCCCGACGACTGGAGCAACCTCGACCGGCAAGAACTGAGCGCGTTTGAGCAGTGGCGGCGTCATGCGCTGCTGCCTTCAGCATCTGGCTGGGGATTCTGCCGCGAATGGTCGCGTCGGTGGAGGTGGTCGGTCAGTTCCGGCACCTGCAGGTGCGCACTGACCCACTCCCGAAGGCTCAACAGATCGTCACCCGGAAACGCCCAACACGCCGCCCGCAGGGCGACCGGAAATCCGGGCCAGTAGAGCCTGTCTGGGAGGTGCCCAGTCAGGTCTATCCACACGATGTCGAGCACTGTCGCGGACGGCAGTGATCTCGTTGCACTGCTGAGGGTGCGCCGCACACGCTCTGGAAGGGAGAGACTCGCCCACCATGCCCGGGCTTCGTCGGGTGCTAGAGGCGCACCGATTGAGAGTGAAGAAACCTTCCTGATCACTTGCACGCCCTCATCGGTGGCCAGCATCCGACACGCATCCGCGGCGTATGGACGCGGTTCAGCCGCGCGTGACCTAAGAGTGTTCGACTGGCGCGGATCGCTTGGTCCCAGGTGATCAGCGACGTCTTCGAGAGTGGCCCTGCCCCAGGCGGATACGGGATCGGCGGTCGAGATCAGTGCGTGTCTGGCGACGGTCGCGGCGTACAGCGTGTGCAAGGTCGCAGGTTCGAACTGTCCGACGGCGTGGACGCTGAACGGGCCCGTCGCTGCCGTTTCGAATGTGTGCATTGCCGGGAACGGGATCTGTGCTGGGGCGGTCGGCCGAACCTTGGATGGCCATCGATGTGCCGCGGTCCTCAGTGCGACAGCGAGTGAGGGATGCTCGTGGTTCAGGTCGTCCGCCGCGGACAGCCATCGTCCGGCGGCGAGAAGGTCCCGCGCTATCACCGTGCGGCGCTGCATGTCGTGATTGGCGTAGCCGCCGTGATCAGTGTGCGGCCACAGGGTTTGCAGCGCGTAGCCGCGCACCGGCAGGGACCAGTCCTCGAGCGGCAAAGTCCGGGTGGAGTCGGTGAGGATGTGCTCGGGTACGGGTGCGAGGTTGGGCCAGTGGTCGCTCAACCTCGGCATGACGATCTGAGCCAGTTCTGTCAGGAGGTCGAAGCGCTTCCACGGCCAGCTCGTTGCCCTGATGTCTCGGCCGATCGCGGCACCATTGTCCGGTAGTGAGCGAAGAACCCAGGTCGGTGCTCCATCCACGGCGTCGTAGTGACCGATGAGCGGATGTGTCTGGGTTTTGGGCGGCAACGATGCCTGCGAGCGGGGCACTGCCGGCGCGATGTCGGCCGCACTGCACCGGCTCGTGCGCTCCCGCAGTAGTGCGCTCCTGCGCTGCAATTCATACACGGGGACGTCGTTCGCGACGGCGAGCCGTTCGAGGTAGTCGTCCCAGGTCTCAGTGCTGTCCCACTGCAAGGTGACCGGCAGCTTCGTCAGTACCTGTGCGTTCTCCTGGCCGGGGCCAAGAGTGCTTGAAGAGGCTGCCGCTGCGTCGGCTCGTGCGCGGCGTAGGCGTGCGGCGTGCCGTCGCGTGACCTTCCCGTCCCGGGCTGTCATGCTCGGATTCCGGTGCGCCAGTCGTGAACGGTCGATGCTTCCAGGATTTCGTCAGTGATCGTTCCGTATCTGGTGATGATTGCGTTGATAGCGGCCTCCTTCAGCACGGTGATCAGGTGGCCCGGGTCTCCGCCGCTGAGGTCATGCAGTAGTTGTGCGTGCTGGTCGAGGAAGCCGGTTCGGGCAGCCGGGAGGACCGGGGTCAGGCCTGGTTCGGCTGCTCGAACCACAGCGCTCCAGCGTTCCCTTTCTTCGCGACTGTCTAGATTGATCGGTTTGAGCTGATAGACGCGCAAGCGCGCTGCGATCTGGGTGTCTGTGACCAAGCTGGTCGTGTGGAGGTTCGCCCCGACCAGCACCAACGACCCTCCGTGTTCGCCAAGCTCTGTGTTGAGGTGTTTGAGGTGGTCTAGGACGTCACGGCCTCCGTTGCGTGTGAGGTTGAGCAAGTGGACGTCGTCGATCAGCAGAACCCGGACGCGGTGGCGGATCATCGCTTTCACGGCGCGGGTGCTCAGTTCACGAACCACACCGGACAGGCCAAGGCCAAGGAACTGCAGGATTTGGACGTCCACTTCCGCCACTTGCGCGTTGGCTTGCAGGTTCACCCATACGACGGGGGCCACATCGGCTGTCAGGCCGGGCGTTGGTTCCCACCGGTGCACTCCCCCGTCGCGGCGGAAGGGGGCCACCTGTTCTCGGTAGTAGTTCGCTGCCCACTGGTGGCACAGCGTCGACTTACCGGCACCATTCGGGCCGCTGATGGCGGGAATCGTCTTTGCGCCCGGGAGACCGGCCTCGTTGAACTGCACTGTCCGGGTGAGGAAGTCACTGCCATATCGCGCGGTAGGCAGCTCGACGTAGGTCGCTGCTACCCAGGCGGTCACAGCGTGTACCTGGTCGACCAGTTCACCAGCCGGCATTGTTCGAAGCCGGTCGATCGAGACCGACGGGGCGGGCATCTGAGAGCGGTGGGTCCATGCGTCGAAGTGGCGAAGGTCCATCCTCACTCACCGCCCTTGCGCGGTCTCGCCGCGCTCATCGGCGGCGCCGCTCTCAGCCTCGACGCGCAGTCGCGCCCAGGCCTCGGCGATGGAGGCCACCTCGGTAGCTTCTGTGCGACCAACCCGTGGCGTTGATGCCTCGCCGGGCGGGAGTGTAGGCACATCATGTCCGCTGTCGTTATCCGTGGCGCGCGGTCGTTGCCGCTCGTGTTGGTAGGCCACCAGTTGGGCCTCGAAATGGTCGCGCCTGGACGCGTCATGTTGCAGCCGAGCGGCTGACCACAGCGCTTGGTCGGCCTTTGGCGGGCTCACTCTGGCCAGTTCCGTCAGTTCACGCAGGATCTGCTCCTGCGCGGTGCGCTTTCCGAGGGCCGTGTTCCCGCCGCGGGCACGCACCTTCTCCCTCATCTCGTGCAGGAGGTTCGCCGTCAGCGGCGCTTGGTTTCTCCACGCGCCCCGCCACGAGATGGTGTGGACTACTCCAGTCTCGGGGTGGCGAAACCACACCCGAGTGACGTCGCGGGGGTCATGGAAGAAGGGGGCCGCACGGTCCTTGGCCCGGAAGGCACCTATGCGGAGGTCGCGAAAAGCATCCAGTACTGGGTCGTCATAGGTGAGGTTGTTGAACTCGACCCCATCGTGCTGGATAGTGCCGTACTTAATCGGCAAGAACTGGTAGATCAAATCCGCGCGCTGCGGCACGTCGATTCGCCCAGTCAGCGACAGGTACGCGTCGAACAACTCCAGCGGGGTGAGCCGAGCTTGCGGTGCGCCCGCCATCGTGAGGCCCTCATGCCAGTTGCGGTGATATTCCAACGCAACCCACATCCGCAACTGGCGCTCCAGGTCGGCCGCCGAGATCAGCTCGGCCCCACGATCTGTGCCGGTGCGACCCACGACCCGACCTCGCTGATACGGGTTACGTCCCTTGTATCCGGCGATCTGCTGGACAGCCGCCTGAAGGGTCTCGTGCCAGCGTTCGATATGCGCGTTGTCGGTGGGTCGGGTGCCGCGCGACAGCAACAGGTCGATGCCGAGGTCGGTGAGCAACGCACGGAAGTGACCAGAGACGAAGATTGATCCGTGGTCACACCGGATCGCGTCCGGCAACAGCGATGGCACACGGTGGGTGCCTTGCAGCGGACCAGCAGCCGACAGGCTCGCGACCTCTGGCTCAACTGCGTCGGCACGGGCGTGGTCGCAGTCGAACCAGACCGACTCAGGCATCCCGGCCCAGCGCCAGTCCGAGACGGTCGTGCCGTCCACGACAACCTCGAAAGGTCTCATCACGTCGTACAACAGCAAGGACGCATCGACCGCGTTCGCGGACTTCGGAACCACGCGAAGTGCCAGGACGACCCGGGTGGCGACGTCGATCGCCGTGAGGACCTCCACCGAGAACGACCGCTCGTGCAGGTCGTCCCACACCAGGACGTCCGCTCTCGTCGCGTCGATCGCGACGACCTGGCCGGGGCGGGTTGCTGTGAAGTGCTCATAGCCCGCGGTGTCCCGCATCGATCGGGTCCTGTGCGCACGCGTTCCCCGTCCGATCTCTTTTTTCAATGACGACAAGAATTGTCGTGCGGCACGGTCTGGCTGCTGGCCCAGATCAATCCCGGCCACCTTCGCCTCCACCTGGATCCGACGGTGTACCTCCTCGAGACTGACCTCGGATATGTCACCGTCGAACCGGGCGAACTCTGCCCGTGCCAACCGGATGAAGTCCCGACTCAGGGCCTCGAACCCCGCCGAATCTCGGGTAGCACGCTTGTCGACCAAACCCCACACCCCGGACGTCTCGTAGGCACGAACCCACCCCAGAACAGTCCCGCTGGAGGGTGTCCGGTCGAGCAGTTCCATGGCCGCAACCCGGCGGCCGCGCGCTCGATCCGCCCGTTGCTCGATCTGCAACTGCTGAGACATCGACCTACACCGAGCCGTCAAGGAGCGCCTGGGGTCAAATATCGCGCGTGGCTCACCCGCGACGGCTAGGGCGGGAAACCCGTACCGATGTCCGGTGAGGACTTCGAGAACCACCTCGAGCCGGTCCAACGCCACACGCTGTGTGGTCTCCGAAAGACCATCCCACCGCGGAAGCAGCGCTTCATGAACGCTGTGGGCACGCCCGGTCACGAACTCCTGCACATTGCCCAACTCGTGAAACGCGACCGGCACGACAGCGCCAGACGCCGACACCAGCACGACACCGGACGCGTTCAGCTCGGTCACCATGAAGACCCCGTCGTCGCGAAGTACCCGGGTGCTTCCAGCAGTCAGCGATGCTCGCCCACGACCGCGACTCATGCTCGCACCTGCCCGGCTGGGAGGGTCACGACCGTTGAGTCGGCCAACGAACCAGCCAGGTCGCAGCTCAGTTGATGCGACCAGATCAGGTGCCACAGCGTCGATGTCAGTTCTCCCTCGCCGGGGTCCATCTGCAGCAGGTCTCCGATCGTGACTGGCGCGGCCGACCCGGTGATCGCGTCGCGGATGCGCCAGGTCATAGCTGCGTGCCACGGTCGGCTGTGTCGGAACCCGTTCAGCCACAGCCGATTCAACCGCTGTGGGACTGGCTCGCCATGGAACACTTCGAATCCCCACCCGACCTCGGCGCAGGCCTCCCGGGTCAACCCAGCGGTCCGCCAGAACCGTTCGTCGGCCCGCGCCAACGGTCGAACGTCCCAGATCGTGACCCCGCCCTGGTCACTCAACGCCAGCAGATCGGGCACGTGCCTGAGCCGGCCAACCTCGCCCACAAACTCGAGCACACACGGTTGGGGCACCAGCCACGCCACGGACGGATCGGGATCCAGGATCCGAATGAGGTCATGTTCCAGGCCGGACTCAACCGCCAGCGACGACCCGGTGGTCACCGAGAATGGCCGACGCGGGACATGCCGCGACCGCGAATGCGACTTCGGCTCCCGCACCGACACCAATTCGCGCGGCGCAACGGCACCCCGGCGCCAATCCCACACGGCAACACCGTCTCCGGCGACATTGAACGACCACGTCGTGGCCACGCCCGTCACGACGACACTCCCCAACTGTTGACAACGACGAATCGGCACAGGCACGATGGCATGACAAAGCTCCCTTCCAGGGGCTGAAGAGGAAGAAGAACGCTGAGTCCAACAGCGTTTGAAGCACGGAGCCGGGCTGCCACCCGGCTCTTCGTGCGTCTGGGGGATGACGGGCTCCCAGAGCCACCCATCACGACCTCTGCGTCGACGCCTCCTCACTACGGTCGGCCCGAACAATGCCTCCTTGAACCTACGACGCGAAGACGCGGACGTCTAGGTTCAACGCACGATTCGAGCACGCATCCCCTCGCCCTTCACTCAGGGTTAATTCACGAAAAGGTACGATTGTGTAGCGCGCTACACCGCAATCCCCGGGTCGTGCGTCGCCTTTAGGATGTTTCAACGTACGAAATGCTCCATGCCCCAACGGAACGGCCGCTGATGCGAACGACCACGATCCCCACCGCCCTGCGGTGCATGAACCCCACGTGCAGTCGGATGTGTGACTTTCGAGCTCACGGAAGTGGGCGACAGGCCCTCTTCTGCAGCGGAACCTGCCGCGCGGCGTACAAACGGACGCGCGAGTCGCTAATCCTTGAGATCAATGCCCGCAAGCTACGCGACAGCGCGGTGACCGACGTCGTCTTGGCGAACGCCAGGTGGGCTTTGATCCACTACCCGGAGCTCAACGACCGACGACCCTGAGCCTCGTCACGCAGACGACAGTGGGAGCGATCAGAGGGCCCCGTCGGCCGGGTGCTTCTTACCGTTGCCCCGCCCATGCCGTTGCGGGTGCTCGCCAGTAAGCGGAAGGTTCGCCAGCCGTATCACCCAGCCAGGCTCCCTCGCCCCACGACGACCAGCATCGCGCACTAGGGCACGAGCAAGGCGGATCTTCGAATCCGGAACGCGCGCAAAGCGGGCCGCATCATCCACAGCGCTACTCCTTCCACCGGTATGCGCCATTCTCTACCCGAACGGGCGTCGACTCAGCTCGGCAACATCTCCCGTTTCAGACTCGTCAGTTCCCACGCTGCACAGCCAGGGAAACCGACCCCGCCAGGGCGAGCACCGTTGATCAGGCTCTGGAAGCACTGCCGAATGTCGGCGTAGCGAGGCCCACAGGCCCAAACCGATACCGATCTCAGCCCCCGTGAGCCGAATGTAGACACCTCGAACCCGCGCTGCCGCGCCAACTCCGCCAAGGCGTCGCCGACATCCTGCAACTCCACACCGTCGGCGCAAACAACCACAATGTCTGTCTCCGATCGGCTCGGATCAATGACTTGGGCTGGAATGACATCCGTGAGTACTTGACCTGCGCGCAGGAGCGCAATCCCAATCTCTCGGCCGTGCTCAGGCACCTGGAGGTATCCCGGCCAAACGAACGCCTGGCTTTTCAGACCGAGGTGGAAGTCCACCGCGCCATGCTGATCCGCGACGGCGGCGATATCACGAAGCGCCTCATCGGGCCAGGCGTCGGGTCGCACACCCAGGAACTGGGCCGCCAGCGGGTGCATGGCGGGTCGACTGAATATCATCACCAGCCGGTCAAGGTCGACGAGGTCCACCTCAACGCCGGCCTCCTCACCCAGCGTCTCCAACTTTCGACGCACCGCCACACTCATACGCTGGTTCGTCACAAACGCAAACACCGCAACATGACGCTGAACTGCCTTCGCGAGATCACCCTCAAACTTCTTCGTGACTCGCGAACGCCCGACGGCATCCCGAGGAAAGTACGCGGCCATCCCACCGGGCCTCCCCGCCGCGAGGAACGTCCCATCGAGCCCGCCATCCGGCCCGCCGTGCGGCTGTCCGGGCTTGACTTCGGTGTAGCCCTCGGCATGGAGAACCTGCAGTGCAATGTGCTCACTCAACTCGCTCGTGCGACGCCAGGTCGCCAGCGCTCTCTCAAGCTCAGCAAGCACAGCTCGTCCTCCACCTTCCATCATCGGGCGCCCCATGTGCACACATCTGCGAGTTCACAGGCTGTACGCGTGAGTAGCTTTACATAACTCGACCACACGAATCCGTCGCCTCGTTGACCTGCATGAATGCTGCAACGTGACCACGATGAGAACAGTTCTCATACCGGACAAGTGTCCAATCTGTGCAATCGCAATGCCCAATGAGAGCCAAACGAGGCCCTACTTTGATCGAATCGCCGTTTGATCAAAGTTCGCTGCATCTCGACAGGCGTGCTCACTCAGGTCAGAAATTCTGAGCCATGTCCCTGAATCGCGAGTAGTGACCCTGGAACGCGACCGTGATTGTGTCAGTCGGACCATTACGGTGCTTGGCCACGATGATGTCGGCCTCACCGACTCGCTCAGATTCCTTGTTCGTCTGATCCTCGCGGTGTAGCAGCATCACCATGTCGGCGTCCTGCTCGATCGAGTTGTGGACGCTGATGCCGTTGGCTACGAAGTTGTGCGCGCCCAGAACCGTCGCGTCGAAGGTCTCTTCGACGCCGTCCAGTTCCACCGATTTGATCGTGTCCCACAAGACGTCATTCACAGCGAAAAGTTCGAGGTCAGCCGAATCGAGCACCGCGGCAACTCGGCCCATCCGTTCACGGCTTGGCACGTGCTTCCACATCGTCGAGCCGCAAAATTGCGAGTCCATCGCCTTAGCGAACTCACGATGGGTCATCCCCTGCGCCGACATCACCTCCTTCACGGTGTCCCAGACCTGGACCGGCACCGTGTCGACGTTGGTGTTGGCCTGTTTGCCACGAAGGATGCACAGCAACTCAGCTGCTTGCTCCGATCGGGCGCCATGCACACCGACCTCTTGCAGGAAGCGGCGCTGGCTGTCCGCACCGGAGACATCGATCGTGTAACCGTCGCGGTAGTTGCCCTTTCTGGTCACCCGGGTACGCGTCGAGATACCGAAGCGGAGCAATAGCTGGCTCAGATCGTCAACCAAACGACGCGAGGTAGACGCGTAGTAGATCCGGCCACCGGTACGCGACTTGTTCACCGTCACCGAACCGCCAGTTGCCCAGATGTGGTTGATGAACAGCGCGATCTGCCGCTTTGAAGCATGAAACATCGACTCGGGGACGAACTTCTCATGGCTACGAAGGCCGAACAGGCCGAGTTCGTCAAGCCACGCTGCGATTGGGTTTCGCTTGCCATGCCCCAACCGGTACGGCGCACGCAGACGCAACGTGGTGCAGCGAGCCGCGGCGTACTCGTCACGGACCGCAACGACACCGAAAGCTGAGAGCGCCGCCTGCGACACAGCTTCAAGATTGGCTTCGTCGATCGAGGCATAGCGGATGGGCTGCTTTTTCACGAAGGACCCGTCACCGATCATGTGCGCCAGCAACACCACTCGGTCGTCGCTATCCCACGGCTCGAACATCTCCGGCGCAGGCACGTGACGCGGCACAGCAACACGATCACCAACCTTCAGGTCGCCGAGCGCGCGCCAGCCGTCGTAGGTCATCAACGGGTGGTTGTCAGTAAGCCGGAGCGTCTTACCCGACGCCAGCGTCATCCGGAAGACCGGCTTCAATCCGCTGGAGAACGCATGCGTCATGGTGCGAGTGACGAGTCGCTGGCGATCGTCCAATGCCCAGATGGGGACGTCCTTCTCCCCCGACGTGGCAAGCTCTCCGATGCTCACCTCAGCGCCTGTATCGGCCCGAAGAATGCGGGAATCAGCTGTGAGACAACCAGATTCGCGAAGGTCGCTCATCTGCGGACGCTTGTCGGTGCGCTGCTCGGGACCACGGTTCAGCTGCGAGATCGCAATCACCGGCACTTCGATTTCCTTGGCGAGCAGCTTCAGCGCACGTGAGAACTCCGACACCTCCTGCTGACGCGACTCGACCTTCTTGCCGGACGTCATCAGCTGGAGATAGTCGATGACGACGAGCTTGAGGTTGTGGCGCTCCTTCAGCCGCCGGCACTTGGAGCGGATCTCCATCAACGACATGTTCGGCGAGTCATCGATGAACAGCGGCGCGTCAGAAATGCGGCCCATTGTCTTGGCGAGCTTTGCCCAGTCCTCATCGCGCATCGTGCCCTTGCGCATGTGCTGCAACTGGATCTCGGCCTCGGCCGACAGCAGACGCATCGAGATCTCGACCTTGCCCATCTCCAGGCTGAAGATGACCGAGGCCATGTTGTTCTTGATCGACGCCGAGCGCGCGATGTCGAGACCGATAGTGGAGTTGTGCGTCGGGATCATCGACCGGCTGGCGAGGTAGAGATGAGACTGGTTGTCGACCTCGACACAGCGCACCGGTACGGACGGGATCGGCCGCACGCCGACGATGAACTGAGAGTTACGACGCTCAAACGACCGGTCACGAAGCTCCTTGTGCAGCAACCGCTTTCGATCGAGTCGGAACATGTCGTCGTTACTCGAGAAGGTCAGCGTGTAGGCGATGGAACTGCTCGACGTTCGTCCAGATACTTGTTTGCGCGACATGCCGCACCGATAGCCGAGCGACACGATGAGTTCCTGCACACCTTCGACCAGGACCTGCGAAGTCGTCGTGAACTGGACGCACCCGCTCGACGTGACCGTGCCGTCCGTGTCGAGCAGTCCGGCGAGCAACTCCCGACGCTGCAACTCGCTGGCGCGAAGGTAGTTGGCAGGTATGTGCTTGTTGCCCAGCACACCCATGCCACGCAGTCGAGCGCGCACTGTTCCGTGATCGAAATAGCACTTCTGACAAAGCCGCATACCCGATGAGGGCTGCCCACAATCGGGGCACGTCGGCGGAGCCGACTTCGTCGACACGGTCTTGGCTCGGCCACCGCAAGATCGACTACAGGTCTTGACCTGCGATGTCTGTGGAATGAAGTCGACTCCACACACAACGCATGACCGGGCAGCAATCGGATCCACGGGCAACTTCAGCGAATACCGCATGTACCCGGCAGTCGGCGCGACAGCGATTCCTTCGGACCGCAACAGATCCAGCATCTGCTCGTCTGCGGTCGTGATCTGCGCAGACGCGGTCGTACCATCGCCCAGCCATGCACCCAAGACGTATGGCGACAGCAAGAATTCGGTCTCCTCACCACGAAGTGGCGCAGTCAAACGCACACTGTGGTTGAGTCTCGAATCCGCCGTGGCACAGCGCAACGTGTCAGCGATCTGCGCCGTGGTGTGAACAGTAGGCAGCACCGTCGGCGCCGTTCCGCGCTTGCTCGCCTCCTGTGTGGCGCGTCGGCTCGCGCGCGTATCCGTCAGCCACTGGTGCTGCGCGTCGGCCACGATCACGGTGCCGTCGGTGAACTCGACTTCGTAGCACGGGCGGTCGACCATGACCTCGGTCGCTGCGACCACTCGCGTCGGGAGTCCGTCGGCGCCGATCAGTTCGTCGCCGACCCGCACCTCCCCCATCCTCGTCCAACCCGAGGGCGTCGGAAGCGGGGTGTCGAGAGCGAGCGCCTTGCCGACAGCCGGGCGCGCAGCGATGACGATCATCTGGCCGGGGTGCAGGCCGTTGGTGAGTTCGTCCAACGCTTGGAAGCCGGTGGGCACGCCGGTCATCTGGCCGCCATGCGATGACGCGGCCTCGATCTCGTCGGCGGTCATCTCGACCACTTCGCCGAGGCGGACGTAGTCTTCGGTGTCCTTGCCGGCGGTCACGCCGAAGATCTCGGCCTGGGCGGCGTTGATGACGTCGACGACATCGCCGCCACCATCGGACTGACCCATCTGGACGATGCGGGTGCCGGCCTCGACCAGCCGGCGCAGCACGGCCCGCTCGGCGACGATCTGCGCGTAGTAGCCGGCGTTGGCAGCGGTGGGCACCGACTGGATGAGTTCGTGCAGGTATGGCTGACCGCCAACCCGCTGCAACTCGCCGCGCTTGGAAAGCTCATCGGCGACGGTGATCGCGTCGGCCGGCTCACCGCGTCCGTACAGATCGATGACCGCTTCGTAGATCATCTCGTGCGCGGGGAAGTAGAAGTCGCGTCCGTTGACCGCCTCGGCGGAGTCGGCGATCGCGTCCTTGCTCAGCAGCATGCCGCCGATGACCGACTGCTCGGCGTGGCGATCCTGCGGGGGCACCATGCCGGGTGCGTTGTTGGACGACGATGAGTCGGAGTAAGAATCCGAATACGCCGGGTTCAGATCGTCCACGCGCGGCTCCCTCATTCGCCTACCGATGATTCATCTCATCAGCCACCACCGACAGCCACGCTTCGCGCCGTGCTGCGCCGGCCCAACAGGGCGCTGCCAGGACACGGCTACAGGGCTGACGTGGCACCGTACGACGCTTCCGCCCGACCCGCCAAACCGATCGGACGCAACCATGTGAGCAACCTGGGGACAAGCTGTGCCGCCGCATGTGCACCGTCTTACACAGGCTGTGGGTAAACCTGTGCACAGTCGCTGAACAATGCTCTGACCTGAATCGATGAACCGGTTCACCTGTTGAGACAGGGAGGTTTCAGCCCGTGTCACACCCGTCCCGACTGCCCCGGCGACACACGTCAACCCGTCCGAAGACCCACCGATGCGCCCTGCAGTCCGCATGCAAGCGCCCCACAACGCCACAACGCCACAACGCCACAACGCCACAACGCCACAACGCCGCAACGCCGCAACGCCGCAACGCATCGTGCGACGCCCTTCGGACCAGCGCCAGTCCGGTCAGACAACACTCAG
Organism: Yimella sp. cx-51; assembly: GCF_017654605.1. Taxonomy (GTDB): domain Bacteria; phylum Actinomycetota; class Actinomycetes; order Actinomycetales; family Dermatophilaceae; genus Yimella. The sequence goes on from NZ_CP072113.1 coordinate 2,998,677, forward strand.
GCCCTCGCCACCGGATAGCTGGTGGCGAGGGCCTGACTGGAGCCTTGAGAGGGTCAGCCGTTGGTGCTGGTGGCCAAGACTCCGGCGGGGTAGCTGACGCCCCGCTCCGCGGTGTTCATCACGGCGGTGGAGACCCAATTGTTGCAGTCGAGCATCACGAAGTGCAGGTGCGGACCAGTGGAGTTGCCGGTGTTACCCGAACGTGCGACCTGCTGGCCCTGGGCGACTGCCTGGCCGGGAACGACGTTGAAGCTGTCGAGGTGCATGTATGCCTGGCACAAGCCCGAAGCGTCCTTGATACGGACGACCTTGCCACCGCCACCGACGGCCCACCCGGCGTCCACCACGACACCTGCGCGGGAGGCAACGATCGGCGTGCCGGTCGGCATGCTGACGTCGACCGCGTGGCGGGTGTAGACCTTGTAGTGCGAGAAGCCCCCACCCGGGCCCTGGGTGATGCGGTGCGAGGTGCCGGCTGCCCAGGGCAGCTTGTACGCCGCGCCCGGGTTGACCACTCCGCCCCCGGTGGAGCCACCGGTCGTGCCGCCTGTGCTACCGCCCGTGGTCCCACCGGTGGATTCAGTGGTCGTGCCGCCGGTGCCGCACGGCGCGCCGCCCAGAGCAGTCCAGGTGGCGGTGTCGACCGCGCCGGTGACCGGCAGGCCCTTGGACGCCTGGAAGGTGCGCACCCGGCCCAGCGTCAGAGGTCCGAAGACACCATCGGCCTGCAGGCCACCCAGACGCTGCTGCGCCACGGTGACATTGCTGCCGGTCGCACCGAAACGCACGGTCGTCACCTCGCAGGTGGGCGACTTGGGCGTCGTGACCGTCGTCGCGCCCGGGTAACCACCGAGCGCATTCCACGTGATCGGGCCGATCTGACCGTCGACGTAGAGTCCGCGAGCCTGCTGGAAGGACTTCACCTTCTGCAGGGTCAACGGGCCGAAGATGCCGTCGGCGACGAGGCCACCCAGACGCTGCTGTGCCACCTTCACCAACTCACCGGTCGAGCCGTAGGTGAGCCACTGCACCGACTGCGCAGGAGCAGTGCGCACCGTCGACACCACCGGCGCAGCTGCGGGAGCTGCGGCGGGGGCCGACGCGGGAGCAGCAGCGTGTGCGGGAGCCAGTGCACCGGCACCAGCCGGCACAGCAGCCGCAACGCCGACACCGGCGATCAGTCGAGGCGAGGTGACGACACCGGCCGCAACATTCGGACGCCGCTTCAGGTGACGCGGAGCGTGAGTGGTTCGAGACAAGGTTCAGCCTTTCTTAAGGGCTTGCGTGGTGATTCGGCGGTCAGCTGGTGACGCGGGCGTACCCGGACGGGGTGTTGTAGATCGGCTGCTGACGCACGACCTGACCCGGGTACGGAGCGGCGATCATCGTGCCCTCCGAGACCCAGATGCCGACGTGGTACGCCGGGGTTCCGAAGAACACCAGGTCGCCCGGCTGCGGCGTGGCGACGCGCGTCATGGCGCGCTGCTGCATGCTCGCGGTCCTCGGAATGGTGAGGCCCGCCTCCCGGTAGACGTACTGGGTCAGCCCCGAGCAGTCGAAACCGGACGGAGTGGATCCGCCCCACACGTACGGCACGCCGAGGTACTTGCGCGCGGCGGCCAGGATGCGCTGACCGGCCGTGCTGTCGGCCGGCGGGTCGACGACCGGCGGAGGCTCGGGCGTCGTGTCGCACGGGAAGCCACCGGCAGCGGCCCAGGTGGCGGCGTCGACGACGCCGGTGACCGGCAGACCCTTGGACGCCTGGAAGGCGCGGGTGGCTGACAGCGTGAGTGCTCCGAACTGTCCGTCGACGGCCAGACCGGCATTCAGCTTGCGCTGGAACTCCTGCACCAGGGTGCCGGTGGAGCCGAAGCGGATCGTCGTCACTTCGCAGGCGGGCGGAGGCGTCACGGGCGGCGGGGTGACCGGCGGAGGGGTCACGGGCGGCGGCGTCGTGGTGCCGTTCAGGGAGGCCCACGTGAGCGGTCCGACGACACCGTCGACGACCAGCGACTTGGACGACTGGAAGGCACGCACGCTGCGCTCGGTGACCGGGCCGAACCAACCGTCCGCCTCGATCGACAGCTTCTGCTGCAGGACCTTCACCGCAGCACCGGTCGATCCTCGCCAGACCGTCGGCATGGCCACGGGCGTGCTGGGAGTGGTGGTCGTGGTGGGGGTCGCGCCCGGAACGCCCGGGGTGGCCCTGATCGGCGTGGCCTGCACCGGGGTCGCGTGAGCACTCACAGCTCCGAGCGCCGTCGCGGGCACGGCCAGGGCGGTACCGCCGAGGACAACGCTCTTACGGGCTGCCACAGCGGGCGCGATACGGGAAAGAATTCCTGGACGGTGCTTCTGGTGCCGAGGCGTGATCGTCGTCATCGGTCCTTCTCATGCGTTGTGGGATCGAAGCGAGCCGGCCACGCCCATGCCGGGAAACAACACACCGCGGCGTGGCCGAGAACCCGGCTGCAGCCAATGACTATGCACGCTCTGGGTCTCGCGGGGTAGTCGTGAGTGATGTAAATCGGCGTGTCAGTGCTTGCGCATGTGAATCTTGTGACTTATGTGATTTAAGGGATTTGAACGGTCGCTCAGGTCAGTTGTCACAGAGTCCCGCCATCTCGGGCAAATCTGGCAGTTGCTAGCAGCCCGAGGCCGTGACCGATTCGAACGACACGCCGAATGCCCGAAAACTTGTAACTTTCTCGAATAATGAGATGAACAAGCAACCATCCCGACGTCCGAGCCCCGAAAGGACCGAAGAGCACCACCGAGCAACTCCTTCGTCCAGCGGGATCGCATCCGCTCCCAACGGCGAATACGACTGGCGCACAAGGCTCTACCGCCAAAGGCGACCCAGCGCCCGACGACTGCCCCGCCCGCCGGACGAGCCCGACGCCTCAGCGGTTCCGTGCGTTGGTCAGGAACTGGTAACGGCGCCCTCATAGGCAACGAGAACGCCCCCCGCCAAAGGCGAGGGGCGTTCTCGGGATAGCCGAGCTCAAGAAACCCGGTGGATCAGGCGCGACCGTAGGTCTTGTAGCCGTAGATCGGCTTGACGCGGATCGTGGTGCCTGGGCGGCTGGCAGCGATCTCGTAGCCGGGGCTGACGTAGATCGACACGTGGTAGGCCGGGAAGCCCGAGAAGATCAGGTCGCCGGCAGCCGGGGTGGAAACGCGACGGACAGCAGCCTGCTGCGCCGAAGCGGTGCGCGGGATGTACTTGCCGGCCTTGCGGTAGACGTACTGGGTGAAGCCCGAGCAGTCGAAGCCGCTGGGGGTGGTGCCGCCCCAGACGTAGGGAACGCCGGTGTACTGCTTGGCGATCGACACGATGCCCGAGGTGGCGACCGGACGCGTGGTGGTGGTGCTACGCGAGGTGCGGTACGGGTTCGGCGACAGCAGCGCACGCCAGGTCTGGTCGGTGGCGGTGCCGGTGACCACTGCGCGGTAACGCTTCTGGAAGGCGACCAGCTGCGAGTAGGTGGCGGGACCGAAGCGGCCGTCGACCACGAGACGCGAGCCGTGGACGTTCAGACGCTGCTGGAGAAGGGTCACGTAGTAACCCGAGGCGCCGTACGAGACGTTGGCGGCGCGAGCGGTGACCGGGGCAGCGGCCGAGACCGGGGCTGCGGAGGCCGACTCGGTGGCGATGACCGGGACGACGGTGGCGGTGGCGGCTGCAACAGCCAGACCACGCTTGCTCACGAGGTTGGAGACGAGGCTGGGCTCGTGCTTGAGGTGACGCGGCTTGTAGGAACCCATTACGGGAGAGACCCTTCGGCACTTGACGACTTGGACGGTGCAATCTCTCCGGCTGGATCGACTGCTGGAACTGCGGGTGTGGCGGCTCTGCTTCCCCCAAGTCAGCGGAGTGCCCGGACTAGAGTGCACGACGATCCAGGTCGCCCACCAACCGAGCGCAAAGATTTGGCAAAGGACGGCCCAGGGGGCGTGTCCGGGGGTCGCTGCTGACCCCCGCCGCACGACCCGATATCGGGCCGTGACCTGTTCGTGATTATCCGCGCTATTACTGGGATGTCGCTGGTTCCGCAGAGTGGCGCAGAAAGGGGTCGTGGGGCGCTCAACCAACCGTCCACATCATGAGATTTTGCTGTATTGCATTTTGAGACACCGGGAACTTCGGCCGGTGACTACGGTGGGAGTCATGCCCGCTTGCGCACCCCAGTTGTCACCCAGATCACAGGAGTTCACGGCGTGACGCACCAGCCTGCCCAGGCAGATGCCCGCCAGATCCTGCGCCTCGCCGCCCCGGCCTTCCTGACCCTGATCGCCGAGCCACTCTTCCTGCTCACCGACAGCGCGATCGTGGGCCATCTGGGCACGGTCTCCCTCGCAGCACTCGGCGTCGCCTCGGCCGTACTACTGACTGCGGCCGGCGTGTTCGTCTTCCTCGCCTACGCCACCACAGCGGTCGTGGCGCGCCGGATCGGCGCCGGCCAGCAGCGACGTGCCCTGGAGGCCGGCGTGGACGGCCTGTGGCTGGCGCTGCTGCTCGGCATTCCCACCGCCGTCCTGGTGGCACTGTTCGCCAGACCGCTGTGTGCGGTCATGGGTGCCTCCGGGCAGGTGCTCGACCCCGCCACGACCTATCTCCAGATCGCCGCGTTCGGGATCCCCTCGATCTTGGTGGTTGCCGCAGCAACCGGCGTCCTGCGCGGCTTCCAGGACACCCGCACACCGTTATATGTAGCTGTCGGCGGATTCAGCGCCAACGCGCTGCTCAACTACCTGCTGGTCTACCCCGCGGGGATGGGCATCGCCGGGTCGGCGTGGGGCACGGTCATCGCCCAGACCGGCGCCGGAGCGGTCTTCGCATTGTTCGTGCTGCGCCGGGCGCATCAGGCCGGTGCTCGCCTCGCCTTCCACCCCGGTGACGTGCTCTCCGCCGCGCGCAACGGCGTCCCGCTGTTGATCCGCACCCTCGCGCTGCGCGCCGCCTTCCTGCTCACCACCTGGGTGGCCGCCGCGCTGGGCGTCATTCCCTTGGCAGCGCACCAGGTGGCGATGAACGTCTTCAGCCTGCTCGCCTTCGCCCTCGACGCTCTCGCGATCGCCGCACAGGCGCTCATCGGCACCGGGCTCGGCGCCGGCGACGCAGACTACGCCCGACGTGCGACCCGCTTGATGACCCGCTGGGGCTGGTGGGGCGGCCTCGTCCTCGCCGGCCTCACCGCTGCCTCGGCGTGGCTGCTCCCGCCGCTGTTCACCTCCGACCCGGACGTGCGCAGCACCCTCACAGTGGCGCTGCTGGTGCTCGCGGTCACCCAGCCGATCTCCGGGGCGGTCTTCGTGCTGGATGGTGTGTTGATGGGCGCCGGCGACAACCGCGCACTCGCGTGGCTGAGCATCGCGACGCTTCTTGCGTACACGCCTCTCCTGCTCCTGCTGCGGGCGAATGCAGCGCATCTGTCCGCTCGCGAAGGGATTGCGCTGCTCTGGGCCGCACTCGCGGTCTTCATGGCGCTGCGCTGGGTGGCCCTTGGCTGGCGCTCCCGCACGGACGCATGGCTGGTGACGGGCGCAAACTGACGTCGCCGCGCCGACACCTCAGCTCCAGACGCGGCCCTTCCTCGCAAACGCGGTAGCTGCAACCGGCGCGCCTGCCAACAAGCGCCGCGTCCTGCGCTGTAACCGTCGCGTTTGTGACGACGGCGCGTCGCAAACGGTGGTTCGGGCGTTGGTGCGAGCGGTGCACCATCGTTCGTCACCACGGCAGCCCGGGGTCCGGCGCCGAGAAACAGGACGCGCCCCTCTCCCGCACGGGAGAGGGGCGCAACCTGCGTTGCAGTATTACTGCGCGATCACTTCGCGGCGACGACGTTCAGCTTCAGAACGGCGGCGACCTCCGGGTGCAGGCGCACCTGCACCTCGTGCTCGCCCAGCGCGCGGATCGGCTTGGCGACCTGGATGGTGCGACGGTCGACGTCGCCGGCACCGGCAGCCTTGACGGCGTCCGCGATGTCGGCGGTGGTGACCGCACCGAAGAGGCGTCCGGTGTCACCGGCACGCGCCGCCAGGTTGACCTTCGCCGACTCCAAGGAGCCCTTGAGTGCCTTGGCGTCGTCCAGCGACTTCACCGCACGCACCTCGCGGGCCTTGGTGATCGCCTCGACCTGCTTCTGGCCGCCCTTGGTCCACGGAGTGGCCAAGCTGCGGGGCAGCAGGAAGTTGCGGGCGTAGCCGTCCTTGACGTCGACGACGTCACCGGCGGAACCGAGGCCGTGCACCTCGTGGGTAAGGATGATCTTCATCGTTGCTCTTCTCCTTCGACCCGAACTCAGCGTGCGGACGACGAGTAGGGCAGCAGTGCCATCTCACGCGCGTTCTTGACGGCGTTGGCGATCAGGCGCTGCTCCTGCACGGACACACCGGTGACCCGGCGCGCGCGGATCTTGCCGCGGTCGCTGATGAACTTGCGCAGCAGCGCAACGTCCTTGTAGTCGATGTTCTCGACCTTCGCCGCCTTCAGCGGGTTGGCCTTCTTCTTGGGCTTACGCACAACGGGCTTGGCCATCGTGGTGCTCTCCTTCTACTTCAGGGAGCCCGAGCGAACTCGGGATGGTGGTGATGATGAGTGGCGCGATCTGCTTGAGGATCACGCCGGTTGCGAGATCAGAACGGGGGTTCGTCGTAGGACGGGCCGGAGTTCCAGCCGCCGCCCTGCTGTCCGCCGCCGGCATTCTGGCTCGGGCCACTAGTGGCCCAAGGGTCTTCCTGCTGCTGCGGGGCGAAGTTGCCCTGGGAAGCGTTGCCGCCACCCTGCTGGCCGCCGCCGTAGTTGCCGCCGCCACCGCCGCCGAAGTTGCCGCCTCCGCCGCGCTGGGTCTTGTTGACCTTCGCGGTGGCGTAGCGCAACGACGGGCCGATCTCGTCGACGTCGAGCTCCATGCTGGTGCGCTTCTCGCCTTCCTTGGTCTCGTACGAACGAGACTTCAGACGGCCCGAAACGATCACCCGCGATCCGCGGGTCAGCGACTCGGCGACGTTCTCGGCGACGTCACGCCACACTGAGCAGCGCAGGAACAGCGTTTCGCCGTCCTTCCACTCATTGCTCTGCCGGTCGAACTGACGCGGCGTCGAGGCCACGGTGAAGTTCGCAACGGCAGCCCCGGACGGCGTGAAACGCAACTCCGGGTCTTGAGTGAGATTGCCGATCACGGTGATGACGGTGTCGCCGGCCATGGTGTTGTCCTAACTCGCTGAGGTTGAGATCAGGCGTCGGCGCGAAGCAGCTTGGTGCGCAACACGGACTCGTTCAAGCCCAGCTGGCGGTCAAGCTCCTTGGCGGTTGCCGACTCCGCGGTCATGTTGACCACGGCGTAGATGCCCTCGGACTTCTTCTTGATGTCGTAGGCCAGACGGCGGCGACCCCAGAAGTCGACGTTGTCGACGGTGCCACCCTCCTTGGTCACGACTGCGAGCATCTTGTCCAGCGAGGGCTGGACGGTGCGCTCATCAAGCTCGGGGTCGAGGATGATCATGAGTTCGTACTGACGCATGCGTAAACCCACCTCCTTTGGTCTTGAGCGGTCACGCCGATCTGGCGTGACAGGAGGTTTACTGCGTGCTCCGACTCACATGGTCGTCCGTCGCCGTGCGACCGGTGCAGTGCGGAACGCAGGCAAGTCTAGGCGCGGCCGCCGACAATCACCGAATCGTCGCCCGGGGCTGTGGACAACTCGCGTTGCAACCGCTCCTCGAGGGCGCGGGCCGACTCGGGGTCTTGGTGGTCGGCCAATTCTTCGGCAGTTTCCCAACTCACCCAGGCCAGACCGGCGTACGCGATCAGCCGCACCATCGCGAAGACGACATACATCGCCGGAGCAACGCCCTTGTTCGGGTCGGAACTGGAGGCGATGTAGAGGAAGGTCATGACGAAGTAGACGATCTCGACACCCGCCCACACCAGGTGCTCACGCCAACGCATCGCGATGAGCGCCAACAATGGCAGCACCCAGATCGCCTGTTGCACCGGGAAGGCCTTGCCGGTGCACATCACGATCACCAGCATCGTCAGCACGAGTGCCGGTAACGGTGTCGCGTGACGGGGGCGGCGCACCAGGTAGGCACCGACCAGCAACGCGAGCAGCCAGCCCGCGACGGCCAACCAGGTGAGCGTGGCGGCGTCCACCTTGATCTTCAGGATCGACAGCACCAACCAGGGCGATCCGTAACCGGCAGCGGCGCGGTTCCAGTTCTGGTAGACCGCGAACGGGTCGCCCCCGACGGCGATCGCGACCGCCAAGCAGGCACCGACGGCCGCGGCGACTCCGACGAGCATCCTGGTCATTTCGCGGGAACGACCATCGCGCAGCGCCACGAGCACGATGGCCGCAACGATGATCAGTGGATAGCTCCGGGCCATGACGGCCAGGCCCAGCAGGACGCCGGCTGCGAGCGGCTTGTCGCGCATCCACAACACCAGACCGACGGTGGCCAGCGCGACACCGAAGGCGTCCATCGAGACCAGCGATGCGGTGATCAGCACCGGGCTGAGTGCAGCATGTGCCGCGAGCCAGGGCGTGCCCGGCAAGGCTGCGGTCAGCGCGATGACGGTGGCCGCGATCGCGAGCGCGATCAGCACCGCACCGAAGGCGAAGTAGTACTGCTGCACCGCCAGGCTCGACCCGGTGGGGGTCACCTGCCGCAGCAACCATTGCAGGAGTGCGGTGAGCATCGGCTGGTTCTCACCCGGGCCGCCTGCGGCCCACGGACCGCCGTTGCCGGTCAGGCCCACGGCGAGGTCTGAGTAACAAGCACGCCAGAGCGATTCCGGTGCGCCCCAACCTTTCTCGACGCAGGAATGCTTCTGCACCACGCCGAGCGCGACGAAGACGGACGCCAGCGCGCTCAGCACGGTGACCGCGTAGGACGCGCCCCGGCGCCCGATGGCGCCGTAGCGGCCGGTGGGTCCACCGATCACCTCGGTGGCCCAGCCGACCACCCCTTCACCGCGGCTCGGCACGGTGAGGCGGTCGCTGTCGCGGCGTGGGGTGACGGTCACGCTCGGCAGGATACGTGGCCCGCCGTCATGGCCGGGCGGTTGCCGCCCCGGTCGGCACCGCTGCAGCGGTGCCCGTTGCGCCATTGGCTGCGGGTGCCTGGGTGCTTGGTGCCGGAGGCTGCGTGCTGGCCGGCGGCGGAGGTGCGGTGGTGGTGCTCGGCGCCGGGGGCGTCGTGGTGCTGCTCGGCGGGGCCGTCGTCGTGCTGGACGAGGAGGAGCTCGTGCTCGAACTGGACGTCGACGACGTGGTCGAGCTTGTGGTGCTGCTGCTCGTCGTCGAGGACGTCGTGCTGGAGGAGGTGGTAGTGCTCGTGGCACGCGGGGTGTTCTGGGTGGTCTGCCGCACCGGCGGAGGCACCTGGCCCACCGAGCCGCCCTTCACGCGTCCGGGCTCGGGGATCTTCGCAACCGGCTCGCCTTCGAGCGCAGCATTCATGAAGTCGGCCCAGATCGTTGCCGGCACCTCGCCGCCGTAGAAGCTCGCGCCCTCGGCCGCGAGTGACTTGGTGCCGTCACCGGCGTACATACCGACGGCGGTGGTCAGTTGGTTGGGGGTGAACCCGGCGTACCACGCTGCCTTGTAACCGTCGGTGGTGCCGGTCTTGCCGGCGGAGGGCCTGGTGAAGTCGGCACGGCTGAGGGCACGGTAGGCCGTGCCGCCGGGCTGGGTAACGGTCGCCATGGAGTTGACGACGTCGGCGGAGACCTTCTTGTCGATCACCTGCGTGGTGCCGGTCTTGGCGGTGTAGCTGAACGAGCCGGCCACGCTGCTCACCTTGGCGATGATGTGCTGGTCGGCCTTCTTGCCCTCGCTGCTGACGGTGCTGAAGGCATTCGCGACGTCCGAGACGTGCACCGAGGCCTCGCCCAGGATGTTGGTGACGTTGTCGTTCATGCCCGCCGACCCGGCCGGGATACCCGCCTTGATGGCGGCCTCGCGGGTCTTGACCGGACCCATCTGCTGGTTGAGTCGCAAGAACGAGGTGTTCACGGAGTGCTGCATCATCGTGCTCATGTTGATGTAGCCGAACTGCTCGCCGCCGTCGTTGCGCAATGGCTTGGTGCCGGGCAGCCGGAACGGGCTCGCGCCGCTGAACCGACTGTTGAGGGAGTAGCCGTTCTCCAGGGCAGCCACCGTGCCGAACACCTTGAAAGTGGAGCCGGCCTGCGGCGCGGCGTAGGTGGCGGCGTTCCACTGACTCTTGCGGTAGTCGGAACCGCCGTAGAGCGCGACGATCGAACCGTCCGGTTTCTGCGCGACGAGGCCGGCGTGCAGATCCTTCAGGCTCGGGACATCGGCCGGGATCGCCTTCTGCACCGCCTTCTCGGCCGCCCTCTGCTTCTTCACATCGATCGTCGTGGTGATCCGTAGGCCACCGCGGGCGATGTCGGTGTCGGAGAGCTTGAGCTTGTTCTTCAGCTCGTTGCGCACCGTCTGCGTCAGATAGCCGGTGGGGCCGCTGCCGTAGGTGGGGGCCTTGACCGGCTGGACGACGGGCATCTTCTGTTGGGCCCGCACCTGTGGCGACATCCAGCCCTCGGTGACCATGCCGTCCAGCACGTAGATCATGCGGTTGTTCATCCGCTCGGCAGCAGCCTTGCCACCGGCCGGGTCGAACAGGCTCGGAGCGTTGATGACCGAGGCGAGGAAGGCTCCCTCGGAAGCGTTGAGCTGGGAGACGTCCTTGTTGAAGTAGGTCTTGGACGCCGCCTGGATGCCGTAGGAGTTGCGGCCGAAGTAAATGTTGTTGAGGTAGCGCTGGAGGATCTCGTCCTTGGTGTACTTCTGGTCCAGCTTGATCGAGATCATCACCTCGTTCAGCTTGCGACTGACCGTTTTGTCCTGAGTGAGGAAGTAGTTCTTGACGTACTGCTGGGTGATCGTCGACCCACCCTGCTGCTGACCGCCGGTCAGGTTGGTCCACAAGGCTCGGACGATGCCGGACACGCTGACGCCGCGGTTGTCGTAGAAGTTGCGGTCTTCAGCGGCCAGGAAGGCGTGCTGCACATCCTTGGGCACCCGATTGATCTGGACGTCCTCACGGTTGACCGAGCTGAAGCGATCGAGCTCGGTCTTGCCGTCGGAGTAGTAGATGATCGACACCTGCTTGTCGGCGTCGGCATTCGGCTTCGGGATCTCGGTGCGCAGGTAGATGACGACCAGCGCGATGAAGCCGATGAGGCCGAGCACGAAGAACCCGAGCATGGTGCGGAGCGCGACCTTGGCCCAGAGCGGACGCCCCTTACGACGGGTCGCGGCAGCCCGACGGGCGCGTCGGGGAGACGCCTCGTCGTGCGGGGTCTCGGGGTGGTTGTCGCTCTCGCTCACCTGCGCAGCCTAACGCCGGGGGCCGACAAGGCCCGAAATCCATTAGCAGATCGTGACCGGAAACACGCGCAGGCCACGCCCGATGTTGTGTAGATCGCGGGCGGGCTTTCGTCAGACCGGCGAACGTTCAGCGGCGGTTCGCCGCGCGACACGCAGCCCGATGTATCGGTTCGATACATCGCATGCGCTACTCTCGACCACACAAAGCCGTCGTATGTCAGTTGATGATGCGTGCAAGCGGCTTTGTCTGTCCAATTGCTGTCGAGGGTTCGAGGAGGTTGCGATGTCACGTCGCGGCGCGACCCTCGAACTCGCGGTGCTGGGATTGCTGCACGAGCAGCCGATGCACGGCTACGAGTTGCGCAAGCGCCTGTCGGGCATCCTCGGCGCCTTTCGGGTGGTCTCGTACGGCTCGCTCTACCCCTGTCTACGCACGCTCAGCGAGCGTGGGTGGATCACCGAGCATGCGGAGCAGACCCGAGGCAAGCGTCCGCGGATCAGTTACGAACTGACTGCGGAGGGCAAGGAGCAGTTCCAGACGCTCATGGATTACGCCGGTCCGAACACATGGGAGGACGACAGTTTCGACGTCCACTTCGCGTTCTTCGGCCGGGCCAGCAGCGACGTGCGGTTGCGCATTCTGGAAGGTCGGCGCAGCCGGCTGGAAGAACGACTGGACGGCGCGCGTGAGCAGGCCCGCCTCCGCCGCGAGCGCACCGACCGTTACACCGCGGAGCTGCACCGCTACGGCCTGGAAGCGACCGAGCATGAGGTGCGGTGGCTGAATGAGCTCATTACCGCCGAGCGCGAAGGTTCGGAATCCAAGAGCACTGGCATGACCACACGCGCAGGGATTCCGAGCCAGAGCGCGGCAGAAGACACCGAGCGCGAAGTCTCGGAATCCAAGACCACTGACCTGAGCACAGGCAGACGGATTCCGAGCCAGAGCGCGACAGAAGACACCGAGCGCGAAGTCTCGGAATCCAAGACCACTGACCTGAGCACAGGCAGACGGATTCCGAGCCAGAGCGCGACAGAAGACACCGAGCTCGAGAACAACTCGCCAAGAACTTCGTCCCAAACCGAAGACCCCACGGCCTGACCGGCCGGGAACAACAAGTAGGAGATCACTCATGGGTTCCATTCGCGTCGCCATCGTGGGCGTCGGCAACTGCGCCACCTCGCTGGTGCAGGGTGTGGAGTACTACAAGGACGCTGACGCGGCCTCGACCGTCCCCGGTCTGATGCACGTGAAGTTCGGCGACTACCACGTCAATGATGTGGAGTTCGTTGCTGCGTTCGACGTCGACGACAAGAAGGTCGGCAAGGACATCTCCGAGGCGATCAACGCCTCCGAGAACAACACCATCAAGATCTGCGACGTGCCGACCAAGGGCGTCGAAGTGCAGCGTGGCCACACCCTCGACGGCCTCGGTAAGTACTACCGCCTGACGATCGACGAGTCGGCAGCCGAGCCGGTCGACGTGGTGCAGGCGCTGAAGGACGCGAAGGTCGACGTGCTCGTCTCCTACCTCCCGGTGGGTTCGGAAGAGGCCGACAAGTTCTACGCGCAGTGCGCCATCGACGCAGGCGTCGCGTTCGTCAACGCACTGCCGGTGTTCATCGCTTCCGACCCGGAATGGGCCAAGAAGTTCGAGGACGCGGGCGTGCCGATCATCGGTGACGACATCAAGAGCCAGGTGGGCGCGACGATCACCCACCGTGTCATGGCGAAGCTGTTCGAGGACCGCGGCGTGGTGCTCGACCGCACCTACCAGCTGAACGTCGGCGGCAACATGGACTTCAAGAACATGCTCGAGCGCGAGCGCCTTGAGTCCAAGAAGGTCAGCAAGACCCAGGCTGTCACCTCCAACCTCAATGGCCCGCTGGCCGGGGTCGGCGCGGACGACCGCAATGTGCACATCGGCCCGTCCGACTACGTCGCCTGGCTGGACGACCGCAAGTGGGCCTACGTGCGCCTCGAGGGTCGTGCGTTCGGTGACGCCCCGCTGAACCTGGAGTACAAGCTCGAGGTGTGGGACTCCCCCAACTCCGCCGGCATCATCATCGACGCCATCCGCGCGGCGAAGATCGCCAAGGACCGCGGTATCGGTGGCGCCCTGCTGTCGGCGTCGTCCTACCTGATGAAGAGCCCGCCGGAGCAGCGCGAGGACACCGAAGGTCGCGCCAAGCTCGAGGCCTTCATCCAGGGCACCGAAGAGCGCTGACGGGCGCATAGAAGCCCACCACAGGATCAACAGACCGTCCCAAACCACGACTGGTGGTTGGGACGGTCTGTTGTCTGGCCTTGTTCAGAGCTCCAGTTCACGCGTCCGGGAGTCGGCGAACTTCTGTTGGACGAAGGTGTGGCTGGCCAGGATCTGTTCGGCGCCGAGGTCTTCGGCTCGTTGCATGACGCGGTGCACGCCGTCACTGAGCAGATCGAGTTGTTCGTTGAGCAGGTCTTGACCTGTCTTGCCGTCGCGCAGCACGGCGGTGTTTGCGCGACTGGGCGCCAGGGCGAGATAGGCACCGATTGCCTCGACCGCGAAGTTGCCCTGAATCTGTTCGACTTCGAATCTCATGTGGGCGCCGCCGGGGCCGCGCTCGTCGATGTAGGCCAGCGCCTCGAAGCACTGCAGGTTGAGTGCTTTGGCGCGCTTGGCGCTGTCGGAGGGCAACCGGGGGTGCTGCGCGAGAACGGTGAGGGTGCGAGCCCGGCCCGGCGACTCGGGCTGCTGCGCTTCGACCGGGGGCCAGACGTTCACCGGCTTGCGCGCGAACACTCTGGGCGGATCGTTCAGGCTGCGGTCGCGTCCACCGATCAGGCTGATCGCCGTGGCGACCACCAACGGGATGAAGACCCATTCGGCGCCGAGCACGCCGAAGGCGGCGGTGCTCACCAATGCGCGTACCGATTGGCGGTTGTGCCTCTTGAAGAGGTTGCCACCGGCGAAGGCGAAGCAGGCGACGAGGCTGACGGCCGCCGCAGGATGAACGACCCACCCGGCGCCAAGAATGGCCAGCACTGCCAGCACGGCGGCGAGGATGGCTGCGCGCCGGTTGCCGGCTTCTCCCTTGTGCCAGACGACGCCCATGTACTTCGCCAGCAGCACGCCGGCGATCGGATGGATGATCCACGGTGCGTCAAACATGTGTGGAGGCCCCCCTTCCCGGCTGTCCTCGCGCCCTCGATGTTCGATCGTACGCCGCGTTCCTGCTCCTTCCCAGGGCTCGAGCGCAACTGTCGGGTCAACGCGCACAAGGGCTGTCGGGTTTCCCCGACCCACCCGGGACTGCCGATCCGTGATCAGCCCAGTTGGTCAGCCGAGCGGGTCAACACGATCGCGCACCTCGATCGCTCCGCCCGCAATCTGGGAGGTCTCCCCTGCGAAGGGACCGAACAGCTGACCTGTGGGTGGTACTGCCCAGACTTCCGGAGGCGAGCAGCAGCGCCACACCCGTGACGTACCAAGACAATCCACGGCCCGAGCCGACCGTCCATACGACGACTCCTGCGCCCACAGCGCCGAACACCACTGCTGCGGCGAGCTTCGTCCGAGACACCATCACGCTCCTCCCTGGGGCTGGACTGTACGGAGTCGGGCCGACCGCGACCACCCGACAGCCGAAACGATCACGTCGATTCCCTGCGTTCGCGTAGGAGTGCCATTTAGGCTCGGCGATAGTCGTCAACCCCTCCCAACCCCGTGAACGAGGCAGCCGTGCGCAGTGACACCTTCTTGCTCGACACCCAGGACGAGACACCGGTTTTCGTGCACCGCTGGTTGCCCGACGGCGAACCGAAGGCGGTCGTCCAGATCGCGCACGGCATGGCGGAGCACTCGGGGCGCTACGAGCGTTTCGCGCAGGCGCTGACGGACGCCGGCTATGCGGTGTACGCCGGTGACCACCGCGGTCACGGTCAGACGGTCAAGGACGCGCGGGACGTCGGCTACTTCGCCGATGACAACGGTTTCGATCGTGTGGTGGACGACCTGCACGCGCTCACCGAGCGGATCAAGGACGAGCAGCCGAGCGTCCCGGTGATTCTCTTCGGTCACTCGATGGGGTCATTCCTGTCGCGTTCGTACGCAACCCGATTCGGTGGCGACATCGATGCATTGGTCATCAGCGGCACGGGCGGTTCGGCTGGACCGCTGGGCAAGGTGGGGCGCGGGATCGCCGGTCTGCAGGCCAAAGTGCGCGGCCGCCGCCACCCCTCGGGGCTGATGAACACGCTGACTTTCGGGCAGTACAACGCGAAGTTCAAGCCGGCGCGCACCGAGTTCGACTGGCTCAGCCGCGATCCCGAGGAGGTCGACAAGTACATCGCCGACCCCAAGTGCGGTGAGCTCTTCACAGTCGGGTTCTACGCCGACCTCCTGGCCGGGCTGGAGCGGGTGAACGACGACAAGGAGGTCTCCTCGACGCCGAGCGATCTGCCGATCCTGCTGATCTCCGGCAGTGACGATCCGGTGGGTGGCAAGGACGCCTCCGGGGTGCGCGCGGTGGGGGCGCAACTGCGCAAACTCGGTGTGCGCGACGTGACGACCACGATCTACCCGGGCGCCCGACACGAACTGCTCAATGAGACCAACCGCGACGAGGTGACCGCCGATCTGATCGCGTGGCTCGACAAGCAGGTGGCGGGGGCAGCGTCATGATGGACGTCACCACGCTGCGCAGCAACACCGTCTCCGACGTGATCCGGCGCAGCGCGGCACGTTTCGGGGATGCCGTGGCGGTGCGTTTCCAGGACCGCGACTGGACCTATCGCGAGTTGGACGACGCCGTCACCCGCGTGGCCGTGCACCTGCGCGAGACGCTGGGGGTCGCTCCCGCTACCCGCGTGGCCGCCCTCGGCAAGAACTCCGACGCCTACCTGATCTCGTTCCTGGCGTGTGCCCGCGCCGGACTGATCCACGTGCCGCTCAACTACAACCTGCTCGGCCGCGAGCTCGACCACCTGGTGCACAACTCCGGCAGCAAGCTCGTGCTGGTCGATCCTTCGTTCGCCGACCGGCTCGACTCGATCGAGCACCGCCCCGACCTGGTGGTGCCGCTGCGGGACGCCGATGACTCGATTCTGACTGTCGCGCAAGGTGATTCGCTGCCGGACTTCGAGGAGCAGGGGCGGGACACCGACACCGTCCAGCTGCTCTACACCTCCGGCACGACCTCGGCACCGAAGGGCGCGATCATGTCGCATCGCGCCTTGGTGAGTGAGTACATGTCGTGCCTGGAGGCACTCGATCTGCAGCGGGACGACAACCCGTTGCACGTCATGCCGCTCTACCACTCAGCGCAGATGCACGTCTTCATCCTGCCCGGGCTCATGGTGGGTGCCACCAACACGATCCTGGAGACACCGGACGCCGGCGACATCCTGCACCGGCTGGCGAATGACGGCCACCGGTCGTTCTTCGCGGCGCCGACCCTGTGGGTGGGCATGGCGAATCACCCTACCTTCGAAGAGCTTTCGTTCGATGGCCTGGCCAAGGCGTATTATGGGGCGTCGATCATGCCGGTGCCCGTGCTGCGCAAGTGGCAGGCCAAGGCGCCCTCGATCGGCTTCTACAACTGCTTCGGCCAGAGTGAGATTGCGCCCTTGGCCGCCGTCCTGCGTCCGGAGGAGCACGACGAACGGCCCGACAGCGCCGGCCGTCCGGTGCTCTTCGTCGAAGCGAGGGTGGTCGATGCGGCAGGTAATGACGTGCCGGTCGGCGAGGCGGGTGAGATCATCTACCGCTCACCGCAGTTGTGCGACGGCTACTGGGAGAACTTCAAAGCCACCGAAGAGGCCTTCGCGGGCGGCTGGTTCCACTCCGGCGACCTCGTGCGCCAGGACGAGCAGGGCTATCTCTTCGTGGTCGACCGCATCAAGGACGTCATCAACACCGGTGGAGTGCTCGTCGCCTCTCGCGAGGTGGAAGACGCGCTCTACACCCACTCCGGCGTTGCCGAGGTTGCCGTTGTGGGTGTCCCGGATGAGAAGTGGGTGGAGAAGATCGTCGCGTTCGTGGTGCGTCGGCCGGAGGCGTCCGAGCTCAGCGCGGATGACTTGATCGCGCACACCCGCGAGCAGGTGGCGGCCTTCAAGGTGCCCAAGCAGATCGAGTTCATCGATGACCTCCCGCGCAATGCGTCCGGCAAGATCCTCAAGCGGGAGTTGCGCGGCTGATCAGGTGACCGTGACGGTCGATCCGACGAAGGGGCAAGCCGCGAACGACTTGCCCCTTCGTACCGTGTTGCGATCAGGCCTGCTTGATGGCCGAGATGTCGAACTCCAGGGTCACCTTGTCCGACACCAGCACGCCGCCGGCCTCGAGCGCGGCGTTCCACGTGAGGCCGAAGTCGGCGCGCTTGACGACGGTCTTGCCCTCGAAGCCGACGCGCTCGTTGCCGAAGGGGTCGGTGGCGCCGCCCTCGTAGTCGAAGTCGATGGTGACCGACTTGGTGACGTCCTTGATCGTAAGGTCACCGATCACCTGGAGGCTGTCGCCCTTGCCGGTGACCTCGGTGCTCTTGAAGGTGATGGTGGGGTACTTCTCGGCGTCGAAGAAGTCAGCGCTGTGCAGGTGGGCGTCGCGGTCGGAGTTGCGGGTGTCGACCGAGGCAACCTGGATGGTGACGTCAATCGAGGCGCCCTCGAGGTTTTCACCGGTGGTGGCCTTGCCGTCGAACTCGTTGAACACGCCGCGCACCTTGGTCACCATCGCGTGCCGTGCCACGAAACCGATCGATGAGTGAGAGGGGTCGATGACGTAGGTGCCGTTGAGCTTGTTCAGGTCGGACATTGCGTCTCCTTCTAAGAGTTCAGTGGCCGGAGGATCCCGGCTCAAACTAGTTGTTGATGCGTCACATAAACACTATGATGGTACTCATTGATATGTCAACTACGGCGTGAGGAATCTCTGATGAACAGCTCTGACCAGCCACGATGGCTGGACGACGAGCAGCAGCGAGTGTGGCGTCAGTGGCTACGATCGCATCGCGAACTCAATGCTGCGATCGCCCGGCAACTGCAAGACGACGGCGGACTCTCAGACGCCGACTTCGCCGTGTTGGTGTCGGTGAGCGAGGCGCCCGACCAACGCATCCGGGCCACGGCGCTGGCCGACTCGATGCTGTGGGAGCGCAGCCGGCTCTCGCACCAGGTGCGACGCATGGAAACCCGCGGTCTGGTGCAGCGAGTCGAATGCGAGCAGGACCGCCGCGGCGCCTGGGTGGAGATCACCGCTGCAGGCACGAAGGCATTGCAGGACGTCGCGCCAGGACATGTTGAGACCGTGCGTCGCTATCTCTTCGACGCGCTGGACGCCGACTCGCTCGCCGCACTTGATCGCATCACGCAGACCATCACCGAGACCATCGACTGCCCGGCACACGCAATTTCACCGGCCTGACCGACTCTTCCTCCGGCCGCTCTCCAACCTGTTTGGCAGGATCAAGCCATGTTGAACGGTCACGTCTTCGTGCTCCACGCCGATCTGGCGGACGTCGCCTACGACGCGGTCGTGCTGCCGACCGACAGCAAATTCAGTGTGCGCGACCACTGGAAGGCCATCGGCGGCGAGCCGAAAAAGAGTGCGGACTTCGACAACGATCACTTCACCCGGGGTCACGGCAACACCTGGTGGGTCGACGTCACGACCGACGGGGCGCCCGATCTGTATGCGCTGCAACGGAATCTGAGTGCGTGCCTGGCGCAGATCGGGGACTTGCTGCACCCGACGGCGCGGGTGGCGGTGCCGGTGCTCGGGGTGAACGGCGGCGGCCTCGACCAGGAATCGGGCGTGGCACAGGCCCGTCTGCTCGACACCTTGCGCAAGAGCGCCGAGACCCATCAACTCGACATCCTGCTCGTCGCGCGGGACGAGTGGCGTTATCGCGCATTGCAAGCGGTGCGGCTCGGCGACCCCGGACGCTGGTTTCCCGGCATTGCACCCGCCGGTGCCCCACCGTCCCTCGACTTCGCCGAACGACTCGGACGCCGGGCCAGGACCGGTGATCTCTCACTGCTGCTCGGCGCTGGGGTGAGCATCGGCGCGGGGCTGCCTGACTGGAGCGAGCTGGTGACCGGCCTCGGCTCGCTGACCCAGCTCCCGCCGTCCATCAATGCCGAGCAACTTGCGCAGTTGTCGCCGCTCGACCGCGCCGAACTCCTCCACCGCACCAACCCCAAGCTCGCCGAGACGGTGGTGAAGCAACTACGCAAGATCGAGAAGCCGGGCGTGGCTCACTTCCTGCTCGCGGCGCTCGGCGTACACCAGGTAGCGACCACCAACTACGACCAGTTGTACGAGCAGGCCGTGCGCTCCGCCGACCCCGACCACCCCTGCACGGTCATTCCGTACGAGCGACCCTCCGGCGGCAATCCGTGGCTGCTGAAGCTGCACGGCGATCTCGACCACCCCGACGACATCGTGCTCACCCGGGCCCAGTTCGTCGCGTACAACTCGCGTCACCGACCGGCCGGTGCGCTCTTCCAGTCGATGCTGCTGACCTCGCATCTGCTGGTCGTTGGTGCGTCCTTCACCGATGACAACGTGCTGCGGTTGGTGCACGAGGTGCGCGACTACCTACAGGTGAAGTCGGGCACCTCCTCGCTCGGCACAGTGCTCACGCTGCACCCCGAACCCGCCCGGTCATTGCTCTGGAAGGGCGAACTGGACTGGGTGGACGTCGAACGCGATGGCGATGCGCCCGAGCGAGTGCTCGACATCCTCCTGGACGCGGTCGCGATGTATTCGTGCGCGGAGCCGGCGAGCGTGCTCGACGAGAGGTACGACAGCCAACTCGGTGAGCAGGAGCGCGATCTTGCGCAACGGCTGCGCTTGATCGCCGGTGATGTGGAGAAGCAGGGCGGCCGCGCGTGGCAAGGCTTGAAGGACGCCTTCACCGGGCTGGGCTATCGCTGAGCCTCGATCTGTAGTGCCTTCTTGAGCGGGCCGAGTGGCAGCACGAGATGCAACGGGTCGACCGGCGATTCCAACAGATCGGCGTGCGCCAGGTAGAACTCACGCGCCGACTCGTCCCGGCAATGAATCAGCAGCGCCGCCGCACCGAGCGCTCCACTTGCCGAGATCGACCGTTGGATGGCATCTCGGTACAACGCGGCGCCCAAGCCGCGGCCCTGCGCACGCGAGTCGACGGCCAGCCGAGCAAGCAAGATGCACGGAATGTCGTGCGGACGCCCCTTGCCGAAGCTGAAGTCGACAGCGTCCCGGCTGATCCCCGCCGCCGCGATCGCGTAGTAGCCGACGGTCCGGTCATCAAGGGTCGCGACGTACGTGACTGCATTGTTGGCGCGCTTGTTCTGCCACGCGTAGCGCGCGAACCACTCGTCCAACTCCGCTGCGCCACTGCGGAACCCGGACTTCGAGTCCGCGCGCTCCATCGTGCGCGGGGCGCGCAGGATGCCTGACGTCACTCGTCGTCCAGCACGAACTTGATGTCGAAGACGGACGGCCGCGCGAAGAGGTCCGCCAGCTTCGTCGTCTCGATCGGCGCATCAAGGAGAGCGACGAACTCGTCGTACTGCTCCGCCGACGCCTCGAACCGCCGCCGATCAGCGAGCACTCGCTCTGCTCGTTCGACCGCGCTGCTGAGGATGAACTCGGACATCGAGGTGTGCGACGCCGACGCAGCCTGGCGAAGCAACGCTTCTTGGCGTGCTTCGGCGCGAAGGTTGATGCGTTGATCTTTGATGGTGGTCATGACGGCCTCTCACCCGGTGTACGTACATCGTACATACAGCTGGTGATGAGGGTGCAGCTTCACTCGCATCGGGTATCAGTCCCCGCACGCCCTCTCGGCTACAGCGCGCGAACGGCTTCTTCGATCACGTCGAGACCTTCGTTCAGTTCGTCGTCGGTGATCACCAAGGGCGGCAACAGCCGGATGACATTGCCGAAGGTGCCGCAGGTCAGCGTCAGCACGCCCTGGGAATTGGCGTGTGCGGCAACCTTCTTGGCGGCGTCCGGATTGGGGGTGATGCCGTCGTCCGACACGAATTCGATGGCGAGCATGGCGCCTCGACCGCGTGCTTCGCCGACGTATGGGGACGTCTCGACGAAGCCCTGCAGGCGCGGCATTGCGATGCCCTCGATCGTCTTCGCCCGGCCCACAAGGTCGTCCTCTTGGATGACTTCGATCGCGGCCAGCGCTGCGGCACAGGCCACCGGGTTACCCGCGTAGGTGCCGCCGATGCCGCCAACCGGAGCGGCGTTCATGATCTCGGTGCGGCCGGTGACCGCTGAGATGGGCATGCCGCCACCGAGCGCCTTCGCGGTGGTGATGAGGTCGGGTTCGATGCCCTCGAACTCCGAGGCGAACATGTGGCCGGTGCGGGCGAATCCGGTCTGGATCTCGTCGGCGATGAAGACGATGCCGTGGTCGCGCGCGAAGTCCTGCACGCCCTTGAGGAAGCCGGGCTCCGGCGCGATGAAACCGCCTTCGCCTGCGATCGGCTCGGCGACGATGCAGGCCACGTTGCCGGCGCCGATCTGGGTGAGCACCATCTCCTTCAGCGATGCGAGCGCCTCGGCGGCAGCGTTCTCCCGGCCGCTGGGCCAGCGGAAACCGTAGGCATTCGGCGTGCGGTAGACCTCGGACGCGAACGGGCCGAAGCTCTGCTTGTAGGGCACGTTCTTGGCGGTCATGCTCATCGTCATGTGCGTGCGTCCGTGGTAGGCGTGGTCAAGCACGACAATCGCGGGGCGGCCGGTGTAGGCGCGGGCGATCTTGACGGCGTTCTCAATGGCTTCGGCGCCGCTGGTGAACAGCGCGCTGCGCTTGTCGAAGTCACCCGGGGTGAGCGCGTTGAGCTTCTCGCAGACGTCCACGAAGCCTTGGTACTCGGTGACCATGAAGCAGGTGTGCGTTGCCAGTTTCGCTTGTGCGGCAACGGCTTCAGCCACCTTGGGGTTGGCTGCACCGACACTCGTGACGGCGATGCCGGAGGCGAAGTCGATCAGCTTGTTGCCGTCGACATCGACGAGCAACGAACCCTCCACGTGGTCGATGAACACCGGCGAGGTGATGCCGAAACCACTGGAGACGGCCCGCTCGCGCGCGGCGTGGAGTTCGCGTGACTTGGGCCCGGGAATCTCGGTGCGCAACTCGCGGATCGTGCCTGCTGCTGTGTCGACGGACATGACGGCCAACTTCCTGACTTGAGGCAATCTCTTTCGAAGTCGAACTTTAGGCCCGACGTCCCCACGGTACGACCATGCCCCGACATCTGTCTGCCCCTCGTGCCCGAATCACGCCTTCGGCACGCTGCGTGACGCCGGGTGTCGTTGCCTGCTCCTACAGTGGCCACCATGACGACTGCCTCGCCCACCTCCCCCTTCGGAGACGCGATCGCTGCTCGTTATCCCCACTCCTACGCAGTGCTGGACGTCGAGACCAGCGGCCTTGATCCGCGGCGGCACCGGGTGCTGCAGGTCGCCATCACCCAGCTCGACGCTCACGGCGAGGTGCAGCAGGTGTGGTCGAGCCTGGTCAACCCCGGCGTCGACCCTGGCCCGGTCGATCTGCACGGCCTCACCGCCGAACGCCTCGCCGGTGCGCCCTCCTACGCGCAACTCGCGACGCACGTGGCCGACCTGGTGCGCGGACGTGTCGTCGTCGCCCACAACGCCGGCTTCGACTGGGCCTTCCTGTCGTCCGAAGGTGCACGCGTCGGCATTCCGTTACCCACCCGCGAACGGCTCTGCACGGTCGAACTCACCCGCACGCTCCGGACGCCGGCCGCCACGTTCTCCCTCGAATCGCTCTGTGCCCATTGGCAGATTCCACAGGCACGCCCGCACGACGCCGAGGACGACGTCCGCGTGCTCGTCGAGGTGCTGCGCTACGCGCTGGCCGACGCCGCGGCGCAGCAGATCGCATTGCCGATCCGCGACCCGTACGCCCGAATAACGTTGCGGCGCAAACTTCGTCGGCGCTACCGCAAGACGAAGTGGAAGCTCAAGCGCCGCTGGAGGAACGCCCGCCGCTGAGCGAGTCGATCCACGGATGGTCGGGGATCGTGCGCTCCAACGCGTCCTGCAGCCAGTCGCGGCGGCGGCCGTCCAGGTGCGGCAGCGTCGCGGCGAAGTCGGCTTG
This sequence comes from Yimella sp. cx-51, assembly GCF_017654605.1. Taxonomy (GTDB): domain Bacteria; phylum Actinomycetota; class Actinomycetes; order Actinomycetales; family Dermatophilaceae; genus Yimella. Next base: position 3,022,154 of record NZ_CP072113.1, read on the forward strand.
GTCCTTGGTTCGCAGACCTTTGGCTTTGTAGAGCAGTTGGATCTGCGGCTGGAGGTATCTGATGCCGTCCTGCTCCCACACTGCCTCCGCCATCGGAAGGCGAATTGTGTTGTTGCGCTTGTAGATCCATTCGTCACGGCTTCCAGGGGCGAGCAGGATGTCGTACTCCCACGGGTCTGCGGCACTTCGCCTGGCCCAGAGTTGCCCGGCGCCGGCAGGCAGGACGTCTTCGGCCGCGGCATCGGGCGCGTCCTCCGGCAACAGAGGCGTCAGTGATCCTGACGATGCAGCCCACGCATGGAGCTTGCCTGCGAGATGGCGTCGAAGGAGGGGCAGTTCGGCGGAGAGCACAGAGGGGTCGATGTCGTCGTGGCTGCGCCGGACGCCCGGTGAACGCCTCCAGCGCCCAGCCGCCCGCGATCCACCACAAGCCCTCGTAGTCGGCGAAGAGCACCTTGACGTCCTGCGGTGTCCGCGGCGCCCACGCGCCGTACAGCGCCGTGAACTCTTCATCGCTCAGCCCGTCGACTCCCACGGTCAGACGATAGGCGCCGAGCCGATGAGCGATCCGTGATTGAGTCGTCCTCGAGGAACGAGCGGACGTGTCGAAATCCGCCGAAATGCCACGACAACGCCCAACGTCAAAGGCGAGAAAACCATCGATTTGCAATGTTATTCACAACCACGTCACCAGATCTCGAGGCGTTGTCGGTGGTCGATGATTGACTCTTCTCATGGTCACAAAGCTGCTCGAAACCCCCGCTGAACAAGCGGTCGAGCATGCGCGCGCCCACGTCGCTTCATTGTCGACTGAGGAACTACTCGCCCTGTCACGCGCGGCGATGACTGAGGTCGCAGAGCGCACCCGAGAGACCGCCTCCACCGCCCGTGACCCGCGCGGTGAGTACGAGCAGCTGATCACCGGCGCCCAAGCCGTCCTGAACAGTGCCCAAGCCCTGCGCTCGACTGCGATCGCCAGGTACTCCGCGGTGGACGACCACCCCGACCAGCCAGGTGAACCCACCCAACGCCCGCTCGGCCACGAGTCCGAGTTTGCCGACTCCGACATCGCGCCCATGCTCCGCATCACCTCCAGGACAGCCTCATGGATCACCCGCGACGCCTGCAACGCGGTTGTGGTCGCACCACGTCTACTCCGCCTGGCCGGCACCGGTGCGGTCTCGATGTACCTGGTCGACAAGATCACCGAAATGCTCGAACACACCACCCCAGACATCCGAGCCCGCATCGAACAACGCTTGTTGGACGCACGCATCGAAGAAGCCACCACCGTCCGGGCGCTCGGGTGGGTGCGCCGCTGGCTCACGACCCTTGACCCAGACGCCCTCAGCGAGAGGGCGACGAAAGAACGCAAGAACGGGTCGACGTGCGCTGGTGGGGCGGTGACCTGCCCGGCCTGACCGAGTTCATCGCCACCTTGCCCGCCGGTCATGCCGCGCAGATCATCACCGCGGTCGACACCCTCGCCAAACAACTGAACGCCGATCCCGCCAACGCCGGCAAGACCATGGGGGAATGCCGCGCCGACGCCCTCCTGCAGCTGGTCATGGCCAACGTCACCTGCCACATCCAGCTCACCCTGCTCGGACACGCCACATCACCACCACCAGGCTGCGCTCAATGCGACCCAGCCGAGCAGCAAGCACGACCCCAGCGCGGTGGCCGCGGCGGTGATGCCGCTTGGAGCGACGAAAACCATTGGCACACAGCCGATCCGCCAGGCAGCGCCGCGTCCTCACATCACCCTGCAGCGCACCACCCCACCCAGTTCCCCGGGCACCACCGCGCCCACGTCGATCCTGTCGACGCTGATGCCGCCGAAGTCGCCGCCTACCTGGACGACTGGTGCGCCCGCGCCAGCATTCCGGGCAGTCTTGAGCACGCCGCCGCCGAGATGGACCGACAAGAATCCCTCGACGATGAGGGCGCAAACGCTCACCAGTACGACGCCGATGCGTTCGAGGCATGGTTCGCACCGATCGTCGACGCAGCCGCTGACCTCGAATTCGCACCCTTCGGCACGACCAGCGGCGACCACGATGAGCTGGCCGCAGCCACTGATGCTGACGGGCCACGACGCCACGGTCTTCAACATCGCGTCGGCTTCATCCCGGCCGACCAATTTGAGGCGCTGCTGACCGGCCGCCGCGCGACCGTCCGCCACGCCTACCTCGAACCCGCCCTCGGCACCGACGGCGCCATGGGTCACCGGCTCGTCGGAGTCAGCCGCGCAACCCGAGCCACCCTCACCGAGGCAACGCTCGACGCGCTCAACCAATTCGCGACATACATGGCCAATGCAGACCAAGCGGGCGGGCACGTCCCAAAACTCGAAGTCACTGCCGACACCCGCTCACCCGCCTACCGCGTTCCGGCCCACATCCGACGGTTCGTGGAACTCCGCGACGAACACTGCCGATACCCCGGCTGCAGCCGGGGGGCGAAATACTGCGAAGCCGACCACATCATCCCCTGGGGCACACCCGGCGGCCACACCACGCCCACCAACCTGCAACTGCTGTGCAAACGGCACCACCGCGTGAAGACCGCGAAGAGGTGGAGCGTCACCATGACCCGCGACGGCGACTGCACCTGGACCTCACCCACCGGCAGCGTCCACATCACCCGACCCAGCCTCACGCTCAGCTGACCGTCACGGCCCCACCTTTTGGCTGACCGTCCTGGCCGATCGGGAGCCACCGAACGGGCGGCGCGCTTCGCTCCACTCCCGTATCTGGCTGGGCGAGCATCATCGCGCAAAGCGAACGTCGTCTGGCGCCGCCGGCAGCGCCTTAGACGAACTGGACATCGGATTCCGAAACCCCGACAGCCACTGGAGACCTGGACGCCACACGGCAACAGCCCCGAGAGCTCGGGACTCTCGGGGCTGTTGCTTGCCACGGACGATGAAGTCCGCGGCGGAGTTGATCAGGCAGCCGGAATGTCCAGCACCTGGCCGACGAAGATCAGGTTGGGGTTGCTGATCTTGTCGGTGTTGGCCTGGAACAGCGAGTTCCAGTGCTTCAGACCGAGCTTCTCGGCGAGCTTGCTCAGGGTGTCGCCCGACTTCACGGTCAGGGTCTCACCGGTGGTCTGCGCCTTCGGCACCGCGCGGTACGACTGGTGCTTGTGCTGCTTCACCTTGCCGGTCGGAGCCTGCTGCACCTGCTTCTTCGGGGCGGCGACCTTGGGAGCCGCAGCCTTGGGTGCCTGCTGCACCTGGCGCTTCGGCGTCTGCACCTTGGGAGCCTGGCGCGTGGTGCTGCGCGAGGTCTGCGGCTGCTGGGCCTGCTGCGTCGGGGTGTAGGACGAGGCGCCACCGCTGGCGCGGGTCAGACCCGCACGCACGGAGCAAACCGGCCATGCACCCGGACCCTGGCCGGCCAGCACACGCTGGGCGACGCGGATCTGCTCGGCCTTGCTGGCGTTCTGCGGCATGCCGGTGCCGCCGAAGCCGCGCCAGGTCTGCAGCGTGAACTGCAGGCCGCCGTAGTAGCCGTTGCCGGTGTTGATCGACCAGTTGCCGCCGGACTCACACTGTGCGACGCGGTCCCAGACACCGGTGTCGGCGTGGGCGTCGCCCGCGGTGGCCATACCCAGGCCGGCCGCTGCTGCGGCGCCGGCCGCAGCCATGGTGGTGATTCGTGCTGCTCGGTTCTTCAACAAGTTGTTGATTCCCTTCGTCGTGCCGCCTCGCACACGCGCCGAGCCTCCGATCGGGCGGCTCGCCGTCGCAGGTGCGCCTCGTCCGGTTTCGGAAGTTCCGAAGGTGCGCTCACGGGAGGAATCGGCGAAGTGAACGCGCCGGATCCCGGCCTCCTTCTTGTCAGGCGGGGCCGGGTGCGACCAACCGGTCGCCACGGACAACACCGAGGCTCCCCGGCGCGCCGTTACGGATTTCTCCGAATCTGTGACATGACTCACATCGCGGGCAATGGCGCAGAACCTGGGGCAGCGGCGCAAACGCGGCACTTCTAGCGCCATCCGCGGCACCTCTTCGCATCCGCGCTAGCTGCAACCGCCGCAGCGGCGATGAACCGCCGCGTTTGTGTCTATAGCAACCCGCCGCAGGCCGCGCCCAGAGCAGGCCCGAACGGTGCCGACACCTACTTAGGTTAGCCTTACCCGCATGTCTGAGCGTCCGCGTCCCGTCCCCAAGTCCGCCACCGTCGTCCGCACCGAGCAGGTGGCCCGCGACCTGGTGCGGGTGATCCTGACCGGCGATGACATCGCAAAACTGCCCCCGCTCGATTTCACCGATCACTACGTCAAACTGCTCTTACCGCCTGCTGGGGCCGACTACGACCACCCGTTCGACGCAGATGAAATCCGCGAGAACCACCCGCGCGAACAATGGCCGGTCACCCGCACCTACACGATCCGCTGGCTCGACCTTGAAGCCGCCGAACTCGCCCTCGACTTCGTCGTGCACGGGGACGAAGGCCTCGCCGGCCCGTGGGCGATGCGCGCCAAGGCCGGCGACCAGATCTCGTTCATGGGTCCGGGCGGAGCATGGGGGCCAAGCGAAGCTGCGGACGTCCATCTACTGGTGGGCGACGAGTCAGCCGCTCCGGCGATCGCGGCCGCGATGGAGGAGTTGCCCGAGTCGAGCACGGCTCAGGTCTTCGTCGAGGTCGAAGACCCGCAGGCGCAGATCCCGCTGCCGGAACGGGACAACGTCCACGTCACCTGGGCATACCGCGCGACGACCGGCGCCGCCTATGGCGAAGCGCTCACCGAAGCGGTGCGCAACGCGCCCTGGCCGCAGGGTCGGGTGCACGCCTTCGTGCATGGCAACGCAGACATGATCAAGCCGCTACGTCGTTACCTCTTCGTCGAGCGGGAGCTTCCCCGCGACCAGGTGTCGATCTCCGGCTACTGGCGCACCGGCCACAACGAGGACGCCTGGCAGGCCGGCAAGCGCGACTTCAACGCCCAGATCGAGCAGAAAGAGGCCACGCTCGCCGGCTGATCCCGGCTGAACTTCTCGGGTTTCGATTCTTCCGAGAGCAGCACACAAACGACGGCGGCTGCGTCCCCCGAGGTACGCAGCCGCCGTTGTTCTTGAGCGAGCCTGATCAGGCGTCGACCAGCTCTTCTTCCTTCTCCAGCTCCGGGTGGATGCTGCTGAGCTTCTCGCCCTCCACGTCCACCGACGGCAGGATCTTGTCGAGCCACTTCGGCAACGCCCACGCCTTGTCACCCATGAGGTACATCAGGGCCGGGATGAGCGCCATGCGCACCACGAACGCGTCGAAGAAGACGGCGATCGCGAGCGCGAAGCCCATCGACTGGATGAGCGAGTTGTCCTGCAGCATGAACGCGGCGAACACCGAGATCATGATGGCGGCGGCGGCCGAGACCACGCGGGCACCGTGGCGGAAACCGTCCACCACTGCCTCGCGGGCGCTCATGCCGTGGACGTAGGCCTCACGCATGCGGGTCACCAGGAACACCTGGTAGTCCATCGCCAGGCCGAACACCAGGCCGATGAGGATGATCGGCATGAAGCTCACCAGCGGGGCGGGCTCGACCAGACCGAAGGTGCCTTCCTGGAAGATCAGCACGGTCGCGCCGAGCGTGGCCAGCACCGACAACAGGAAGCCGAGGGTGGCGGTCAACGGCACCAGCAGTGAGCGGAAGACCAGCATCAGCAGGATGAACGCCAGCCCGATGACCACCGCGAGGTAGATCGGCAGTGCGCCGGTGAGACGCTCGGAGACGTCCGCCTGGATGGCGGTCACACCGGTGATACCGACGTCCGCCTTGGTCTGTGCCTCGACGCCCGACTCACCGTCACGCAGTGCGTGCAGCAGGTCTTCGGTCTTCGTGTCGTTCGGACCGGTCTTGGGCGTGATGAGCACCTGCGCACCGGAGGCGTCCTTGTTGACGGCGATCATCTGCGCGTTGGCGACATTCGGCTGCTTGGCCGCCCACTCGACCACCTTGCCGTAGGCGCCGAGGCGCTCCTGCTGAGAACCGAGGGACGAGCCGTCGACGACCGCCACGAGCGGGCCGTTGCGGCCCTCACCGAAGGAGCCCGAGATCAGGTCGGCAGCCTTGCGCTGCGTGGTGGTCTTGGCCGCGGTGGTGTCGGTCGGCAGCGCGAGGTGGAGGTCCTTCATCGGCACGGCCAGCAGGCCCAGCAGCACCACGACCAGCGCGACGATCGCGGCAGGCTTCTTACCCAGGAAACGGGCCCAGCGCACACCGTTGTTGAGCGGCTTGCCCTCCTCGTCCAGCGGGTCCTTGTGACGACGGACGCGTCCGCCGAAGGCCTTGGTCTTCAGCAGACCGAGGATCGCCGGCAGCAGGGTGAGCGCGACCAGCACGGCGAAGAAGACGGTGCCGGCGGCGGCCATACCCATGGACGTCAGGAACGGAATGCCGACCAGCGACAGCGCGGCGAGCGCGATGAGGACGGTCAGACCGGCGAAGACGACGGCCGATCCGGCCTTACCCACAGCCAGGCCGGCGGCGTGCGCACGGTCGTCGGTGTGGCGCAGTTCGGCGCGGTAGCGGGCCAGGATGAACAGCGTGTAGTCGATACCGACGGCCAGACCGATCATCGTCGCGAGCATCGGCGTCGTGGTGCCGATCGTGGTGAACGCGGTCGCGATGTAGAGGCCGATCATGCCCATGCCGACACCGAAGAAGGCCGCGATGATCGGCAGACCTGCAGCGACCAGCGAACCGAAGGTGATGATCAGGACGAGCGCGGCAACACCGATACCGATCAGCTCGGCGCTACCGCCGGTCTCCGGCATCTGCTGCATGCCCTGACCGTTGACCTCGATCTGCATGCCGCTGCTCTTGGCGTGCTTCTGCAGCACGGAGATCAGCTTCTCCTGCGTGGCCGGCTTCACGTCCGGCACCGAGGGCACGTCGAAGTCGAAGCTCATCGTGCCAACCCGCTGGTCGGCCGAGAGCGGCAACAATGCCTTGGCGTTCGCCTCGGCAACAGCCTTCGGGGCGCCGTTCTTCATCGCCCCGGCGACCGCCATCTTGTACTGCGCATCGCTGGCCGCGACCGGAGGCGCGATCTGCGTCTTCGGCATCTGCGGAACGGTCTTCAGGTCGGCGATGAGAGCACCAGCGGCCTGCTGGTACTTCGCCTCGCGCAGGGTGTGGCCCTGCGGGGCGGCCATCACGATGTTGACGGTGGCGGCGTTCTCGACGTCCTTGGCGTCGGGGAACAGCTTCTTCTGCATGTCCTGGGCCTGCAGCGAGGGGATGCCCGGGATGGAGAAGGTGTCGGCCATCGGCTTGGAGATCGCGCCGGCCAGGCTGCCGAATCCGATGATCGCCAGCAGCCAGGCTGCGATGAAGACCGGCCACTTGCGGTAGGCGGTGCTACCGAGGCGGTACAGGAAGGTTGCCATGAGTTCTTTCTCTCGTGGGTGTGGTGCGGGTTCAGGCGGCCGGGGCGATGAGCTCGCGCATGGCCTCGACGTAGGAGTCGAAGAGGTCGATCAGCGGACGGGTGTTGGTCGCGGCGATGAAGGTGCGCACGGACGCTTCGAAGAGCGCGCCGAGGCTGCTGAGCGTCACCACCGCTCGCGGATCACCGGCAGGCGTGCCCTCGCGCTGCTCGATCAACCGGATGAGGTCTTCACCGATCATCCGGAAGCTGAGCAGGGCTGCGGCGAGCACCTTGGGGTTGCGATCGAACGCGAGGTGCATCGTGGTCCAGTCGGTGCGCGTGACTTCCTTCTGGGCGAGCACAACCCGCGCCACATAGGTGGCGTCGGCGAAAAGGTCACCGTCCGGGCCGCCGGCCACGAACTGCTCGATCGCCGCCGCGGTGCCGGCCGGGGGCAGCCCGAGCACCGCTTCCATCTTGCCGTCGAAGTAGTTGAACAACGTGCGGCGGGAAACCTCGGCGCAGTCGGCCAGCTCATCGAGTGTGAAGTCGTCGAAGCCGCGGTCGGCCGACAACTGGCGCGCACACTGGGTGATGCGGGCCGCGGTCTCGCGGCGCTTGTCGTTCCAGCCCGCGACCCGCTGCGCATCACAGACGAAGGCAAGCTCGGAGGTCACGCGTCCAAGAATTGCCCTTTGGCTCCCCAGAGTGCAAATTGCGTTCCGGTGATGCCCGTCACGTCCTGCTCCCCGGCACAACCAGTGGGTAGGAGGCCGCACGAGGCAGGCCAGAACGGTTGCGGCAGGATCACCCGCATGACCAGCGTCACCTCTTCGGCAGCCACCGGGGCCTCGATCCTCGACCGCGCGCGCGACCGCGTCCTGATCAAGGGTGAGGGCCTCACCTACGACGAGATCGTCGAGGTGCTGCAGACGCCGGACGAGATGCTGCCCAGCCTGCTCGCGCTGGCCCACGAGGTGCGCCTGAAGTTCAACGGCGAAGAGGTCGAGGTCGAGGGCATCGTCTCCCTGAAGACCGGGGGCTGCCCGGAGGACTGTCACTTCTGCAGCCAGTCGGGTCAGTTCACCTCCCCCGTGCGCAGCGTGTGGCTCAACGTCCCGCAGCTGGTGAAGGCTGCCGAGCAGACCGCGGCAACGGGTGCGACGGAGTTCTGCATCGTGGCGGCCGTGCGCGGGCCAGACGAGCGACTCATGACCCAGTTGCGCGACGGGGTGAAGGCGATCAAGGAGGCCGTCGACATCCAGGTGGCGGCGTCGCTGGGCATGCTCACCCAGGAACAGGTCGACGACCTGGTCGACATGGGCGTGCACCGCTACAACCACAACCTCGAAGCCGCGAAGTCGTTTTTCCCGCAGGTGGTCACCACGCACTCCTATGAGGAGCGTTGGGACACCTGCCAGATGGTGAAGACGTCCGGCATGGAGCTGTGCTGCGGCGGGCTGGTCGGCATGGGCGAGACGATCGAGCAGCGTGCCGAACTGGCTTCGCAGCTGGCCGAACTCGAGCCTCACGAGGTGCCGCTCAACTTCCTCAACCCGCGTCCGGGCACGCCTTTCGGTGACCTGGAGCCGATGTCGACGCCGGACGCTCTGCGCACGATCGCGGCGTTCCGGCTCGCGCTTCCGCGCACGATCCTTCGCTACGCAGGCGGACGCGAGCTGACCCTGGGCGATCTCGGCACCCGCGACGGCCTGCTCGGCGGCATCAATGCCGTCATCGTCGGCAACTACCTGACCACGCTGGGACGCAACCCCACCGCTGACCTGGAACTCCTGGAGGAACTGCAGATGCCGATCAAGGCCCTCAACGCCTCGCTGTGAACGAGCCCATCTACTGCACCCGCTGCGGCGAACCCGCGTCCACCGGTGACCACTCGGTGTGCGCGCGCTGGCTGGCGGCCGAAGAACCACCCCGATTCTGCGCGCACTGCCGGAGGCGGATGAAAGTGCAGGTCACGCCCACCGACTGGACGGCGATCTGCGTGGAGCACGGAGAATTGCGTGAAGTCAGCGACCTGGACGGTGGCGCGCCCGCGGCCGGCTGACCGACCGACTGACAAGCAAGTCGTCGCGCGGGGCTTCACCGAGGCGGGTGCCTGGGCAAGTAGTTTGGTGCGGAACGGCCGAATTGGCCGCAGGATCTTCAGGAGGAAAGCGAATGTCACAGCCGACCAACGGGTCGTGGAACGACGGTCAGGGCCAGGGGGGCTCGCTCGGACAGGGCTGGAACGATCAGTCGAACCAAGGCGGAGGCTCGCTCGGCCAGGACTGGGGCGGCCAGCAGTCGCAGCAGTCGGCGTCCGGGCAGGACTACGGACAGCAGGGCGGCTACGGCGGGCAGCAGTACGGCCAGCAGGGCGACCAGGGGCAGTACGGCCAGTCCCAGGGCAATTACGACCAGGGCCAGCAGGGCGGCGCGCCCGCGCACACCGGCGGCTACAACAACTCCCCGTCGTCCTCGGGCGCGAGCCCGTTCAGCGACACCAAGTTCGAGCAATCGCTGACCCCGAAGATCGCTTCGCTGGCGTTCATGCTGATCAGCGCGGCAGCGATCATTTGGGGCCTGTACGACATCCTTTACAACTTCCTGGGTGAACACCAGAGCGTTGACGGCTCTGACCGCGAAGTCGTGGTGAAGATGCACGTCGTTCCCGCCATCTTCAAGATGCTGGCCGACATCGCCATCGTCGGCGCGATCATCTACGGCGCTCGCGTCGTCATCGAGCTGGCGGTCAACGTCGCCAAGATCGCGCAGCGCGACAACTGACACCCACCGACTCGTCGGTACGAAGGCCCGGGCTTTTGCCCGGGCCTTCGGTGATTGGATGGGCGGGTGCTGCCGCCGAGGGATCTGCTCGCGTTCGACCGCGACCATGTGTGGCACCCCTACGCCTCCGCCCTCTCCCCCGCGCCGACTCACCTGGTGGAGTCGGCGTCCGGCGTCCGACTGCGCTTACGGACGGCCGATGGTGACACCTGCGAGGTGATCGACGGCATGGCGTCGTGGTGGTGCGCCATCCACGGTTACGCCGTGCCGGAGTTGGACGCCGCTGCCCACGCCCAGCTCGGACGCATGGCTCACGTGATGTTCGGCGGGCTCACCCACGAGCCGGCAATCACCTTGGCCGACAAGCTGATTCGCCTGTCGCCTGGCGACGATCTGCAGCACGTCTTCTTCGCCGACAGCGGCTCGGTGGCCGTCGAGGTCGCACTGAAGATGGCCTGGCAGGCGCATGCTGCAGCCGGGCTTCCGCGCAGCAAGGTGTTCACGATTCGCGGCGGCTACCACGGCGACACGATGGCGCCGATGAGCGTGACGGATCCGGTGAACGGCATGCACACGTTGTTCCGCGGCGTGCTGCCCGAGCAGGTCTTCGCTCCGCAGCCACCGGGCGGGCTGGACGCCGACATTGCCCAGTGGGAGCAGCAGACCCGCGCGCTCTACGCCGATCACGCCGCCGACGTCGCCGCCGTGATCGTCGAGCCCGTGCTGCAGGGAGCTGGCGGCATGTGGATCTATCCGCCGCAGGTGGTGCGGGTGCTCGCGGCGCTGGCTCGCGATTCAGGCGCGCTGCTGATCTTCGACGAGATCGCCACGGGGTTCGGACGCACCGGCACGCTCTGGGCCGCCGACCGCTGCGCGGTCGTGCCCGACATCCTCTGTGTCGGGAAGGCGTTGACCGGCGGCTATCTCACGCTCTCGGCCGTGCTCTGCACGAGCAAGGTGACCGAAGCGGTCTCCGCCGAGCCGGCCGGAGCGCTCATGCACGGCCCCACCTTCATGGCCAACCCGCTGGCCTGTGCGATCGCGTCCGCTTCGCTCGACCTGCTCGGTGACGACCTCCTCGACCGCGTCAATTCCGTTGCCAGTGTGCTGGATTCGTCGCTGGCCGATGCCCGCGACATCGCGGGGGTGGCGGACGTCCGCACCATCGGCGCAGTTGGCGTGATCCAACTCGACGCGCCGCGTGACCTCGCCCCGGCGGCGGCCGCCGCGCTCGACCACGGCGTCTGGCTGCGGCCCTTCCGTAACCTCATCTACGCCATGCCGCCCTATGCCTGCACGGCTGCAGAGACCACTCAGATCGGCGCCGCGATGGTGGCCGCGGCACGGGCGGTGGCGCCGTGAACTCCTTCGAACACCACCTCCGCAGCGCCGCGGAGCGCAGGGAGGCTGCCGGCCTGACCCGGCGACTTTCCAGCGATCACCCGACCGGGCTGATCGACCTCGCCGGCAACGACTACCTGTCGCTACGCACCCACCCGCGGGTGCTCGAAGCATCCGCGGACGCTGCCCGACAACACGGCGCCGGCGCGGGGGCGTCCCGGTTGGTCACGGGCACCTGGCCGGTGCACGACCAGCTCGAGTCGGCACTCGCTGAACTGTCGAACATGCCTGCGGCACTGGTGTTTTCGACCGGTTATCACGTCAACCTCTCGGTGCTCACCGCGCTCGGCGACGCCGACTGTCTCATCATCAGCGATGCCCACAACCACGCCTCGCTGATCGACGGCGCCCGCCTGGCCCGCGGCGTGGTCAGCGTCGTGCCGCATCTCGATCTGGACGCGGTCGAGCACGCCCTGCGCACCCGCACCCAGCCCCGCGCGCTCGTAGTGGTGGAGTCGGTCTTCTCGGTGCTGGGCGATGCCAGCGACCTCCCCGCGCTGCTCGCGCTGGTGGAGGAGCACGACGCGTTGCTTGTGGTCGACGAAGCGCACGGCATGGGCGTGTGCGGCGAACACGGTGAGGGCCTGACGGCGTCCCTCGCGCTCACCCCGTCCGATCGACTCGTCATCACCACGTCGCTGTCGAAGTCGTTCGCCACCGGTGGCGGCGCGGCGATGTGCACGCCGTTGGTGCGCGAACACCTGGTCAACACCGCTCGGCCGTTCATCTTCGACACCGGTCTGGCGCCCGCCTGCGCCGGCGCTGCACTCGGTGCCTACGAGGTGCTGCGGGACGAGCCCGAACGCGCGGCTCGCGTGCGCATCGCCGCTGCTCGCCTGGCCGATGCGCTGGAGGTGCCGACACCGGCCGGCGCCGTGCTCTCGGCGCCGATGCTCGGCCCCCAGGAAGCGCTGGCCGCCGTCCAGCGCGCTGCCGAGGCGGGCGTCCGCATCGGTTGCTTCCGCCCACCGTCCACACCCGATGGCACCTCCCGCCTGCGCCTCACCGCCCACGCCGGGCTCACCGATGCTGAACTCGACCACGCCACAACCGTTCTGAATGAGTTGATCACCCCATGACCGCACCCGTCCTCATCATCACCGGCACCGACACCGAGGTGGGCAAGACGATCACCACCGCCGCCATCGCCGCCGCCCTGAAATCACAGGGCCAGCGGGTGCTGGTGATCAAGCTCGTCCAGACCGGAGTGGAGGACGGCGAGGAAGGTGACGCGCAGACCGTGGCACAACTGGCCGAGGTGGACGTCGAGGAATGCGTGCGCCTACCCGAACCGCTCGCCCCTGACGTCGCCGCGGCCCGAGCCGAGGTGGAGCTGCCCGCCGTCGCCGATCACGCCGAGACCGTGGCTGAGCACGCGAGCAGCCAGAGCTACGACATCGTGCTGGTGGAGGGTTCGGGCGGACTGCTCGTGCACCTCGATCAGGCACGCGGGACGCTGCCCGACCTGGCAATGCCGTTGGAGGCGAGAGGAATTCGCGTCGGGGCGATCGTGGTGGCGAGGGCAGGCCTGGGCACGCTGAACCACACCGCGCTCACCCTGGAAGCACTGCGCATCCGGGGTGTCGATCTCGTGGGCGTGGTGATCGGCTCGGCTCCGGCGTCACCGGGTCTGGCCGAGGAGACCAACGTCGAGCAGCTCTCGAACCTCGCCGACGGACAGTTGCTCGGCGCGGTGCCCGAAGGCGCTGGCGACCTCGACCCCGGGACCTTCCGCGAGCACGCGCCCGGCTGGATCACGCTCTAGTGGATGCCGCGATGAGCGACGACCCGGCAGAGCTGCTGCACGCCTACGACCACCAGTTGCGCCATCGCGGCGAGGTGAGCGGAGCCGAATCCACCAGCGAGGACGGCCCGATCATTCGCGCGTTGTTCGACCACGGCGGGTTCGTCGCGTATCGCTCTCTCGAGGGTGTAGACGACCTCGACGCCCTGATCGACCGCACCGTGGCCTACTTCCGCGACGACACCGACGTCGAGGAATTTGAATGGAAGACACGAGGCCACGACCAGCCGGCCGACCTGGACGAGCGGTTGCGGGCGCACGGCTTCGAGCCCGACGAGGTCGAGACGGTGATGGTCGGATCGGTCGATCACCTCGTGGGCGCGGTGGAACTCCCCGACGGTTTGCGAGTGCGACAGTCAGGCGTCGGCGGTGACCTCGTGGACGATGTCACCCGCGCCAACGCGCTGCAGAACGAGGTCTTCAGCGACGGCCGCACCGCAGCCCAGGCACTCGCCCGGCTGGAACGCTCCCAAGGCCGAGCGACGCACTGGATCGCTGAGACCGACGCCAACGAGGTGGTGTGCGCCGGACGTCTCGAACTGGTCGAGGGCACCGAGTTCGCCGGGCTCTGGGGAGGCGCGACGAAGGCGCCCTGGCGCGGCAAGGGCATCTACCGGGCGCTCACCGCGGCTCGTGCGCGTCACGCCCGCGATCTCGGCGTCCGCTACCTGCACAGCGACTGCAGCCCCATGTCGCGGCCCATCCTGGAGCGCAGCGGGCTGCTGAAGATCACCACCACCACGCCCTACGTCTGGCGTCGTGACGCACAATCGGGCACATGAGCCAGCCCTATCGAGTCAGCTTCGTGTGCACCGGCAACATCTGCCGCTCGCCGATGGGCGAGGTGATTCTTCGCGAGCTCTTGGAGCGAGAAGGCTTGTCGGACAAGGTGATTGTCGACTCCTCGGGCATCCAGGGGTGGCACGAGGGCAACCCGGCCGACCCGCGCACGCTGGAGGCGTTGGAGCGAGGTGGGTACGACGGCAGCGCCCATCGCGCGCACCGCCTCACCGATCCTGAGGTGGGCGAACGCGACCTGCTGCTCGTCGCCGATCGCGGTCATCTCACCGAGGTGCGGCGCATGGCCGCCCGCTCGGCGACGCCGCCACAGGTGCGGCTGCTGCGCGAGTTCGACCCGGATGCCGACAAGGACGAAGTGGACGACCCCTACTACGGCGACGAGGCCGGCTTCGACCGCTGCCGCGACGAAATCGAGACAGCCTGCAAAGGCGTGGTCGACCACCTGCGCTCACAGGTGTCGACCGGCTGAGCGCTGCCCTGCTTCAGTCGTCGAATTCGCTCAACTCGTCGACCGGATGACCTTCGGCGCCCGAGGCGACGCGGGCGACCCAACGCACAACGGCAAGGTCGTCGACCATCCCGTGCTTCTGGTCGTCGGGGATGACGTCGTGGTCGATGACGAGGTACTCCAGGCCGGCCACCACCAGACGCAGTCGCGCCGAACGAGCGGCGTCCAGTGCGTCGTAATCGGCGCCGCTCTCCAGGAAGGCCTCGACCACAGCAGCCGCGATGTCGATCATCACCGCCAACGGCTGCACCCGGACGGCTTCACATTCGATGGCCCGTAACTCCACTTCGGCGAGCAGCGTCTGCAACTGCACCGGCTGACGCACCTTGACCTCCGCGACTGCTCGACACCGCGTGAAACTGGCCGACGCGAGCAGGCGTCGGGTCACGGGGTCGGCAGGCATGCACCGAGGGTAAGTATCCGAAGGACGCCGCCGCTGCGCTTTGACCAAACATTGACCCTTTGCCCGCCCCATCGGGTGGGGCGTCGGCGGTTTAAGGTCGGTGCAGCGTCGATCGAAGGAGCTTTCATGGCGACCCACAGCGGCAACTGGCCGACCGGCACCCCTTGCTGGGTGGAGTGCGCGTACGAGGAGGAGCACCGCGGCCTGCACCACGCCAAGGACTTCTACGGACGCCTTTTCGGCTGGCATGTGCTGGACGGCTCGTCCGAGTACGGCGACTACTCGATCTGCCTGAAGGACGAGCAGCCGGCCGCCGCGATCACCACGACGAGCACCGAGAACCAACCGACCATTTGGACCACCTATCTGGCGGCCGACGACGTCGACGCGGTCGCCGCGCGCGTGCAGGGTGCCGGCGGTCAGGTGCTCGCCGGTCCGCAGGACGTCGGCGCCTCCGGTCGCGGAGCCCTGTGCACCGACCCGACGGGTGCCGTCTTCTCGCTGTGGCAAGGACGCGAGCACAGCGGCTTCGGCATCACCAACGAACCCGGCACCGTCGCCTGGCACACCCTGCTGACGCGCGACCTCGCTGCCGCCAAGAAGTTCTACGCGGACGTCTTCGGTTACACCTACATCAACGAGACCGAGTACGGCGTCGTGGCCGAGATCGACGGCAACCCGGTGTGCGGCATCCACCTGGCCGAGGAGCTGCCGGACGACGTCAACGCCAGCTGGATGACCCATTTCGGCGTCGTCGACCGCGACTCCTCCGCCCAGCTCGCGCAGGAGTTGGAAGGTTTCATCATGATGACCTTCGACGGGCCGATGGGCCCGGAAGCGATCATCCAGGCCAAGCACGGCGAGATCTTCGGGCTGGTGCAACTGCCGGAGTGATCCGGCGGCCCGAGGGCCCGGAGCCACCGGCCGGAGGCCCTGAAACAATGACCCCATGCGCTCACTCGCCGATGTCCAGCCTGCCATCGCCCTCGGTGCACTCGACGGCCGTTACCGCGGCGCCGTTGCACCCCTGGTCGACCACCTCTCCGAAGCCGCCCTCAACCGGCAGCGGGTGAACGTCGAGGTCGAGTGGCTCATCCACCTCACCACCCAGGGCGCGGTGCCGGGCGTCCGGACGCTCACCGACGCCGAGCAGCAGGCGCTGCGCACGCTGGTGACCGACTTCGACGAGGACGACATCGCCGAGCTTGCCGAGATCGAGCGTGAGACGGTGCACGACGTCAAGGCGATCGAGTACTACCTGAAGCGGCGGCTCACGGCGATCGTCGGTGAGGACGACGCCGCCGGCCTGGCCGAGCTCATCCACTTCGCCTGCACCAGCGAGGACATCAACAACCTGTCGTACGCGCTTATGGTGCAGGGAGCTACCCAGCAGGTGTGGCTGCCGCGCGCGAAGGCGTTGGTCGAGCAGATCGCCACGATGGCGCGCGACCTGCGTGAGGTGCCGCTTCTGGCCCACACCCACGGGCAGCCCGCGACGCCCACCACGATGGGCAAGGAACTCGCCGTGCTCGCCCACCGCCTCGGGCGACAGCTGCGCCGCATCGAGGGCGCCGAATACCTCGGCAAGATCAACGGCGCCACCGGCACCTACGGCGCGCACACCGCCGCCGTGCCGACCACTGACTGGGTGGAGATCAGCAAGATGTTCGTGGAATCGCTTGGACTGCAGTGGAATCCGCTCACCACGCAGATCGAGAGCCACGACTGGCAGGCCGAGCTCTACAGCGACATCGCCCGCTTCAACCGCGTGCTGCACAACCTCTGCACGGACGTCTGGACCTACATCTCGATGGGCTACTTCGCGCAGGTGCGCGGCCAGGGCACAGTGGGCTCCTCGACGATGCCGCACAAGGTCAACCCGATCCGCTTCGAGAACGCCGAGGCCAACCTCGAGGTGAGCAACGCCCTGCTCGACGTGCTCGCGAGCACGCTCGTCCAGTCACGTCTGCAGCGCGACCTCACCGACTCATCGATGCAGCGCAACATCGGCACGGCCTTCGGCCACTCGCTGCTCGCGATCGACAACGTGGGCCGCGGACTCGCCGGGCTGGACGCCGTCCCCGAGGCGATGGCCGCCGACCTCGACCTCAACTGGGAGGTGCTCGGCGAGCCGATCCAGTCGGCCATGCGCGCACTCGGCGCCCAGGGTGTGCCCGGCATGGAGCAGCCCTACGAACGCCTGAAGGAACTCACCCGCGGACGCCGCATCAACGCAGCCGACCTGGAGGAGTTCATCCGCGGACTCGGGTTGCCCGAGGAAGTGCAGGCGCGACTGCTCGCCCTCACCCCGGCCACCTACGTGGGCCTGGCTCCGCAATTGGTCGACCACCTGGCCTGAGAGGTCAGTACAGCTCGTAACCGGCTTCGTCGATCGCTGCCTCGACGGCGCCCTCGTCGAGCGGGCCGTCACTGATGACGGCCACTCGTGAGCCGCCGTCGGGCACGAGGTCGACCTGCACGTCCTGGACGCCGTCGATCGCCTTGAGTTCTTCGGTCACCGCGCTCACGCAGTGGCCGCAGGTCATGCCCTTCACGGTGAGATTGGTCTGCATCGCTTCTCCTTGGGTGGTGGTGATCAGCTGCGCACGAGGCGGGCGATCGCGTCAGAGGCTTCACGCACCTTTTCGGCGGCAGCCTCGTCCGATTCGCGGGCGGCGTCGACGACGCAATGGCCGACGTGGTCTTCCAGCAGCCCGAGGCTCACCGCCTGCAGCGCCTTGGTGATCGCGCTGATCTGGGTGAGGACATCGATGCAGTAGGTGTCGTCGTCGACCATCCGCTGGATGCCGCGCACCTGACCTTCGATGCGCCGCAGCCGCCTGAGGTAGTCGTCCTTGGATCCGGTGTAACCCGCCATCGCAGCCTCCTTGCGCCGCGAACAGCATACCCGGAGGGGGTATCGCCGGTGCCGTCAGATTTCGACGGGACCGTTCGGGGTGTCGAAGGTGACGGCAAGGACGCAGGGCACACCGTGCGGCGCGACGAAGTCGAAGTCGATGCCCGGCTCCCACTCGTCGCGGTCGACGCCCGGCTTACCCAGCAGACCCAGCCACTCGCGGATGCGATCGGGGCTGCCGGCGATCTTGAAGCCGGTCAGCGTCGACTGCGTCTCGCCGATCTGCGAGGGGTGCGGCTGGTCCTCGTCCCACTCGATGAAGAAGGGCACCTGCGCGTCGGCCATCAGGCCCTTGACACCGAGCTGGCGCCATGTGACCTCAGTGCCGTCGGGGCGGTGCCGGTTACCGGGAGCGGCCGGGCGTCCGACCATCTTCTCGGCAACGCTCATGTCGTCGACCTCGACGACCCAGCCCAGCCAACCGCCGCCCTGCTCGGAGCGGGCGCGCACGGCCTGACCGAAAGGGGCCTTGTCAGAAGCCGGGTGGTCGAGCACCTCGACCACCTCGAGGAAGCGCCGGTCCGCCAACGGAATGACCACGTTGCGCGTACCGAATCGCGGATGAACCCCACTGTCGCCGGGCTCCACCCCGAGCGCCTCCCCCAGGCGCTTGGCGGTGGGCAGCAGGCCTTCGGCCCCGGCGGCATACACCACATGATCGACTCGCATGCGTAGATCGTGCCATTGCGACAGGCCCGTTATGTAATCGGGGTCACGCAGTTGCGCACGCGCATTACTTGGACGCTTTACCTAGTTCTGACCTCGATCTGCGCCTCTTCCTCCCCACGGGTGGGGCCCACGCCGAACGCCGGGATTGCGCTGGTTCAGCAAAGCTCGACCGGCCATCGCAGGGCCGCGTGAGGATCAGCGTGCGGAGCGCTGACGCACCGCCTCGTAGAGCACGATTGCGGCCGAGGTCGACACGTTGAGCGAGTTGGCGTGACCCACCATCGGGATGCGCACGCGGACGTCCGCGCGAGCCAAGAAGTCACCCGTGAGGCCGTACTTCTCGGTGCCGACGGCGATCGCCACCGGGCCGGTGAGATCGGCCTCGGTGTGCAGCAGGTCGGTATCAGGCGTCGTGGCCACGACGCGAATTCCCTTGCGCTGCAGGTGGTCCAGCGCTTCGTCCGCTGAGGCCGACGCAACGGGCACAGAGAACACCGTGCCCTTCGAACCACGCACGACATTCGGGTTGCCCCAGTCGGTCACGGCGTCTGCGGCCACCACGGCGTCGACCCCTGCTGCATCGGCGGTGCGCAACATTGCGCCGAGATTGCCCGGCTTCTCAATACCTTCGGCGACCAGCAGCAGCGGGGCGTCCGGGAGTTGGAGATCGGCAAGAGCGGCGCCAGGCACCGGCGCGACGCCGAGGAAACCATCGGCGCCTTCGCGGTAGGCGACCTTCTCGAAGGCCGCCCGCGACAAGCGCACCGTCTCGATATGGTCGCCGCGCAGCCGGTCGACCAGGGCACCCTGCTCACCGGCGTCCAGCATGAGTTCGGGGCAGTAGTACAGCGTGCGGAGCTGCACGCCGGCGTCCAACGCGAGCGCCAACTCGTCGTAGCCCTCGAGCAGCGTGACGCGTAGTTCGTCGCGCACCCGGCGGCGCTGCAACGAGACCAGTTGCTTCAGCCGAGGGTTGGACGCGGAGGTGATGACGAGGTCGGTCACAGCAGACCCTCGAGCACCTGCGCCAGGCCGTCCTCCTCAACGGTGTCGGTGACGACGTCGGCGATCGCCTTGACGTCGTCCGGCGCCTGCCCCATGGCCACTCCGCGACCGGCCCAGCCGAGCATCTCGATGTCATTGCGGTGGTCGCCGACCGCGACCGTGTCGGCGACGTCGATGTCGTGGTGCTCGCGAATCTTCTCCAGCGCGGACGCCTTGCTCACGCCCTCGGGGTTGATGTCGAGCCACGCCGAGTAGCCCACGCCGTAGTTGACGCCGTGCAGACCGAGACCGTCGGCCAGCTTCACGAACTCCTCGGCCGTGCCGCTGGGCGAACGGAAGGTGATGCGGGTGGTCGGCTGCGCGAGTTCCTCCCAGGGCACCACCTTGACGTCGCCGAGCAGTTCGCCGTCGGGGAAGTGATCGCTGACCAGGTAGCCCTCGCCGATCACCTCGGTGGCGACCACGCCGTCCGGCCACGCACCACGCAGGCGGTCGAGCACCGGACGCGGGTCGAAGGTGACGCAGTCGAGCAGCCGGTAGCCGTGCGGTTCCTCCGGTGCGATCTGCGCGGTGACCGCACCGTTGGAGCACACGAGGAACCCGGAGGTGAGGCCGAGCAGGTCGACGATCGGCACCGTGCCGGTGACCGACCGGCCGGTGGCGATCACCACCTCGTGGCCGGCGTCCAGCACCGCCTTGATCGCACTCGTGACCCGCTCGGAGGCATGCCCGTCGTAGTGAACGATGGTGCCGTCGACGTCCAGACCGATGAGAAGTTTGCGCACGCGCTCACAGTACGAGGAAAGGGGCCGTGGTTGCCCACAGCCCCTTTCGTCTCGCGTGTTCGTCGCGGCGTCAGTCGCCCTTGACCGCGGCGAAGATGCCTGCACCCAGGGCGAGCAATCCGCCGAGGATCACCGGGTAGATGCCCCAGCCGACGCTCAGTTCGATGCTGGACTTGCCACCGGACATCGCACTCAACGCAGCCAGACCCTTGTTGGCCTCATCGACGGCGTCGCTGATGTCGAAGTAGTCGTAGACGCCGACTCCCAAGGCGATCAGTCCGCCGACCGCGGCGACGATGCCGCCTATCCGCACCTTCTTCAGGAAGGCGAGCACCGCACCGGCGATCACCACCAGTGCTCCGAAGATCACGACCCAACCGTCCGTGGCTGCGTCATCGCTGGAGGTCGAACTCGAGCCGGTGCGCGAGCCCGAGGAGTCCATGCTCTTCTTGAACTCTTCCTCGGTGATGGAGGGGTCGTTGGAGTCGACCGACTCCGAACCGATGCCCGACTTGGTGTAGTTGACGTACATGCTCGTGCCGTTGTCTTCACCGGTCACGTTCATCTTGATCCAGGGCGCGAACGATCCACCGATCGCCAGCAGTGCGCCGACCAACGCGGCGATGGCAAGGATGCGACCCAGACCGCTCGCCGGACGCGTGCTGGTCGTGCTGCCACCGGAGTATCCGGGCTGACCGCCGTACTGGCCCGGCTGCTGGCCGTAGCCACCCTGCTGACCGGGCTGGTGCCCGTAGCCGCCCTGCGGTCCGCCGTACTGGCCTTGCTGTGTGCCGTAGGACTGGCCCGGCTGCTGCTGGTAACCCGGCGCGCCCTGCTGACCGCCATAAGACTGGCCACCCTGAGGCGCGCCACCTTGCTGTCCGCCGTACGGGGGACGCGGCTGGCCGTACTGGCCCGGCTGCTGGCCGTAGCCACCCTGCTGACCGGCCTGACCCGGCTGGCCGTAACCACCCTGGTGACCCGGCTGGCCGTAGCCGCCCTGGTGGCCCGGCTGCTGCCCGTAACCGGGCTGACCCTGGCCGCCCTGGCCCTGCGGATTGCCCTGCTGGCCGTGCTGACCGGACTGCTGCTGGCCACCCTGCGGCGGCAACTTCGGCATGGCGTGTGTCGGCTCGTCCCAGCCGCCCGCTCCGTGATTGTCGGACACTGTCGCCCCTCCTCGTCGTGTTCCTTTGCGGCGGTGGTCGTGCACGACCTCGCTCGCAAACCCGGACCAACGCTAATGCACAGGCGGTACTTGGCCGCATCGCCGAACGTCGCGGATTTCGGCCCCCTCACCTTCCCCAGATCACCGGCCCGCGTCACGGTCTCGCTCGGACGGCGATCCGAGGAGGCCGATCAGCGATGCGGGATCTGCTCGCGCAAGCAGCGCGTAGCAGCACAGAAGTCGGCAATCCGCCCTTCCGTTCGGCGCGTTTGGCCTACGATGAGCCGGCCGCGCCAGCTTGCGCGACTCTCACACCCCTGAAGGAAATTCATGTCTCGCTTCGCGCGCCTGAGTGGCGTCACCGCAATCGCCGTCGGAAGCGCTCTGCTGACCGCCACGCCGGCTGACGCAGCGCCCACCGTCAGCACCCGCATCGCCGGTTACACCGTGTCGCCCACCTCGATCACGAAGGGTGCGTCCATCCAGGTGAAGGGGCAGTCGCAGAAACTCAGCGGCGCTCGATGGGTCGCCGCGCCGGGAACACGGGTCACGGTGTACTTCGACGCGGACGGCACCGCCCCCAACAAGTCGATGGGTAGTTTCACTGTCGACAAGTACGGCAACTTCGCCCCCAAGTTCGTCCCCTCCACGAGCGGGTATTGGTCGGTCGTGCTGCCGCAGACTGCGGTCTACAAAGTGACTGCCACCAGCCGCAAGTACGTCAAGGTCAACACGCCGACCTCCTACCGTCCGCCGACCGGCTCTTGGAACTGCCCGAGTTGGGCGCCGATCAAGGGCAACGCGTCCAGCCGCATTTACCACCTTCCGGGTCAGCGCTACTACAGCAAGACAAAGCCGGAAATGTGCTTCGCCAACGAACGCGCAGCGATCGCGGCCGGCTATCGCAAGTCGAAGGTCTGATCAGCCCAGCACGTAGATCACGCCCACACACGAGCCAACAAGGCTCGCGGATCGAGTGATCCGCGAGCCTTGTTCGCGTCGCCGGACTTTGCGCGGCTGACAGGCTCAGGCGATCGGCTTCAGGACGTCGGTGCCGACGAAGGGCTGCAGCGCGGCCGGCACCTTCACCGAGCCGTCCGCCTGCTGGTGGTTCTCCAGCAGCGCGACGATCGGTCGGGTGTCGGTGAGCATCGTGCCGTTGAGGGTGGCGGCGATCTCGGGCTTGCCGTCGTCGGCGCGGAAGCGGACGCCGAGGCGGCGGGCCTGGTACGTCGTGCAGTTCGAGGTCGAGGTCAGCTCGCGGTAGGTGCCCTGCGTCGGCACCCATGCCTCGCAGTCGAACTTGCGCGCCGCCGGGCCACCGAGGTCACCGGCCGCGACGTCGATCACCCGGTAGGGCACCTCCAGACCGTCGAGGATGCGTCGCTCGATGCGCAACAGACGGTCGTGCTCGGCTTCGGCGTCCTCGGGCTTGCAGTAGATGAACATCTCGGTCTTGGTGAACTGGTGCACCCGGAAGATGCCGCGTGTGTCCTTGCCGTAGGAGCCGGCCTCGCGTCGGTAACAGGTGGACGTCGCGGTGTACCGACGCGGCCCGTCGTTCAGGTCGAGGATCTCGTCGGCGTGGTAGCCGGCGAGCGCCACCTCGGAGGTGCCGGTGAGGAAGAGGTCGTCGGCCTCGAGCAGGTAGACCTCGTCGGCGTGGCTGTCGATGAAGCCGGCGCCGGCCATCGTCCGGCGCAGCACGAGGTTGGGCACCATCAGCGGAGTGAAGCCCTCTTCACGGGCGATCTGCTGGCAGTAGGCCATCAGCGCCTGGGCGAGCACGGCGCCCGGGCCCTTCAGGTAGTAGAAGCGGCTGCCGCTGACCTTCGCGCCGCGCTCCATGTCGATCGCACCGAGTTTCTCGCCGAGCGCGAGGTGGTCGAGCGGTTCGAAGTCGAACTCCGGCTTGGTGCCGTGCTCCTCCAACGTGTTGAAGTTCTCCTCGCCACCAGCGGGCACGCCGTCGACGACGATGTTGCCGACCTTGCGCATGAGCGCATCGAAGGTGGCGCCCTCGGTGTCGGCGGCGGCATCGAGTTCCTTCACACGGGCAGCGAGCGTCGCGGCTTCGCTGCGGGCGGCGTCCGCCTCCTGCTCCAGCGCGGTGACGTCCTCGCCGGCCTTCTTGGCCTTGGCCAGTTTGCCCATCACGGCGCCGACGTTCTTGCTGACGCCCTTCTGCTGCGCACGCAGTTGCTCGAACTCGCTCAGCGAGGAGCGGCGGGCCTTGTCGGCGTCCAGGATCTGGTCGACGATGCTGTCGTCCTCGCCACGGGCGCGCTGGCTGGCTCGGACGGCGTCGGGGTTGTCACGCAGGAACTTGATGTCGATCACGAGGCTCAGGCTAGTCGGCGACCGCGGGCGAATGCGCGGCAGTTATAGCGCCATCCGCGGCGGTTACCCGCGTTCGCGGCCGTTGCAACGAGCGCGTTTGCGGTCAAAGGCCGCGTTTGCGCCGGTGGGCGAAACGTCCGGGGAGGCTCGGACGTGGCAGGCTAAGCCCGCCATGAAGCGCGCTGCGGTGATCGTCAATCCGATCAAGATCAAGAATCTCGACCTGCTCCACCGTCAGGTGGAACGGGTCATGCGCGCGTACGCCTGGGCGCCGCCGATGTGGCTCGAGACCACGATCGAGGACCCCGGCTTCGGCCAGACCCAGGCAGCCCTGGACGCAGGCGTCGATCTCGTCGTCGCACTCGGCGGCGACGGCACGGTGCGCAATGTCTCGACGACGCTCGTCGACACCGGGGTGCCGCTGGCGATCCTGCCCGCCGGCACCGGCAACCTGCTGGCCCGCAACCTCGGTCTGCCGACGCACAACCGCAAGAACGCCCTGCGCTCAGCGCTGGCCGGCCGCAATCGCACCATCGACACGCTCAAGGTCGAGATCGACACCACCGGCGATGGCGAGTTCGACGACACCGCCACGTCGACGGTGATGACCGGCTGCGGCCTGGACGCGGAGATCATGGCCGACACCTCCGAGAAGCTGAAGGCGCGCGCGAGCTGGCTGGCCTATCCGCTGGCCGGAATGAAGTACGTGAACGCCGGGCTCACCCCGATGCGGGTGGCGCTGGACGACGGTCCGCTCAGCGAGCCGCGCGGCCTCACCACCGTGATCGTGGGCAACTGCGGACGCCTGACCGGCGGGGTGCGCCTCATGCCGGACGCCTTGCCGGACGACGGCCTGCTCGATGTCATCGAACTCTCCGCCCGCCGGCTGCAGTGGGCGCGATTGGTCAGCCAGGTGCTGCGCGGATCCAACAAACCGACCGCGCAGGTGCGGCACCGCACCGGCACCCGCGTCCGCATCGAGTGCGAGACCCCGACCCGCGTCGAGATCGACGGCGAGGTGCACGACCACGCGCTGAACGTGGTCATCACGCTGCAGCCGCAGTCGTTGGTCGTGCGGGTGCCGTGAGCACTCGGATGGACGGCGTCTTCGTCTTCCACTCGCAGTTCCGCATCGATGCGCCGCCGCGGCGGGTCTTCGAGGTGTTGCACGACGTCGAGAACTGGCCGACCTGGTGGCCGCAGGTGCGCTCGGTGCGACCGATCGACGACATCAGCGGCTTCGTCGACATCCGCAGCCTGCTCCCGATCACGTTGCGGCTGAAGCTGATTGCTGAAGTGGACGACGCGCCCACCGGCATGCTCCGCGCTGGGTTGAGCGGCGACCTCACCGGCTGGACGCAGTTCGTCGTCCGGGGCGAGGGCGGCGCCACCAGCCTCATCTACGACCAGGAGGCCACCGTCACCAAGCCGGGCTTCTCCCACGTAGCAAGCCTCGGACGTCCCGTGCTCGTGCTCAACCATCGGTTGATGATGCGCCGGGGCATGGCCGGACTCCAGCGTCGGAGCCGGTCGACGCATTGAGAAGGCCACCCGGGCCACCGTCGACCGCGCCATCCCGGTGCAGGACGTCGGGCTCATCGCCGCGATCCAGCAGCGTCAGGTGGAGGTGGTCAGCACTGTCGAGCGCTTCGACGGCACCGACGTGGTGTTGGCCGACGGCTCCCGCATCCAACCCGACGTGGTGCTGCTCGCCACCGGCTACACCCATGGCCTCGAACCCCTCATCGGCCACCTTGGTGTGCTCGACGGGCACGGACGTCCGGTCGTCTCGCGTGGCCACCAGGCACCGTCGGCACCGGGCATGTGGTTCCTCGGTGACACCAACCCGATCTCGGGCAACCTGCGCATACTGCGCATCGATTCGGGGCGGATCGCGCACGCAATGGCGCACGTGCACCGCGCGTCGGTCTGAGCTGTTCGGCGACGGCCGACAACCGGGATCGCCGCTGATTCCCCGCGGACCGCTGCGACACGTACTCTGGACCCCGTCGCTGTTTGATGATCTGGGGGGACTGATCCGATGCGCACTGCACTCGCAGCTGCCGCCGCTGCCACTGTGCTGCTCACCGCGTGCGGGGGCGGCACCGACACCGCAACCGACCCGTCTGCGCCGACCGGCACCGGCACGTCCAGCGCCCCCAGAGGCACGGCCGCCTCGACGTCGACCACCTCGACCTCGAGCGCACCGACTTCTACGTCAAGCACGCCGACCTCGTCCACTTCGGGTGCGGCGGCCTCGACCGGCAGCAGCCCGACGAGCACGAAGAAGAAGAGCAACCCCAGCGTGGTGCCCAAGCCCACCGGCTACGGCAAGGCGACCTCGATGGCGGCGACGCCGGGCAAGGGGTGCATCCCCACCCGCGTCGACGTGCCGAGCGTCGGCATCACCGAGCCGATCGTGGCGATGGGCACCAACGCCCAGGGCCAGATCTACCCGCCCGCCAAGACCACGATGTGGTACAACAAGTCGCCCCAGCCAGGGGCGGCCGGCGTCTCCGTGGTGGCCGGCCATGTCACATATGACGGCCCGGACGACTTCTACGAGCTCGACCGCGTCGGCATGGGTGCACCGGTCACCATCAAGTGCAGCAACGGACGCACGATGCAGTGGCGCGTCACCGCCAAGCAGTCGGTCAACAAGACCGCCCTGCAGACCGACGCCCGCGTGTGGGGCGGCTCGTCTAGCCCGGTGGTCGCACTCATCACCTGCGATCGTCAGTCGCCGATGAGCGGCGGGCACCACCTCAACAACTACGTCGTGTGGGTGCGCCCGGCCTGACCTGCCCTACTGGCGCAGGTCGTCCAACCAGGCGCGGGCGTTCGCGAAAGACGTGTCGGACGCACTCGGCACCACCGAGGCGGCTCGGCGGTCAGCGCGCGGGTACGACCCGAAGAAACGCACGCGCGCCGCGACGCGGTGCAGCGACATGAGGGTTTCGGCGACGCGGGCGTCGTCGACGTGGCCCTCGAAGTCGATGGAGAAGCAGTAGTCGCCCATGGCGGCGCCGGTCGGACGCGATTCGAGCCGGGTCATGTTGATGCCGCGCGCGGCCAGCTGCTCGAGCAGTTCAAGCAGGCCACCGGAGTGGTCGTCGTGCTGGAAGAGCATGATCGTCGTCTTGTCGGCGCCGGTCGCCTCGGGCAGCCGGCCCGGGCCGGAGACCAGGACGAAGCGGGTGACGGCCGCGGCGTTGTCACCGATGTGCTCGGCCAGCACGTCCAGTCCGAAGGTGTCGGCCGCCATCCGCGCGCACACCGCGGCGTCATAGGGCACCTCCGCGCTGCTGCCGAGTGCCTCGGCGGCAGCGGCGGTCGAAAGAGTGGGGACGTACGCGGCGTCCGGCGCGTTGGCGGCCATCCAACCGCGCACCTGCGGCCAGGCGTGTGAGTGGGAGCCGACGGCCCGTACGTCGGCCAGGCTCGTGCCGGGCCGCACGGCCAGCACGAAGGTGATCGGCACCAGCACCTCGGCACGGATGAAGAGCGAATCACGGGCGTTGAGCGCGTCGAGGGTGGCCGAGACGCCACCTTCGACGGAGTTCTCGATCGGCACCATGCCGTAGTCGACCTCGCCGGCCAGCACCGCATCGAGCACCGCGGGCACGGTGGAGAACGGCTTCGACTCATCGAGTTTCGTTGTGGTGTCGACGGATTCGAGATAGCTCGCGAGCGCCGCCTGGCTGAAGGTGCCGCGCGGGCCGAAGTAGCCGTAGGTGGTCATGCGTTGTCCTTGTCGCTTCGTGCTGCCGCGAGAGCTTGGCGCTCCTCGGGCGTGAGGGTGATCTCGCTGCGTCCGTCGATCACGCCTTTGGCATAGGTGCGCGATTCGCCGCGGGCGTGGATCGAACTGATCACCAGGCCGTCGCCGGCGTCGTCCAGGATCGCTGCCGAGAACGACAATCGTCCGCCCATGTCGCCGAACGCGTCGTAACGCACCACCGACACGTGTCGCAGACCGGCGGCGACGTGGTCGAGCACGCCGTCGACGCGTCCACCGAGGGCGGTGACGCGTTGGTCGAGGGCGCTGATGCGGTCGTGCTCGGCGCGGACGACGGCGCTCACGTCGTGATCTCGTTCGGGATGACCCCAGAGCACTTCGAAGTTGCGTTGCACCGCGCGCAGCCGAAGCACCGCCACCGCAGCCGCCAGGAGCGCGAGCACGGCGACGACGAGGGCGATCAGCGCCACCGCGGTCGAGGTCACCTGGGCAGACTAACCAGTGGCTCGCGGGCGGGGCCGAGCGACGACGATTTCGTGGACGCCGCCGATCGCGCCTAGCCTGGGTGCGCCATGGATCTTGCCCTTGCCCTCACGGTCTTCACCACGCTGTTCGTGCTCGAACTGCCCGACAAGACCTTCATCGCCACCCTCGTGCTGTCGACCCGCTACCGCCCGTTGTTGGTGTGGATCGGCGTTACAGCAGCTTTCCTGGTGCAGACGATCGTGGCCGTGGCCTTCGGTGGTTTGCTGTCGCGGCTGCCGAAGGAACCCGTCCAGGCGGTGGTCATGGTGCTCTTCCTGGTCGCGGGGTTCCTGCTGCTGCGGGGCGCGTCCAAGGCGCAGGACGAGGGGGCCGAGGCCGAGGAGGAATTCGGCGCCAAGTCGACCAAGAGCGCCGTGGGCTGGCATGCGATCACCACGAGCTTCCTGATCCTCTTCCTCGCCGAGTGGGGAGACCTGTCGCAGCTGGCCACCGCCGGTTTCGTGGCGCGCGGCGGCGACGCGCTCTCCGTCGGTGTCGGTGCCTTCCTGGCCCTGGCCCTGGTCTCCGGCCTGGCAGCGCTCCTGGGTCGCACGTTGCTCACCCGCATTCCGCTGGCCACGATCCGCCGCGTCGCCGGCTGCATCTGCCTCTTCTTCGCCGCGACGATGGCGCTGCAACTGGCGGGCGTCGACATGCCGGGCTGGCTGCCGGTCTGATCCGTATCCACCTTGTGACCCGAGCGGACATCTTCGATTCGGGGCGCAGGTGCGCCGGACCGTAGTCTGGCCGGATGCTCCGCCGCTGGATACTCATCACCGCTTTCACGGTGATGGCTGTCATGGCGGCGTCGATCACCTGGTCGGTGCTCCAAGCCCGACCCCCGGTGCAATCCATCGGTGAGCAACGGGGGCCGCTGATCGTGGTCTCCGCCCCACGGCTGACCTTCGACGACACCCCGGCGGCCCGCACGTCCGCACTCTGGACGCTGGCACGCAGCGGTGCGGTCGGGGCGATGACCACCCGCGGGCTATCCGATCACAGTTGTTCGGCGCAGAGCTGGCTGTCACTGTCGGCGGGCGTCCGCACGAGCTTGTGGAAACCGGTCAACGCGGCGCCTCCCGGGCAGAGAGCCGAGTGTCCGCAGGCCCCCGAGCCCACCCCCATCGGGGCCGGAGTCGCGCAGTTCTCCGACTGGCCGGCATGGCGCAAGGCGACGCTGGCCCGCACTCAGGCGGCTGACATCGGACGGCTCGCCGGCGACCTCGCGCCCATCGGCGGTCCGACCTGCATCACCGCCGCCGGCCGGGCTGCGGCCGTCGGCGCCTCCGATCGCAATGGCTTCGTCTCCAACTACGTCGCTGATCCCCGCCGGGTCGACTTCAACGCCTGCGACATCACCTTCGTCAGCCTGAATTCGCCGGACGAGGCCTTCTTCACCCATCTCCTGCAGAACGCCCCGCCGCAGTCGACGATCGTCGTCGGGTCGTTCGCTGACGACGACGGCCCCGAACGGCTGCACCCCGTGGTGATCGCCGGGCCCGGCGTGGCCCACGGTCTGCTCACCTCGGGCTCCACACGGCAGCGGGGCATCGTGCAGTTGGTCGACCTGTCGGCCTTCATGCTCACCCGACTCGGCGACAAGGCGCCCCAACTCCCGGAGGCGCGCAACCTGCTGGTGCAGCCCTCCGGTAGCCCGACCACGCCCATCCTGCGCAGCGGCGAGATCAGCCACGCGCTGCAGGTTGAGCACGGATTCGTCCGGCAGTTCATCATCACCTTCTACTGCCTGGTGGTGGCCTTCCTCACCCTCGGATGGGGCGCCGTCCTGGCCGCGCGCCGCGCGCATCGACCAGTGGTGCAACGGGCCGCGCACCGCTTCGTGTCATTCATCGCGTCCACGGCTGTGGCCATGCCGGTGGCCACCTTCATCGTCAACGCCCTGCCCTGGTGGCGCCATGACCGCCCCCGCCTAGCGCTCGGGCTAGGGGTCGGCGTGATCGCGGTGGCACTCGCGTTGGTCGCCCTGCTCGGCCCGTGGCGACGCTGGATGGGCGGCTCCATGGCCGCGCTGTGTCTCGTCACCGGCGGCGTGATCGCGCTCGACGTCACCCACGGCGACGACCTGCAACTGCTGTCGATGCTCGGCCTGCAGCCGGTCTACGGCGGTCGCTTCTACGGCATGGGCAATGTAGCCTTCGCGTTGCTCGCGACGTCAGCGCTGATGTTCGCCGCCATCGTGGCCAGCCCTCTGACCCGGGGCGGCCGCGGCCGCCACGGCCTCGCCGCGCTGACCGTCGCCCTGGTGGGGGCAGCCACCGTCGTCGTCGACGCCTACCCCGGTTGGGGCGCGGACGGCGGTGGTCCGGTCGCGCTGCTGCCGGCGTTCGCCTACCTCACCATCAACGCCGCCGGATGGACGCTCACCTGGGTGCGCTTCTTCCTGCTCTCGGCGGCAGGGGCCGCCATCGTCATCGGCATGGCCGCGCTGGACTACCTGCGCGGTCCGGCCGAACGAACCCACCTCGGCGACTTCTTCGCGCAGGTGCGGCAGAACGGCGATTTCGGTCGGGCACAACGCATCTGGCAAGCCAACTGGAACATGCTGACGTCCACGCCCTTGGCCCTGCTGGTGCCGGTGATCCTGATCGTGTTGATCTACGCGTTGCTGCGTCCGCAGTCGGTGCTCGGCGCGCCGCTGCAACCGATTTTCGAGCGCATGCCGGTGCTGCGCAACGGCATGGCCGCGGTGACGGTGTGCTGGCTGATGGGCTTCCTGATCAACGACTCGGGGACGGCGATTCCGCCTGCGGGCCTGATGCTGCTGGCTCCAATGGTGCTGATGCAGCGCGCGCGGATCGCTGCCAACCCCCGACCAGCAGCAGAGCCGCCAGCGCAGCAATGACATAGCTGTTGGCCAGCAGTTGCAGCCCTGGGTTGAGCGGCCAATGGTTGTCGAACTCACCCGGGGAGCCCATGCCCCAGTAGCCCCACCAGGGCCACTTGAGCAGGTAGACCACGAAGAGCACACCGATCGCTGCCCACCGTGTGCGTGAGCGTCCGGCCAAGACGACCAGCGAGGCGAAGACGACGAGCATCCAGTCGTGGTGATGGATCCACGACACCGGCGAGATCAGCAGCGCGATGAGACCCACCACCCCGGTGGCGGTCACCGGGCTACGCCGGGCGTGTGCCTCCGACGCGATCCGCATGCCGACCACCAGCACGAGCGCGACCAGCGCGAGCCAGATCAGCGAGCCGATCGTGTTGTTGCCGTGCAGCCGGTAGATCATGCCGCGCAGCGACTGGTTGCTCACGCCGTCGTTGTTGCCCAGCCGCTCGGGGTCAAGCAGCGCACCGAACCAGAAATCGAGGGAGTTCTGCAGATCCATGGCCGCAGCGAAGAGGGTGACCCCGGCCGCGGTGGCCATCGAGGTCCAGAACGCCCGCCACTGCCGGGTGACCGCGAGGTAGACGATGAAGATCGCCGGGGTGAGTTTGATTGCGGCGGCCAGACCGATGAGCACGCCG
Source organism: Yimella sp. cx-51 (assembly GCF_017654605.1). Taxonomy (GTDB): domain Bacteria; phylum Actinomycetota; class Actinomycetes; order Actinomycetales; family Dermatophilaceae; genus Yimella. The sequence goes on from NZ_CP072113.1 coordinate 3,053,879, forward strand.
TAGGGGACTCGGCGCAGCGGCCGCCACCGGGTGAGATCGGCCAGGACGAGAAAGACCAGGAACGCGTCCACCTGACCGAACCGGAAACCGTCCGACACCGGCAGGAGGTGGAAGCCCACCGCGACTGCGGCGCCGAAGCTGAGCGGACGCCACCACTGCGGACGGGTCCACCAGCGAGCACCGACGATCCACACGATCGCGATATTGGTCAGGGCTTGGAGGACGTACCAGATCCAGCCGACCAGCTTGAACGGCACGAGCGCCAACGGCACCGCGAGCATCGAGGAGAACGGCGGGTAAGTGAAGGGCAACAACTGCGGCGGCGGCGTGACCGTCTCGTAGATCGGCCGGCCCTTCAAGTGTGAGATGCCGGCGTTGCGGTAGACCTCCAGGTCGACCTGCCACCGTCCCGGTCGGGCGTCGATCAGGTGCAACCAGACCAGCGGTGCGATCGAGGCCAGGATCAGCAGGACGGCACCGGCCCAGGCAAGGCGTCGCTTGTCGGTGTCGGTCACGGGGCTCATTGTGCCTGGCGTCAGGCGTTCCGGCTGGCAGGCGTCCCCGGCGCAAACGCGGCCTTTCCTCGCAAACGCGCTAGCTGCAACCGCCGCGCCCGTGAACAAGGGCCGCATCTGCCGCTGGAAGGGCCGCGTTTGTCGACCCGGCCACCCACATCGCCCACCTCTCGCGCAACGGACGTCCCCGCTCGCCCCTCCCCACAAACGCGGCCCTCCTTCACAAACGCGCTAGCTGCAACCGCCGCACCCGTGAACAAAGGCCGCACATCTGGCTGGAAGGGCCGCGTTTGCGGACGGGCGCGCCACGTAGCCTGTTCGCCATGACTCGCCGGTACGCACTCGCCGTCCTGGCGGCTCTGGTTTCGTTCGCGGCGTTGCTGGGCGTGGTCAACCTCGTCGATCCGGCGCCTCGACGCGTCGAGCTGAAGCCCGATCGCACGATGGTGGTGATCGCTGCACCTGGTCTGCGCTGGGCCGATGTCAGCTCGACGTCGTATCCCGACCTGTGGCAGACCCTCGACTACGGCGCCATCGGTTCGCTTAATCCGCGCGGTGGTTCCACCGGCACGTGCAGTGCGGACGCCTGGCTGAGCATCTCTGCGGGGCGTGGAGTTTCGGCTCCTTGGCTGTGCGCGAACCCGCCCTCCCCGACGGTCTCGGGCGAATCGGCGTCCTTGAAGTCCTTCCCCGGTTGGAGCTCACGCCTGCCACAGATCGGGTTGCTCGCCGATCGCTATCGGACGTCGGGCAAGTGCGTGGCGGCCGTCGGGGCCGGAGCTGCGCTCGCCGCTGCTGACCGCAATGGCCGGGTGAGCCACTACGAGGCCTCCCCGAGCCGCACCTTCGACCGGTGCCCGCTCACCTTCGTGGACGCCTCCGGCGGCAGTGCGAAAACCTCGATGGCGCAACTGAACACGGCGTTCTCCCACGTGCCGGCCACCGCGACGGTGGTCATCACCGGGCTCTCGGACGGACCGCGCACGGTCGCGCCGAAGGACGCCCGGCTGCGGATGCTCTTCGTGCTCGGCAACAACGTGCAGCACGGCACGCTGTGGTCGGCCTCGGTGCGCCAGCCGGGTGTTGTCCAACTCGCCGACCTCACGGCCACAGCTCTTGCACCGCTGGGACCAGTGCCCGCGCAGGTACAGGGTTCGCCGCTGCAACTCGCGTCCAACAAGACCCCTTCGGCGTCACTGGTCAACAACGCCCGACAGTCGGACGCGACACTGCGGGCCGTCTTCGACCTCACCACCCCGTTCTTCGGGGCGTGGGGCCTGGCCGGACTGCTGCTGGGCATCGCGCTCTGTCGTCGGCGCGACCGGGTGCCTGCCTGGCTCCCGCCCGCCACCACCCTGTGGGCAGCCGTGCCAATCGCGACCTTCCTCGCGGTGTGGGCACCGTGGGCGTCCTGGCCCGCTGCTGCGGTGTGGCTGACGGTCTTCGCCCTGCTGTTCGCCGGCGCCATCACGTTGGTCGCCTACGCCGGGCGCTGGCGCCGCTCCCCCGTCGGACCGGCGATCGCGGTGGCCATCGCGACCTGGGTGGTGCTTGCGCTGGACGTGATGCACGGTTCGCGGTTGCAATTCAATGCACTGCTGGGTCTGCAACCGCTCAACGGCGGACGTTTCTACGGCATGGGCAATGTCGGCTTCGCGCTGCTGGCCACCTCTGCGCTGATCGCCGCCGGCCTCGCTGCGGGCTGTTTCCTGAACCGCGGGCTCGAACGCCTGGCCGCGGCAACGATCGCGCTCGCCGGATTGGCGACCGTCACCGTGGACGGCTGGCCGGGCTGGGGTGCCGATTTCGGCGGACCTCCGGCGGTGGTCGTGGCCACTGCGGTTCTCACGCTGCTCGCGCTGGGAATCCGCCTGCGTCCGCGCATGGTCGTACTCGTCGTCCTCGGGGCTGCCTTCGTGGCGCTCGCTCTCGCGGTGGCCGACTGGCTCCGGCCGGCGGCGTCCCGCACGCACCTCGGACGCTTCGTCCAGCAGGTCATCGACGGCGAAGGCGCCGGCGTGGTCGGCGACAAGCTCGCGGCCAACGTCAGGCTCGTCTTCGACACCCCGTTCAGCCCGCTCGTGCCGTTGGTACTGGTGGCGATCATCGTGCTGGTCGCTCGCCGCGAACCGCGCCTCGACAATGCTTTGACCCGGGTGTTGTTCGGGCGTCAAACACTCATCGGACTGCTCGTGCTGTGGTCAGTCGGCTTCGCCATCAACGACTCCGGGCTCGCGTTGCTGCTCAACGGCATGGGGCTGGCGATTGCGCTCGCACTGGCCGTCGCCGCGCAGCACCTACGTCGAGAACAGGACGACGTCATCCGCATCTAACCGGTTCCCGACGGGACCTGGAGAGACCCACAAACCGGACGCATATCGCACGCTTTCGGCCCCGAAACGTACCTTTTGCGTCTGGTTTGTGCGGGAAGTGCTGCGCGATCAACGGGACGACCGACGCCGCGAGCGCCAGTGGAGGCCGACCAGCGCCACCAACGCCGCCCAGCAGACGTACGGCGTGACATTGCTGCGGAAGCCCAGCGTCCAGTCCTGCACCGACGGCGCGATGCCGGCGGCGCGGCCGGGCGCGTAGGCCAACGTCATGAACAGGTGGCGCACGACGAACACGGCGTCCCAGGCGAAAGGCACCAGCAGCGGCAGCAGCATCCAGGTGACCGCGTCGTACCAAGGCAGTGAATAGGGCGCGAGCAGCACGTAGGCCGTCATCAGGACGAAGGTGAGGGCGATGGCTTCGCGGGTGGCGGCGTCCTCGATGCTGCGGGCCAGCCCAAAGCGTTCGACCAGGCGGTAGCCGCCCCAGGCGAAGAGCACCATGAGGACGGCGGCCAGCCCGAACGAGATCGCGGTGACCGCCCACTCGCCCAGGAAGTTACGCAGGCCGCGGATCACCGGCGACCAGGGTGAGGCGTAGGAGAACGACCCGCCCGCGGCTCGCAGCTGGCGCAGCACGTTGGGTCCGGCGACGAGATAGGACGGCACGACGATCAGCGCGATGCCACCGAGCAGGTGGAGCACCGACTGCCGAAGCTCCGGACGCGCCACCTTGCGCCAACCCCACAGCACCGCGAGCAGCACGACGCCGTAGGTGACCTTGGTGGAGAACGCCGCCCCGGAGAAAATGCCCGCAGCCCACGGCTTGTCCTTCATCGTCCAGAGCGCGCCGAGCACGAAGAGTGCGGCAATGAGATCGACATGGGCACCCAGCACGAGCACGGCGAAAACGAGCGGGTTGAAGGTCCACAAGACATCGACACGTCTGCGGGCGATCTCGTCGGTGGCGGTCATGCGCAGCAACAACAGCCGGACGCCGAACCACGCCAGCACGATCATGAACTGCCAGACCCAGACAGTGTCACGCAGGTTGGATCCGCCGACGGCCGAGCAGAAGGTCTGCAGAGCCGTGGCGAGTGGCCCGTAGATGCTCGGGGTGGTCTGCCAGGGCACCTGCACCGCGCCCGCCACCGGATCGAGGCCGTCATGCCAGTCGATCGGCGATTCGGCGTAGGGGTCGTCGCCGCCCATCGCAATGCGGCCGTACGCCGCGTAGTTGAGGTGATCAGCCGAACCGAACGGGCCGGTCAGCAGGACGGCGGCACCGAGCACCCCGACCGACCACCACGGGGCGATCCGCAGCGGCATCCGGGCGAGGCCGGCGAGCACACCGAGCGCCGCCAGGGCATAGGCGATGAACAGGATCGTGGTGACGGTTGCCGAGGAGGGATACCAGGGCACGAGCGGGCCGGGCGAGAAGTCGCCCGACCCGAGCGGCGGCTTGGCGGCGGAGGTGCGTCCGGCACCGACCAGCAGCAGCAGGCCGAATGCCACGAACAGCAACGGGATTCGTGACTTCCCGAGCAGCCTCACCGGTCGGCCCGGCGCCGTAGCGCCTGCCTGACGTCGCGATACTGCGCGGCGCGGTGCAGCTTGGCGCGCAGGTCGGTGCCGGTCACGCGGTGTTGCAGGTCGACCGGCACTTCCACCACGCGCAGGCCGGCCCGCAGGACGTCGATGCTCATGCCGACCTCGACTCCCCAACCGGGAGCGAACGGGGTGGCTGCTTCGAGCGCGGCCCGGTTGAGACATCGCTGACCACTGAGCGGCTGCTTCGCGGTCCAACCGGTGGCGGCCTCGATGCCTTCACGACCCAAGCGCACCACCCGTCCGCTTCCGCCGCCGGCGCTCTGCTGCGGCGGCAGGGTCGCGATCGTCAGGTCGGCCTCGTCGGCCAGCACCGGACGCACCAGATCGACCAGCGCCGAAGCCGTCGCCGCCAGATCGGCGTCGGCGAAGAGCACCGGACTCTGGTCGTAACCCAACTGGTCGGCGTACTCGACGCCGGTCGTCATCGCTCCGGCTTTGCCCGTGCTCTGGGGGTGACGCATGACGTACGCACCGGACGCGCCGGCCACGTCTGCGGTGTTGTCGGTCGAGCCGTCGTCGATCACGATCACGCTGAGCACGACGTCCAGGCCGGCCAACGCCACGACGGTCTGTGCGATCCGCTGCGCCTCATCCTTGGCCGGGATGATCGCAACAGCACCTATGCGGGTCGGCATCAGCGCAGCGTGATCTGTCTGCTCACCACGCCGTTCCGGGCGCGCCGTTCTTCGGTCGTCAGTGGCTCGTCGTTCTCGTACGCAGCGGTGAACCGGTCGGCGAGCTGCTTCATCGCGGCGCCGTGATCGCCGGCTTCGGTGTCGGCCGGCACCTCCCACACCGGCACGAGCAGGCCGTACGCGCGGAACGCGCCCAGCAGGCGTCCGTCGCCGAGGGTGCTCTCACCGGCGGCGTGCAGGCGGGCCAACGCGTCGGTGGCTTTGTTCTCGTCGACATCGAGGATCCAGCGGACGTAGGTGCGCTCACCGATGCGCACCCAGTAGGCCGACGGCACGTCGGCCATGCGGACGGTCGGGGCGACCGCCTCGTTGGCGCGCTCCATCGACGCCTTGCCGCCCTCGTCCAGGTGTTGGCCCTCGACCCAGAAGTCGAAGCCGTCGTGCACGGTCAGATCGAGCGACGTGCTCGTGACGAGGTCTTGCAGCCGGGGGCTGTCGGCAGTGGCCTTCGGCGCCTGCTCCAGCGGCTGGCCATCGTCCAGTTGCACTGCGGCACGGACGATCTCGGCGAGATCGCGACTCACATCACCGGAAGCGACGACCGACTGCACGCCAATGTAGATGTCACCGTTGTCGCGCTTCATCGCCGGCCAGCTCATCGGCAGCACGGTGGCGAAGGTGAGGTCGTGACTGGTGCCGTCGACCTCGACGGTCACCGGGCTGGTGGCCGAAGGCACGATCTCGCGCAGGGCCACCCATTGGGCCTCGTCAGGGAGGCCCTGGAATGGACGTCCGACGTACGGAGCTGGCTTGATCTTCGGCGGTTTGTCGGCTTTGCGACGGGCGGCTTTCCCCATGATGGGTGAGCCTACTCATCAGTCGCACTCAGTGGGTGCCAGCCCGACGGTGGGCTTCGCCACTCGCTGTGCACACCCTCTCGGGTGGGTCAGACCCGACGGCGCGAGGGACCACCCATGGCCGCCCAGACGGTGGTGCGTCCGTCGTCGTCGTTGACGCCCCACTCGTGCGCGAGGGCCCGGACGATGCGCAGGCCGCGGCCGCTGTTGGCCCACGGCGTCTGCGGCTTGGGCTGCGGCGAACGCTCGCCGCCACCGTCGCTGACCTCCACCTCGATGCGCGGCGGGCGCACCTTCCAGTGCACGCGGATCGTGCCGTCCGGCAGCGGGCGTCCGTGCAGGATGGCGTTGGCCACGAGTTCGGAGACGACCGTCTCGGTCTCCTCCCGGACGTCCTCGGGGACGAGCGACTCGGCGAGATCGGTGCGCAGCACACGGCGCACCTCCGGCACTGAATCGGTGGTGAAGGCCAGGCGCTGGGTGCGCACCCAGGAGTCGGCGGTCGAGGAGTCGCTCTCGGTCATGGGCTGCACCTTATCCGCTTGCCGCATCAACCAACTGGCGCACCGCCGCGGGCCGGTTGGTGATGATCGCGTCCACCCCGAGATCGAGGCACAGCTGCACGTCCTGCTCGGAGTCGACGGTCCACACGTGCACCCGGTTGCCCTGGTCGTGGTGCCGCTGCACGAACTTCGGATCACGCCTCAGGATGTTGATGCCGGGGCCAGCGATCTGGACGTTTGCGGGGAGGCTCGTGCGGAAGCGCGGCAGCTGCACTGATTCGATCAACTGCACCCGCTCCAGCTGTGGTGCCAGCTTGGCGAAACGACCCACCGCGAGCGACGAGAAGGACATCAACCGCACCTTCACGCGGGCGTCCTGCGGATCGAGCAGTTGGTACTCGTCCAGGATCTTCGCCAACTGACGCTCCACCTGGGCGGCATGGCGCGTGGGGTGCTTGGTCTCGATGACCAGTTGCACCGGGCGGGATGCGGCGAGCATGAGCTCGATGAGTTCGCGCAGTGTCAGCACGGTCGCGCTGTGCTCCTCCCCCCTCCAAAGACCCCAGTCGAAGGCGCGCAGTTGCTCCAGGCTCAGATGGGAGACAACGCCTTTGCCGTCGCTGGTGCGATCGAGGGTGCGGTCGTGGATGCACACCAGTTCGTCGTCGGCGGAGAGTCGGACATCGCATTCCACGCCGTCCGCGCCGTCGGTGATCGCCTGTTCGTAGGCCCGGATCGTGTGCTCGGGGTGGGCCTCGCTCGCGCCCCGATGCGCAATGACGAGGGGCTTGGTCGGGGCCGGGTCGTGTGCCACGCGAGCAATCCTGCCAAAGTGCTGGCATGAACGAAGTGCAACTGACGGTGGAAGGGCGGCTGGGCCGCATCGTGCTCGACCGGCCGAAGGCGCTCAACGCGCTGACGCTGGAGATGGTGACCGCCATCGACGCGCAACTGCAGCAGTGGGCCACGGACCCGCAGGTGCAGTTCGTCTCGATCGAGGGCGCCGGCGAGCGAGGCCTCTGCGCCGGGGGCGACGTCGTGGCGGTGCGCCGCGCGGTGGTCGACGGCGAGGCCGGTCAGGAGTTCTTCGCGGCGGAGTACGCGATGAACGCGCGCCTGGCGTCCTACCCGAAGCCCACCATCGTCTTCCAGGACGGCTTCGTGCTCGGCGGTGGCGTGGGCGTTTCGGCCCACTGCGCAGTTCGCCTCGCGACCGAGCGCACCAAGGTGGCGATGCCCGAGACGATCATCGGTTTCTTCCCGGACGTCGGCGCGATGCACCTGCTGGCCCGCGCCCCGGGTGAGATCGGCACGCATCTGGCGCTCACCGGCCAGATGATCAATGGCGCGGACGCCGTCTTCGCCGGACTCAGCGATGCCGTCATCGACTCCTCGCTCTGGCCGGGCCTGCTGCGGGACATGCGTGACGGGTCAGGCGCGTCGTACTCACCGTTGCCGGTCGACAGCGAGCTTGCCGCGCAACAGGGCTGGATCGACGAGTGCTACGCCGGTGACGACGCCGCGGTCATCGTGGAGCGGCTCTCGACCAGCAACGAGCCCGAGGCCCGTGAGGCTGCCGAGCTCATCCGGCAGCGCTCTCCCTACTCGGTCTGCGTCACGCTCGCGGCACTGCGCCGGGCCCGCGCGATGGAGACCGTCGATGAGGTGCTGGCCCAGGATCTGCGGATCGCCGCCGTCGTCTCGCACCATCCCGACTTCGCCGAAGGGGTACGCGCGCAACTCGTCGACAAGGACCGCTCACCGCGCTGGACGCACGGGTCGGTCGCAGACGTGCCGGCGTCCGAGGTGGAGGCGGCCTTCGCGGGTTGACCAGGCTCAACCGGCGGGTGTGCCCGCTCCACGCTCGGCGAGCAGTTCGGTGACGACTGTCGGGTCGTGGAAGTCGACATCGCCGTGCGGCAGGTGTTGCACCCTCTCGTGACCCTTGCCGGCGACGACGACCACGTCGCCGGGGCGGGCCTCGTCCAACGCCTGCCGGATCGCTTCGCGGCGGTCGAGGACGATGCGGGTGTTGTTCGGGTCGGCGCCGGTCATCACCTCAGCGGCGATGGCCGCTGGGTCTTCGGAGTAGGAGTCGTCGGTGGTGATGATGTTGAGGTCACCCACCGCCGATGCGACTGCACCCATCGGCGCCCGCTTGCCCGGATCGCGTTCTCCTGCAGCGCCGTACACACAGATCAGCTTCGCGCCGACGGTGCTGGCGTCGGTGACCTCGCGCGCGACGTCGAGCAGCACCCGCAGCGCATCGTCGGTGTGGGCGTAGTCGACCACCACCTCGAAACCGTGATCCTGAGCAGCCTGCACGCGCTCGAAGCGACCCGGCACTTGCGCCATCGTCTCGACGGCTCGGACGAGGGTGTCGGCGTCCAGGCCCATCTCCAGCACGATCGCGGCCGCGCCGGCCACGTTGTGCACGTTGTAATCGCCAAGCAGCGGAGTCTTGAGTGAGATCGACTGCCCGGCAGGGGTTTTCAGGGTGAACGTGGTGCCTGCCCCGTCGAGGTGGGCGCCCAGGATGCGGTAATCGGCGTCGTCGGCGTGGCCGTAGGTGAGCACGCCGTTCACCTCGGCAGCGATGCGCCGGCCGTACTCGTCGTCGGCATTGACCAGCTTCGGACCCTCGGTGCGCTCGAAGAGGCTGCGCTTGGTGCGGTAGTAGTCCTCCATGTCGGGGTGGAAGTCGAGGTGATCGCGGGTGAGGTTGGTGAAAAGCGCTGCGGCATAACGTGTTCCGAGCACACGGTGCAGTGCGAGGCCGTGCGAGCTGGTCTCCAGCACGACATGCTTCACCCCGGCTTCGAGCATCCTCCGCAGGTTGCCCTGCACCTGCGGAGCCTCGCCGGTGGTGCGGATCGCCGGTTCGCGCTGCGTGCCGACGACGATCTCAGCGGTGGTGAGCAGACCCGTCGCCAGTTCGCCATTGGCCGTGCTCAGAATGCCGTGCAGCACATACGAACTCGTCGTCTTGCCGTTGGTACCGGTGACGCCGTAGACGGTCAGCCGGTGCGAGGGGTCGTCGGCGAACGCGGTGGCCAGGCGAGCGAGCGCCACGCGGGCGTCCGGTACGACTGCGGTGGGGATGCCCTCGATCGGGGCTTCAGCAACCACGAGCTGAGCGCCACGCTTGATCGCGTCGGGGGCGAATCGCGCGCCGTCACTGGTGAATCCGCGGATCGCGACGAATACATTTCCCGCCTCGACCTCATTGGACGCGTGGGTGACGCCGGTGAGTTCGCCCTCCACCGGGGGCACCTCGACACCGAGGATCTGGGCGATCTGGTCAGCGGTCAGCAACACCCGGCGAGCCTAGCAACGCCGCGCCCGCGCACATCTCGCCGCGCGCGGTGGCGCGTCGCAAACGCACCAGCTATCGAGATTTGCCCGCCTCATGACCGCGGCGAATCTCGATAACCCACGCGTTTGCCGACGGTAAGCGGTAGCTCGAACCCGGCGATAATGGAAGGCGTGTACGTCGCCGCACTGATCGCGCTGGCCGTGGCCCTGGCCTGGCCGGTGCCTCGGCTGCTACCTCGATTCACCGCAGGCCGCGACGTGCCCGCGGCCACGATCGCACTCTGGCAATGCGTGTCGCTGGCGGGCGTGCTGGCCGGCCTGCTGGCGGCGCCGCTCGCGGTGCTGTTGTACGCGAGAGCCCGGTCGGGCCAGCACGATCCGTCCCCCTGGCAGCACCTGCCGGTTTTGGTAGCGGGCCTGACCATTTCAGGCATCCTGTTGGTGCGCCTCCTGATCCGCGGGCACAAGGTGGGCACCGAACTTCGTCGCAGCCGACGCGAGCACTCCACCCTCGTTGACCTCATCGGCCTCGAACCCAGCGCAGACGAACGACTCGTCGGCCACCCCGTGCGCGTGCTCGACCACCCCACGCCGACGGCGTACTGCGTCCCGGGCGGCACCCGCCGGGTGGTGCTCACCCAGGGCACGCTCGATGCCTTGGACGCCGAGCAACTGGGCGCTGTGCTCGCCCACGAGCGCGCCCACCTGCGTCACCGTCACGATCTCGTGCTGGAGTTCTTCACCGTGCTGCACACCGCTGTGCCGGCCAGAGTGCGCAGCACCGCCGGCCTGGACGAGGTGAAGCTGCTCATCGAGTTGCTCGCCGACAAGTGGGCGGCGACGACATCGGGCAAGCGTCCGCTAGCGACCGCAATGTTGGCCTTGGCCGAGGGCAGGCACCCCGATGCGGCCCTCGGCGCTGGCAGCGACGCTGTCACCCGCATTGAGCGCCTGGCCTACGGCTCCGATCGGCCGTGGCTACGGGTGGGCGTGATCGCAGCGGCTGTCGTGGTGTTGCAGCTGCCGGTGCTGCTGGCGGTCGCGGCGATCGTCAACTGAGCATCCTGCTCTCCTCAGAGAGAGTCGAGAGCATCCTGCTCTCCTCAGAGAGAGTCGAGAGCAGCCTTCACCCGGGCGACGTCACCGGCGGGAAGATCCTTCAGGAAGTGCAGCACCGCTTCCGACTCACCCGAGCCACCCCAGTCGGCGAGGGTTTCGCGCAGCGCCTGTGCGGTGAGCTCCTCGCGGGATGCAGCGGCCGAGTAGCGCCAAGCCCGACCATCGCGTTCGCGCTCGGTGAGGCCCTTCTTGGCCAGGCGGTCGGCCACCGTCATCACGGTCGTGTAGGCCCGCTTCTTGCCGTCGGTGGCTTCCAGCCGTTCGGAGATCTCGCGGACGATCATCGGCCCGTCGGCCGTCCAGAGGACGTCCATGATCGCGCGCTCCAAGTCGCCGAGACCGGTGGCGGAAGTGTTTTCACGATTCATGGTGTCCGTCCTGAGAGTGCTGGCTCGAAAGAGCGGGCTTGCGACGACTTAACGATTCGATGCGCCCCTGCAGTGCCCACGGCTTGATGTGCAACGAGCAACACCGTCGAGCCGGCCGTCGCGGCGTGCAGGTCGTCCAGCACGGCGCGCGCGGTGGGGGTGTCGAGGTGTGCGACGGGTTCGTCGAGCAGCACGATCGGGCGCCGCGACAGCACGGCGCGGGCGATGCCGAGGCGAGCGCGTTCGCCGCCGGAGACGCCGCGGTTGCCGTCGCCCAGATCGGTGTCGAGACCGTCCGGCAGACCGGCCAACCAGCGACCGAGGCCCGCCTGCACGAGGGCAGCGGCGATGTCGTGGTCGTCGGCGTCGGGGCGAGCGAGCAAGAGGTTGGCGCGCACCGTGCCGACGAAGAGGTGAGGGTCGTCGTCGACCACCGCGAACAACTCGCGGACGCTGTCGGCCGACAGGCTGCGCACGTCGCGCCCGCCCACGAGGTAGGAGCCGGACGCGGGGTCGAGGTGGCGGGCGAGCACCGCGAGCAGGGTCGATTTGCCGGTGCCGTTGTCGCCGACGATCGTGATGTGTTCGCCGGGTTCGACCACGAGCTCGGTGGGGGTGAGGTGCTCGTCGTCGCCGGTCCAGGAGGCGCTGACCCCGCGCAATTCGAGTCTGGGCGCGAGGCCGGACGCGCAGTCGTGGGCGTTGTCGGCCACGGCCGGAGTCTGGTCGAGCAGCGCGTGCAGCCGGCGCTGGGCCGCTCGGCCGCGTGCCAACGCGCCGACCGCATCGGGGATCAGCCCGAGCACGTCGCCGAGGGCGAGCGGCATGAAGACGAGCATCGCCGTCACAGGGGCATCGATCTCGCCGCGGCGCAGCGGGTCGAAGAGCAGGTAGGCCAGCACGACGGTGGCGACACCGGTGAACACCAATGACAGCCCCATCCCGATGGCGCGTCCGCGGGCCTGCCGACGGGTGGCGTCCTGCAGATCGCGTTGTGCCTCGTCGACCCACCGCAAACACTCGTCGGCGGCACCGATCGCGCGGAGTTCACCGGCGTTGGCGGCCACAAGGTGGGCGGCGCGTTGCATGCGCGAGCGGGCCTCGAGTGCATCGGCCTGGCCACGGCGTTCGAGGGCGTGGTCGAGCGCGCCGACCAGGATCGCGACCGCGGCGAACACGATCAGCACGACCGCGGCCGTGACGTTGATCAGGAAGGCCACGAAGATCACCGCGGTCGTCGCGACCGCAGTGGCCACCAGCGGCACCGCGGTGCGCACCTGGAGGTCGACCTCGTCATCGAGGTCGCGCACGACACCGGTGAGCAGATCGGCCCGCCGACGGCGGCCGAGACGCGCAGGAGTGAGCGGAATCAGGGCGCGATAGGTCTGGGTGCGCCGCTGTCGCAAGGTGTCGAGCGCGGCGTCGTGGGAGATGACCCGCTCGGCGTACCGGAACGCCGGCCGCCCCATACCGAACGCGCGGACGCCGACCACGGCGGTGAGCAGGGTGAGGATGACCGGGTGGGTGCTGGCCTGCACGATCAACCAGCCCGAAGTCGCGGTGAGGAAGACACCGCAGCCGACGGCCAAGCCGCCGATGAACCCGGCCCAGCCGATGCGCGGGGTCAACGCCCGGAACGGTTGCTTGCTCATCGCGCCACCGCCTGGGCGAAGTCGGTGAACACGCGGCCAGCCCGCTCGACGAGCGCATCGTCGTGCGAGACCACGACCACCGTCCGTCGGGCCGCCAGAGCCGCGATCGTGTCGCGCACCTCCTGCGCAGCCAGGGGGTCGAGGTGGGCGGTCGGTTCGTCCAGCAGCACCACTTCGGCTTCGCTCAACCACGCGCGGGTGAGCACGAGGCGGGCTCGCTGACCGGCCGAGAGGCCGAAGCCTTCGTCGCCGAGCGGGGTGTCGAGACCGAGCGGAAGCGTGGCGACGACCTGGTCGAAGCCGGTGGTGGCCATGGCATTCGCCAGTGCGTCGGACGACCCGCGCGCGGCGGGGGCGCCGAGCAGCAGGTTGTCGCGCACAGTCATCGGCGCGATGAACGGCATCTGCGAGACCAGATGGGTGGAGGGGCGAGTGATGGTGCCGGACGTCGGCGTGCGCAGCCCGGCGAGCAGCTCGAGCAGCGTGGTTTTGCCACAGCCCGATGGGCCGGCGATCACGGTGAGACCTTCGGCGACATGCAGGGAGACGCCCTGGAGCACATCGCGATCACTGCCCGGGTAGCGATAGGAGACCCGTTCCGCGGCAAGGGTTTTCGTGAGTTGCTCCGGGGTTTCGACAGACACTCCTCGGCTAACGCCTCGTCCTTGCTCAACCACCGGGCGTCCCTGCTCAACGACCGAAGACTCCTGCTCGGCCGGGGGCTTGGGCAGCAGCGCGTCGATCGCCTCGACACCGTCGGCGGCGGCGTGGAACTCCTGACCGACGCGGCGGACCGGCCAGTAGGCCTCCGGCGCGAGCAGGATCGCGGTGAGGGCGATGCCGAGATCGAGCTCGTCCCAGGCCAGGCGCATACCGGTCCAGACGGCGACGATCGCCACCGAGATAGTGGCCAGCAGTTCGAGGGCGGCCGAACTCATGAACGCGATGCGCAGGGTGCCGACGGTTGCGAGTCGGTGACGGTTGCCCACCTCGTCCACCTGGTCGGCCTGACGGTGCGCCCGACCGTAGGAGACGAGCGTCGGCAGGCCGCGCATGACGTCCAGGAAATGACCCGCGAGCCGGGTCTGGGTGTTCCACCGGCGCTCGGTGGCGGCCTGGGTGTACTTGCCGATCAGCGCCGCGAAGAGCGGCAGCAACGGCAGGGTGAGGATGACGATGACCGCGCTGCTCCAGTCGACGAAGAACAAGCAGAGCACCGCCAGGGGCGGCACCACACCGGCGGCGATGAGCGCGGGCAGGTAGCGGGCGACGTACGGCTCGACCGACGATGCACCGTGCGTCGCGACGGTCATGACCGCAGCGGTGTCGGGCCGCTCGTCAGCAGTCGAGGAGAGCGCACGGGCGAGGTAGTCACGACGCAGCGCGCCGGAGATGCGGGTGGCCGCCCAGGAGGCGACCTGTTCGGTGATCAGCGAGAGCAGACCCCGGACGGCGAACACGATCGCGACCGCGAGCGCCGGGCCGAACAAGGACTGTGCGCGCACCACCGCCACGACCAGCGCGGCGATGGCGAACGCTCCGGAGATTGCCGCGACCCCCGACAGCCCGCCCAGGACACCGAGCGCCACCACGGGCACCCGGGTCTCTGGCACATCACGGACCAGCCGGGGGTCGAACGGCTTCATCAGGCGTCCACCTGCTCCTTGTTCTTGTCATTGCCGTGGTCGCCCGCGCCCTTGAGCGGGTCGATCGCCGGCGGGATGTGCTCGACCGAGATGCGCTTGCGGAACACCCAGTAGTTCCAGGCGGTGTACGCCAGGGCGATCGGGGTGAAGACCAGCGCGGCGCCGGTCATGATCTGCAGCGTGAGGTGCGAGCTGGCGGCGTTGGTGACCGTCAGGTCGTACTTGGAGGAGGTGCTGCTCGGCATGACCGCCGGGAAGAGCGCCAGGAAGTAGGTGGCCACGGCCAGCGCCCAGGTGAGCGTCGTGCCGATGAAGGCCTTGCCCTCGGCACCCTTGGTGTTGAAGAAGATCGCGGCGAGCAGCGAGACCGCGGCCAGCACCGTGGTGATCCACGAACCGGTCGTGCCGGTGGTCAGGCCGACCCAGAGCAGCAGGGCAACAGCCAGGACGGCGGTGACCAGACCGGCCTTGGTGGCGAAGGCGTTGGCCTCCTGGCGGATCTCACCGGTCGTCTTCAGCGCGATGAAGTGCATGCCGTGCGTGAGCGAGAGGCCGACGAAGACCAGGCCACCCAGCAGCGACATCGGGTTGAGCAGCGTGAACAGCGATCCGGTGTAGATGAACTCCTGGAGGGAGTCCTGCGTGATGGGCACGCCACGGACGAGGTTGGTCAGCGCCACACCGAACAGCAGCGGCGGCAGCAGCGAGCCGATGATGATGCAGAGATCCCAGCCCTTGCGCCAGGCGTCGCTGTCGCGCTTGTGGCGGTATTCGAAGCCCATGTTGCGCACGATGAGCGCCACCAGGATGAGCAGCAGCGCCAGGTAGAAGCCGCTGAACATCGTGCCGTACCAGGCCGGGAAGGCTGCGAAGGTCGCGCCACCAGCGGTCAGCAGCCACACCTCGTTGCCGTCCCAGAAGGGGCCGATCGTGGTGAGCAGCACACGCTTGCGCTTGTCGGACTCTTCGGCGTTCTTGCCCTTGCCGAGGAACGGCAATGACATGCCGACCCCGAAGTCGAACCCTTCGAGCACGAAGTAGCCCGTCCACAGGACGCCGATGATGATGAACCAGAGCGTTTCGAGAGACATTGTCAGTCAGTCCTTTTCGCAGTCGCCGGATCAGTAGGCGAATGCCAGTTGGTCGTCGTCCTTGAGCATCTTCGGCTCCTCGAAGGGCTCGGCGCCCTTCCGGATGTAGTCGAGGAAGAGCTTCACCTCGACCACCGCGAGTGCTCCGTAGAGCAGTGTGTAGACCGCGAGCGAGATCGCGACGTCGGTGACGGAGGCCGCCGTCGACAGACCGGTCTCAGTGGTCATGACGCCGTACACCAGCCAGGGCTGGCGGCCGATCTCGGTGAAGATCCAGCCGAAGCTGTTGGCGAAGACGGGCGCCAGCGGCGTGAGGATCGCGATCCAGGCGAAGAGCTTGCCGTGCGGCGTGCCGCCCTTACGCGTCCGCCACAGCACCAGGAGCGCGCCAGCCATCGCGAACATGCCCAGCCCGATCATGAAGCGGAAGGACCAGTAGGAGCCGGGGATGTTGGGGGTGTAACTGGCCGGGTCGACGTAGTGCTTGGGGATGCCGAGTTGATCGGCGCGTGCGGCGATGGCCTGCGGGAGTTCGTTCTTCAGGTCGTTGATGCCCTGCACCTTGCCGTCCATGCTGCCGGTGGCAAGGAACGAGAGCAGTTTGGGCACGGTGACGGCGAACTTCTCCTCTTCGCCGTCGAGCGTGCCGATGGTGAAGATCGAGAAGCTGGCGGGTTGTTCGGTGGTGTAGAGCGCCTCCGCGGCCGCCATCTTCATCGGCTGGACGTCGGTCATGATCTTGCCCTGCACGTCACCGGAGATGAGCATGCCGACGGACGCGACCAGCGTCACCCAGGCGCCGACGCGGGCACCCTTGCGATACATGCCGCGGTCGGCCTCGACGCGGCCCTTCATCAGCTTCCAGAGCGCAACACCCATGACCATCGCGCCACCGGTCATGTAGGCGGCGCTGACCACGTGCGGGAAGGTGACCAGTTGCACCTCGTTGGTGAGCACGGCGACGAAGTCGGTGAGGACCGCGCGGTTCTTGACCTCGTCGTAGCGGAAGCCGACGGGGTTCTGCATGAAGGAGTTGGCGGCGAGGATGAAGTAGGCCGACAGCACGGTGCCGATGTGCACGAGCCAGATGGCCATCACGTGCAGCTTCTCGGGGATACGTCCCCAACCGAAGATCCACAGGCCGAGGAAGGTCGACTCCATGAAGAAGGCGAGCAGGGCTTCGAAGGCCAGCGGCGCACCGAAGATGTCGCCGACGAAGCGGCTGTAGGCCGACCAGTTCATGCCGAACTGGAACTCCTGCACAATTCCGGTCACCAGACCGAGCGCGAAGTTGATGGTGAAAAGCTTGCCGAAGAACTTCGCCAGGCGCATCCACTCGGGGTTGCGGGTGCGCAACCACGCGGTGTGGAATCCGGCGACGACGGCAGACATACCGATGGTGATCGGCACGAACCAGAAGTGGTAGACGGTCGTGATGGCGAACTGCCATCTCGCCAGATCAAGCGCTTCCACGGGTGGGTCTCCTGAAGTCAATACGGAGCGGCACGGTCATGCCACGAAGCAGATACTACTCCTGCTAGTACTACGCGTCACGTAGTCCTGAACAAGCGTCCGTGATGTGCGTCACCACGCCGTGTTCTGACGGCGTCGATCGACCGCCTTCCCGCCTTGTGCACCTGAGTCGTTCGTCCGGCCCCGCGACCTCACCTGCGTCCGTGGCCCGGCAGCCCGCTTCCCTTGCGAGAATGCGCGGATGACTCCACCGCAGCGCCGTATCGCCGTCTTCTGTGCCGCTCGCGACGGGATCGACGATTCACTGCGCAAGGCGGCCTACGACGTCGGGCACTGGCTCGCCTCCCATGACATCGGCCTGGTCTACGGCGGCGGTGGCAGCGGGCTCATGGGCGCAGTCTCCAGCGGCGCCCTGGACGCCGGCGGCGAAGTGATCGGGGTGATTCCGCAGTCGATGGTCGACCGCGAATGGGGCCGTCACGACATCACCGAATTGCACGTCGTCGACACGATGCATGAACGCAAGGCGCTGATGTCGAATTACGCGGACGCTTTCCTCGGCCTGCCCGGGGGCCTTGGCACCCTCGAGGAGATCTTCGAAGTGTGGACCTGGCGGACGCTCGGATATCACGACAAGAAGGTCGGCCTACTGGACGTCAACGGCTTCTGGCAGCCCACGCTGACCGCGCTGCAGGCCATGGTGTCGAACGACTTCATCGCGACGGAGACCTTGGACGACCTGGTGGTCGAGTCGACCATCCCCGCCGTGATTTCCGCCCTCCTGGCGCCGTAGCAAACGCGGCAGTTCCAGCAGCAAACGCGGCCCGCTATTGACGCCCACCCGCGCCACAAACGCGGCAGTTCCAGCAGCAAACGCGGCCCTTCTTGGCAGCCGCGGCAGTTGCAGCTACCGCGTTTGTGAAGAAGGGCCGCGTTTGCGTATGTCACCGGCCGGGTGGCGAGGTCGACGGCGGGGCTGCTTCGGACGTCCGGCTCAGGACGCGTCCGCCTGTCAGGTGCCGCTCGGGTTGGCCGCGAGTGCGGCCAGGCGCTGGAGTTCGGCCAGATGGGCGCCGAGGGCGGCGCGGCCGTCCGGGGTGATCTTGACCCAGGTGCGCATCTTGCCGCCGCGCCCCTTGGGCTTGTCGAGACTGACGTAGCCGGCGTCCGACAACACCTTCAGTTGTTTGGAGAGCACCGAGTCGGCCACGTGCAGTTCGTCGCGCAGGGCTCCGAACTCCATGGAGTCGACGGCCGAAACCATCACGCAGATCCGCAGGCGATTGGGCGCATGGATCACCTCGTCGAAGCGAGGCTCGAGAGACGTAGCCATTCACTTGGCCTTCGGTGAGGTGCGACCGTCGGCGATGTCCTGGCGCAGGGCGGGCTCGATGAACCGTCCACAGATGATCGAGGAGATGAACGCCGCGGCAGTGAGCACCCAGCCCAGCCACGTCGGGCCCCATGCCTGTACGGCGAAGGCGCCACCGACCAGCGCGAGGATGAACAGGCCGTACGTGGTCCAGATGACCTTCGACCGTCCGGTGCTGGTGCCGTACACGACCCACAGACCGGTCGCCTTCTGGTACGCCGCGACCAGCGCGCCGAGCACCATGGCAGCCAGCAGGATGAGGCCGATGCGGACGATGGACGACTCCACGAGGGCCGTGGAGCCCACGATGGCTGCGGTGCACAAACCGTGCACCGGGTAGTAGTACCAGGGAGCTGCCGCACGGTCGCCCAACGAAGAGCGAGTGCGCTGGACGTCGTCGAGTGCCGCGGTGGGGTCGTATGCGTTCTCGTTGGTTTCCATACCGGAAAGCTACCACACACTTTCCCTTTCGGAAAGAGAAAGTGATCCGCGCATCCACGCATCCGCGCGGCCGTGCATCCGTGAGCCAGGTCACGGATCGCGCACGGCGTGCCGTTCGTTGAACCGACCATCACCCGAGGCCCGCCCCCACCCCAAGGACCCCGCTTGAACGTCACCTCGCTCGTCTGGATTCTCACGATCGCCGGCATCATCGGCCTGCTGCTGTTCGACTTCTTCTTCCACGTCCGCCAGGCACACGAGCCCACACTGAAGGAATCGGCCACCTGGTCGGCGCTCTATGTCGGGGTGGCCCTGCTGTTCGGCGCAGGGCTGTGGTTCGTGGCGGGCAGCGGCCACGGCACCGACTACTTCGCCGGCTACATCACCGAGAAGGCGCTGAGCGTCGACAACCTGTTCGTCTTCCTGGTGATCATCGGCAGTTTCAAGGTGCCGCGCGCCTATCAGCAGAAGGTGCTGCTGGTGGGCATCGCGATCGCGCTGGTCGCCCGCGCAGCCTTCGTCTTCCTGGGCGCAGCGATGATCAACACCTTCTCGTGGACGTTCTACTTCTTCGGTCTGGTGTTGCTCGTGACGGCCGGCCACATGCTCAAGCCGGAGGGCACCGACGAGCACGACGCCGACAACATCGTCAGCCGCATCGCCAAGAAGTTCTTCAAGGCCAGCGACGAGTACGACGGCGACAAGCTCTTCACCCGCATCAACGGCCGGCGCGTGATGACCCCGATGCTGCTGGTGATGATCGTCATCGGCGGCACCGACATCCTCTTCGCCCTCGACGCGATTCCGGCGATCTACGGCCTGACCGAGGAGCCGTACATCGTCTTCACCGCCACAGCGTTCAGCCTGCTCGGCCTGCGCCAGCTCTACTTCCTGATCGACGAACTGCTCGACCGGCTCATCTACCTCAGCTACGGCCTGGCCGTCATCCTCGGCGTGATCGGCGTGAAGCTGATGCTGCACGCCCTGCACAAGAACTCCTTGCCCTTCATCAACAACGGCGAACCGGTCGACGTCATCGAACTCTCCACCGGCGCATCGCTGGGCATCATCGTCGGCGTCCTGGCCATCACGGTCATCGCTTCGCTGGCCGCCTCCGGCCGGCAGGAGAAGTCCGGGCCTTCGAAGCGTCTCGAGAACGACGACCGCATCGACGAGGGCGCCAACATCTGACCGGCGCTCGTCCAACCTCCCGACCGCAGCACAAACGCGGCCCTTCCGGCACCAAACGCGGCCCCTGTTCACAGACGCGGTAGCTGCAACCGCCGCGTCCGTGAACAACCGCCGCGTTTACGAGTGAGGTGGACGAGTGGACGGACGGCCGGACGCCGGGCCAGGCAGGTGGCCGGACGCCGAAAGGGACGAGTCAGCCGCGCTCGGTTGCTGCCGACGAAGCAGCAACGTCGGCGGACGCGTCCGATGCGTCGGCGTCAGGATCGGGCCAGATCTCGTCGCCCTGCAGGCTGCGCCAGAGTCCGATGCCCCAGTAATAGAGCATCCAGAGCCCGATGACCCCGAGGAGTACGGGCCGGGCGGAGGTGTCCTTGTCGATGATCAGCCAGGTGATGGCGGCCACCCCGACCGCGCTGAACGAGACGGTCACGGCCTTGAACTGCGCCGCGCCCATGACGTGCGGCAGCTTCATCCACGGCGTCACCGTCAACCCGCACAGCGCCAACGAGGTGACCACGATGACCCAATCGGGCAGGTGCACCACCCAGAAGAGCGTGAAGACAAGGTTCCAGGCGGTCGGGAAACCGCGGAACCACAGGTCGCGGGTTTCGATGTCCTCCCGCGAGAACCACAGCACCGAGGTCACCAACACCAGGCACAGGATCGGGATTTCCCACGGCTGCGGCAGCAGGTTGAACTCCCACGCGAAGTAGACCGGCGCAAAGACACAGGTGCAGAAGTCGACGACGAGGTCGAGCACGTGGCCGCTGAGCACGGGGACGGCTTCCTTCACCTTGGCGCCACGGGCCATGGGACCGTCGATGCCGTCGACGATCTGGGCCACCATGAGCCACAGCAGCGCCTCGCGCGGACGTCCGAGGGCGCTCGCGACGATCGTCAGGAAGGCGCAGACGACGCCGAGGCTGGTGAAGATGTGGATGCCCCACGCTCGCGTCGTGGTCCAACTGCGAAGGGGCGAGGGCATGGCTCACCGTACTCCGGACGTAGCGTGCAGCCGATCCGATCCGACCAAGAGGGGCGAGGCAGTCCGGCAGACGTGCAACCGTCCGAAGTGGCGCTCACCGAGACCACCGGGGCCCTACGGTGGGCGGATGCGCCTGATCGACCGTGCCAAGCACATCTTGCGCCCGGACAACCGGCGCAAGTTCAAGGCGCCGTGGATCCTCGCCAATGTCGGTTACGACGTCATCTACACGCTGGTGATGATCAAGATCTTCGGCCAGTACGGCATCAACGGCTGGGTCTACGTCGCCTACATCGCGGTCTTCTCGCTGCTCTACGCCTGGGGTTCGTTCGAGTTGGTCGGGGCGCTCGTCGACGGCAACTCCAAGCGGGCGCACCGATTCGGCGCACTGACCGTCGCCGCATTTCTCGCGCCCGACATCTATCTCGTGGTCGCCACGCACAACGTCCCGTGGCACGTGTGGGCGATCTTCGGCACGTACGTGTGTGTCACCGCCACCGCTGCAGTGATCGGACTGCGCAAGAAGGTCATGGCCAAGCGCGCCGAGCAGGCTGCCGCCGAGGGCTCTGCCCACGACACCGACGCAGCGGTTGGGACGCCGAGCGGCGGTTCTGACTCCCACTGACCACCCAGAACCGGGCGACGCAGCCCACCCGCTGCGTCCAAGCTCGGGCAGAATGCGCAGGTGCAACACGTCGTGCTCTTCGAGCCCCAGATCCCGCCCAACACCGGCAACTCCATCCGGTTGGCCGCCTGCACGCCGGTGCACCTTCACCTGGTCGAACCGCTCGGCTTCACCCTCGCCGATGCCCAACTGCGCCGGGCCGGACTCGACTATCACGACCTCGCGAAAGTGAGCGTCCATCCGTCCCTGGACGACTGCTTCGACGGCTTGCCCGGGCAGCGCGTCTTCGCCTTCACCGGGCACGGCGAGACGGTCTTCTCACAGGTCGCCTACGAGGACGGGGACGTCCTGCTCTTCGGACGCGAGGCCGACGGGTTGCCGGCAGAAGTGCTGGACCACCCACGCATCACCGACCGACTGCGGCTGCCGATGCTGCCGGGACGCCGTTCGCTCAACCTCAGCAACACCGTCGCGATCGCGGTCTACGAAGCCTGGCGCCAGCGGGACTACCGCGTGCCGAGCGCCACCGACGCCACCGTTTCGTAGCGCGGCCGGCCGCTCGGACCTTCGCGCAGATGTGAGGCGACGAGTTCGATCTCGGTGACCGTCCACGGGTCGCTGCGGAAGGTGTCGAGCACCTGCAGCCATTTGCGGGCGTCCATCCCGCGATGCAGCCGGGCGATCGTGAGGTGACCGACAAAACGCTGCCCGTCCGGCGTCGCTCCCGCACTGTTGCAGGCATTCCGGACGCCCGAAGCCAGCGCGCCGAGGTCGGCTGCCGGGGCCATCCAGAGCAGCTTCGCCGACAACGCGTCGGGGAAAGCGCCGGCGCCGGCGAGGGAGAGGTCGAAGGGTTCGTGCCGCTGCGCCACCCGGACCAGCGCCTCGATGAGTTCGTCCAGGTCACGCTCGTGCACGCTCGGCAGGAAAGCCAGCGTCAGATGCCACTGCTCGGGGTCGATCCACGGCATGCCGCCGCGTGGTTCGAGGAAGTCGCTCAACTCTTCTTTCACATCGTCCGGCGGCACGACCGCCACGAACATCCGTTGTCCGGCCATGCGTCCATCTTCTCCTGTTCGCGGACGACTCCCACTCACCGCGGGTAGACCCCCCGAACAGCTCCCACCCCCGGCGGCCGAACTCGCGGACGGCGCGAGCAGCGTTCGCGGAAGCGTCCACTCGCGAGCTGTGTTCGCGGCGTCCGCGAGTTGTGCACGCGCCACCACCGAAGGGACGGCGAGCGCCATGATGGAGCCATGACGATGCACGTGGACGACTACAAGGCCCTGCGCTCCCGCTACGACTCGATGCCCTACCGCCGCACCGGCACGTCGGGCCTTGATCTGCCCGCGATCTCGCTCGGGCTCTGGCACAACTTCGGGGACGACTTCACCCTCGACAACCAGCGCGCCACGCTGCGCCGCGCGTTCGACCTCGGTGTCACGCACTTCGACCTCGCCAACAACTACGGCCCGCCGTACGGCAGCGCCGAGCGCAACTTCGGCACGATCTTCGCCCAGGACTTCAAGCGCTACCGCGACGAGTTGATCCTGTCGTCGAAGGCCGGGTACGACATGTGGCCCGGCCCGTACGGCCAGGGCGGCGGCAGCCGGAAGTACCTCATCAGCTCGCTCGACCAGTCGCTGCAGCGCATGGGCGTCGACTACGCCGACATCTTCTACAGCCACCGCTTCGACCCCACGACTCCGCTCGAAGAAACGATGTGCGCCCTCGACCACATCGTCCGCTCGGGCAAGGCGCTCTACATCGGCATCTCCTCCTACAGCGGCGAGCGCACGCGCGAGGCCGTCGAGATCCTGCGTTCGATGGGGACGCCGCTGCTGATCCACCAGCCGTCCTACTCGATGCTGAACCGCTGGGTCGAGGAAGACCTGCTGCACGTGCTGGAGGAGACCGGCACCGGCTGCATCGCCTTCTCGCCGTTGGCCCAGGGCATGCTCACCGACAAGTACCTCAAGGGCGTGCCGGCCGATTCGCGTGCGGCACAAGGCAAGTCGCTCGGTGAAAACCTTCTCTCGGACGAGACGTTGGCCCACATCCGCGCGCTCAACGCCATCGCCAAGAAGCGTGATCAGTCGCTGGCCCAGATGGCGCTGGCGTGGGTGCTGCGCGACCCGCGGGTGACCTCCGCGCTGATCGGTGCCTCCAGCGTCCAGCAGTTGGAGAACAGCCTCGGCGCGCTCGACAACCTGGAGTTCACCGACGAGGAGTTGAAGGCCATCGACAAGCACGCCGTCGATTCGGGCATCAACCTCTGGAAAACCTCCAGCGACGGCTGACGACTTTCCTCACCGAGTGGCCGGGATATGAACTGGCGGCCGGGTTATAGCCCGGCCGCCAGTTCATATCCCGGCCACTCGGTGAGGAAAGTCGGTCGATCAGGAGAGTCGGTCGAGGAAGGCGATGAGCAGCCGCTCCCGCAACGCCGGGGACGCGACTGCCAGCAGGGCGTTGACCGGCGCCATCTGCTGCGGGAGGGCGAGGTCTCCGGAGTCGCCCGCGAGCCCGGCGATCTGGAGCAGGCCGTCGAAATCGGCGTCCGTCAGCGTCGCCGGGTCGAGCGCACGGGCAGCCTCGGCGAGTTCGGGCGCCACCGTTGCTGGGCCCGATTCCCTTGCGGCGTCGACTGATTCGACGAGCGCAGCCACGACGTCATCGATGATCGCCAAGCTGGCGGCGCTCATCGACAGGTGCATGTTTGCCGGGCCGCCGGCGTACGGCAGTTGCACCTGCACGTACTGCCCACGCTGTTGCATCTGGTCGGCGACCACCAGCATGTCGACCTCGGGATCATTGGAGTGCACCGCGACCAGTGTCGAATCGGGGCCGCCCAGCACCTCCAACGGCGCAGGTAGTCCGGTGATGAACCGGCGGGCAGCCTCACGCGCGCTACGAGCCAGATCGGCATACCCGTCGCGGCCGTACGCCCGGGTCACCGCCCACGCCGCCGCGGTCGGTCCGCCCGAACGCGTCGACTGCGTGGTGCTGTTGAGCATCGTGTAGCCGGGCCAGTCGGCGCACGCGAAGAACTGCGGACGTCGCAACTCGCGATCGCGGTGCAGCAGCACCGACACGCCCTTGGGTGTGTAGGCGTACTTGTGCAGGTCGACGCTGATCGAGGTGACGCCCGGCACCGAGAAGTCCCAGGCCGGAGCATCGTCCAGGAAGGGCAGCACCCAGCCGCCGATGCAGGCGTCCACGTGCATACGAACGTCCTTGTGCATTGCGGCAGAAGCGAGCTCGTCGATCGGGTCGACCACGCCGTGCGCATAGGACGGCGCCGAGCCGACCACCAGCACCGTCGATTCGTCGATCGCCGCCGCCATCGCTTCGGGGTCGGCGCGGAAGTCAGCGCGCACCGGCACCACCACCGGCCGCACGCCGAAGTAGTGAGCAGCCTTGTGGAACGCCGCGTGCGCGGTGGCCGGCAGCACCATCGTCGGACGCTCGATCTCGGGGTGAGCGTCGCGAGCGGTCTGCACCGCCAGCAGGATCGATTCGGTGCCGCCGGAGGTGACGGTGCCAGCACGACCGTCCGGGGCCTGGGTGAAGGACGCAGCCATCGCGACCAGATCGCGCTCCATCGCCAGCAACGAAGGGAACGCGGTGGGGTCGAGGCCGTTGGATTCGCCGAACATCGCCAAGGCTTCCAAGCCGAGGGCGTCGATGTCGGGGCGTCCGGAGTCGTAGACATAGGCGAAGGTGCTGCCACCGTGGCGGGGGACGTCCATCGCCTGCAGTTCGCGCAGTCGCGCACGGATCTGGTCGCGGTTCATCGCTGCTCCCTGGTCGGCGGGTCGAGGCGGTAACGCATGAGGTAGAGCAGCGAGACTGCGACCAGCAGCGCCGGCAACACCGAGAAGCCCACCCCGATTGCAGTGACCGCTGAATCTGGTTGCGCGGCAAGGCCGTCGGTCGAGGAGACATAACCGCCGAGAGCCAGGACGGCGGCGTAGACGAAGGGGCCGAGCGCCAGGCCGAGGGTCTCGCCGGCGGTCCAGACTCCGGTGAAGACGCCGATGCGGTTCTGACCGCTGCGCCGGGCGTCCTCGGCCGCGACGTCCGGCAGCATCGCCATCGGGAACATCTGCGCTCCGGCGTAACCGACGCCGACCACCGCCACGGCCAGCGCCGCCGGCACCGCGCCCAGGTGCATGCCGAGCAGGGTCGCCAGGGCACCGCCACCGAGCAGCACCGAGGAGATCAGGAAGCCGCTGCGCTTGTCGCGTCGCTCGGCGTAGCGCTGCCACAGCGGCGTGACCAGCAGCGCAGGGCCGACGAAGCAGACGAAGAGCACGCTGCTCAACGCCTTGTCGTGCAACACATTTCGCGCCACGTAATCGACCCCGGCGAGCATCACGCCGGTCGCCAGCGCCTGGATCACGAAGGTGATGAGCAGGAAACGGAAGGGTCTACTCGCTCGCACGATGCGCAGTTGCTCGGTGAACGATCCTTCGGCGCTGACGACGGGGTGCATGCGGGCGGACGCGGTGCCGCGCCACGCGGCGAGCGCACCGATGGCGATGAGCGCACCGACGAAGATCCCGACGCCGGCGTACCCGAATTCGTCCCGCACCATCGGCGACAGCCCGCCACTGACCAGGATCGCCAGAGCCAGGATCGCCACCCGCCACGTCATGAGGCGAGTGCGCTCGTCGTAACTGTCGGTGAGTTCGGCCGGCATCGCGACGTACGGCACCTGGAAGAAGGCGTACGCGCTGGCGCATGCGAGGAAGGCGACGACCACCCATCCGCCGGCGAGCGCGGTGGGTGACTGCGGCCCGGCGAACATGATCGCGAAGAGCACCGCGAGCAGGAGTCCGGCGCGCAGCAGGAAAGGGCGGCGAGGTCCGGCGGGATGGGTGGATCGGTCGCTGATGCGTCCGGCGATCGGGTTGAGGACGACGTCCCAGGCTTTGGGCAGGAAGACCATCAGCCCCGCAAGCCCGGCTCCGATGCCGAGGCGATCGGTCAGGTAGGGCAGGAGCAGGAGACCGGGCACGGTGCCGAACGAGCCCGTGGCCACCGAGCCGAGGCCGTACCCGATGCGGGTCGACCGCGGCAGCTCATCGCTGCGCTGCGACGGAGGTTCGGGCGCCATTCCCGGACGCTAGCACCGCCGCGTGCACGCGTCCGCGGTTTCGATCCGGCCCCGCACTGTTCGCGCCGTCCGCGACTTGTGCGCGAGGAGGATCAGGCGACGGTTGGTTCCGAACCGTCGGACGACTGCATCGCCTTGCCGGCCTCGTGCCAGGCCTTCATGCCGCCTTCAAGGTTGGCGACGTCCATGCCGTATTCGGCCAGGGACGGCAGCGTGCGGCGCACTCGTCCGCCGCCCTTGCAAGTAACGATCAACTGACCGTCGCCAGCCAGCTCCTTCACCTCGTCCAGGCGCATCGGAAGTTCGCCGAGCGGGATGTGGACGGCGTTCGGTGCGTGGCCGGCGTCCCACTCGTGCTGCTCGCGGATGTCGAGGAAGACGGCGTCATCGGAAAGCTCCGTGACCGGCACATCGGGGAAACGACTCATTCTTCGACAGTAGCCCGACTGGCCGCTCCATCGATCATTCTCGCGCTATGGCCACCGACGCATGCGGTGCGAATCGGACGCCGTTCGGCGCCCCATGCGCGCTGTTGCAGTGGTTAACGTGATGAGCGGGGAAGGTGACGACGAGGGGAATTCATGAGCGAGCAGCACTCCGCGACCACCGAAGCAGTCGTACCGCTGGGGCGTCCGATCGGTTGGGTTCGGCAGGCCGGGCAGGCCAGGTTCCACGTGCGACGGGGACCACGGGACGTCATGCTGCCGCCCGACCTCGCGCATCTGTGGCTGGCCCTGCATACCGGGGCCGACATGCTCCCGCTGTGCTGGTACACCGTCGCCGGCGTCGAAATCGCGCCCCCGCCGACCGCTCAGCAGTTCAGCGAGCTGCGCAGCCACGGTGTGGCCACCACCTTCTGCGCGATGGATCCCCGCGACCGACGAAACTTCCTGTTGCATCACCGGCTCGTTCCATTGCAGACGGTCAGCGCCGAACTGCGCGGGAAGGGCGTCTTCGCACTCGTCGCATCCGGTGACGCGACAACCGGGATCACTACCGGCGTCCGGGAGATGTTCGTGCACAGCCCGCGGTTCGGCGACCTGCGCGATGTGGTGATGCACCGGATCGAGCCCATCGCTGCGGCGATGGATGACCGCGGGGTGCCCACCAAAGATGTCGGCGTCCGCCTCACGATCGCGGTCAGTTTCCTGCTCCACGCCTCAGCCGCCTATCTGGACGAACCGGTCGTCAGGCCCGCCGAGCAGATCGACCCCTCGACCGTCGCTTCCGATGGCGACACCAACAGCGCCGGGTTGTTCGCCGTCGGGTACGCCGGTGGTCCACGCGACGGGATGAGCGGCTCGACCGATGTCTTTGTGCGAACCGGGCACTTCGAGCACCGCTTGCCGCGCGCGGAGCTGCTCACCTGGACGGCTGCCCACGGCGCCAGCAAGCTCGGCCGGTTGCGCTTCGATCGCAAGACGGTGCTCAAGTACGCCGCGAAGATCGGCGCGAACGACCCGGACGCTGCACTCCATCGGCTCATGGAATCTGGCGTGGTCATCGAGCCCATCGGGGACGCCGAGATCATCCGGTTTGCTGCAACTCACCGCTTGGACGCGCTGCTCGGCGGATACACCTACGTGCCCGGACGACACTGGCTGGGCACGTACAAGAATCCCGAGCTCATCGAACTCCCAGGCGAAGAATTCGCGGTCTGGCGGGATGCACCTACCGCGCCCACGTTGTTAGACGCCGCGCATCACCTCGGTTTCGGGGCAACGAGTGCCGGTCTGCGCCGCCTTCTCGCGATCGTGCAAAGACTCGTCGCCAAGCGTGTGGCCTACCTCGATCACGAGCCCGATCCTGAGCACAACCGAGTCACCTACGAGGTCGCCGGTGAACTGCGGCCGATGGACGAGGTCTCCTCAGCCGAGCGACTCCACACCAGCACGGACGAACGGCGACGGCTGGCTCGCGCTGCCCGTCTCGTTGACGACCCGGTTTCGGCCCCGCCGGTTGATGCCACCAACACCTCACCGTCTCCAGTCGCCGCCGAGCCGCTCCCGCAGGAAACCCCACCAGCGGCGGCGGCGCCCGATCTCGGCGATCCGGTCAAGGTGCGAACGCCCGGGGACGACGATGACGTCAGCGACGACTTCATCGCCCGCTTCGGCGACCCGCGCAAGCCCGACAAACCGGCAGAAGCGTCCGCCGCCGAGACGGACGCTGCCGACCCGGCTCCGGCACCTGCGCCAGCTGCGGAAGCTGAACCGGCTCCACAATCTGCGCCGGTTCCGGAGGAGACGGCTCCGGAAGAACACGAAGACCAAACGCTGCCCACCGCCGTCCCGTGGACCTCACCGGTGTCGCAGGCGGGGAGCCAGATCGTGGTGCTGCCGATGGGCCAGCACAGCTACTACATCCCGCCTGACACCGGCACGCTCCCCCGGCTCAGCGAGGACGAACTCACCGTGTGGAGCGCGGCGGAGGTGATGCTCTCGCCGCAGGAACTCATCGCGCAGGCGAACGAGTGGGTCACGGACGCGGAGCCGATCTACCACCGGCTGGTCGAGCGCGGCCACCTGCGCGAGATCGACCTGGGCGACCACGCGGCGCTGGAGGCTGCGCTCAATGTGTCGGTGCATGTCAATTGGCGGCCGGAGGGCTACGCCGCAGACCACATGGTCGACGACCCGGTGGGGGCAGGCCTCCCCCGCGATCTGCACTACCTGATCGTGTCGTGTCTGCGGGATCGCTCCCTCGCCAAGGCGGTCAACGTCATGAAGCTCTATCACGGCTCGGAGCCGGAGCGGATGCGTACGGCGTTCATCCGCCTGTGGCCGCTCGTGCCCAACTCGCTCATCTCGTTCATGCCGTACCCGCAGGCGCCCGCCCAGCTACAAGGCACCTTCGGTAACCCGATGCACGCGGACGAGTGGTCGTCGCTGGACAAGCCCTGGGACCTCCCCGGCACCTGGGCCCCGCTCGACATGGACGGCGAGCAGGGCTAGCGAAGCTGCGGAGCACTTCGCCGCGCCGGGTGGAGATCATCGAACCGGAGTTGCCGCGCATCATGGGCTGGTTGCGTAACAACCTCACGGGCTTCCGAGCCTGATCACCCCGTCGGCGGCGGCGCGACAACCGTTGAGCGTCAGGAGTATTCGCCGGAGCTTCGGCGGATCAGAACCGCTGGCAGCACCACCCAGAGCGCCACGATCACAACGCCGCACAGACCCGCCGCGACGAAGCCGGCCGTCTTGCCGGCCACGACATCGACAATCAGTCCGATCGCACACACGAGAGCGAGCCCGAAGAGCACCAGGCCGATGACGGCCAGCCAGTTGGACGAGGTGACCAGCACGTCCTTGGCGCGCCGCCGGAACAACAGCCGGTGGATGATCACCGGGCTGATGATGCACAGCGTGGCCGCGGTGATCAGGCCGATGATCGCAACGTAGAGGTCGAGCTGTCGGGCTTCGAGGATGTCGAAGCGCGCCTGGAAGGGCAGGATCAGCAGGAACGCGAAGAGGATCTGGATGCCGGTCTGGGTGACGCGTAGCTCCTGGAGCAGCTCGTTCCAGTTGCGGTCGAGCCGTTCACCGGGCGACTCGCCGCGTTCTTCATCGCCCTGCTCGTAACTGACCTCGTGGCGCTCCATCGGCTCAACCTAATGGCCGCCACCGGCCCGTGGGGGATCTGGGATGGGCAGAGATATCCACAGGATTGTTCACAGGTGTGGACAAAACTACAACGGTGTAACTCTCGCCTCCCGCAGCGCCTTCCACAGTGGCGTGGAACCTCAGTGGCCCTTTATTAGTCAACTTGACATTAGAGAGCGAGAAACGCTTTTCTTGTCGTAGCGACAACTTAGGAGATGATGGCCATGTACTGGACTGAGATCGCAGGTTTCGTCACCGGCGCGCTGTGCGTGTGGCTGGTGGTGCGCCGCAACATCTGGAACTTCCCCGTCGGCATCGCCAACAACATCTTCTTCTGGGTGCTGTTCATGCAGGCCGGGCTCTACGCGGACGCCTGGCTCCAGGTGGTCTACCTCGTGCTCGGCGGTCTCGGTTGGTACTGGTGGTTGCACGGGGGTGAGAACCGCAGCGCACTGGTCGTCCGGAGCACTCCCGCGTGGGGGTGGGCGGCCGTGCTCGCCTTCGTCGCCGTGGCTACCTTCGTCGTCTACGCACTGCTGACCAGCCACACAGATTCCACCGTGCCGGTGGGCGACGCCAGCACCACGGCCCTCAGCCTGGGTGCGCAGATCATGTTGAACCGCAAGTGGATCGGCAACTGGCTGCTGTGGATCGCCGCGGACGTCCTCTACATCTGGCTGTACGCGCACAAGGGACTCTACCTGACCTCGGTGCTCTACGCCGGCTTCCTGGTTATGTGCATCATCGGCCTGGTGCAGTGGCGCCGGGCCGCCGGTGACGCCAACGCCACCCAGCCGGTGCACAACGACCTGGTGTCGGCATGAAGCGCTTCGCCCACGGGATTGTGCTCGGAAAGTTCTACCCCTTCCACGCCGGACATCAGCAGTTGGTCCGCGCAGCGAGTGCGGCGTGTGAGCGCGTTACGGTGCAGGTGCTTGCGAGTTCGGTGGAGTCGATTCCGATGGACGTGCGCGCCGCATGGATCCGAGCCGAGCATCCCGAGGTGCATGTCGTCGCCGGCATGGACGAGGTGCAGGTCGACTACGACAGCCCCGCGGTGTGGGATGCCCACATGCAGGTGATCGAGAGTCTGCTCGATACATCCGTGGACGCCGTCTTCACCAGTGACGACTACGGCGCCGAACTCGCCAGGCGGCTGGACGCGCAGTGGTGTCAGGTCGATCCGGGCCGGGTGGCGACGCCGGTCTCGGGCACAGCCGTGCGAGCAGACGTCCCGGGCATGTGGTGGGCGCTGCCCACGGCGGTACGGCAATGGTTCTGCCGGCGAGTGGTGGTGCTGGGCGCCGAGTCCACCGGGACGACGACGCTCGCCACCGCGCTCGGCGACCACTACCGGGTTCCGGTCGTGCCGGAGTACGGACGTCAGTGGACGCTCGACCGCCCGGGTGGCCTTGAATCACCCTGGAGCACTGAGGAATTCGACCTCATCGCGGTGGAACATCAGCGGCAGGAGGTCGAGGCGATACGGCAATCACCTCGCCCGTTGATGATCTCCGACACCGACGTGCTGGCGACAACGATCTGGCACGAGCGCTACGTCGGCACCGCGAGCGCGACCGTCGTCGCGCGCGCGAAGGCGTGGCAGCCCGATCTGTACGTGCTGTCCGGCGACGAGATCCCGTTCGTGCAGGACGGGCTTCGCGATGGTGAGCACCTGCGTCATGACATGCAGCAGCGGTTTCGTGAGGTGGTGCGAGCGTCCGGTGTGCCGTGGATCGAGGTGCCTGGTTCGCGGACGCAGCGGTTGGCCGACGCGGTCGCTGCGATCGACGCGCTTCTGGCTCGCGGTTGGCACCTCGCCGACCCGCTGGGCTGAGTCAGCCGAGCCCGATGGCCTTGGCGGGAGTGGTCGTCGCTGATCGCAACGCGTCGTCCTCGTCGATGCCGGCCACGTCGATGCACCACCGCACCACGTCGGCGAGGGTCGAGGTGGAGCCCGCGATCGCTCCGCCCTCCACCAATCGGGCCGTGTCGCCCCGCACCTCGACGTCGAGCGTGCCCAGCCGATAGCTGCCGTCACCCAGGCCGGCGGCCGACATCGCGTCGGAGACCAACACAATCTGATCAGGGCCGATCGTCTCGAAGACCATGCGGACGACGTCCGCGCTGAGGTGGACGCCGTCGCCGATGAGTTCGACGTACGCCTCGCCCCGAGCAGCTGCTGCGAGGGCGGCCGCGGCCGGGCCACCAGCGCGATGGTGGAAGGCCGACATCCCGTTGAACAGGTGCGTGATCAGCGCCGGCCGTCCGGTCGCGGAGTTCACTTGGTCGATCGCCCACCGGACGACGTCTGCGGACGCGTCGGTGTGGCCGATCGCGGGACGGATGTCGTGCTCGGCGAGCGTCCGGATCAACTCCTCTGAACCGGCGCGCTCAGGTGCAAAAGTCATGTGCCGCAGGGCATTCGGCACGCCCGCTGCGTCGACGAGCGCTACGAGCTGTTCGATGAATGCGGGGTCGGGATCGCGCAGCGCCTGCGGATCGTGGGCACCGCGGCGCTCGTGCGAGAGGTACGGGCCTTCGAGGTGGATTCCGGCGATTGTGCCGTCCGCCACCAGCGGAGCAAGGGTCTGCACCTGCTGTCGCAGGGTGTCGTCGGAGCGGGAGACCAGACTCGCGATCACGCGGTCGGACCCGCGCGACCGGTGGTACGCCGCCGCCTTCGCACTGCCGTCGGCGGTCACTCCGAACTGCTCGCCCACTGCTCCGTGGCAATGGATGTCGATCAGCCCGTCGAAGTCCTTCGGAATGCTCACGCCTCCGACGCTACGCGGTGTCGCATCGCGGCGCGGTCGCGCGGCTGCGGTGATGTGCACGAGGTGAGCACCTCCGTCCGAGTTGGGTGTGTACCCGTGAGTTGGGTGTCAGAGCGGGAGCTCTACCTCCCGTTCCGACACCCAGTTCGTGACGCTGGCTGACGGTGCGGTCAGCTCGCGAGGTAGACACCAAGTCCCTCGAACGCAGCTGCACTGTCAGGCGTCGGCGAGTTCAGGATGTCATCGAGGACGTCGTTACTCAGCGGGTAGCTGGCGTCGGGGAGGCGCCGTGCCCACAGCTCCGCAAAAAGGAGGCTGTGTCCGAGTTCGCCGGCGAGACTCCGAGCCACCGGGCGGGCGCGAGCCTCGATGACGGCCCTGGACAAATCCCCAACCTCCTCCGGCCAACTCTCCGCGTAGACGCCCATCTGCTCTGCGACGCGGCCGAGCTCGATCTCAGTCAGCAACGGTCGATCCCCGACCAGTACGTACGGTGCGAGGTCTCCGTCGTGCTGCGCGAAGACGAGGTTTGCCACATGCGCAGTCGCCGCCAGAGTGACGAAGTGATCGACGTAGTTGCCCGACTCCTCGGTGACCGTCACCGGTACGACGCCGGCCTGACGCAGCACGGACCATGCCCGCGAAAGCCACGCTCGGCCGCCCTTGTCGTACTCAAGGTAAAACGGGTCGGTGAGCTCACTGTCGAGAGTTGCACTTGTCATGCCGACTTTCTATTACCCGGCGCCGACAACGCGAAGTGACCACAGCCTCGCGCACGGCGGACTGCCTCAGAGTCTGCCGGGGACGACGACACGCACGCCGAACCGCTCGAAATCACGGTCCATCGTCACGACCTCGGCGTCGTACTCGAGCGCGAGCGCCGCAAGATGCGCATCGGTCGTGAGGTTTCCGGCGACGCCTGACGGCGCCACGAGGCCAGCCAGGATTGACGCGTGCCGGGGCGTCGGCTCGGGCGTGAGTGCGCTCGGCTGTGCAAGCCAGGCCTGAACGAGGTCGGTTGCCTGGGCAGATGTCAGCGGGTGCTCAAAGATCCGCGGGTTGGTCGAAATGCGGATAAACCCCAGCAGACTCACCCAGGGCAAACCGACTCCTTCGGCGCCCTCTAGTGCATCGATCAGCCACGCGCGACACGCACTGTGAGGCGCAGATCCGGCATTGACCGCATACAAGAGGACATTCGTGTCGACGATCTTCATCGGCCGACGCGCAACTCCCGGACGATTTCCTCGTCCTCGAGTTCGCCGGCGATACGCGAGGCGTGGGTGAGGTCGACGAGTGGCGAGCCCATGTCGAAGCTGGGCATGACGAAATCGGCCCGAACACCCGACGACAGTCCGCGACGAACCGCCTGGTTCAGGGCTTCCTTGAAGGAGATACCACGCTCAGCCATCAGTCGCGCGATCATCGCCTCGACGTCCGACTCCAGCGTCACAGTGGTACGTGCCATTCGTGCATCATAGCATCATCTGTTTGATGCACTGATGCAACCAAGGCGCAGTTTGCCTCAACTCACGCTGCGCAAGTACTTCCCGAAGTGCGGCACGGTGAACGCGACGCGTCCGCGTTCGTTGGAGTAGACCAACCCCTTCTTCAGCAGCGCATCCCGCGCGGGAGAAAGAGACTGGGGTTTACGGCCGAGCACGTCGGCAACATCGGAGGTCAACACCGAGCCGACATCGTCCTTCTCGGCGTCGGGCAGCCGGCCGCCTGCCTCGGCCATCGCGCGTAAGTACTCCCGCTCCCCCGGCGTCGCGCGTTCGTAGCGGGAACCGAAGAAGCCGACGGCGAGGTCGGCCTCGGCCTGCGGCGCCGCGACCGCGACATCGGCGGCAGTGATCGGTGACTTCGGCGCCAACTCCCACACCACCTGGCCGTAGGCCTGGATGAAGTAGGGATAACCGCCGGTGACCTCGTACATCGCGGCGAGCGCGGCGTCCTCGAAGGCGGCGTCCTCGTCCTCCGCGGGGCCCTGCAAAGCGCGGTTCGCAGCGTCGATCGGCAGGCGGTCGATGCGGGCGTAGCGGAAGAGCCGCTCCGAGTACGACTTGGACGCAGACAGCACCGCCGGCAGGTGGGGCAGGCCGGCACCGACGACGATCACCGGCAGCCCCGACTGGCTGATCTCGTGGCATGCGGCGCACAGTGCCGAGATGTCCTCGGGGTGGAGGTCTTGCATCTCGTCGATGAAGATGCCGATGCCGCGCCCCATGTCGGCGGCCAATCCGCCTGCGTCCGAGAGCAATTCGACGAGGTCGATCTCGATGTCGCCGGAGTCGGCACGTCCGTTCACGGCCGGGACGTCGATGCCAGGGCTCCACTTGTCGCGCAGCTTCGCGTTGGGCGCAGCGTCCCGCTGGGCGAACGCCTTGATGACGCCGAGCACGTGGTCGACGTCGTCCGCTTGCTGGTGGCCGAGTTCACGCACGGCTTGGTGCAGCGCACTGGACAGCGGCCGGCGCAGTCGCTGATCGGGCCGGGCCTCGAACTTGCCCGTGCCCCACTTGGCACGCACCGCCTCTGAGCGAAGAGCGTTGAGCAGCACCGTCTTACCGACACCGCGCAGGCCGGTCAGCACGATCGAGCGCTCCGGGCGTCCACGGGCGACGCGCTGCAACACCACTTTGAACTGGTCGAGTTGCTCGTCACGGCCGGCCAGCTCCGGCGGACGCTGGCCGGCGCCGGGTGCATAGGGGTTTCGGATCGGGTCCATGGTCGAGCATTGTATGCGCGAATCTACGGAGTTCCCGATATTTGGCTAGCGTGTCACATCGATGTCTTCACGTCGCTCGCCTACCACCGCTGTGGCCACCGGCTCGAGGTGACCATGCCGCCTCGCGAGCTTGCGCGAGTACTCGACGAACCACGCATTCCACACCCCGAGCAGGGCGAAGGTGGCGACTTTCAGCACGGTCGTCGCCAGCACCGAGGCATCGATCGACATCGTCAGGATGATCACCACCGAGAGGATCGCGTCGAAGATGAGCCCGAAGCCCCACGCGAAAGTCATCAGGTACATCCCGCGGCGGAAGGCGAGTGATTCGTCCCAACCGCGCTGCAGATCGGCGCGAGAATGCTGATCATTACCCGCGATGCGCTTGGCGACCTGGTAGGTGAGCGGACGTCTGATCAGCGCCGAGCCGGTGAAGGCCAGGCCGGCCAGCCCTCCGCCGATCGCGCCCTTGAGCAGCATGAAGCGGGCGTCGCCGGTCCAGAAAGAGGCGATGAGTCCGGCGGTCAGCAGCACGAACATGAATGCCGCGAAGCCGTCGACCTCGCGCTGCTTCGCGATCACTTGGATGTTGCGGATGGCCGAGGCGATGGTCGCCAGCAGCAACGCGATCGTCTGCGTCGCACCGGCCGCGCGTGCGGCGTAATAGGCGCCGACCGGAATCGCGACGTCGATCAGCAGCATTGCGCCGAGGCCGCGCATCGCGATGTGCGGCGCATACTGACCACCCTCGGCCATCTGCGCCTTCTGCCATTGCCACGCCCGACTGATCGGGTTCATCGAAGCTGTCGATCCACGACGGCCATCGTGGCACGCGCCCCCGACGAGAACGCTGTGTTCGAGTTGATCGGACTCTCTAAGTAGATCTAGTCAGAACGCTAGTCTCAACTAGTCGATGCAATCAGCCGCGCAGGAAGCCTCGCAGCGCCGCGATCCAGCGGCCGAACACGTCCAGATGAGCGCCATCGCGGCCCCGAGTGCTCGACGCAATATCCACTCCGCAAACCTGACCCGCGAGTGACAGGATCGACCGGTGAGCAGCGAGCCGAAACAACCGCACCTGAACGCTCCGTCGACCGTCCGCACCAAGAGCCTCGTCCTGCGTCCGATCACGGCGGCTGATACGACCGACCCGCGAATCTTGAAGTGGCACACGGACGCCGAGGGTTATGAGCTCATGGCGGAGTCGCCTCGTACGCCCGACGAGGCGTCGGAGTCGCTGCAGCTGTGGCACGAGGGCTGGGAAGCGGACGGCCTCAGCTACTGGATCGCCGAGCATGACGGGGTGCCGGTGGGCATCGGTGGGCTGCGGCACATGAACTACCAGAATCACCCGCACCTGAATCTCTACTATCGCCTCGACCGGGCGGCCCGAGGTCGTGGCTACGGCCGCGAGATCGCCTCCGCTGCAACGGCATTCGCGCTGGAGTGGCTGCCGCAGTTGCCTGTGACCTCGCGCATCGCACCGCGCAACATCCCTTCTCTGCGCACGATCCAGCGCGCCGGCATGATCGGGCTCGGCCCTTTCCGCATGCCGCACGACCCGTCCGACGAGCCGGACAATCTGCTCTTCGAGAGCCCAGTCATCCGCCTCGGCATCGGCGAGGCGTACGAGGAGGTGCTCGACCTCTGGTGCCGGGTCAACGCCGACGGTGGTGCGGTGGGCTGGGAGGGCGAAGCGCCCGTCGACGAGGTGAGGCGAGTGCTCGACGCACATCTCGCAGCGGATGGCGCCACTCTGGTGCGACTTCACGCGCCGAACCACGACACCTGGTCGGACGCCACCCAGATCGGCGACCTGCTGGGCTTCGGCGTCGTGCAGCGCGGCACGTGGTTTTCGACTGCGCACCGCGCCACGCTCTACCGGGTCATGACCGACCCAGACCTTCGCGGCCGCAACCTCGGCGCCCTACTCATGGGCGCGTTGCATGGTGTGGCGCGCCGCGACGGAGTGGAGATCTGCGAGATCGGCTACCGCGGAGGCACCGGACTGGAGAGCTTCTACGAGCGTTTCGGCTACCGCGAGACCGGCCGGGTTGTCGGCGGGTTGAGGTTCAGCTGGGGCGATGAAGACGACGTCGCGATGGCCCGCCCGCTCTGATGATCACTGATGATCGGCGTCTATTCACTTTTTGATAGACACCCTTAGTCGGCGCGATCGACCTGCTCAGCCGACCGTCACGCCTGCAACTTCTGCACGACCTTCTCGATGGTCAGCCAGGTGCGGGTGGTGATGTTCTTGCCGTAGGTCTTCTCCAGCCACCGCATGAACTCCGGCGTCCGCCCCGGCTCGCTGTTGTCGACCACGGTGAGAAACGCCCGCGCCGCCGGGTCGAAGCCGATGACCTTCGTCCGTGGATCAGGGTCGTCCGGAAGCTTGCCCGGAGCCGGTGCGCCATCCTTGACGAAGGTCGCGATGAGATAGCTGCCGCGGCCATGGGTGAGGCCCGCGAACGGGTCGGACTCCATGAGCTCAAGCAGTTCGTCCAGCGATCGCACGATCGTGCCGCCGTCGATGCCGAGCGTGCTGCGCAGCGCGTGCTGGATCGCCAGCTCCATGGCCGGCCCGGCCGGATCATCGGTGTGGAACACGATGTTGCCACTGGCGAGCACCGAACCCACCCGCTCATACCCGAGCCGCTCGAACACCGCCCGGAGCTTGTCGTTCTTCATGTTCGGGTTGGACGGCATGATTCCGCGCAGCAACGCGACGTAGGCGGTCATACGCCGACCTTTCCACGCCCCGCCGACACCCTCAACAGAATCCGCCGGTCAGCAGTTTCCGGCAGGTAGTCTCACGCGAGGCGGGTGACCTCGAAGCGTCCGCTCGGGTGGGCGATCTGCTCCTGCGAGCCGACGATCTGGATCTCGCGAGCGCCGGAGGCGTGCGTGGTCTCCATGATCCCGAACACCGAATCCGCCGTCGCCGCAAGCGCTTCCGGGGCCGACTCGGTGAGCAGGTGTGCCAGGAAGATCGCGGTAGTGGCATCACCGGCGCCGACGACGTACATCGGCAGCAGCGGAGTGGTGACGATCCACGCACCCTCGCCGTTGACGACCGCGAGTTGCACCGAATCAGCCGGCGTCTCGTCGGTCTGCACCGAGGTGACCAGCACCGTTTCCGGTCCGCGGGCGCGGATGTCCTGAGCGGCGTCCAGCACGTCCTTGACCGAGGCGATGGTGCGACCGGTCAAGAACTCCAGCTCGAACTGGTTGGGCGTGATGACGTCGGCCGCCGGCACCACCTGGTCGCGCATGAACTCCGGAATGCCCGGGCGCACGAA
Source organism: Yimella sp. cx-51 (assembly GCF_017654605.1). GTDB lineage: Bacteria > Actinomycetota > Actinomycetes > Actinomycetales > Dermatophilaceae > Yimella. The sequence goes on from NZ_CP072113.1 coordinate 3,093,142, forward strand.
GAAGCCGCGACCGACATCCCCCATCACCGGGTCGGCGCAGTAGATCGCCTTGGGGTTGGCGGCCTTCACGCGCGCGGCGGCGTCGAGGATCACCTCACCGATCGTGTCGGCACCCATGTAGCCCGAGAGCACGGCGTCACACTCGGGCAGCACGCCCCGCTCCTCGATGCCGGTGATCACGTCGCGCACGGTGTCAGGCTCGAAGACCGGTCCGCGCCATTCGCCGTAACCGGTGTGATTGCTGAAGTGCACCGTATAGACCGGCCACACCTCGTGCCCCAGGCGCTGCAGCGGGAACACCGCCGAGGAGTTACCGGCGTGACCGTAGGCGACCGAGCTCTGGATCGACATGATCTTCATTCCGGCGATGGTAGTGGCGCCCGCCGCCCACCAACATTCGAGATGGGCGATCCGGACGACACGAGGAAGCGCGCGGTTTGCCAGACTGGCCGCATGAGCGAAGAGCTGCACCCCAAGGAGATCGCCGACGACGCCGTCATGGTGGACGTGCGTGAGCAGGACGAGTGGGACGCCGGACACGCGCCGGGCGCCGTGCACATTCCGCTCGGCGAACTGCCCGAGCGCCTCGGCGAACTGCCCGACGGCGACCCGCTGCCGGTGATTTGCCGCTCGGGCAACCGTTCGGGGCGCGCCGTCCAGTGGCTGGAGCACCAGGGTTTCGACGTCGTCAACGTAACCGGCGGCATGAAGCAGTGGGCCTTCGAGGGCAAGCAGATCGTCAGCGATCAGGGCGGCGAGCCGACCGTCATCTGAGCGGTCCGGGCACGAGCCCACCGGGCGAATCCGCGTGAGTTTGTGGGGTTCGTACGCGTCGCGAACCCCACAAACTCACGCCGATTTGGCGGTCTACTTCAGCAGGCGTGACATGCGCCGGTCGGCCAGCGGCTTGCCGCCGGTCTGACAGGTGGCGCAGTACTGCATGGAGCGATCGGCGAAAGACACCTCTCGCACCACGTCGCCGCACTCCGGACACTCCTGCCCAGTGCGGCCGTGCACCCGCATGCCGGCCCGTTTGGCGTCCTTGAGTTCGGCCGCGGGCTTGCCGGACGCCGCTTCGATCGCGCCGCTGAGCGTGTCTCTCATTGCCTCATAGAGCCGCGAAACCTTTTCTGCGTCAAGCGAATCGGCCTTGGCGTAGGGCGAGATCTTGGCGACGTGCAGCACCTCGTCGGAGTAGGCATTGCCCACGCCCGCGATCACCGACTGGTCGCGCAGCACCCCCTTGATCTGCGCCTTCTTGCCAGCCAGCAACGCCGCGAAGCTCTCCACCGTGAAGTCGTCCGACAACGCGTCCGGACCGAGGGATGCGATCTGCGGAATCTCCGCCACAGGGTCTTTGACGATGTACGCCGCCAGCCGCTTCTGAGTGCCCTGCTCGGTCAGGTCGAAGGCCGAGCCGTCCTCGAAGCTGACCCGCAACGCGATCGGCGTCTTGCTGCCGGGCCGCAACCGCGTGGCCGGCGCCTTGTCGTACCACCGCAACCAACCCGCGCGAGAGAGATGGAAGACCAGGTGCAGGCCGTCGACGTCGACGTCGATCCACTTGCCGTGTCGGCGGACGTCCGTCACGAAGAGCCCGCACAACGCTTGCGGCGCAGGCGAATACGTCTTCAGGACGTTGAAGGAGGCGAGTTCGACATCGGCCACCGCGACGCCTTCCACGCGCTGCCGAAGGAACCCGGCGAGCGCTTCGACCTCGGGCAGCTCAGGCATGCGACTTACCGGTCATGAGCGTGCGCAGCTGCGCCAACTGCTCGAACAACGCGTACCCGTCGGCGCCCTCCGCCTTGAACGTGGGCGACTCGCGGCCGTCGTCGCGCGAGACCGGCGTTCCGTGCGAGAGCATCTGCTGGGTGACGGTGAGCTGCCGGATCGCGATTGCTCGCACATTGGCCGGGTGGTCAGCAGCGAACTCGTCGTAGATGGCCGGGTCGTGCTGCCCGTCGTCCCCGACCAGCAGCCAGCGGATGTTCGGGAATTCGTCTGCGAGGCGGCGTAGCTGGGTGCGCTTGTGCTCGCGTCCGCTGCGAAAGATCGAGGTCTCGGTGGCGCCCCAATCGGTCAGCAGCAGAGCGCCATTGGGGAAGCCGTGCCGCTGCAGGAAGCGGGTGAGGTTGGGTGCGGTGTTCCAGGCGCCGGTCGAGAGGTAGACCATCGGCGACCCCGGGTTGTGCGCCAACAGCGAGCGGTAGAGCGCCGACATTCCAGGGACGACGCGGCGGGTGTTTTCCACTCGGACGAAGGTGTTGTACGCGGCGATCATCGGCCGCGGCAACGAGGTGATCAGGCAGGTGTCGTCGATGTCGCTGACGATGCCGAAGCGGATCTCGTCGGAGATGAGCTGGATCGGCGCGGTCGAACGCGCCTCGCCGCAGGTGATTCGTGCGTGATGCCAGCCCGACGCGAGGCCGTGGTCGGTGAGCACGACGTCGAAGTATCCGCCGCGATCGGAGACCACCTCGATCTGGGCGTCGCCGAGTTGGACGGTGACCAGTTGGTCGTCCTGCGGGGCGGCGAGAAAAGCGCGGATGCCGCGGCGGGACTGCTCGTTGAGCGGGTCGATGAGTTCTTCGGAATCATGGCGGGACAACACGATTCGCCCCATGACCCGCGCGAAACGCGGCGAGCCGTAGCCGGCGAAGGCGAGCACCCGCGTCCGGAAACCGCGCTTGCCCAGCACCCAACCGAGCGCGTCGTTGAACGCGTCCTCGGCGTGTGCAGCGGGGTGCTTGGAACCCATGGGAAACAGCCTAGGCGACGAGCCGCGCCTAGGCTGGCCGATGTGGTGAGCGGTGCGAGTCGGCGGACTTTCGTGGGCGCGTGTGCCGCGACGGTTGCCGGCGCCGGCGGACTCTTCGGGTATCAGGCCCTGCGGCCTACGACTCGCCCGCGCCACATCCCGCTGTACGCCGCGACGGTGGCGATGGGGCCCGCGCTCGAAGGCGCGCCGGTTGACGGCGAAGACCGTCAGGTCGTGCAGCCCGGGCAGTTGAGCCTGCTGGTCAAGGACAGTCGGGTGGTGCAGTCGGCACCCGACGCCGCCGCGCTGATCGGCCAGGAAAACGCCGTGCTCGCCGATGCTCCCGCCTGGACCCGCACCGGCCCGCACTCCGAATTCGCGCGCTCGGCGCTGCAGGACCTCCACGTGCTCAGCGCCGGTCTGCCGAGTCCGGTGGCGGCGTGGACCCCGCACTGGCGATACACCTGGCCGCGCGACGCAGCCGTCGTGGCAGTAGCTCAGGCCCGCACCGGGCAGGTCGACGCAGCATTGCGCACTGTGCGATTTCTGGCTCAGGTGCAGGGCGCGGACGGCTGGTTCCAGGCGCGCTACCGGCCCGGCACCGCCGAGGCGCCGGACGCCCGACCGCGCCAACTCGACGGCACCGGCTGGGCACTGTGGGCGGCCGATCGCGTGCTGGCGCAACTGTCTTCGGAGCGCGCTGCGATCGAGATACAGACCCTGCGCAGCCTGATCGTGCGCGGGACGGATGGCACGCTCGCCGCGCTGCGAAGCTCATCCGGGCTACCACCGGCGACGCCGGATTTCTGGGAGGTCTCCGAACGCTCTCCCACGCTGGCGACCTGCGCATTGTTGTCAGCTGGACTCGAATCAGCCGTCCGGCTGCTCACTGCCCTGGGCGATGAGACACGCGCTGAGCGTGCCCGCACTGCGTTGTCTCGCTTGGACAAGACCATCGCAAGCGCCTACGGCCGCTACGGATTCCCGCGGCACCCCGGCCGCAGTGACCCGGACATCGGCGTTGCGTTCTTGTTGCCGCCGTTCCGCGATGCGGTGAACGAGCTTGCCCTGCAGTCGCTGGTCGGCAACCTACCCCGGCTACGGCGTCCGGCCGGTGGGCTCGCACCGGGTACGACCTGGCATCGCGACGGCATCAGCTGGACGCCCGCCACCTCGACGGTTGCGAGCGCGTTGGTGCGCTCCGGTCAGACCGCCCGGGCGACCGACCTGCTCCAATGGCTCGGCGAACACCGCACGGTGGGCGGGTCGTACCCGGAGAAGGTGCTGGAGACCGGCGCCGCCGCGGCTGTTGCACCCTTGGCGTGGACCGCTGCGTCCGTCTTGCTGACCATCGAGAAGTTGCCCCGCTGAGTCGTCCCTGCCCTCGGCGTCCCCTGTCCGGTCGCCTTGAAGTCCGCACGCCCCGAAGGACGTGCGGACTTCCTATGGACGCGCTCAGCTACCGAACGACAGCCTCAGCCACCTGTCGGTGGTTCGGCGGAAATCGCTCGCAACAACTCATTGGCGCGCACGAGCACGGCGCGGTCGGCGTCCGACAGCTCCGCGAGCGCCGGGGCGATGGCAGCGCCGCGGGCTCGGCGGGCCCGGGCGAGCATCGCGCGGCCGGCGTCGGTGAGCGAGATGAGACTGGCGCGGGCGTCGTCCTCGTCGGCGGTGCGCTCCAGGAGTCCTTGCTGCTCAAGGCGTTTCACCTGCGCGGTCATCGTCGGCTGGCTGGAGTGGTCAGCCTGCGCCAGCTCGCCGATGCGCGCGTTGCCCTGCTGTTCGACGAGGCTGAGCAGGCGCGCCTGCCCGGCCGGAATCGGCAGCTCGGAGTGCTTGGTGGCCCAGCGGTTGATCTTCGCGACGGCCGACAGCAGCTGCGCGCCGAGGTCGTTGTCGCTCTGCGTGGGTTCAGTCATCGGCAACGCTCAAGCTCCTGCGACGTCCCGCAGTTCGCGCTTGAGGATCTTGCCGGTTGCGCCCTTGGGCAGTTCGTCGATGAAGCGCACTTCGCGCGGGTACTTGTACGCAGCGAGCCGCTCCTTGGCGAAGTCCTGCACCGCCTCCTGCTCCAGTTGCGAGCCGGGCGCGCGGACGACGTAGGCCACCACTTCTTCGCCGTAGTGCTCGTGCGGCACACCGATGACGGCAGCTTCGGCCACCTCCGGGTGCTCGTAGAGCACTTCCTCGACTTCACGCGGGTAGACGTTGTAACCGCCGCGGATGATCATGTCCTTGCTGCGGTCGACGATGAAGAAGTAGCCGTCGTCGTCGACGCGGGCGAGGTCGCCGGAGAAGAACCAGCCGTCGCGGATGGCTTCGGCGGTGGCGTCCGGACGCTTCCAATAGCCCTTCATCAGCAGGTGTCCGCGGATCGCGATCTCGCCGATCTCACCGGCCGGGGAGTCGGAGCCGTCGGCCTGCGCCAGACGCATCTCGACGCCTTCGAGCGGGGTGCCGATCGAGCCGGCCTTGCGCTCGGCGTTGGGGTGGTTGAAGGAGGCGACCGGGGAGGTCTCGGACAGGCCGTAGCCCTCCAGCACGATGCAGCCGAACTTCTGCTCGAACTTCTTCATCACCTCGACCGGCATCGCCGAGCCACCGCTGGCGCACACGCGCAGCGCCGGGAAGTTGACGTCCTTGTCGGCGGTCGCGGCCAGCAGCGCCTGGTACATCGTCGGCACGCCCTGGAAGATCGTGACGCCCGCCTTGCCGAGCGTCTCCAGCACGGCGCCGGGCTCGAAGCGCGGCACGAGCGCGAGGGTGGCGCCGGTGGCGAAAGCGGTCGACAGACCACAGGTGAGACCGAAGACGTGGAAGAGCGGCAGGCAGCCCATGATCACGTCGTCGGGCTTGATGTCCATCAGCGTGCGGGCGACGACTTCCTGGTTCATGTTGAGCGAGTAGTGCGTCAGCTCAGCGCCCTTGGGACGTCCGGTGGTGCCCGAGGTGTAGAGGATGACCGCGGTGTCCTGGTCGTCACGGTCGACGAACTCGGTGCTCGGCTCGTAGTCGGCCAGCGTCCCGCTCAGCCCCGCCGGGATCGGCACCTCGATGAACGGCACGCCCACTGCCTCGGCGCCGGTGGCGGCGTCGCCGCCCATGCCGAACATCAGCGAAGCGCCCGAGTCGCTGAGGTAGTACTCCACCTCGCGCGGGCGGAAGAGCGGGTTCATCGGGATCACCACGGCGCCCGCCTGCAGCGCACCGAAGAAGATGACCGGGAAGTCGAAGACATTGGGCAGCGAGAGCGCCACTCGGTCGCCCGGCTTGATCCCCTTGTCCTGCAACATGGTTGCCACGCGTCCGGCGGCGTCGGTCACCTGCCCGTAGGTCAGCGAATGCTCACCGAGCACCAACGCGGTCTGGTCGGGGTGGGCGGCCGCGGTCTTCTGCAGGTTGCAGGCAAGGTTGGTCATGGCCCGACATTAGTTCGGGGATTCGGCGTTGTGGGGCGGCTGGCGAAAATCGTCCAGCGAAAGTGTTGTCGTGCGCCCTCCCCGACCCGTCAACCTACTGATTACTCGTGAACCTACTGGCTGTACTTAGTAGGTTCACGAGTAGGCAGTAGGTTCACGACTCAGGTCAGAGCCAGGAGACGTGCGGCTTGAGCAGCGCGTAGCCGACGAACGCGACGATGTCGAGAATCACGTGCGCGATCACCAGCGGCATGACTCGTTTGGTGCGGCGGTAGACCAGCCCAAAGAGCAGCCCCATGGCGAAGTTGCCGATCATTCCGCCGAAGCCTTGGTAGAGGTGGTAGCAGCCGCGGATGGCGGACGACGTCAGCCAGACCCGCGTCCACGACCAGCCCGCCTGGGTCCAGCGGGTGTAGAGATAGCCGATCATCACGACTTCTTCGACGATCGCAGCCTCGAAGGCGGCGAGGATCAGCACCGGCACGGTCCACCAATGGTCGCCGAGCCCCGAGGTCGCCAGCGACGTGTTGATGCCCATCGCCCGCGCGGCCAGGTAGAAGAGGAGTCCGGGGATGCCGACCACAGCCGCGAGCGCGGCGCCAAGCGCGAGGTCGGGGCCTTTGCGGCGGCCGTCCAGACCGAGCCAGGTGGTGGCGGACGCCATTTCGCGGGTCAGCAGGTGAATCACCAGCAGAGCCGGGACGATGCCGAGCCCGATGCCGACGAGCTGATAGGCCAGGTCGAGCCACGCCGAGGGGGCGCGACTGGTGTTCATGGTGGTGGTCTGCTTGTTGAGCGCCACCTGCGCGCTGAGCGACCGCAGGATCGACAGCACCGAGTAGATGGCCGACGCCCCGAGGCTGAGCAGCAGGACGAGGGTGGTCTCCTGCAGCAGTGTGCGCCGTCGTAGCGGCGTGGTCGGCACGTCGTACGCGGGCAGTTTCATGGGTTCAGCGGCTGAAGTCGTGGCCGGCGTCCCAGCGCTCGACCTCGACGTCGTCCACCTCATAGACACGGCGGCGACGGCGCGGACGTTCGGTGGCGGCGACCTCGTCGGCCTCGCTCACACGCTCAGTCTCGTCGGGCGATCGCTCGTCGGACACAACTGCGGCGCGCCGCCGCGATGGCTCCTCGTCCCGCACTGCCCGAGAACGCGCAGGCCGCGGACGCCGGGCGAACGGCTGCGCCGGACCCAGCATTGCGAACATCGTCACGGCAAAACCGAGCACGAAGCAGATCAGCACCCACAGCCATACCTGCGAGAACAGCCACATCATGAGGGCTCACCCGCGCTTTCAGGCCCGGCATCGACCGGCTCGGCGTCATCGGCGACAGCGTCGGGTTCAGCGGCCGGGGAGGGCTCCTGCACCGGATCGTTCTCGTGCGGGAAGAGCATCATCGCCAGCAACCACGCGGCCAGCGCACCCACACAGAATCCGACGAGGCACCACGCGATCGTCTGCAGCGTCAACCAGGTCACGGTGCCGCCTTCACCACGACCGAGCGCACGCCGGGCATGTCGGCGATCGCCTGCTCCACCCGCGACGGGTCGACCATCGAGCCCGGGGTGACCGTGGCATCGCGCCCCTCGAAGCTGGCCGATGCGCCTGCCGCGCCGATGCCCTGCAGCACCTTCTCGGCGTTCTGGGTGAGCTCTTGCTCGACGGAGTTCTTGGACGCCTGCGCACCGATCACGCCGAACACCAACGGAATTGCCGCGAGCGTCGCGAACCACCACGGCGCCGGGGTGCGGCGGAGGCGTTGCTGCGTGGACATCGGGGGCCTTTCGGGGTGACGGGCTGTGACCCGGCGCAAACTTACCCGCCCTGACCCATACATTGGGCACGGTGAGGACGTTGTGGCGCGCCGAGCGCATCTGGACAGGTTCGCAATTCGTGACGGGTCTGCTGGTCGAGGACGACATGATCGTCGCGACCGGTGACGCCGAAACCCTTGCCGCGCAAGATATTTCGAGCACCGAGCAGCTCCCCGGGGCGCTCGTCGTCCCGGGTCTGCACGACGCCCACATCCACGCCGCGTCCCTCGCGCGGATGCGCACCGAGGTGGACGTCCGCGGTAGCGCCGACGAGCACGAGGCCGCTCGGAGGGTCGGGGAGTTCCTCGCTGAGCACCCCGGCACCGGCATCCTCTGGGGCGCCGCGTGGGACGCGAACCTGTGGGGCGGACGCGTGCCGCACCGCTCCACTCTCGACGCCGTCACCGGCGACCGTCCGGTGGCGTTGGCGAGCGCCGACTACCACTCGTTGTGGGTCAACTCCGCCGCGCTGCGCCTGGCCGGTTACGACCGCGACACGACTGATCCGGCCGGTGGTCGCCTGGAGCGGGACGCTGACGGCGAGCTCACCGGGGTGCTGCGCGAGACGGCCTGCACTCCTCTCTACGACATCGCCCCGGACGACGCCGACGAACTGCCCGGACTCATGGCGCTGGCGCTCGATGACCTGCTCGCGGTGGGGCTGACCGGCATCACCGACATCGACCACGAGGACGCCCACGCCGCCTTCCGCGCGCTGCACTCACGCGGCGAGTTGCCGCTGCGGGTGAGCAAGGCGATCCGTCATGAAGACTTGCCGCTCGCTCTTGAACAGGGACGTCGCACCGGCGAGGGTGACGCGTTTCTGCGGGTCGGTCCGCTGAAGCTCTTCGCCGACGGCGCGCTGGGTTCGCACACCTGCCACATGACCAGCACCTTCGCCGGCACCGACCACCACGGCGTCCCCACGCTCACCCCCGAACAGTTGCGGGTCTACAGCGAGCTCGCCGTGCGAGCAGGCATCGCGGTGGCCACTCACGCGATCGGCGACCGAGCCTCCACCGAAGTGATCGACGCCTACGAACACGTGCTGGACGCCACCGGTTCAGACCTGCGGATGCGTATCGAGCACGCCCAGCATCTGCAGCGAACCGACCTGGTGCGCATGGCCGCTCGCGGCATTGTCGCTTCGATGCAACCGGTGCACTGCACCAGCGATTTCGGACTCGTCGACACCCTGTTGGCCGGTCACGACATCGTGTCGTACGGCTGGCGCTCCACCCTGGACGCCGGCGTGCCGCTCGCGTTCGGTTCGGACGCTCCGGTGGAGGACGCCAACCCGCTCGTCGCCCTACACGCAGCGGTCACCCGACAGCGCCCCGACGGAACACCGGCCGGTGGGTGGCAGCCGCATGAACGCATCACGATGATCGAGGCACTCGCCGCACATTCCCGAGGTGCCGCCCACGCCGCCGGTTGGGACGACGTCGGCACCCTCGAGCCGGGCATGCGCGCCGACTTCATCGCACTCGACACCGACATCATCGCGGCGCCCGAAGCAGCGGCGGAGGCGCATGTGCTGCGGACGGTCGTCGGTGGTCAAACCCGGTTCGCGCGCTGAAAGCTCCGTCCAGCGAGCCTATTCACCGGTCCGACGCGGCGGACAGTGCCGATCGCCCGGAAGTTCCCCCACGTTGCCGTCGAATTCCAACCGGAGCAAGATCTTGTCGCGGCGAAGTCGACGCTTATGTTGCGCCACTGACCAATGGCTACAGACGAAGGCGTTAAACCGGCTCGTCAGCGTCGCCTTTGAGGAACTCGCTCAATATTTCGGACTCAAGAACGGGGTTAATTCGACCCCTGATCAGGTTGACCAACAACCCCAATGTGACGTAGTCGCCTAGCAAGCTGATGCAGCATGCAAGGGGGAAAAGCGCCTCCTCGGCGCCCAGCTGAAGCGCGTCAAGAGATGCCGCCATAGCGATTCGCACGTAGCCCAAACCGTAGGCCGCGTACGCTAATCTCACGAGCGATCCAATTGAGCCGGCGTCGACGCCGTCCATTGCGCTCTGCATCGCAGCCTCGTCATCACCCTCAAGCCAGTAAGCGGTCGATAGCGAAGCCCACCCAAGGATGTCCCCTAAAGCGATCGCCCGCATCAAGAGAGTTCGGACTGCCGGAAAGTCCACTTCCGCCCGATGCATCAGGGAATTTGCAAAGTCCACATATGCATCGGTGTCGCCATTGTTGATGGCTGAGCGGAAAAGTTTATCAGCAGCGGCAAGTTCTCCCCTCGCGCTTTTCAGATTTGCAATCGCCCTTGTGCGCGTTGGCGCAGGTGACTCGTCGATGAGCTGTTCGGCCCACTGGAAGTCTCCTACGGTCAGCGCCCAACCTAACTGCGCATCAAACGAAGCGTCTTCTGATTCGAACAAATCCTCACTCGCAAGCCACGAGTCCATCGCCGATCGAACGCTTGATAACGGATTCCATGCTGAGCCGAGCGCCTCCGAAAGATGCGGAAGGCCGTTTCTCTTTGCCCATGCAGCACTGGGGGCCTTATTCGCCAGAATACTCACCAGCCTTTCGCCGCTTGTTTGGGGCTCTTCACAATCGAGGGTGTAGGAAGCGGTAGCGCGTCGCTGACGGGTTGAGGGTCGAGGTCTCCCGATGATGGAAGTTCTCACACTGTCCATCTGGAAGACCTCGACATGCACCGTTCGCAACCGGTTCGCTGTGTCATACTAGCGCGTCACCGTCCCCACTGACGGACTTGCGCCGGTGCAGTCACCGCTGGCGTGGTTCGTGACCGTTTTGCTGGTACGGGCACCATCAGTGTTGAACGCGTACGCGCGGATCTGGCAGCACATGCCCGGCGCGTCCGCGGGAGTGGTGCCCGGGTCGATCGACCCGACCGGGGTGTTCACCGTCCGGTCAACCACCCTGTCCAACTGCCCCCGTGGGGTGTAGGTGATTGCCGGTCGTACGCCAGCCCTTCACCGACCGGTAGGTGGGAGGTATCACCGACCTCGGGGACACCCGGGTTGCTGCCGTCGAATCCTGCGCCTTCTCCGGTGTATTCCCGCACGATCCGGCCCAGGCCGTCGCGGTCCAGGGTCCACCCGAACCACGTGTCCACGATCGGGGTGCCCGGGGCCCCTTCTTGGAAGGATCCCGTGGCAGGCCTGCTCAGCGACGCATAACCTTGCGCGCCAACGCGTTACCGCTGAACTGTGCGATCTGCACCATCACCACAATGGTCAGCACCGCGACCCAGGTGACCGTCCAGTTGAAGCGCTGGTAGCCGTAGGTGATCGCGAACTGGCCGAGTCCACCGCCGCCGATCGCTCCGGCGACCGCCGTCATGTCGACCACCGCGACGAGCGCGAAGGTGTAACCGAGGATGAGCGGGCCGAGCGCTTCGGGGATCAGCACAGTACGGATGATCCGCCACGGGCTGGCACCCATCGCGTGCGCGGCTTCAATGACGCCCGGGTCGACAGTCACGAGGTTTTGCTCCACCAGACGTGAAATGCCGAAGGTGGCAGCGAGCACCAGAGGGAACAGTGCGGCGGTGGTGCCGACCGTCGTCCCCATCACCTTCAGGGTCAGCGGACCGACCGCGGTCATGAAGATGATGAACGGGATCGGACGCACCAGGTTGACCAGCACGTTGAGCGCGGTGTGGACCGGGCCCTGCGCCAGGATGCCGCCGCGACGGGTGATGTAGAGCGCGACGCCGAGACCGAGGCCGAGGAGTCCGCCGACCACCATTGTCACCAGCACCATCAGCAGCGTCTGGCCGATGCTGTCGAAGTAGACCGGTCGCAGGGTGGCCCAATCGGTGCCGTTCATGCTGCCTCCTCCACGCTGCCAACTGATTCGAGTTCGCGCAGGAAGGCGTCCACGGCGGACGAATCTCCCTGCAGCGCAAGGGTGAAGGTCGAGAGCGACTCCCCCTTGGTGACGGTCACGCCGCCGTGCACGATCTCGAACTGCACGCCGAACTCCTGCGCGCGTCCGAGCACTGCACCGAGGCCGCCTTCGTGGCGCAAGGTGACCGTGGCCAGCCGTCCGGTGTGGGTGGTGCGCAACCGGGCGATGTCGTCGGCCTGCGGAATGTTGCTGAGCGTCGCGCCGACCAGGCGGCGGGTGCCCGGGTGCTGCGGATCGGTGAAGACCTGCTGCACGGTGCCGGTTTCGATCAGCCGGCCACCTTCGAGTACTGCGACGCGGTCGGCGATGGTGCGCACGACGTCCATCTCGTGCGTGATCACCACGATCGTCACGCCCATCTCCTCGTTGACCCGGCGCAGCAACGCGAGCACCTCACGCGTGGTGTCGGGATCGAGGGCACTCGTCGACTCATCAGCCAACAGGATCGGCGGACGCGTCGCGAGTGCACGGGCGATGCCGATGCGCTGCTTCTGACCACCAGAGAGCTCGTCCGGGTAGGCCCACGCCTTTTCGGTGAGTCCGACGAAATGAAGCAGTTCGGTGACCCGCTCCTTGATCTGCTGCTTGCTCCAACCCGCCGTCTCCAGCGGGTAGGCGACATTGCCGTAGACGGTGCGCGAACGCATCAGGTTGAACTGCTGGAAGACCATGCCGATGCCGGAGCGGATCGCCCGAATCTGCTTGGCGTTCAACGAGGTCAGGTCGTTGTCATCAACGACGACCGAGCCCTCGGTCGGGGTCTCCAAGGCGTTGATCAACCGGACGAGCGTGCTCTTACCGGCACCGGAGAAGCCGATGACCGCGAACACCTCGCCGCGACCGATCTGCAGACTGAGGTCGTCCAGGGCCGTGACCGTCGAACCACCACGAGTGAAAACCTTGCGCACCGAGTCGAGCCGGATGATCGGCCCAGCCGCCTCCGACGTCGACCCGGTGCCCTTGGCAAGCGAGGTGCTCACTTCTGGTTCTTCTCCAAGTCGGCCAGGATGCGCTGCAAGTCGGCGGCCGGCTTGGTGACCAGCACAGCGGTGTTCTTGGACGACGCCTTGACCTGCGACTCCACCTGCGGCTTGTGGTAGAGCTCCACGAGCTTCTTGAAGGTGGGGTTGTCCTTGTCGGCCGCGCGGGTGACGAAGATGTTGATGTACGGCTCGGCGGCGGGCTTGGCCGGGTCGTCGGCGAAGAGCGCCTTGGACGGGTCGAGCTTGGCGTCGAGCGCGAAGTTGTTGTTGACGATCGAGGCGTCCACCGACGGCAGCGCGGCCACAGTCTGCGCGGCGTCCACGGCCGTGACCGAAACCTTCGACTCCGAGGCGAGGATGTCGGCCGGGGTGGAGAGCGTGTTGCCCCCGTTCTTCAACTTCAACAGGCCGGCCTGCTGCAGCACCAGCAGCGCGCGTGCCTGGTTGGTGGGGTCGTTCGGAATCGCGACCTTGCCGCCCTGGGGCACCTGCGACAGCTGCGTGTGCTTCTTGGAGTAGAGGCTCAACGGCACCACCACGCTCGACCCGATCGGGGTGAGCGTCTGCTTGTCACTGACGTTGTAGCTCGCGAGGAACTGCAGGTGCTGGAACAGGTTGACGTCAAGCTGCTTCTGCGCCAGCGCCGGGTTGGCCTGGGTGTAGTCGGAGAAGCTGACCACCTCGAGGTTGATGCCGTTCTCCTTGGCCAGCTTCACGAACGGCGGCCAGTATGGCGCCGCGGCCTCGGTGGTGCCGATCTTGACGGTGGTGAGCTTGCTGTCGTCATCGCCGCCGCGGGTGAACGCGAACGCACCCAGGCCGAGCGCGACCACGACACCTCCGGCGATCAGCGCGGTCTTCAAGCCCTTGTTCGAACCCTGACGCTCAGGCAGCGCCTGGATCTCGTCGTTGTTCGGGGTGTTTTCGGGCGCGTTGGAGTCACTCATGACGGGGTCCTTCTCAATGCAAGACCGCCGCTCGAAGCAGCGGTGAAATGTGCTTGCCCGACGGTTGTCGGACCGGGTCTCCTCCTGGAGCACCCCGCCACATTCGTGAGGGTTGCCGCCCAGCAAGCCAGGGCTTGTCGCTGGGTCTCTTGACCGCTGCCGACCCTAGGAAAGTGGTCAGACCAAAGTCAACTTCGGACGTGCGTGATGCGCGTCACGGGCGAATTCTGCTGGGTTTTGGGGGGATTCGGATCAACCAGCGAGCGCGGTGATGCTCGGGAAGGGCTGGGCTTCCTCGATCTGCAGAGCCAGCTCCAGCAGCAGCCGCTCGGCGCCGTGGGTCGCGGAGAACATCGCGCCGACCGGTAGGCCTCGATCGTCGAGACCCGCGGGCAGCGACAGCGCGGGCGCACCGGAGGCGTTGGCGAGCGGGGTGAAGCCCACCAGATCGAGCAAGCGGTCGAAGTGGACGGATGGGTCGACGTCCGCACCGAGGAAACCCAACTCAGGCGTCGGCGCGGTGAGCACCGGAGACAGCACGACGTCCGGCCCGCGGCGGAAGGCCATCCGGCTGGCCGCGCTGGAGGCAAGCAAGCGGGCGATGAACAGCGGCGCCTTCGGAAGTTTCGCCTTGCCACGCTTGGCCAGTTCGATGGTGAGCGGTTCGAGCTTGGACGCGTCGAAACCCTTGCCGAAGGTCTGCTCACCGAAACGGCTGCCCATGTAGGCCAGGAACTGCCAGTAAGCAGAGAAGTCGTCGGCGAAATACTGCGGCACGGGTGCGGTGTAGGGCTCGACCGAATGTCCCAGTGCCTCAAGCGTTTTCGCCATCTGCTCGATCACGCGGCGGATGCTCGGTTCAGTTGCCGGCGCGACCGGTGAATCGAGCATCACGCCGATGCGCAACCGGCGCTCGAGCGGGTGGTCGACCAACCCGACGGCGGGCAAGGTGCGGTTGCGGTAGATCTTCTCCGCCTCGGCATAGAAGCGGGCCGTGTCACGCACGCTTCGGGTGAGCACCGAATCGCTGACGATGCGCACCGGCATCTTGGCCGATTCACCTGCGCGCAGGCGTCCGCGAGTGGGCTTGAGACCGACCAGTCCGCATGCCGCGGCCGGGATGCGTACCGATCCGCCGCCGTCGTTGCCGTGCGCGATCGGCACGACTCCCGCCGCCACCAAGGCGGCCGACCCGCCGGACGATCCGCCAGCGGAAACGCGTGTGTGCCAAGGGTTGTGGGTGGTGAAGGTGCGCGACTCGGTCGAACATGTCCAGCCGAACTCCGGCATCGTGCTCGTCGCGATCGGGATGATGCCGGTGCGCAGGTATTGCGCCGCGACCGCGCCGTTCTTGGCCGCAGGCGTGGTCGGGAAGGCCTGCGAGCCCTCGGTCATCGGCAGGCCCGCCACCGGCACGTTGTCCTTGAAGACGCTCGGGACGCCGGCGAAGGCACCGTCGCGGTGCTGCGTCGCGCGACTGCGGGCGCGGGCGAAGTCGTCGCGCATGATCGCATCGAGCGTGGGGTTGAGCTGTTCGCAGCGGGTGATAGCGGCGTCCACCGCTTCGGCTGCACTGATCCGGCCGGCGGCAATGGCTTCGGCGACGCCGGTCGCGTCGAGTTCGCCGAGGGCGTCATCGGTGAAGGCGTGTACGCGGGTCATGCCTCCCTACTATGCAGTAGCCAGACCCACCCGGTGGGTCGCCGGACTGAAAATACCCGTCACCGTGCGCGTCCAGCCGAGTGCCGAAAACCTCGAGATGAAGGTCATGCTGCCGGTAAGGCCAGCGGCAGGACGGTGGGCAGCTGAATCCAGCAGTCCGACGTCCACACCGGCCCCACGCCTAAGTCGGCCACCAGCGCGAAGATCCTCGATGGTCAGGTGTTCCACGGTCAGCGCCCCAGACGATCGAGCAGGTCGGCGTACCGCTCCCTCCCTTGGCCCGAGAGCTCACGTACTCGCGCTTCGTGCCCACGCCGGACGGCGGCCTCTCGAATGGCTCGCACCGTCGCCTCGTGCTTGCTGATTCCGTCAGCAGCGGCCAATGCCGCGAGCGCCTGCTCGTCGTCGGCATTGAGCCGCAAAGTCATCGCCATCGGACGACGGTATCGCTGTGGTATCAATCGGCCGAGTGATCGGCCGGTCGGAACGTCGAGACCGCTCAGGCCGTCGCCGTGACCCCTCGAAGCCCGGCGGCGGCGAGCTGCAGCCGACGCGCACCGGTGGCGTATGCCGGCACCTGGGTGAGCTTGTCGCGGTCGACCGCATCGAGAATCCAGGCCGTCACCTCGGGCGAGACCGCGCCGAGGAAGTGCCGCTGCTCGTCCGCGTCGAGGGTCGCGATGCGCTTGGCCAGACGGGCGTTGGGCACGAAACGCGGCGACTCAACGATCGCCAGGAGGTCGTCCACCGACGACGCAGCGACGCCGTTGAGCTCTGATTCCAGCGTCGGACGTCCGGCCGCGGCGTGGGCGTCGACGACGTAGAGGTGGTCGATCCAGGAGGCGCCTGCGTCGGCGAGGCAGCCGTCCATCGCGACCTCGTGGGTGCCGGTGACGCGAATGTCGTCGAGCGCGATCACGCGAGCGCCGGCGACGTCGACCCGCGGATCGACGTGCATCGATTTCGCCCCGACGGCGCGCTCCCGCTCGTCAGCGCTCATGGTGGCGTAGTCGCCGGGAGAGACGCCGAGGCGGTGCACCCGCAACGGTTCGAGCGTGACCTCGGGCGCGAGGCGGCGCATGCGGGCGACGAACGGCGACACCAGCGACCGCGCGGCGGGAGGCACGGCCCCGTAACCGGACGAGGTTACGAAGATCCGCTCGCCAGCGGCTGGCTGCACGATGCGGTGGAACTCGTCGGCCAGGCCGCGCCCGAAGGCGATGGACGCCAGTCCGTCGCCGTACTTGAACCGGCTGTAGTCGACGGCGTTGACCAGGCCGAGGCTCGGCAGCCCCGAATCAGCGGTGAGCGTGTGGAGTGCGATGCGATCAGACATGGGCGACCTCCCGCTGGATCGCCGCCTGGAGCGTTGCGAAGCCGTCGGGATAACCGGCGATGAACTCAGGCCCAGTGGCGAGCGCGCCTTCGTACATCTCGCGCACCAGTGCATTCGGCACCTCGGCGACGAACTCGGGCAGTTCGGGTGAGGCCAGCGCCCGCTTCAGGAAACGGATCGTCAGGTGGAAGCGTCCGGCGCGAGCAGCCGGCACCATCTGCAGGATCGAGGTGATCGTGGCGTGGTTGAGCGCCGATTCGACGTGTGGGGACGCGGCGAGTTCGGGCGAGCAGACAGCGACGTATGCCGTGACGAGGGTGGCCGGGGCGGCTGCTTCGAGGGCGGCGAGCACGGTGCGCTCGGCGAGGCCGGTCACCCGCACGTCGTCGATGACGACGCAGTTGGTGCCGTCGATCGGCTCGGCCAGGCTGAACCCGATGCGGGCCAGTTCGGCCTCGCGCTCGGCCTGGGTGGAAGCCGCGTAATCGGTGTGGGTCACCGAATCCTTGCGCACCTGCACGATGCGTCCGGGCTGAAGACCCTGCTCGGCGCGAGCAGCATTGACGCGCGACAACACAGCGTCGGCGAGGAACCAGCAGCTGGGCCGCACCGCCAGGTAGGCCACCGGCAAGGTCGGGATCGCGGCGTCGGTGAGCAGGTGCGGGCACTGCTGCACGAGCGCGGCGGCCAACTTCGCCCCGAGCGAATCGATGGCAGCGGCGTCCCCGTGCTTCATGCGGGAGTAGGTGTCGGTGTCGAAGAGGGAACCGTCGTCAGTGCGCACGGCATCGACCGGACTGTGCAGCGTCGCGGTCGTCACGCAGGTGGTCATGTGGTCTCCCCAGTGCCGTCGCACCCGCGACTGCGGCTGCGCCTACCGCAGCGCCTCCAAGGCCGCCACGGTGCTCTCCCCATCAGGCTCGACCAGCACGGCACTCAGGCCGGCAGCTCGGGCTCCTTCGACATCGGCGACGGGATTGTCACCGATGTGTACAACGCAAGATGACGCAAACGGTTCCGCAGCGGTTCCTTGGACGAATGTGAGACTGATCTCGAAAATTCGCCGGTCGGGTTTGGCCCACTCGACCTCGTTGGAGAAGACCATGCCGAGGTCACCGTGAAATCCGGCCGACGCGAGCAGGTCGCGCATGAGAACACCAGGCAGCATTCCGGTGTTGGACGTCAGCACCACCGGCATCCGCCGCCCGAAGTCGGCGACGAGGTCGGGCAGACGCGGGTCGAGCGCGATCGGGTGGTGCGCGCGGGCGAGCTCAGCCTGCTGCGCCATCAACCGCTCGACCGTGGACGCGTCGAGCTGTGCGGGCACGTCGAGCGCGGTGAGCGCGAGCGTCGTGCGTTCGACGAAACCTACGTCCGTGCCGCGTGCCATCGAGATCTCGTCGGCCTCCCGGTCACTGCTGCGCATCACCTCGTTGAACCGCTCCGGCGAGACGGACGGCGCAAGGGCCGCGCGCAGCATCTCGTTGCGGGCGGGCTTGAAGGAGGGGTCGCTACGCAGCAGCGTGCCCCAGATGTCGAGGCTGATCGCACAGGTGGTGGGCACCCGACGAATGTAGCGGCGACACAAGTCGCGGACGACGCGAGCAGTGCGCGGATCGACTGATCCGCGAACTGTGCTCACGTCGTCCGCGAGTTGTATTCGGGAGGTGGTCGCCGGCTCACCCAGCGACCACCGCCTCAGATTGCCTGCAGCGCCAGCGGCTCCAGCTCACGGGCGATGCGACCGTTGCCGGGGGTGCCGACGGCGGTGAACGCCCAGCCGTT
This sequence comes from Yimella sp. cx-51, assembly GCF_017654605.1. Lineage (GTDB taxonomy): Bacteria > Actinomycetota > Actinomycetes > Actinomycetales > Dermatophilaceae > Yimella. Next base: position 3,111,748 of record NZ_CP072113.1, read on the forward strand.
GCCCTGGCGCGAGACCTTCGCCATGACCAGCGCGGTGTGCGGGCCCGAGCCGGTGAGCTGGAAGCGGGCCAGCTCGGTGTCATTGGCGTTCGAGTCGACGACGCGCACGAAAGCGTTGTCGATCTCGGTGAAGTTTTCGCCGGAGAAGGAGTTGACGACGAACACGATGTGCTCGACCGAACCCGACACTGCCGGCAGGTCGACGACGATCGACTCGTCGTCACCGTCACCAGCGCCGGTGAGGTTGTCACCGGTGTGCTGCACGGAGCCGTCCTGGCTGCGCAGGTTGCCGAAGTAGACGATGTCGAGCACGCGACCGCCGCCGATCAGCAGCGCCGATGCGTCGAGGTCGATGTCGCGCTGCACCTGCTTGGTGCCGCCGAACAGACCCTTCTTGGTGACGACCTTGACGTCCCAACCCAGACCCATGCGTACGCGCGAGAGCTGGCCGCCGTCCTGCTTGGCGAGGTTGACGGTCTGGCCCTTGTTGAGGTTGATGCCCATCGTTTACTGCCCCTGTCCTGTTGGTTGGTAAGAGCTTTCCTGTTCGGCCAACGGATGGCCGGCGTCGTCGGTTTCGTCGTCCTTCTTGTTGGCCACCACCGAGGTGATGAAGGCCGCGCCGATGAAGGCGATGCCGATGCCGCCGATGATGAACTCGCTCAGGTGCGCCTTGATCGTCAGGATCAGCATGATCGCGAGCGCACCGATCGCCCAGTGAGCGCCGTGCTCGAGGAAGCGGTATTCAGCGAGCGTGCCTTCGCGCACGAGGTAGATCGTCATGGAGCGGACGCAGAGCGCACCGACACCCAGACCCATCATGATGATGAGCGGGTCAGGGGTGATCGCGAATGCACCGATCACGCCGTCGAAGCTGAACGTGGCGTCCAGCACCTCCAAGAACATGAACATCGAGAAGGCGGCCTTACCGGCGAGCTTGACCACTTCACCGCGCGATTCGGCTTCTTCGAACTCGTGGTCCTTCTCCTCCTCGCGGGCTTCCATCATCGAGGAGAGGCCGTTGACCGAGAGGTAGAGGACGATGCCGAGCAGACCGGCGAAGAGCACCTGGTTCTTGATCGCCTGGGTGTCGGCGAGGAACTCCGCGGCCAGCAGCAGCGAGACGCCGGCGATGATCACCGACAGGACGTCGAGCTTGCCCAGCTTCTGCATCGGGCCCTCGATCCACTTCAGCCACAGGATGTCGCGCTCGTCGAAGAGGAAGTCGAGGAAGAGCAGCAACAGGAACATGCCACCGAAAGCGGCGATGCTCGGGTGTGCCTCGTTGAGGATGTAGCCGTAGGTGCCCGGGGTCTCCGGGTCGCCCTTCTCCAGAGCCAACTGGACGGCCTCGATGGGGCCGACACCGCCGGTGAGTGTGACGATCAGGAACGGGAAGACCAGTCGCATACCGAACACGGCGATCAGGACGCCGATGGTCAGGAAGATCTTCTGCCAGAAGTCGTTCAGGCGTACGAGGTACTTGGCGTTGACCGCCGCGTTGTCGAAGGAGAAGACGATCTCCACCAGGATCAGGATCGCGGTGAGGACGACGGCGGCCCAGCCGTCGTAGAAGAAGGCGACGATCAGGACGATCGCCGCGACGATCAGGTCCGGGGTGAAATGTCGGAGAGCTTTCATTTCTGCTTTCGTGAAGAAGTGGTGCAGGCAGGTCACAGCCGCCCCAGGTGTCTGAGGCGGCTGCGATCAAGTCGGTCGGATCAGCCGACCGACAGGCCGAAGTCGGTGATGACCCCGCCCAGTCCGTTGGAGTAGCCCTGCGCGATCGCGCGGAACTTCCACTCGCCGGCGTTGCGGTAGAGCTCGCCGAAGATGAGTGCGGTCTCGGTGGAGGCGTCCTCACCGAGGTCGAAGCGCACGCCCTTGTCGTTGTTCATCGGGTCGTCGGCGTCGAAGACGCGGATGTAGGCGTCCGAAACCTGGCCGAAATTCTGGCCGCGGGTGTCGGCCTGGTCGATCGAGGCGACGAAGACGACCTTCTCGACGTCGGCGGACAGGCGGGTGAGATCGATCAGGATCTGCTCGTCGTCACCATCGCCCTCGCCGGTGCGGTTGTCGCCCTGGTGGGTGACCGCGCCGTTGTCGCCGGTGAGGTTGTTGTAGAAGACGAAGTCGGCGTCGCTGCGCACCTTGCCGTCAGCGCCGCACAGCAGCGCCGAGGCGTCGAGGTCGAAGGCGGCGCCGTCGGTCGTCCGCGGGTTCCAGCCCAGACCGACGATCGCGTTCGTCATTCCCGGTGCGGCCTTCGCCAACGAGATGTTGCCGCCCTTGCTGAGGCTGACTGCCATGTTTCTTCCTTCTTTCCCAGGCCCCCGGCCTGCGTGAACTGTCTAGCTTTACTGGTCTAAAACAGTGGCGTGAACGGGTCGCGCCAAGTCATCTGGTCGTAGCCGTAGACGCCTGCCACCTGCTGCAACGTTCCACTGAAGGGGTCGTGTTCCGCTCGCAGCACAATTCTTCCTTCGACGACATAACCCGTGACCAGGGCCTTGGCCCCGAACGTCGCGGACGTGTCGAGCACCACTTCCAGGCGAGAGCCCCCGTACGTGCCGATGACCAAGGTACCGCCGGGCATCGATCGATCGGAGGTCTGCGGCAACCCGATGATGAAGAACCGGAGAACATCGGTGATCGCGCGCAGATTGACGGTGACGCCCTGCGGGGTCGACCGGAAGATCGGGGACGACGGATCAGGACCTTGCGGACGGAGGCCGGGCAGCACCATGCTCTCGCGCTGATCGGAGGTCTCGAAGGCACAGCCGAGCAGCAACTGGTTGGGCTGGGCGGTGGCGGCCTGGAACTCCAGCGCCCCGCCGCTGGACTGCATGCGGGTCAGGTGGACGACCGGGTCATCAACGCTGAGGATGCGGCGTTCTTCCTGCTCGATGGTGGGCAGGCCGAGTTCGTGGGACACCAGCGGTGCGTACCTTCCCTGGGTTTTCGGCGACGGGTTGCCGTTGCCGTTGAGGTCGAGCGGGTTTGAGCTGCTGTGCTGCACCTGCGCCCCCGTCGGCGGCTGGGCCGACGGACGGCTGAGGTCGAGTGGGCTGCTCGCCTGCCTTGGTGCGGGGGCGGGGTCGGGCGCGCTGGACGTGCCGAGGTCAAGCGGATTGCTGGACTGTCTTGGCGCGGGAGTTTGCTCAGGGGCACCGGAAGAGCCGAGATCGAGCGGGTTGCCGGACGACCGCTGCGGCGCCTGACTCTGCTCGGCGGTGGAAGAGCCGAGGTCGAGTGGGCTGCTGCTCGACTGTCGTGGTTGCTGCGATCCGAAAGAACCCAGGTCGAGCGAACCGCCCGAGCTGGTCGGCTGCTGCGGACGCGGCGCGGGACTTTGCTCGGGAGCGCTGGACGCACCCAGGTCGAGCGGATTGCCGGACGAACTCGGCTGCTGTGTGGACGATGCACCCCGTCCTGGTCGGGTGGATCGTCCGCTCAAGAAGTCGGCGACCGGCGACGACGACTGCATCGTGCTCGATGCCAACGAGCTCGGCGCTGACCCACTCGGTGCTGCTGAAGCAGCTGGCGCGGCGCGGCGCGCCCGCAGGAAGGGCGCGTCCTCCCCTTTCACAGGTGCACCCCGAAGTCGCGGGCGACGCCCTTGAGGCCGTCCGAATAACCGGCGCCGAGCACGCGCAGTTTCCAGTCGCCGCCGTGGCGGTAGAGCTCGACCAGCGACAGCGCCGTCTCTCCCGACAGGCCGGGGACGAGGTCATTGGTGCTGATCAGCGAGGCGCCGCCGTCGAGGTTCAACACTCGCACGACGAGCTTGCGCAGCTGACCGAGCGTACGGCGTCCGCCTCCGCCTTCGTTGACGTAGAGCACGAAGACGATGCGTTCGACGTCCTGCGGCACTGCGGCCAAATCGACCTCGACCTGTGCGTCGTCGTCCCCCTTGGCTTGTCCGACATGTGCGGTCGACAGGTCGGAGGAGACCATCTGGTTGAAGTGGACGACGTGGTCCTGGGTGAGGGCCTTGCGATTGCTGCCGCACAGCACGGTCAGCAGGGTCAGGCTGTCGTGCAGGAAACGCTCGGCTCCGGCGTCCCAGTCGACGCCGATGACGACACCCTTCAGACCGGGCACTTCACGGGTGAGGGCGACATTGGCCCCCTTCGCCATTGGACTCACCCCGCCACCCTAACCAGCCGGGCCACGGCGTGACCGCACTTGGTTCGACGGACGGTCCACGGACAAACGCGCTGGGTATCGAGAAATGCCCTGGTCATGACGTAGGCGTTTCTCGATACCCCAGGCGTTTGCGTTCGGCGCAGGTGTCAGCGGCGTGGCTTGTCCGACTCCCGGCCACGAGTGCGCAGGTCGGTCAACTCCTTGCGCAACTCGTCCTTGATCGACTTCTCGAACTTGCGGCGGCGGCCGTGCACGAGCTGGGCGTGGGTGCCGACCAGTTCCTTACCGGTCGAGACCGCCATCAGGATCAGGACGATGCTGAACGGCAGCGCCACCAGGATCGCCATGGTTTGCAGCGCCGCCAGACCTTCACCTCCGGCACCGCCAACCAGGATCAGCGCGGCAGCGATCGCTCCTTCCAGCGACGCCCACATCACGCGGCTCCACACCGGCGGGTTGGGGTTGCCGCCGGAGGCGAGCATGTCGACCACGAACGATCCGGAGTCGGAGCTGGTGACGAAGAAGACGACCACCAGGATGATCGCGACGACGCTCAGCAGCGTGGAGACGGGGAGTCCGTCGAGCAGCTGGAAGAGCGCGAGGTCGGTCGAAACCTTGCCGTCCTTGATGATGCCGCCGGGGCCGTACATCTCGCGGTAGATGCCCGAGCCACCGAAGATGGCGAACCACAGACAGCCGACCACGGACGGCACCAACAGCACGCCGGCGACGAACTCACGCACCGTACGGCCGCGCGAAATGCGAGCAATGAAGACACCGACGAAGGGCGACCAGCTGATCCACCAGCCCCAGTAGAAGGTGGTCCAGCCCGACAGCCACGACTTGCCGTCGTCGCCCTGGAAGGCGAAGGTGCGGAAGCTCATCGACAGGAAGTTCTGCAGGTACGAACCGATCTGCTGGACGAAATCGCTCAGCAGGAACATCGTCGGGCCGAGCAGCAGGACGGCTGCCATCAGCAGGCCAGCGACGACCATGTTGAGGTTGGACAGGAATTTGATGCCCTTGTCGACGCCAGTGACCACCGAGCAGGTCGCGATCGCGGTGATGCCGATGATCAACGCGACGAGCAGCCACTTGCTGACCGTGCCGCTGTCGTCGGTGTCGGCGACGCCGAGGTAACCCAACCCGGCGCCCACCTGGGACACACCGAAGCCGAGCGAGGTGGCGATACCGAAGAGGGTGCCGACGATGGCGAGAATGTCGATGACATCGCCCAGCCAGCCCTTGACCCGGTCGCCCAGGAGCGGTTCGAGCGTCCAGCGGATCGAGACGCTGCGTCCCTTACGGTGCACGGCGTACGCCACTGCCAGGCCGACCACGACGTAGATCGCCCAGGCGTGCAGACCCCAGTGCAGGAAGGTGCTGTCCATCGCGGCGCGGGCCCGGGCGGGCTCGCCCTCCGCGGTGCCGGGCGGCGGGGTGGAGAAGTGGTTGAGCGGCTCGGCCACACCCCAGAAGACCAGGCCGATACCCATGCCGGCCGCGAACAACATCGCGAACCAGGACGGCAGCGAGAACTCCGGGTCTTCCTCGGGTTTGCCCAGCACGATGTCGCCCATCGGCGAGAGCACCAGCCAGATTGCGTAGAAGACGAACCCGGTGACGGTGATGACGTAGAACCAGCCCATGTCACCGACCACGGTGTCGTTGGCCTTGCCCAACACCTCGTTCAACTGGTGCGGCCAGATCAGCGCGATCGCCACAAAGGCGAGCAGGAGAACAGCCGCGGGCCAGAACACGCGGGGTGCCTCGATCAGCCCGTTCTTCGTGCTCTCGTCGTTGTTCTCAGGTGGAGTGTTCTCCTCCCGGTCAAGCGTTTCCGTCGGCGTTGATGAACTCACGAATCGTCCTCCCGAAGGCGCCTCCCCTGGCGCCCGTTGTGTTGTTCAAGCGTTCGAGTCCCGTCAGGACAACTCCTCATTGAACGTGCATTCACCGCTCGATCGGCGCTTAGGAGCCGATCAAATCAGTGACGATCGCCACGGCGCATTGCTCCGAGCGTCGCTGTGGACGTCCGGCGAACGCCCATCAGGGCCGGGTCAGCAGGTGCCTTCCGGGGACGCCTGCCTGAGACGGATCAGCCCGCCGCGTCGGAGGGTTTGATCGGGTTGCCGGGAGCTGCGCGCGTCCCGAGCCAGCCGTTCTCGACACAGCGCGTTCTGGGCGAGGAGCTTCTTGACAAGGCGTTCGTTTGCTCAGAGATCGTCGGCCGACTCGATGGCCCAGGTGGCCTGTCGGCGGTAGGTCTGCCGGACGCTCTCGTCGACGCCTGCCCAGCTCCGCAGGTCGAAGGCAACCGACATGTCGAGGCCGAAGATGCGCTGAGCGACCTCTTCAACGCGCTCGTCGTAGGCCTCGTCGCGCACCGGCACGCTGTAGATGCTCATGCTTGTCCCCCGTCGAGCCAGTTCGATCCGCGCTGATCGGCGCGGCGCAGAAGTTCGGTGACCATGTACTCCCCCGAGTTCGGTCGTCTCCCCAGATGTTCAGCATGACACGGCCGCGACGGATATGTGGCTCAACTCTCACCAAATCCTTGCCCACCCGAGGACGCCACAAACCGGACGCAAAAGCGACGTTTTCGAGGGGCAGGCGTGCGTTTTGCGTCCGGTTTGTGCAGAAACTTCCCCCGCCAGGAGGATGAGGGCATGGAACTGGACGAGACCCTGGCCGACCTGCGCGCGTCACTCACCGAGGCGATGCGTGAGCGCGACCAACCTGCGGTCAGCGCGCTCCGCGCCGCGATTTCGGCGCTGGAGAATGCACAAGCCGTGCCGGACGACGGCGCGCGAGCAAGTGCGATCGAGCAGTCCCCGCGAGGAGAGGGAGCGACGGAGGTGCCGCGTCGGCACCTCACCTCGCACGAGGTGCAATTCCTCATCGAGACCGAAGTCGACCTCCGCGAGGCAGAAGCAACGTCCTGTGACCGGCTTGGTCAGCACGAGCGGGCGGAGCGCCTACGAGCCGAAGCCGACGCCCTCGCCCCTTGGACCACCTGAGCCCGCACCCTCCGCCGCCGGTCGAGCCCCACCTTCGCTGGTTGAGCCTCCGTACTGAGGAACCAGGTACAGCCCGTCGAACCCTCCAGAGCGGCTCGACCACAGGAACAGGCTCGGCGCCGAAAGCTACAGGTCGAGGTCGGACTGGCCGAACTTGCTTTCCAGGAAGCGGCCGTGCACCTGCAGCGCTCGCATATCGCGTTGCCGACTGGCCTCGGCGAGTTCTTCGACCGAGCGGCGCAGCGCGGTGAGTTGCTCGACGAGTTGGTCGTCGGCCGCACCGATCTCAGGTGAACCCGGCGCGGCAGCCCGGACAGCGCCGATATAGGTGCGGATCGACCCAGGCAGGTAGTCAGTGAGCACTCCGAAGATCGCGACGCGCACCGAGATGTCGAGCATGCCGGCGTCCGGCGACGTGAGCACCGTCCGGATGGTGTCGGTGACCGAACGCGCGAGCACCACGCCAAGGCCTGGCAGGTGCGCGGCACTCTGGTTGATCTCGAGCACCAACGACTGGTTGTGCCGCAGCAACGACGGCACGTCGTCGCCCTCGGGCGGACGTGGCGGAGCGGCGGCAGTCGGTGCCCCCGCGTTGCGCGAGCCACGTTGGGCCTGGGCCTGCGCGCGGTCGGAACTCACCGAACCGCGCGCGGCCTGACCGGTCGGGCCGTTACCGGGCTCGAACAGTCGAGAAAGCAGTCCCACTTACTGGCCCTGACCGCCGGGGTACGGCGGCTGCTGACCTTGACCGCCCGGGTAGGGCGGCTGCTCGCCCTGGCGCGGGCTCTGCGGCTGCACTCCACCGGGGATCTGCTGGTTCTGCTGCACCGGCTGGAACTGCGCGGACGTCGTGGCGTCGACGCCCTGGTTGCGCAGCGAGCGCTCCAGGTAGGGCTTGGCGCGCTGCACCTGACCTTCGAGCGCCTGCACGGTGGTGGCCATGCTCTGGTTGGCCTGCACCCGGAAGGTGTCGATGGCGTCCATCGTCTGGAAGACGTTGTCGAAAGCGCGCTGCAGCTTGTCGATCTCGATCGTGCTCGACGCCGCCTGCTGGTTGATCTCGGCGCCCTGCGTGCGCAGCTGCTCGCTGGTCTTCTCGATGAGGTTGGACGTGGTGGAGTTGAGCGCAGTGATCTGGTCGAGGACGATCTTCTGCTGGCTCAGCGCCTGGCTCACGATGACCGCAGTGCGCAGCGCCGCGACGGTGGTGGTCTGCGCACGGTCGACGCCACGGATGAGTTCGATGTTGTTCTTGCGCACGAGGTCGAGCGCGAGGTAGCCCTGCACCGCGACGGCCATCTGGGTCATGATGTCCTGGCGCCGCTGACGGACGGCGAAGAGCACGTCCGACTTCATGATCTGCGCGTCCTCGGTGCGGCCCTCGGCCTCCAGCGCGGCGATCTTGTTCTCGACGGCGCCGTCGAGCGCGGTGGCGAGCTGGTTGTACTCACCCAGCTTCTGCATGGCGTTCCACATGTTCGACCGCTCGACGTCGATGGCCGCGTTGTCCTTGCGCAGCTCGTCCTGACCGCCGGCCAACGAGCGGATGATCGCGTCGAGGTGGCTCTGCGCCGACTGGTACTTCGCGAAGTAGTTCTCGACCTTGTTGCCGCCGGGAATCCACTTCAGCAGCTTCTTGGCGCCCTTGAGGTCGGCGCGGTTGGGGTCGAGGTCGGTGATGGTGCGGCGCAGGTCGATCAGCGTGCCCGACACCTTCGACTGGGCGCTGTCCTTACCGCCCTGCGCAGCCGGACGCTGCAACATGCGGTTGGACACCTCGGACGACTTGCGGATCTCCGAATCGCCCATCAACACAATGGAATTGACCTTCTCGGTGAAGGCCGGCGATTTCATGTCCATGCCGGTGAGGTCGTCGACATAGGCCTGCGCCTTCTTGTCGAGCTCGGTCTGCGCCTCTGCGTTGACCGGCACCGCCTGGATGGCCTGGTTGGGCTCGACGACCGCGACCGGCGCTGGTGCTTCGAGCACCAATCCGCTGGCGGGCGCCTGCTGCGTCCCGGTCTGGGTGGGCTTGGTCGGCTGACCGCCGAGGTCAAGGTCGGACATGTGGTGCCTCTCTCGTCACGCTTGCGTGCGGGGCTTCCCCCTATCGGTTCCCCACTCTAGGCGGAACGCGCGAGCAAGCGGCCTGCGTTCCCGACCGAAACTGACGACGCCGTGCAACTCGTCAGCGAGCAGTGCGCCGCAACGCCATTTCGGCCAACCACGCGGACGCCTGCCAGAGCACGGAATCGTCGAAGGCGGCCCTCGGCGAGTGGTTGTCGGCGGCGTCGGCGGGGTCGTCCTCGACGGTGCAGCCGAGGAAGAAATAGGCGCCCGGCACCTGCTCGAGCACGAAAGAGAAGTCTTCGGCGCCCATCTCCGGGTTGGGACGCTCGACGTACGCCCCGTCACCGAAGAGGTCGGTGACGACCTGGCGACCCAGCTCGTACTCCGCGTCGTCGTTGACGGTGGGCGGGTACGACTCCAGCACTTCGTGATCGGCGGTGAGTCCGTGCGCTGCGGAAATACCTTCGGCGAGGCGAATCACGCTGGCCCGCAGCTTCATTCGTGACTCCTGCGACAGCGAGCGCAAGGTGATCGAGAGTTCGGCGTCGTCCGGGATGATGTTCGACTTCGTGCCCGCGGCGATCCGGCCGATCGTGGCCACCACCGGGTCGAACACGTCGAATTGACGGGTCACCGCGCTCTGCACGGCGAGCGCAATCTCGCATGCGACCGGCACCGGGTCGAGCGCGTCCTGCGGTTGCGAACCGTGGCCGCCCGCGCCGCGCACGGTGATGTGGACGTCCTCCGCGGCGGCCATGCAAGCGCCGCGCGTGGTGAACCAGGTGCCACGCGGGTAGCTGGCCGATGCCACGTGCATTGCGTACGCCGCCTCCACCGGTCGACCCGCGACCTCCAGCAGACCCTCGGCGAGCATCGGTTCAGCGCCACCCGGGCCCTCCTCGGCCGGCTGGAACATCAGGACGACGTCGCCCTGCAACTCCCCGCGCATTTCGCACAGGATGCGCGCCGCTCCGACCAGCCCGGCGATGTGCATGTCATGGCCGCACGCGTGCATGACACCGGGATGCGTTGAGCAGTAGTCGGATTCGTACAACTCCTGCACGGGCAGGGCGTCCATGTCACCGCGCAGCAGCACCACGGGACCGTCGCTGCGAGCGCCGCCGCGAATGACGCCGACGACGGAGTCGAGCGACTCGCCCTCGTGCATCTCGATCGGCAGACCCTCCAGCGCCTCGAGCAGACGCGCCTTGGTGAGCGGTAGCCGCAGTCCGATCTCGGGAATACGGTGGAAGTCGCGACGCAACGCGCGCAGGTCGTCGCTCATGCCCTGAGCCAGGTCAACGGTTCGAGTCACCTCGCCAGACTAGATCCCGCCTGCAGCACGCAATCGTGCTGTCGCGCAGACCCACACCCGACCCGTCCGCTGATGCAAGATGGCTGGGCACCACCTTTGACAACGGCTTGCGAAACACCGAACCCAGGAGGATCGTCCACGCCATGGAGAATTCTGATCACAGGTCACCCGGCAGCTCCTCGGAGCACCAGGAACTCGGCGAGACCTCCGACAACATTCCTCTGGGCCGCACGATCGTGCTCAGCGACACCTTCGTGAAGTCGCTCGACGTCGACCAGTTGCGGGGTTACCTCGACGCCCTGACCGATGTTGCCGCCAACGAGCACGCGGACGTCGATGCCGCCGCCGACGACCTCTCAGGTCGCCTCGCGCCGCTCGGCATCGAGATTGCTCCGGTCGAACTCAACCGCATCGCCGAGCACCTCTTCGGCGGTGGCCCGGCCGAGATCACCATCAAGGATTCGTTCGGCGATGTGCTGCGGCACCAGCCGGGCGGGGCGCACGTGCCGGCCGAGCAGCCCGCCGCCACTGACCCCGAGCACCCCGCGCGTCCCGCTGCTTTCGACTGATCCGTCGCTGGTCGGCGCTCGAAGAGCTGAGTCGGTGTGGATTCGACGCGCCACACGCCGCTTAACCACACCGACTCAGCGGGCGACGGGCCAGTCGACCTCAACGAAGGCCGGCCTCCCCAACCGGGGATTATTGGTGAGGGTGACCAAATTATCGGTATTGCGTGAATAGCTGACGGCGAGCTTGCCGTCACGCAGCTTCAACTCAGGATGCGCCAATGGTGCATATTGCAGCGCGGCGCCGTCGCGGAAAGGCACTCTCACCTGCCGCGATCGCTGCCACGGGCCCGTCGGCCCGGCCGAGGTCCACGAGCACACGGTGTCGCCCAGATCGCCACCACACTTGGACACGATGGCGAACTTTCCGTTGATCACATCGGCGGAAAAGGTCTGAGAAACACCGTCCCCCGCGCTGAGGACGTTGGTCGCTGCGCGGTGGTCCCGGCCCCATTCGGTGCCGTTCCAGAAGGTCCAGGTCTTCTGGTCGGCGAGGCTGGTCAGAGGCGCCCGCGCCACATACATGGGGCGACTGCCACCGAAAGCGTCCGCCGTACCGAAGACGTACAGCCAGTCGTCGCGGACGACGGAGGCACCGCCCCAGTTGACGGGGGTGGACCGATCGGGGGTGAGCTGTAGGTGCTGGACCACGCGCGGCACTCCACCTCGCGGCACCTGCAGCAGATAGGCGTCCGCACCGAGATAGTCGAAGTCGAAAGCTCCGAATCCGGTGCGTTTGATCCGCGAGGTGAAGAGCGCGAGGTTGTCGCCGTCCCGGTCGGGCAGCACGGTCAGCGAGGTCGGCCAGTACACCGCACCGTCGGCGCGATCGGCGAGCACCGGGCCCGGCTGGACGAACTGGGGACGCTTCACCAGCAACTGAGAGACGCAGGTATCGCTACTGATTGCAACGGAATTGGCGACCATGCGCGGTGCCACTGCCGAGCTGCGAACGGTGTCACCGAAGGCCCAGATGATGCGCCCGTCCGACAGCATTCCGCTGGTGGCGACGTCTGCAGCCTGCAGGTAGGGCAGGTCGAGATCGCCGACGATCTGGTTGAGCATCGCCACTGTCGTGCCACCGGTCAGCTTCGGTGCAGCGCAGCGTGGCTCGAGCGTTGACCCGTCAGCGCGGACGACCGTGGTGGAAGTGTTCGGATCGCTCCCCTCGGCGGCATCAGTGCCAGCGTCCAGCGCCCGGTTCTGATGCAGCATCAACCCAGCAACCACCGCGAGCACGCCGATCAGCGCAAAGAGTCGCAGCCGCCAGTGCCGACGCCGGAACGCACGGATCTCCTCTACCGCCTCGTTCAACCGTTCGTGTGACACAGCGCCCAGTCTGCCGGAGTCTTCCGCAGTCGCTGGACGTCTTGTACCGCCAAACGCTCACCCTGTGGCACTTTGCTCGGGGTAGGCCGCGCGCCAAGTGACACAGGGTGCGCAAACATGCACGCGGATCAGCCGGTGCGGGACTCGGGGATCCGGTAGAGGTCGTAGTGACGTTCCCTCGTGCCGTCACTGGCGCCGCAGAGCGCGCGTCCGCTGGTGGTCACCAATACGCCAGGCGCGGTGGCCAGTTGGGCTCCGCTGCGGTCGAGGGCCGCAACCTGCCATTACTTGCCGTAGTAAGTGCGCGCCCAGATGACGCCGTCGTGCACGGCGAACGCCTGGCGCGACCCGCGGTCGGACGTCGGCGGTCGGTGCCAGGGCCGCCGGGCGATGCGGCAGCTTCTCTGCACCTTCGAGGGTGGTCATCTCAACCTGCCTCGTGACGATGAGCGGCACTGCGTCGTGCCGCCAACGCACCGCCCCGGTCTTGGCGTCAAGTGCGACCACCCCGCGACCCGTGCGGTAGTCATCGTCCCGCTCGTCGTGAGTGTTGACATCCACGAGCACGAGCGGCTGGTCGTGTCCGCTCACGGTTCCCCGCCAGATGGCACTGCGAGTGCCCGCACCGAAGAACTGGTCATTCTCGAGATCGTGCGTCCACGTCTTGCCTGAGACGACATCCGTGCCGACGAGCATGCGGCTGTCCTTGCCCGTGCGGTAGATGTCGTTCTGGCGCACGACGACATCCCCGGCTGAGGCGAAGTTGCGGTCGGTGCTGCTCGTCCAGGACGACACCTTCTGCAACTGCACTTTCACGCCGGACGATGGTGCAGCCGCGGTAGGTATTCGGCGCTTCCGCGCGCGACCTCTGGCTCGCCGCAGGCCGTCAGCAGACCGGTGCCCAACACCCCGGCCAGCATCGTCCGCCTCGAAATGCTCATGCCGGCTAGGACGTCGACAACCACGTCAGCCGTTCCGCTCACCTCAACCAGCCATCACCAGACAGCGACCGGGGAGGGCTCGGCTGCGTTGCGACTCAGCGGTTCTGCTGTTGCTGGGCGGTGATCCGCTGCGACAGCGTGGCGAGTCCAGCCGGCGAAACCATCGGCAACTGCTGCTCGATGTTGCGCACGACATGGTGGTCGTGGATCATCTTCTCGCTGCTCTGGATCAGCACGGTGCCGGCGCCGGTGAAGTCGTACTGCCGCTCCTCACCGGAGTTGATGCCGAGCATCGCCGCACCCGCAGCCATGAAGCCGTTGACCCAGTTCTGGTCGTAGTGCAGCGACGGTGATGGGCAGTCGGCCCACCCGACGAGCGCTTCGGGATCGACACGCAATGGCGGCTCGGCGAACATCACCGGACCATTGGACGACGCCAGGAACTTGCCCGTGCCGATGAGGGTGAGGAAGCCCGGGACGATCGACTGGTTCAGCTGGATGCCGGGCTCGAAGGCCAGCAGGTTGGAGGCGCGGACGGTGAGGTTGCCGTCGTCCAGGTCGTAGCTGTTGATCGAATAGCCGCGGTCGCCGATGATCAGCGTGCCCTGGCCCTCCACCACGACGAAGTCCTGCTGGTACATCGGTGCACTGAAGGTGCCCGCCACCATGTGTTGCAGGTTGGCGCTCATCCCCGCTCGCAGCGCGTTGAAGCTGGCCTGGCCGTAGTAGGCGATCATCGCGCCCTTGCTCATGAACCACGGCCGGTCGAGGGTCAGGTAGTAGGCGTACTCGTTGTCCGGGATGTTGTCATTGCCTTGCAGCACACCGGGGTTCAGGATTCCACTCATAGCTTCTCCTCCGAGGCCTGCACCAACACCACTCCCTGACCATGACACTGCAACTGCATCGCTTCGCCGCTACCGCGGCCCACCGCGTCGCGCCAGCCCATCGCTGATTGCAACTGGGTCTGCACGTTGCCGATGGTGCCGACGAAGGCCTGCGGGTCGACGACCACCGGACCATTGCCCACCTGCAACTCGATGAGTTCGCCGTGGGCGAGCACGACGACGGCGCCGACGCCCTGCAATTGCGTGGTGAACATGCCGTTGCCGGTCAGTGCGCCCGTGGCCGCTCCGCGTAACGCGCCGCGCAGGCCGCCGCCACCACCCTGTTGCGACTGGGTGGAGACGATGGACGCCTGCATACCGGCGGTGTACGCGAGCAAGCGCGACATGTCAGCAGTCACCTGACCGCCCTGCGGCAGATCGATGACATGCACCGCCAGGCCCTGGAAGCCGTAGTGCACTTGACCGCTGCCCTGCGCGATCATCGTGCGCTCGTGCTCACCACGCATCATCGAGCCGACCATGCCCCCGATCGCACCTCCCATCGGTGCCCCGCCTGCGCCGGGAACCTGGTGTGGTGCGAAGTTGACGTCGCCGGAGTAGAACAGCATCGACCCGCGACGAGCAACGACCGGGCCACTGTTACCCAGGTGTACCGACACGACCTTGGAGTTGACCTTCTCGAACATTGCCATCACCGCTCCGCCGGCTGAATCGAAACGACGCCATGGCCCTGCCATCGAAGCGAGAATGCTTCACCGCCGCCTTGACCGATGGCCGAACGCCAGGAGACGTCGGTGATGAACGACTGCTGCAGTTGGCCCTTAGCGGCAACGAATGCGTCCGGGTCGACCACCAACGGCAGGTTCGGGTTGACCTCCAAGTGGATCAGCGGACCACCCGCGCTCAGCAGCGCGACCTGCCCCGTTCCGCTGACGGTCGTGGTGAACAGCCCTTGGCCACTGCTCATGCCGCCCACCCCGGCGAACTGCACATTGGTCTGCAGGTTGCCCGCCATCGCGAGGATCTGGCGGCTCTCCACCTGCATTGTGTCGTTGTTGAGCGGCAGCACCGTGACGTACTGGGCGTTGACCGCGAACTGCACCAGGCCGTCGCCGGTGCATTCCATCAAGCTCAGCGATTCGCCGGTCGCACGTTGCTTCAGACCGGCCAAAACCCCTGACCCACCGCCGAATCCGGCGTTCTTGAACTGCACCTGCCCCTGGTAGGACACCATCGATCCGGAGATCGCTCGTACGGATGAGTTCTGTAACCGCGCTTCAATGATGCGCGGTGAGCGCATGACCAGCTCCGCCACGTTTTCTCCTCAGCAGTCGGGCAAGGCGCCGAACGGCACCCACGCGTAGGACGAACCACCCGAGGCCGAGGTTCCCCCCAGATCGTCCACACCCAACGGCACAATTTCGGACTTGGCATTGATCATCATGCGCGAGAACGGGAATCGCTCGTAGTCGGTGCGCTTGTAGGAAATGTCGGCGAACGCGATCCCGACGATCGGGTCCTGCGCGGCCGACGCAATGAAGGCGTTGATGCGATCCGCAGGCGCCGCAAGCATCCTATTCACACCCTCGCTGGCCACCAGCACGGTGCCGAGCAAGCCGTCCGTCAGGTCCTGTAGACGAGCACAAATGCCGCGACGTCGTCGATGCGGACGAATCGGTAAAAGGCGATGTGTTGGCCGTCAGTCACCGCCCAATAGTGCCCGCAGCCGCCGGCGTTCGTGCCACTTGGCGAAGCGCGGCTATGGGCTGGGATGACGTCCGCAGGTAAACGGTTCGACACGTGGTACGACGTGCTGCAAACCAGTGCACGCGACGCTGGCAAGTGTCAGATGACGGTGCAGACCGCTGAAAAACCGGCCCGAATAGTCCGTGATTCCACACTGATCGAACGCCCACGCCTCGCGCTGCCGCACCAGCGCGGCGGCCTGGGAAACTTCCAAACATCGGCTGAGGTCGGCATCGGCAACATTGGTGAGCCAACTGCGAACACCGGAGCGTTCGTCTCGACTGAAGAACAATCGCCGTTGCTTTGCGCTCTCGCCCACGACTGCCTCTGCCGCTGCTGCAGCGGGATGGCGGTGACCACACCAGTGCGGCCAGTTCATCGGAATCATCCGCTGCTGATATTTCTTGACGATGTGCCCCACCGTTGCGTGCCGATTGCCGATACGAACCAGTGGCAATGTGCGTGGCACCCGCGCGAAGTAGGGCATAGCCGCGTCGTCGAGGAGCTGCACCAAGTCCTGGACCTCGGGCTCCATGAGCTCATTGGTCAGGTCGGTCACCAACGGGACAGAGCCCAGACCAAGCTCATCAAAAGTCTGCATTGCCGCATCGAAGGCGGCGCTGATTCCCGGTTGGCGCTGATCGTCGGGCACGCCGGCCTTGCCGCACCGCTCGTGGTCTTCCAGCCAGGCGGGTGGCAGCACCAACGACCAGTCGATCGGCGTGGCACGCTGACCGCTCACCGCCCAGACACCCAACAAGACCTGCCGGTTGACCACCCGACCGTGTTGATGGCTGTACGCCCGGGCCGATCCGACGCTGTTCTCACCGGCCCGGCGCACTTCGGCCGGACGGATGACGATGGCGTCGATGCCATATTCGCCGTCCACGAACGACGCCAGTTTGGAGCGGGCCTGGCGCCAACACCACGGTGAGTAGTTCACGAAATGGTGCAGGCTCTGTGAGTCGACCTCGCTATGCGAGGCGATCGCTTGGATCGAGCATCGCCCCTCGGTGCGCACCAGACCACGAACGTATTGCGTCGCGCGCCGCCGCTGGTCGTTTCGGCGCACGTCCGCAAAGACCTCGCCGCACAGGCGGTCCAGTAATGCAGCATCCACGGGTTGGGAACGATTGCTCCACCGCGGCTCGCTGCGGCCAAGTGTGGCCATGCCCCTCTCCCTCCCCAGGTGTGTCGGTCCATCCCTCATCCGGCCGCTATATGTTGCTGAACGAAGGTCTCAGGGACAGAAAACCCTTTGGCTCTGACGGCGCGCTGACAGCAGCTTCACCGGCGGACGGCAACTCGACCGCAAGTGTAAAGGCGGCCTGAACGGTCGCGAGTTCGAGAGTGCGCTCGGTTGAGACGCCTGCGTGCGCGATGACGGACAGTTCCTCCAACAGGCCGTAGCCCGGGCAAAGCGTCATCTGTGGGCTCCTACTGCCGGGCAGCAACACGAGACCGTCCGACACTGCCCCAGCCACTGCTTCCAGCAGGCGTTGCCAACCGGTTTCGGCCACTCGCAACTGAGCCGCCTTCGGTTGCACCGCACCTGAATGCTTCGCCATTGCCCGACGACCGGACACGAAACCGCCGGCTCGGCGCATGTCTGCGAGGTGCTTGGTGTGCGGCAGGATCGGCTCCAGCCGATCCAGATGACCTGCATCCAAACCCTGTTTGACGAACACCGCCCGGTACAGCGCCAACAACTCCGAAGTGACCGCGACATCGGCGTCGCGCAACCGCAGCACCCGATCCCGAATCGCGGTCATGTCGGCTTCCGCCCAGGCAGCCAGCAAGGCTGCCGGGCGGGCGGGACCTGCCGAACCCGCGAGCGCAAGCCAACTGAACGAGTCCAGCACGCTTGCCCCTACCCGGGCGGCCGCTTCGGCCGCCAGCGGACCGCGGATGGCGAGCCGAAGACCGGCGTCGGCTGCACGTCCGGCACAGTGATCCAGCCACGCCTCGGTGTGCGGACGCATGTTCAACCAGCCTTGCCCGCCGGCCAGTGCCAGCGCGATCACCGCATCGATTGAATCCGCGGTCACGTTGACATCGCAATCATCGATCGGGTCCTGCTCGACCAGGACCAAACCGCCGCCGACGACCTGGGTCTGCCCCGCGCAGGCCTGCTGCTGCCGAAGCAGCGGCGCCCATCCACTACCGGTGTCACGGACCGCGACGACGCCGAAGTCGGACCACAGTTGCGCGATGGCCACCTGCGCCGTGCCGGGCGGATCGGTCGCGCTCTCTCGATATCCGTTGACGGTGACGCTCGCGTCGATCAGGCCTGCGCCGTGACATTGACTAACCATTTGCGCCTCCTGAACGCCCCGAATTGTTGGCCGACCATCCACTGGAAACCCCAGTGCGCCAGGACTGCTGGAACGATCCCGGCCAGCAGTGCTGCCGCTCCCAGGGCGCACCCCAACACCACCTTTCCGATCACCGCGGGCCAACCGAACGCGAGGTGGATGATGCCGTAGGTCACGGCCTGCAAGACGAATGCGCCGACCACCATGGACGTGTCCAGGGATGCAATCAGGATCGCCCCGCGATAGAACACTTCTTCGGTCGTTGCCGCCCAGACCGATAGCGCGGCAAACAGCCACGGCCGTTGCGCCGTGTGCGCTACCTCGCTCATCGTCTCTGCTGACGACTGTGTGGGCAGACCGAGGAAGTCCAGAGAATCGCCGCCCCGTTGATGTCGCGCTTGCCACCGGCGCAGTCTCGACTCGGTGACGAACGCCGCCATCACCCCGGCTGCCGCCACTACGGCGCCGGCGACGAGCCAAAGCGAGGGTCGTCCGGCGAACCCCCACACCAGGTGCTCCCCAATGTTCGGCCCGCCGGATTCCGGCCAATGGCCCCGGAACAGGTAGACCGCCAGGCCCAAGCAGACCGCGCCAAGGAGGATCGGCATGAGAACGACGGATTGGCGCCGCAACTGCGGTTGAACAGCAAGCGCCAACCCGGTCGCACCCATGGTGACGACCAGCAACACGCAGGCGGTGACGAGTTCGCGCATCAGCGCGGCGCGAGTATTGGTGTCGCCGGAGCACCCATCCCGATCAAGAGGCTGACGTAATCATTGACCCCGTCGTAGCCCAGCAAGGTGTTGATCGCCTCGTCGAAGAATCCAGCGACGGCACACGTACCGACCTTCGAGGCCCACGCCGACAGGTAGAGCGTCTGGACGGCGGCACCCATGTCGATGTGCCCGATCCGGTAGCCACGCGTGTGGTACTTCCACTCACTCTTGACGGCTCGGCCCGCGACGGTGAGCACAACCGGTGCGTACATCAGCCATTCGGATTCGAACGTGACGTCCTGCAGCGCCAGCCGAAGGTCGCCCTGCACCTTGGGCACCAACCGATGGCCGACCTGGTCATACACGTAGTAACCGTTGGGTACGTCCTCGACTCGTTGCACAATCACGCCGACCTCGAACGCCGAAAGCCCACCCATGGACGGGTACGGGAACAGCGGCAGGTCGCGCACTCCGTACCCGTCTTCGGACGCGACCTTGCCCAGTGCTGAACCCAGGATCGTCGCCAGCGTCTGCAGCGGCATGGGTTCACTGGCAAACGATCGATGCGATCGCCGGGAGACCAACACCTCGTCCAGGTCGATGTCCCGATCCCGTTCGGGCTCAGGCAGATCGATCGCGTCCTGGTGCTGGGACGGTCGGATGGTCGGCATCAACTCGCGGGGCAGCTGCATGCTGGAGTTGGTCGCCGTGAAGAACTCGTTCACCGACCGTACGAACACCCGATGCAGGATCTGCCGCAGGCTCGGATCGTCCGTGGCGCCGGTCAGATCCTTGATCGAAGCCGCGAACTCCTCCACTGCTCTGGACGCCTCTGGGCCCAATCCGGAAAGCTGCTCCAGCACCTCTTCGGGAAGGTCGCTACCTGGCCTCGGGGTGATCGTCAGCAGTTCCGTTGCATCATGAATGGTGGTCATTGGAAGCCTCCGGTTCCGACTGCGGTGGTGCAGTTCTGATCATCGTGAGCAGCCCGCGGTCGACCCCATCGCAGGCCAACGCTTCGTTCAAGGGGTAGTCGAGAAACTGATCGACCACAGCGGCCCGTCGCCTACTGGCCATCGCGGCTCGGAGCAGGCCACCGGCGATCATGCCCGCCGCCTGCGAGGCGGCTCGTGCACTGCGATTGTCATAGAGGTAGCCGAGTCGTGCGAAGGCTCCGACGACGAATATCGTTTGCTCCAAAGGCGTTTGCTCGACGTCCCAGGGCAGATGACGAATCAGAAGATCTCGGGTGCGGTCGACCAAGTTGCCGTCGAACACCAACCCCGGACGGCCCGGCACCTGTCGCCAAACGGCGCCTTCCTGCACCACGAGCAGATCTACGCCGAACAGCGCACCAACCGATGCCGGGTCCTGCCACGCCGTCGCCATGATCGGGGCCAACGGGTCGGCGTCGGTCCACCGCCGTGCCCATCGAGCATCCCGGTCGATCATCTGGTCGTACCCCTCGACCGTGGTCGTCATGAAGTACTCGCGGATCCAGGTGGTCTCTTGCTGACTGGGCAACCGGTTGAACTGGGCCGGAGTCAGCATCGAATCAAGCTGGTACCGCTCGCCGGCGTTGCCCGCCACGTCACCGAGCCGACTGGTGGCTGAGTGAATCGTGTCTGGGTTCAGTTCAGTCACGGTGACCGGCGGGATGAGCGTCTGCTCGATCATTCGATATATGTGCTCCTCATGGAGCACTGAGCGTGCCTTCATCGATTCGCCCCTCTCACACGAACGGGTGGCGTAGGTCGGGACGGTTCTCCATGCACGCCGGGCAGCGCGCCAGACGAGTCAGTTGCTGCTTGATCACTTCGAGCCGGTCGGCATCGATCCGCAAGAAGCTGCCTTCGAGGAAGCTTCCCTCTCCGCACAGATCCTGCAGCACGGACATCGTCAGATAGCCACTCACCAACTGCGCCATGAACAACGGGACAGGAGCCGAATGTGGCTGAGCCTTTTGCATTTTCGCGTAGACATGGTCGACCCGCAGTGATCGGCCGGACTCGTCCATGACGTCGAAGTCGTGGAAGCAGCCGGTGTAGCCGGGGCGGTACAACGGGCCGACGACGCACTCCGGGCCATCAACGTACGCCGCATGCCAGCGCACTGCGGTCGTCAAGGCGTACTCGTTCACGTCGAAAAAGAATCCGATGTCGGGGGTGTCCGACACCGCAATCAGAACATCGGGATCGGCCTCCAAATCACTGACCGCGCCCACCATGGTGATGCCTGCGTCCGGCAGTGCATCCGCCAGGCATCGAGCCAGTTCCTGGGCGATGACACCTTCACCGACCAAGGCCACATCCGCTGTGACCGGCTGCGTCGGTCGCCCAAGACCGGCGACCAACCGGCTGTAGCTGGTTTGGCTGTGCGGGATGAGGACACCGCTTTCGACCAACTCACGCAGTAGTTCCTGATCGCGTTCACTCTCGATCGTCGACAAGGCCGTCGGCTCGGAGAAGCGTGCCACCAGATCCGACAGCACACCACCGGCTTCGGGATCGCTGAACCGCTGCGTGCTGCGGCCGCGACTGCCGTGGCGGACGATGATCTCGTCGCCGGAGGAGCGGATCACCCGCAGTGCGGGGTTGACCACGTAGGTATCGGTCTGAGCGGTCGCCTCAATGACGTCGTCAATCATGCGAATTCCTTTCGTTCGATGGCGCGCCGTGCGGCGGCGGCCAGCAGACTGGCGAGCAGAAGAAGCAGGCTGGTGACCAGCGCTGCGACAGACCACGGGATGTGGTCACCGACGATCAGCGATGACACTGCGCTCCAGCCGGTCACGATCGCCAGACAGGCGCTCGACAGGTGGCCGACCAGGACATCGCGAGCCGACAGCGCCAGTGAGGAACCGACGAATGCGATCGCGATAGCGCCCACGGCAAGGTTCAGCTTGGGGACCGCGCTCCACGAATCCGGTGCCGCGATCGCGATGCCGACCATCACCAATTTGATGCCCAGCAGCATGACGGTCGGGCGAACCCATTGCGTTGTTGCACTCATGGTGACCTCCGTTCTGCGTTACGGGTAGGGCAGCGGCTCGGCAGTGAGTTCGTCGTACTCCAGCAGGTCGTCCTGCAGGCCCAGACGCTGTGGCAGGTCGTAGTAGCGGTAGTGGCCGAGCATCATCAGGTTCGGCGGGAAGGCGGGGACCATCTGCGGGATGAAGACCTTGCGTAGGCGCACCGCTGAGAAGTTGCTCGGGGTGAAGTCGAAGGCGATCGGGGTCAGGCCCGTCTTGCGGCAGATCTCTAGCACGCCTTCGAATTCGGCTGTGTCGTCGGCGAACTCGGCCACCGGAAGATCACTGAGTTTGACGGTGGGCTGCTCGTCGGAGCGCAGATACCAGTCCAACCGCTCCTGGTTCTCGGCGTACCCGTAATACGGCACAACCTGGATGAAGTTCGTGAAGTCGTCGGCCGTCGCGTCTCGATTGATTCCGAACAGCCGTTGGAAACCCTGTACGACTCGCCACGACGGTGCGATCTCGGGAGTGCGGACCATCCGCTCGGACTGGATCAGCTCCGCGATGGCGCTGCGGATGGCTTCTTCCACGTTCAGGCCGACGCCTCCACCGGCCAGGTAGGAGTTCTCGTCCATCCCGTGTTCGACCGAGATGGCCGTCACGACGCTGACGTCGGGCACGTCCGTGCGGTGCACGTAGAACGAGACGTCGATACCCGAGCGCTGCGCCGACTCCATCCAACGGTTGAGGGCCGCGCTTCGAAAGGGCTGGTCAAGCTCCACCTTCTGCGGCAGGACTCGGGTGAACCAGCTCAGGTTGGCCGCGTCCCGCTCAATCACCTCCAGCAACCCGTGGCTCAGCGCGCGCTCGTCGTTCAGGTGCGTGGCAAGTCCACCCGAGGACGACACCCCGATGCGGGCCTCGCCCTGCTCACGGAAGTAGAACAGGTGCACCAATTGCGCCGGAACCCACCAGTCCTGCCCGGTCAACAGGTTCTCTCCCTGGATCCAGTACATCCTGCTGTCGGCGTCCCAGGGTTCGCACAAGAACCCGTCGGTCTGAAGTTGCTGCTCGGCAAACATCGGATAGTCCTCTGGTCGCACGTGCGGCCGGCCGAGTTGTTCCAATTCACGCGATGAGCCGTACCACTGCGATTCCTGCGTACCCGCGGTGATACAGGAGAACGAGCCCAGCATTCGCTCGATGGCCTCACCCAGCGAGGACAGCACCGAATCGCTGATGTTCAGACCCTTCCCACCGCCGTAGATGTCGCGGTCCAGGCCGGTATTCAGGCCCGGTAGCCCGACCATCCGCCGGAAGATGTGGTCCAGCGACATCGGAGTAGCAGAACCCTGGTAGCCGTCGCAGGCCAAGCCTGGGCGCAGCGCCGTCATGACAGTGCGGATCTCACCGAACGGCGAGTAGACGTTCAGCATCTCCTCGATGCCCGCCTGTTCAGCCCCGCTTGACGTAGCGGGCAACCAAGGAACTTCCCGGTTGTAGTGGCGCACCTTCAGCCGCGGTCGGCGGGCGCTCATTGAATTCTCGGTCATGACACTCGCTTCCAATTTCGTAGGCCGCACAGCAATGCGACTACAGAGACCGCATAGGTGAGCAGTATTTTCAAGATTGACGAAGTCTTAATTCCGGCACTGACATAGACGTCGACAAGCGCGTCGAACCAGATCTTCAGCGGATTCCATTCCAAAACGGATTGCACGACCTGCGGCATCCCGTCAATAGGAGCAGCAGCTCCCGATCCGAAAAAGAGAATAAAGAAGACACCAGCGGTAACTGCTTGAATGGTTCGTGGCGGAAACGGCAAGGTGCCCAGGAAAAGACCGATCGGACACAGCATCGCCACGAAGCCAACACCGAGCAGCAAGAACTGGGGCGAGTAGACCTCGGACCGCAGCCCACTGGAGAAGCCCACCGCAGCGACGATCACCGAGGCGGCTGCAACAACCAGGACCAGCATCGACAGCACGACGGCCGAGGCGAAGATCCAGCCCGGCAGGGGCAGGGTGCGGTATCGCTTGTCGACCTCTTTGTTGCGCAACTCGGCAATGTAGATGGGCAAGCCCATCAGCAGCAGGTTCGCGGCAACCGTCCCGACCAGCGAGGGGAACATGGCGTCGATCAGCCGAAGGTTCTTGCCCTTGTCGATGATTTCGTCCGCGTAGGGCATCCCGATGAACAGGAAGATCACCAACGGGAAGATCAGCGAGAAGAAGACGGCAACCGGCTCACGAATCAGCAACCGAAGTTCTTGGATCGTCCACGTCTTCAGCGCTCCAAGGCGGGGTCCAGGCTGCTCCATCTTGACGCTTGATTCGCGGTTGGTGTCCACGCTCATGCCGCGTCGCGCCACATGGTCACCGCGAACACATCTTCCAAACGGATCCGTCCGAAGCGCACCTCCAGTCCGGGCTCCAGTTGCTGCAGCCGGTCTCGCAGAGCGTCGATCTCATCCGCGCCGCCGACGGCGAGGGTCGTGATCCCGACCTTCCCGTGCACGAGTCCTGATGCCTGGATCGCTTGGGTCAGCTGCGAACTCGCGTCGTTGATGCGTAGCCGGAACTGTCCACCGGCGGCTGCAAGGACTTCTTCCGGCTGTCCGTGCAATGCAATCCGACCGGAGGCCATCACGTACAAGCGGTCGGCGAATGCTTCGGCTTCCTCCAGGTCGTGGGTGGATGCCAAGATCGCGCAACCCGATCGAGCCCGCACCCGCAAGAACTCCCAAAGCTCGGCTCGTCCTTCGGGGTCAATACCGGATGTTGGCTCGTCCAGCAGCAGGAAGTGCGGGCTACCCACGCACGCAATCGCTATGTCGAGCCGGCGGCGCAGACCGCCGGACAGCTTGTCCACCGAGGTGCGCCAATGCTTGCTGAGCCCGAGCGAGTCGGCGAGTTGCCGGATGTCTTCCGGCTCCCGGTAGAGCGAAGCAACTGCGGCGAGTGCTTCGTTGACGCGAAGCCGACTCGGCAATCCGGACTGCTGCAGTTGAACGCCGGTCACCAGCCGATGTGGACCGCCGGGTTGGACCGCTTGTCCCATGATTTCGGCGCGCCCATCACTCATCTCGCGCAGACCTATCAACATCTCCATGCTGGTGGTCTTGCCCGAACCATTCGGGCCGACGAGCATCGTGGTTTGGCCAGCAGGAATCTCCAATGACACTCCGTTGACGACCGGCGTGCCGTCGTACTTCTTCACGGCATCGATCAGCTGGGCGACGGGCGTGCCGCGCTCGTGGGTGCGCTGCATCATTGGCTCTCTCCCCCCCAAAGAACGTTCGTTGTCGTTGGTCCGGATCACGTGATGCGACCGAACCAACGACAACGAAGCCTTCAACTCTCAGAAGTTGAAGATGTTCACCCAGCACCAGCAGCAACAGGTGCAGCACCAGCCGCCCGGAGCTACTGCAGATTCAGCCGAGAAGTGCTTCTCTTCCGCCATCGTGATTTTGGTCATTGCATCCTCCTCTCACCCTGAAGAAGCAATTTCTTGCTTCGCCGGTAAATCCCGAATAGTCGCTATTCGTGATCTGCAGCGAGAGAAACTAAAAACCCACAAGAATGTAAAGTTTTAGCCCGCCTGGCCGCTGAGCCGACGGTAGCTCAACCGTACACAGGCATTCCGAGAAGAACATTGGATCTGTCAAGCGATCCTGGCTTCTGTCATCTTCTGTGCGAGATTTGTCAGGTCAACTGTTCAGTAACAATATTCTTTACCTGCGCATTACCATTCGGCACGATCTTTAACGTAGGATCGCCCGGGCGTCGCGCGCAAACGCCGCCTCGAATGTGGGCCGGCCAAGCACTCGCTCAACGACATCCGTGACGTTCTCATTGCGGCCATCGAAGAGCGGGACGAACGCCGCGGTCAGTTCAGCGGCAACCTCGGTGGGCATCGCCTGGCCAAGGAGGGCGGTGAAGGCGTCGGCGGCCATCGCGTCGAACCGAACGGGTGTGCCCCTTTGCCGCGGAATCGGCGTGAGTTTGTGGGGTTCGTACGCGGTGCGAAGGCCACAAACTCACGCCGATTTGGACGTTCGGCTCGGCGCTTTGGTCAGGACGAGGTGCAGGACGAGCCCGGCGACCAGGCCCCAGAAAGCTGACCCGATGCTGGCGATCGTGATGCCGGACGCCGCGACCACCAGCGTGATCGCGCCGGCCTCGCGGGCGCGGTCATCGGCGAGCGCGGAGTGGGCGGATGCGGCGAAGGTGGCGATGAGGGCGAGTCCGGCGATCGACTCGACGATGCCCTTCGGTGCGGCGACTGCGACCGCCGACACCAGGCCGGCGAGCGGACCGAACAGCAGGTAGGTCCCCCCGCAGGACACACCGGCGATCCAGCGCTTGTCCTTGTCGGGGTGCGCTTCCGGGCCAGCCGCGAGCGCCGCAGAGATTGCAGCAAGGTTGATCGCGTGGCCACCTGCGAAGGCGCCGGCCACCGAGGCAGAACCGGTGTAGAGCAACGGGTTTCGCATGCCCGGGCGATAACCGAAGGCGCCCAGCACAGCGATGCCGGGGATGTTTTGGCTAGTCATCGTGACGATGAAGAGCGGGATCGCGATGGCTATGAGCGCGCCGGCGTCCAGGGTCGGGCTGACGAAGGTGAGGGTGGGCGCGGCAGCAGCGAGGTCGAGTTCGCCGAACACTCCGCGCACCGCCATCACCACCAGTGCGGCCGCGAGCGCACCCAGGACGGCCCATCGTCGCGCGACCGCCAGGAGCACCAACCAGGTGGTGATCACCGGCGCAATGGCCCAGGGATCGACGACGGCAGCTCTGATCGGCGCCACCACCAACGGCAGGAGCACACCAGCGAGCATCGCCGAGGCGAGTGGAGCGGGAATGCGTTCGACGAGTTCGCCCAGCGGGCGCACCAATCCGCACAGCGCGAGCAACACACCGCAGAGGATGAACGCTCCGACCGCTGCAGGGAATCCGCCGTGCGGGACGGCGGCGGTCGCAAGCAACGCCGCGCCTGGTGTCGACCAAGCCATCGTGATCGGCATGCGGGTGCGCCAGCTGAACAGCACGCACCCGGCGCCCATCGTCAGGCAGAGCACGAACAACCCGGACGCAGCTTGTGCGTCGTCCGCGCCGACCGCTCGCAGACCGGTGAGGACGATCGCGAACGAACTGGTGAAGCCGACCAGACCGGCCACCACGCCGGCCATCACGGGGTGCATCAGACCGACTCGTTCACTCACGTCCGGCAGCGTATTTGGCGCGATGTGGTGCGTGCGGAGGTGGCCCAGGTGGTGGCCGGAAGGCGGATCATCCGCACCAGGACGCCGACGATCCACCCCTCAACCCGCCGCGCCCCGCGTCCCTCAGCCCTACGGTGGATCACCCGCACCGGCGCACGGATGTTCCACCTCTCGGACGACCCCCACCGGCCCGTGGACGACACAAGGTCGCGCCTCCCGATGATCCGGGAGGCGCGAACGGTGGACGGGTGGGCGGTGGAGGTCTCAGAAGCGGAGCTCCCGCTCGTGCAGGTATCCCTGCAAGTGCCAGAACTTCACCGCCTCCTTCCAGCCACGGCGGGCGAAGCGTCCGAGGCCGCTGCCGTGATCGATGGTGGCGTGGAAGTCCTGGTGAACGCGCTGGGCGTCGCGGTCGATGTGGTCGTGGGCCAGGGGTGCGGTGTAGTTCGCCATGTCAGCAACGATGCGCTTGCCAATGCGTAAGCACAAGCGAATGTTTCTTAATCACCATGTAGCATCGCTACATGGTCGATGTGAACCGTCTCCGCGTCTTTCGTGCCGTCGTCGCCAGTGGTTCGGTGAACGCCGCTGCGTCCCATCTCGGGTACACACCCTCCGCCGTGAGCCAGCACGTCTCCGCGCTCCAGAAGGAGACCAAGCTGACGCTCATCGAACGCAGCGGACGCGGCATCGTTCCCACCGCTGCCGGGCTCGAACTCGCTTCGCGCAGTGACGAACTCATGGGCACACTCGCCCGACTCGACGGCGCGATCGATGACCTCCGACAAGGCCGCACCGAGACGCTCTCGGTGTGTTCGTTCGCTTCGGCTGCGGAGGAGTGGATGCCGTCCGTCGCGGCCACCGTTCTGCGCGAATTTCCGGACGTCACATTCACCTTCCGGCTCAACGAGAACGGTGTTGCGCCCCCGCCGATGCCACCAGATCTCGACATCCGCACCGAGGTGCCGGGCGACGACGCCACGAGGATCGATGGCTACGAACGCCACGTGCTGACCACCGAGCCGTACGTCGCGCTACTGCCGAAGGACCACCCGCTCGCCGGCCAGGACGAAGTGCGGATGAGTGACCTCGCCGACGAGCCGTGGATCGACGACGACCCCGGCAAGACGACCTGCGGACTCATCGTTGCTCAGGCGACCAAGGCGGCTGGAATCGCTCCGCGGTACGTCGCCTACGCCGGCGATCATCACGGCGGCATCGCGTTCGTCGCCGCAGGAATCGGCGTCACCGTGATCCCGCAACTGGCCACCGGCAACCTGCCCGTCTCCGTGGTGTCACTGCCAGTGGTTGATCCTTCGCCCCATCGTCGGATCGTGGTGCACGTGCACCGTCAGGCCCTGCTCAAGCCGGCCGCGCGGCGAGTGCTGGAGTTGCTGACTGCCGCTGCCTGATCGGCTCAGGATCGGACGATCTCGTGGACGGTGAACGCGTTCCCCGCCACGCCACCCTCCCGGGTCACCAGCCAGCGCTCATTCACCGCGAACAGAATGCCGGATACTTCCGGTGCGAGTATCCGGCCGGCACGATCGCGGGTAGTTCCGGTGAAACGGGCGACGCGTCGCCGTGCACAACTCGCGGACTCCGCGAGCACAGTTCGCGAGTGGATCGATCCGCGGGCACTGCTCGCGCCGTCCGCGACTTCTGCTCGCTGCTGCGGGTGTTGCCGTCAGCCGTCGATCTCGCCGCGGTCGCGTCCGACGTCCTGCAACTTGGTGTCGAGCGTGACGCGGTTGTCGAAGACGAAACACTCACCCTCGAAGTCGGCGTCCGCGTCCGGAATCTCCTTGAAGTAGTTCAGGATTCCGCCCTGCAGCTGGTGCACCTTGAGGCCGAGATCCTGCATCCAGGGGCTCGCCTTCTCGCACCGGATTCCGCCGGTGCAGTACATCGCCACCTGCTTACCCTCGTCCCGCCACTGCGGTGCGTGCTGCTCGACGTACTCGCGGAAGTCGCGGAAGTTGACGACGCGCGGATCGACGGCGCCGCGGAACCGGCCCACCTCGAACTCGAAGGAGTTGCGGTTGTCGAGCACCACGACGTCGTCGCGCTGGATGAGGTCTCGCCACTCACTCGGCGGGACGTCGGTGGCGGCCACGTCGTCGACCCGCGCAGGCATGTCGAGACCATCGATCCCGAGCGGCACGATCTCCTTCTTGGCCTTGACCATCATGCGGGAGAACGGGATTCGGTCGTACGCGGTGCGTTTGTAGGTGATGCCGTCGAAGGCGCGTCCGAGCGTTTCGTCCTCGGCCGCGGCGCTGATGAAAGCGTCGATCTGGCCCTGCGGCGCGGCGAGCATTCCGTTCACGCCCTCTTCGGCGACCAGAACGGTGCCGAGCAGGCCGTCGGTCAACTCACGCAACCGGTCGCAGAACGCCGCGACGTCGTCGATGCGGACGAAGCGGTAGAAAGCAATGTGGACGCCGGAACTCACGGCGTCCATGGTGCCCGGGGTGCATGCGCCTGTCGAACCGGCGCGGCTGCCCGCCTCGTGTATCGCTAAGGTGCACACTCAGTCATCGAACTCGGGAGGTCGCCTGATGAAACGCGCGTTGAGTGGACTGGCCGTTGCCGCACTGTGCGGATCGATGCTCACCGGTTGCTTCGACGAGAAGCCGTGCCACAGCGGTGAGTATCCGGTCACCGGCACCGGTACGGCCACTGGCGGCAAGACGTGCGTGCCCGACGGTTCGCCGGCGCCGAGCGGATTCGACACCTACCCGCCGGGCAAGACACCGACCACCGTTCCGTGATGTCCTCGGAATCACCTGCGGTGCAACGAGATGAGAGCCACGCGGGTCACGTCCTTTCCACGCTGAGGAAGCGGGACGCGACCTCCTCCAGCGTTGAGCGTGAACCGACGTACACGGTGTCGGGGCGCGGCCAGTGGGTGATGACGTCGGTGAACCCGAGCTCGCCGGCCCGGCCGACCATGTCCTCGAAGGCGCCGACGCTCTCCAGGGAGAACTGGTGTCCGGCGTCCATCTGCAGGTAGCGCGGCAGGGTCGCGCGGTCGCGGCCGGCCCGTTCAAGAGCCTCGTCGACCGTGTAGTTCAGATCGGCCAGGGACGCCCACCAGCCCTCCTGGTCGTCACCCTTGAGGCCGGTGGTCACCCAGCCGTCGCCATGCTTGACGGCGAACCGGATCGAGCGAGGGCCGTTGCCCGCCAACAGGAATGGTGGACGCTGAGCCGGTAGCGGAGCCGTGGCGAGATCGTTGATCGTGTAGTAGTCGCCGTGGTGGGTGACGCGGTCTTCGGTGAGCAGCCGGTCGAGTACCGACGCGAACTCCTGGAAGCGGTCGACCCGCTGCTTCACCGACAGCTCCGGACCACCGAGGATCTCGGCGTCGGTGGTGCCGCCGGTGCCGAGGCCGAGCAGCAGGCGTCCGGCGCTGATGTCGTCCATCGCCGTGATCTCGCGCTGGAACGCGGCCGGGTGCCGGAAGTTGGGCGACGCCACGAACAGACCGAGCTTGATCCGCTCGGTCACCGTGGCCGCGGCGGTGAGCGTGGTGGTCGCCGAGAACCACGGACCGTCGGGGAGTGCGCCCCACTTGAGGTGGTCGTAGGTCCAGGCGTGCGCGAACCCCATCGCCTCGGCTTCACGCCACATGGGTGCGGCGTCGGCCCAGCGAGTTTCGGGCAGAATCGCGATTCCGATACGCATGGCGTGAGTGTGCCAGTCGGCGCAGCGCAACATGCTCCTTCTGGACTTGTTCGGCGCGCGACGCCGCCTTCACCTCATCGGGCGACACCCACCTGCTTCCCCTTGCACTTTGCCGGATACGACCGGGTCGACGTCACCTACTTGACGGAAGAGTCGGTGCACCCCACCGGCAGCGTCTGGCGAGGCGGAGTAGGACGCGTTGAATCAGTCGTCGTAGACCGCCTCCCACTTCAACCACTTGTCGCGCAGAGCCTGGTCAACGTCGATGCCGGTGCGGCGCGCGAAGACCAGCAACATGCCCACGGCGTCCGCCCATTCAGCCGCGAGCGCCTGCTGCATTTCGTCAGCGCTTTGTCCGCGATCACGCCCTTGCCCAGACTTCGTCAGCCACGCCTGGGTGAGTTCGCCGACCTCCTCTGTCAGCTTCAGCAGCACCCAGTCGGGCGTCCGCTCCACGTCGTACACCCGCCCGTAGCCGGCAGAAATGCGCTCGATGCGGTCGGCGTACTCGCGTAGTTCCATCCCGGCACCGTAACCGCGAGGTCTGACAACGCGTCCGAAAACAGTTGCTCCGCAATGACTCAGCCGCGAGGCTCGACACCATGGACGGGACGATCGTGACTCTGGGCGGCGGCGGATTCTCTGACTGCGATCGTGATTCGGCGATCGACGACTATCTGCTCGCGCTCACCGGCGCCGAGCAGCCGAAAGTCTGCTTCGTGCCGACCGCCAGCGGCGACGCAATGAGTTACGGCGAGCGCTTCGAGAAAGCCTTCGCCGGACGCGCCCAGGCCTCGGTGCTGTCGCTGTTCAACTCACCGTCGTGGGCCTACCAGGACCCCTCGATGCTGCTCGAGCAAGACCTCATCTACGTCGGCGGCGGCTCCACCGCCAACCTGCTGGCCGTGTGGCGGCTGCACGGCCTGCCCGACATCCTGCGCACCGCCGCCGCGACCGGCACGGTGCTGGCCGGCATCAGCGCAGGCATGAACTGTTGGTTCGATCAGTCGTCCACCGACTCCTTCGGCCCACTCGCACCCCTCGACGACGGGCTCGGCTTCCTGTCCGGCAGCGCCTGCCCGCACTACTTCGGTGAGCCCGGACGCCAGGAGAAGTACCTCGGCTGGGTGGCCTCCGGCGCGCTCAAGGACGGCTGGGCGGTGGACGACTTCACTGCGCTGGTGTTCCGTGACGGCGAGTTCGTCGAGGCGATCTCCGAGCGGCCTGGGCACCCCGCGTTCCGGGTGGAGCACGACGGTGACGTAGCAGTCGAGACGCCGTTGAACGTCCGGCTGCTCTGACTGGCTGGTGCGCGCGCTCGCCGCAAGCCAAGATCGGTGCATGACCACCGAAGTCGACGAGTTCATCAGCGCCGTGACGCCCGCCGTCCGGCAACGCGACGCCCGCAGCCTGCTCGACATGATGGCCCGCATCACCGGTGAGCAACCGCGCCTCTGGGGCACCATCGTCGGCTTCGGCAGCTACCACTACAAGTACGACAGCGGACGCGAAGGCGCCTCTGCCGCAGCGGCTTGCGCTCCCCGCAACGCCGCGATGAGCGTGTATCTGAACGACGGCATCAACCGGCACGAGGACGCGCTTGCCCGCCTCGGTCCGCATCGCGCTGGAGTCGGTTGCCTCTACCTGAAAAACCTCGACGACGTCGATCTAGCAGTGCTCGAGCAGATCGTCACTCACTCCTACGCGACGCTCACTGCCGGCACCGTCGGCAGTCGCGCACGGGACGGCGAGTAGATCAGCCGAAGCGCTTCAACGCAGCTTGGCGGCTCACCCCGAGCACGGCGCCGATCGTCGCCCAGGAGTGGCCTTCGGTCCGAGCTCGGGCGACAGCGTCCCGGATCGCGGCGTCGGCAGCGTCGCGCGCTTCCACCGCGCGGCCGAGCTGACGCAGAGCTGCGCCGTCGATCGGAGCGCCGACAGGCATGTCGGCGCCGCGGTCGATCTCGTTCAAGAGTTCTGCATCCGAACGTCGTGCGGCAATACGTGTCATTCGAACCTCCTATCTCGTGAATCTCAGGCGAGCAGACATTGCGTGGAAGACATCACCCTCCTGATTGGCGCCGACCTCTATCAGCGCCACTCGGCGTCGGACCGATGAGCACGACGTAGCCGTCCATCGGCCATACCCGAACAGCGTTCTTCAGTGCGTGCTGGATGACCGCTTCGGACAATCCATGTCGCAATGCACTGGTCTTGATCACGCCTCAAACCATGGTGCATTCAAGTCGACCCGATGTCAACCAAAGTTGTCATCTGTGGATAGTTGTGGGCCAGCGACCGGGCGAACCGCAAGCCGACATAGTTGAAGTGCCAGGATTCGGGCTTGGCGCCGTAGCCGTCTATCGCAGGCGCACGGTCGAAGCCGATGTTGCCGGCGTGGGCCGTCAGCAAAGCCGTCCCGACATTCCTTGAGTCACGAAAGTCGCTGGACGCGGACGGTGGTGTTCGCGATCGTGAAGCCATGACCAGCAGCGAGATGTACGACGCCACCGACGCCGAACGCTACGACGCCGACAACGCCTCCACTTCCACCCCGGAGGCGCTGGCTCCGATGCTTGACGTCCTGACCGATCTGGCTGACGGCGGCCCGGTACTCGAATTCGCCTCTGGCACAGGGCGGGTCACCGTTCCCCTCGCGGACCGCAATGTCGATGTGGCGGGTATTGAGCTCTCACCGCACATGACGTCCAAGCTGCACGAGAAGAACAAACGCATCCCCGTCGTTGTGGGTGACATGGCGACGTCAACCGCGCCCGACACCGGCAGCTACTCACTCGTCTTCCTGATCTTCAACACCATCTCCAACTTGCGCACCCAACAGGAGCAGGTGGAGTGCTTCCGCAACGCCGCGCGACACCTGCGTCCGGGCGGACGCTTCGTGATCGAGCTGTGGGTGCCGCAACTGCAGCGCATGGCCCCGGGCATGCCGCTCGCACCGATGCATTTCGACGACGGATACCTCGTCTTCGACACCTACGACCTCGCCACCCAGGAATGCTCGTCGCATCACTACCGCCCAAGCGGAGATGGTTCAGTTCGTTATGGCAAGGGAAACTTCCGGTATGCGTGGGCGCCCGAGTGTGACCTGATGGCCCAACTCGCCGGCCTCGAATTCGAATCGCGCTGGGCCGACTGGGACCGCAGTCCATTCACGTCGGCCAGCACGAGCCACGTTTCGGTGTGGCGTAAGCCTCTCTCTCGGTAGCTTCACCAACTCGTGGCGCGCCCCTCTTTGTAGGTGCTGTTGCGCAAACTTCCGGGGTGCACCGACCCTTACGGCGGCTCAACCAGTGTGAGCGCCCGAACGACGAATCTCAGTCGGTGGGAGACGAATCCAACTGCCGGATCTCGTGACTCAACGCCTCGAGCTCCTCACCGCCGGCCATCTGGGCGGTCAGCTCGTCCAGGGTCAGCTCCGAGCGCGGCTTGTCGAGGGCTACCCCACCGAGCTTGAGCACGACGAACCGGTTGCCCACGAGGTAGGCGTGGTGCGGGTTGTGGGTGATGAAGACGACGCCGAGCCCGGCGTCCCGAGCCTTGACGATGTACTTCAGCACCACGCCTGACTGCTTCACACCGAGCGCGGCCGTCGGCTCATCGAGAATGATCACCTTCGCGCCGAAGTAGATGGCGCGGGCGATCGCGACGCACTGCTTCTGGCCACCGGAGAGTGCACCGACCGGACGGTCGAGGTCTGGGATGACGATGCCCATCTTGGTGAGTTCAGCGCCGGTGATGCGCTTCATCTCGGCGATGTTCATCAGACCGAAGGCTCCGCGCATCTCCTTGCCGAGGAAGAAGTTGCGCCACACCGACATCAGCGGCGCGAGCGCGAGATCCTGGTAAACCGTGGCGATACCGGCGTCCAAGGATTCGCGGGGCGACTTGAAATGCGTCGGGACGCCGTTCACCAGCATTTCGCCGGAGGTGTAGTCGTGCAGTCCGGCCATGATCTTGATGAGCGTCGACTTGCCGGCACCGTTGTCGCCCAGCACGCAGGTGACCTCGCCCGGCACGACGGTGAGGTCGACGCCGCCGAGCGCGTGCACATTGCCGTACGCCTTGCCGACGTTCTTGAGTTCCACCACCGGCTCGTCGGGAGCGACGTCCAGCACCTTCTCCTCCAGCGGAGCGCCCAGATCACTCATCGCTTCTCCGCCTGTCGCCGGATGTAGGTGTTCACCAAGGTGGCGAGCACCAGCATGATGCCGAGGAAGGTCTTCAGCCAGTCGGGGTCCCACCCGGCGTAGGTGATGCCGAGGTTGGTCATGCCGTAGATCAGCGCGCCGAGCGAGGCACCGATCACCGAGCCGTAGCCACCGGTGAGCAGACAGCCGCCGACCACCGCGGCGATGATGAAGATGAACTCATCGCCCACACCGATGTTCGACTGGACGCTGCCGAAGCGGAACAGCGTGTGCATGCCCAGCAGCCAGGCGCAGAACCCGACGAACATGAACAGCCCGATCTTGACCTTCGTCACCGGCACACCCACGGCACGCGCGGCGTTCTGATCGCCGCCGGACGCGAGGATCCAGTTGCCGAGTTGGGTCTTGGCCAGCACGACGGCACCGAGCGCGGTGAGCAGCACCCAGAAGATGATCGTCACCCAGATGGTGATGCCGCCGAGCTTCCAGGACGCCGCGAAGAGCTTCTGCGCGACGTCGAAACCGTCCATGTCGGCGATGCGCGGCGAGGTGACACCGCCAGTGATCTTCTTCGTCATCGCCAGGTTAAAGCCCTGCAGGATGAAGAAGGTGCCCAGTGTCACCAGGAAGCTGGGCAGTTTGGTGCGCACCAACAACCACCCGTTGAGGAATCCCACGAGCAGCGCGACGATCAGCGACACAATCACGCCGATCCACAGATTGGTGCTGAACTGCCACGCGAACATCGACGCCACCAGCGCGGACGTCGTCATGGCCACACCGGCGGACAGGTCGAACTCGCCGCCGATCATCAGCAGCGCCACCGGCACCGCCATCATGCCGATCGTCGAAGCGAGATAGCCGATCGTGCCGATCGCGCCCACCGAACGGAAGGCCGGCGCAACCGCCAGGAAGAGGACCAGGACGGCGAACGCACCAATGAGCGCGCCGACCTCCGGCGTACTGAGCAGACCGGCGAGTGGCGACCGGGCCTTGACCCGGTCGTCACCCGCCGTCGTGGGAGTGGAACTCATGAATCAGCGAATGCCCTTGGCGGCGTACTGCTCCACCGCGTTGACATTCGACTTGTCGATGAACGCCGGCCCGGTGAGCGTCGGCTGACCGCCACCGACCGTGCTGCCGTTGTACTTGTAGAGCCAGATCGCCTGCACCGCGAGGTAACCCTGCAGCCACGGCTGCTGGTCGATCGCGAACTCGATCTTGCCGTCCTTGATCGACTTCACCAGGTCGGCGTTGGTGTCGAAGGTGCCGACCTTGGCCTTGGAGCCGGCCTGGTCGCGTCCCTTGAGCGCGTTGAGCGAGACGTCGGCGTTGAGGCCGATGATCCAGTCGATGTTCTTGCTCTGTGCGAGCTTCGCCTGGACGCTGGTGACGACGTTCGGCAGGCTCTTGCCGTCGACGTAGAGCGTCTGGGTCGAGGGCACCTTCGCCTTCACCCCGGCGCAGCGCTCTTCGAGGCCGACATTGCCCTGCTCGTGGATGATGCACAGCGGGGTGGTGGCACCGGCGGTCTTGATCTTGTCGCCGACGGCTTCACCGGCGGTCTTCTCCGGCTGACCGAAGAAGCCGATCAGGCCGAACTCCTTGGCCTTGTCGCTACCGGAGTTGACGCCGACCACCGGGATGCCGCCCTTGGTGGCATTGCTGACGGCGCCCTTCATGGCGTCCGGCTTGCCCAGCGTCGTGGCGACGCCGGCGACCTTCTTGTCGACAGCGGCCTGCACGAGGTTGGCCTGCTTGGTGCCGTCGGGGTCGGCGGAGTACTCCAGCTTGATGTTGTACGTCTTCGCCGCGGTCTCGGCGCCCTTGCGCACGATGTCCCAGAAGGTGTCGCCCGGCCCGGAGTGGGTGACCAGCGCGACCGTCATCGACGGAGTGTCGACCCCGCCGCTGCCCTGGCCGCTCGCACCGGAGGACGTGGTCTCGGTGGCCTTCTTGCCACCGGAGCTGCTGCACCCGGTGATCGCCAACGCGGTGATGGCACCGACGGCCATCAACTTCATTCCGGCATGACCGGTCATAGCGGTTTCCTTTCCGTCACGTCCCTGGGACGGCGATGATCAAATCAGACTGCCCGTGACTATCGCAGCACCACCTGCATCTGCTGCGAATCGACACGAAACGTTGCGTGACCGTTGCGCATCAAGTGCGCACCGACATCAAGTAGGCCACCGATCGACTCACGTCGGCCAGCGGCGAATCAGCTCCGGCACCAGGATCGATGTCGATCATGGTGTCCTGCTCCAACACGTACCAACCGTTGTAGTTGTTGGCCTCCAGGCTGCGCACGATCTGGTCGATCGGCACGTCCCCCTCACCCAGCGGCACATACATCCCCGCGCGCACGGCGTCGGCGTAGGTGAGTTCGCCCGCCTGCACCTTGCGCGCGACGTCGAGCCGGACGTCCTTGAGGTGCACATGGCCGATGCGATCGGGGTGGTCCTTCGCGATCGCGACGGGGTCGCCGCCACCGATGAGCAGGTGGCCGGTGTCGAGGCAGAACGCGATGCGTGAACCGTCGATCACCCGCAGTGCCTCGTCGCCGCTCTCGATCATCGTGCCGACATGCGGGTGCAGCGTGGCGAGCAGGCCCATCTCGTCGGCCGCCGCGGTGATGCGGTCGAGGTTGCGCAGCAGCGTGGCCCAGCCGTTCTCGGTGAGCGTGGGGCGCACGTCGTAGCCCTCCAGACCGGTGGACGCCGCGATGACGACGGTGCTCGCCTGCGCCAGCACGAGGGCGTCCATCGCGGTGACGACATCGGGCAGCGGGTCGAGGGTCGGGTCGTGCAGGACCACCGGCACGAACTGCCCGACCGCACGCAGGTCGAAGGACGTGAGCTTGTCGACCTTCGCCTCTGGCTCGTCCGGCAGGAAGCCGTCCGGGCCGAATTCCGTTGCGGTCAAACCGATCTCGGCCATCTGGGCCAGCACCGTTTCGGGGCCAAGCTGGTAACCCCAACCCGGCACCTCACACACGCCCCACGAGATCGGGGCGCCGGCGATCCGCGAAGCGAGGGCGGTCATGCCGTGGCCACTTCGCTCATCGCGATCGGGCGACCCGCCGCTCGTGACAGCTCGCAGGCCTCGGCGATGCGGAAGGCCTCCATCGCGTCGCGCACGGTGCACGGGCTCTCCAACCGACCGGCCGCGACCTCGAAGAAGGCTGTCAGCTCCGACTTGTACGCGGGCAGGAAGCGCTCCATGAAGTTGGTGTGCACCGGCCCCTTCGGGAAGTCGACGCCCTCCTCGGCCGAGACCATCGCAAGGGTGTCGTCGAGCCCGACGCACATGCTCCCGTTGCTGCCGAACACCTCCGTGCGCACGTCGTGGCCCTGGCCGTTGTAACGCGTCGAGGAGATCTGGACGACGGTGCCCGAATCGAGCGTCATCATCGCGCCGCCGGTGTCGTAGTCGCCGGCCTCGACGAAGAACTCCGCACCCTGGTTGCCACCGGTGGCATACACCGTCGCCACCTCGCGTCCGGAGACGAAACGCACGATGTCGAAGTCGTGGATGTTGCAGTCGCGGAAGATGCCACCGGACGTCGGGATGTAGGACGCGTGCGGCGGGTTCTGGTCGAGCGTGTGGCTGCGGATGGTGTGGATGAAACCGAGGCTGCCGTCCGACACCGCCTGGCGCACCCGCTGGTAGCCGGCGTCGAAGCGCCGCTGGAAACCGACGTGCACCGGGGTGTCGGACTCCTCCGCCAAGCGGGTCAGCTCGATCGACTCCTGCAGCGTCGCCGCCACCGGCTTCTCGCAGAAGGTCGGCACGCGCGCTGCGATGGCCTTGCGCAACATCGGGGCGTGCCCGGGGGTCGGGGTGGCGATCACCAGACCGTCCAGTCCTGCGGCCAGCAGCGCGTCCTCACTGTCGACCACCTGCGCGCCGAGTTCGGCTGCGACCGAGGCCGCCTGTTCACCGTTGAAGTCGTAGAGCACCAGCTCATCGACGGCGGGCAGGGAGTGGAGCGTGGCGGCGTGGAACGCGCCGATGCGTCCCACTCCCGTCAGGCCGATGCGCATGGGGTGTCCTTCGGGTCGTCCGGGGTGTGTTTGCAGGCTATCGGTGCGGGTGTCCGTTTGTCAGAACATTTGCCGGACCCGTGAACCTACTTCCTATCGGTGAACCTACTGAGTACAGCCAGTAGTTTCGCGGTTAATCAGTAGGTTCACGACCAGGGCCTGTGGAGAACGTCTACATCAAGCATCGAGATGGCACGGTCCTGCGATGACCACACCTGAAAACCCACATCGGATCGTCTACGTCGGACAGCACCATCGAGGGCCGTTCAACGCCTCGCAACGAGAGGCGGACGGCCGGCCGTCATGGGTGCGTGTCTGTCGCGGCGCTTACTACCCCCGACAGCTCTGGGATGAACTGGACGCCCGGGCTCGCCACGCTTTGCTCGTCCACGCCGCAGTGCCGCAATGGCGCGAACCAGCAGGCGTCCTTTCCCATTGGTCTGCCGCAGCGCTCTGGGGACTGCCGGTCATCGGGCGCTGGCCCACGCGGGTCCACGTGACGATGCGGGACAAGCCACGCAGCAGCCAAAGCGGCATTCAGGTGCACGAAACATTCGACCCGCCCGAACCGGTGGCGCTCGGCAGGTTTCTGGTAACCAGCGTGGCGCGGACGGTCATCGACCTGGCCCGCATTCGGCCGCTTATCCAGAGCCTGGCGACAGCGGACGCAGCGCTGAATCTCAAGCTCACCAATCGAGAGGCGCTGGAGCGGATCGCGCGCACCCTTCCGCCAGGCTTCCGGGGGCGTCAGATGGCGGGCCTTGTAGTTGATCTCGCCGACGGCCTCGCCGAGTCGCCGCTGGAATCACTCAGTCGAGCAGTCATGTTTGAAGAAGGCTTCCCGCGTCCACAACTGCAGGTGCCTCTCGTAGACGACGACGGAATGTTTGGACGCGGCGACTTCGGATGGGACGGTCTCATTGGAGAGTGCGACGGACGAATGAAGTATGGCTCGGATTTCGCCGCCGACCCAGTGCAGGCGATCTGGTCGGAGAAACAGCGCGAAGACCGCGTCAGGCTGATGTCCGACATGGTCCGGTGGGGGTGGAACGACGCTTACCACCGCGACGGGCTCTGTAGGAAGCTTCAGGCGAAAGGCTTGCGGACGACGTCCCAGCTGTCTTGGGTCGCGTGAACCTACTTCCTATCGGTGAACCTACTGAGTACAGCCAGTAGGTTGACGGTTAATCAGTAGGTTCACGGCCCCAGGCACCACCGGCGAACCCGACCTACGCGGACGACTCCGGCTGCTCCGCCCACCACCGCAACAGCTCCTCGCGGGCGGCATCCTCACCCACCGGGCCGGCGTCCAACCGGTAGGCCAGCAGGTGCTTGTAGGCCCGCCCGAGCACCGGCCCGGGCTTGATGCCGAGAATCTCGCCGATCTGGTTGCCGTCGAGCTCCGGACGCACCTTGCCCAACTCTTCGGCCGCCATGAGCGCCGCGATGCGCCGCTCGAGGTCGTCGTAGGTGGCGGCGAGCGTCGCAGCCTTACGGCGGTTGCGGGTAGTGCAGTCGGAGCGGGTGAGCAGGTGCAGCCGCGAGAGCAGCGGCCCGGCGTCCGTGACATATCGGCGCACGGCGGAGTCGGTCCACTCGCCGCCGCCGTAACCGTGGAAGCGCAGGTGCAGTTCGGTCAACCGCGAGACCGCCTTGATGGTCTCCTTGTCGAACTTCAACTCACGCAGCCGCTTGCGCACCAGCTTCGCGCCGACCATCTCGTGGTGGTGGAAAGACACCCCGCCGCCGGACTCAAACCGCCGAGTGGCCGGCTTGCCGATGTCGTGCAGCAGCGCAGCCAGGCGCAGGACGAGATCGGGCCCCTGCACCAGGTCGGGCGATTCGAGGCCGGGCACCTCGCGCGGCCCTTCGAGGGCCATCGCGCGTTCGAGCACGGTCAGGGAGTGCTCGAAGACGTCCTTGTGGCGGTGGTGTTCGTCGATCTCCAGCTTCAACGCCGGAAGTTCGGGCAGCACCAACTGCGCAATACCGGTCTGCACGAGCAGTTCGAGACCGGCGCGCGGGTCGGGCGCGAGCATCAGCTTCACCAGTTCGTCGTGCACCCGCTCGGGCGACACGATCGACAAGGTGGACGCGCGCTCAGTCATCGCCTGCACGACATCGGGGGACGCGGTGAAGCCCAACTGCGCCACGAAACGCGCCGCCCGCATCATCCGCAGCGGATCGTCCCCGAACGACACCTCGGCCGGGGCGGGGGTCACCAGCTCCTTGCGGGCCAGCGCGCCGAGCCCGTCGTACGGATCGACGAACTCCATCGTCGGAAGCCGCATGGCCATCGCGTTGACGGTGAAGTCACGGCGGCGCAGGTCGTCGTTCAGGTTGTCGCCGAAAGCAACGACCGGCTTGCGGGTGATGCCGTCGTACGCGTCGGCCCGGTAGGAGGTGATCTCCACCTTCCACTCACCCTGCTGCGCGCCGATGGTGCCGAAAGCACGTCCGATGTCCCAGGTGGTCGAGGCCCACGGCTTCAGCAGCGCCTCGGTCTGCTCGGGTGAGGCGGACGTCGTGAGGTCGATGTCCTCGCTCGATCGGCCCAGGAACGCGTCCCGCACCGGGCCGCCGACCAGGGCCAACTCGTGCCCGGCGCAGGTGAAGATCTCGCCCAACTCGGTGAGCACCCGAAGCTGCGGAGCCAACTGGGCGACGGCGCGCTGCTGCAGCGCACGCATCGACTGGGCAGGGGAAGAGTTGGACTGGTCAGGCACGCTCAAAGGTTAGGCCCTGCGCGGCCACCGACCTTCGCCGCTCGCGACAGCGCAGGGAAGATGACGAACTGGCTCAACTCCTCGAATCTTTCACAACGCCTGGTTATGGTGAGTGGATGACTCTCCAAATTCCTCGAGCCAGTCGCCCGCAGCGGCGACTGCCGTCGTTGGAGGAGACGTCTGCCGGTGGAGTAGTCATCGATGTTCGTTCGGGTGCAGCCTGGTTGGCTCTGATCGCCCGCTACAACCGAGCCGGACGCTTGGAGTGGTGTCTGCCCAAGGGTCACGTCGAGGCGGGCGAGACCTTGGTCGAGACCGCCGTGCGTGAGGTGGCCGAGGAGACCGGCATTCACGGACGGGCGCTGGTCACTCTCGGCACCATCGACTACTGGTTCAGCACGCCCCGATTTCGGATCCACAAGCGAGTGCATCACTATCTTCTGGAAGCACTCGGAGGCGAGATCACCGTCGAGAATGACCCGGATCGCGAGGCCGTCGACGCGGCGTGGTTCCGACTGGACGAGGTCGAGCACAGACTCACCTTCGCCAACGAGCGCCGCATAGCCCACATGGCCTGGCGCCGCCTGGCCGGCTGACACACCGCGAACGGAGACCGTGCAGGCCACCACGCAGCAGCGGCGAGCGCGGACGTTGTCCCTGCTCGTCCTCTTCTGCCTGCTCACTCTCGGGCTCGTCTCCCCGCCGACGGCCCAGGCCACGCAAGCGGTCACGGACGACCTGAGCATCGGGCTGGACGCCGGCACCCC
This sequence comes from Yimella sp. cx-51, assembly GCF_017654605.1. Lineage (GTDB taxonomy): Bacteria > Actinomycetota > Actinomycetes > Actinomycetales > Dermatophilaceae > Yimella. The sequence goes on from NZ_CP072113.1 coordinate 3,154,359, forward strand.
CGCGATCGTCACCGATGACACCGACGTCCAACTGCGCGGGACGGTGCGTAACGGCGGCACCAAAGCCGTCGCCGCCGCGACCCTGCACGTCGCGCTGACCGGCGCGCTGCTCGACACCCCTGGCGCGGTGCGCACGTGGTACTCCGGACGCGCCGACCTCAGCCAGCCGGTGATCGCCACGGCCGACCTCGGGACGGTCGCGGCTGGGGAGACCCGTTCGTTCACCGTCACGCTGCCGGCGCAGAAACTGCCGTGGCGCTACGCCCTGGCGGCGCTACCGATGACACTCACCGCCACCGAGGGCAAGAACCGCACGGACGCCGCCACCCGCGGTGCGGTGCGGACGTCCTTGCAGATGCAGCAGGAGGGCGCGACGAGTCCGATCCGGATCGGCTGGGTGGTGCCCCTGACCCTTCCGGCAGATGCGGCGCTCTTCGGGCCGTCCGGGGCTGCCCGCGACGCCGCGTGGGTGCGTGCGATCGGTCCGGGCTCACGGATCGACCAGCTGCTCACCGCTCTGGCCGACCAGCCGGTCACCTGGGTGATCGACCCCGCACTGCTGCAACCGGCGCTCGCGGCTGACCCCAACGTGCCCGCCGAGCAGCTCGACGATCCGCAGAGTCCGCAGTCGGCAGAAACGGTGCCCTCCGACACCCCGACCACCCTCGCCGCCCTCGTGCGCGCCCGCCTGGCATCACTGAATCCAGACCAGGCGATCTGGTGGACCGCGCATGATGATCCGGACGTCAGTTCGCTCATCAGCCGTGACGCCGGCCTGCTCAAGCGCGTCGTGGCACGCGGACTACCGGCCAACCTGCGCTCGCTCAGCAACACCCGCGTGGTGTGGCCGTCCGGCGACCTCACCGCCACCCAGGCCGCGCAGATCAGCAAGGTCTGGAGCGGCGCCGGACAACCCGCTCCGCTGACGATGCTGCCGCGGCGAGCCGTCACCGACGACGGCACCGCGTTGCGCAACTCGGTGCGCCGCGCGCCCGGCGTGGGCGGCGTCGTGCTCTACCACGAAGCTCTGAGCTCGATCCTTGCCGAAGCGACCGCCGACCCCGGTCTGCAGGCATCGCGCTTCCTCGCCGAGTCGATCGCGATCTACCAGCAGTCGCCCGGCACCGATCGCAGCGCGACTGTCGTCATCCCGCGACAGAGCACTGCATCCCCGCAGGCCTTGGCCGCCACGATGAAGTCGATCCGCACCGCCACCTGGACCGCCGACGCCACTGGCAAGGACCTCGCCGACTCCGTGCCGAAGGCCGAGGTCAGTGCGCTGCTCCCAAAGCCGGGCGGCGGGACGCCCTTCCCGACCGAGCCGGCCAGCCCGCTCACCAAGGAACTGGTCACCACCCTCACCCGGCAACGCGAGCGAGTGACCACCCTCGGCAGCGTGCTCGTCGATTCGGCCGACTGGGTGCGTGCCCGCGAACAAGCACTGGACGTCGTCGTCTCCACCCGCTGGCGCGGCGCCGGCACCGAACTCTTCACCGTCAGCACCGCGCAGACCGACACCCTGCGCGAAATGGTCGGCAAGGTGGCGGTCAACCCGGCAACCGTCAACTTCTTCGCCGACTCCGGACGCCTCTCGGTCACCGTCGTCAACGACCTCAACCGAGCCGTGCGCGGGGTGACCCTCAAGCTGCAGCCGCGCAAATACGTCCTGCGGGTGCCTACGCAACCCGAGCCGATCGACATGCGAGCCAATGCGCGCAGCAACGTCCGCACCGAGGTTGTGGCCATCGCACCGGGCCAGGTGACGGTCGACGCGTCCCTGAGCGCACCGTCCGGCGCGCCCCTCGGCGAACCGGGCAGCGTGACGCAGCTCAAGATCAACGTGCGCCCGACGTCCACGTGGATCTACTGGGTGCTGGGTATCGTGGGCGGGCTGGTGCTGGTGATCGGCCTGTGGCGCAGCCTGCGCCGCGGTCCGCGCCGCAGCACGCTCGACCCCACCAGCACCGAGGCCACCGCGCCCGACGCGATCGTCGACGCCGGACGCTCCACGCCGAAGTCACCAGACGACGGCGAAGAGATCCCCGAACCGAAGGCATCACCACTCGATGACGACCACCGCGAGCACTGAGGCTCCCTCCGGACGCTCTTCCATCCTGCGGTCGAGTGCGGTGATGGCCGCCGGGACGATGGTGTCCCGCGTGCTCGGGCTGGTGCGCACGATCCTGCTCACCACGATCCTGGGTGCGACCACCGGCGTCGGTAACGCCTTCGCCACCGCCAACACCCTGCCCAACATGGTGTTCATCCTGCTCGCGGGCGGTGTACTGAACGCCGTGCTCGTGCCGCAGATGGCGCGCGCACTGAAGCAGGAGGACGGCGGCAAGGGCTACACCGACCGGCTGCTGACGCTGGCGATGTCGATTCTGCTGATCGTCACGATCGTCTTCACCATCGCCGCCCCGCTGGCGTACTTCACGCTGGACGTCTCGGGCGCCACGCCGACCACGCTCGGTATCGCGTTCACCTACATCTGTCTGCCGCAGATCCTTTTCTACGGCATCTACACGCTGCTGGGTGAAGCACTCAACGCGCGCGGACGGTTCGGCGCTTTCATGTGGTCGCCGGTGCTGGCCAATGTGGTCTCCATCGCCGGTCTCATCTGGTTCTGGTTGGGCACCACCCCGGCCGAGGTCGCCGACCCTGACCGGTGGACCTGGAAGATGGTCGCCGTCCTGGCAGGTAGCGCCACCCTCGGCATCGTGGCCCAGGCGCTCGTCCTGATCATCCCGCTGCGCAGGGCCGGCTACACCTTCCGGCCCAACTTCCGCTTCCGCGGCGTCGGCCTACGCACCGCGTCCACCGTGGCGATCTGGGCCTTCGCAGCGGTGATCGTGCAGCAGCTCGGGCTCATCGTCACCACCAACGTGCTCAACGCCGTGCCCTCCGGCTACGGCGGCACACTCGCGCAGCAGAACGCCTTCCTGCTGTTCATGCTGCCGCACTCGATCGTCACGATCAGCCTGGTCACCGCGCTCTACACCCGCCTATCGCACGCGGCTGCAGACGGCCGCACGGACGACGTCAAGGCCGACCTCGACACCGGTCTTCGCCTGTCGGGCCTCGCCAGCGTCGGCGTGACGATCGGTGCCTTCGCGCTCGCCCACCCGGTGTCGAAGGCGATGTTCGGCGAGGTCAGCGGCCCGGCCATCGGCGACATGACGATCGCGCTGATGATCGGCCTGGTGCCGTTCACCATCTGCGTGCTGGTGCAGCGCGTCTTCTACGCCTACTCCGACGCCAAGACGCCCTTCTGGATGCAGGTGGCCTGCACCGTCGTCGCGGTGGTGCTCACCCTCGGCGCGCTCATCCTGCCGCCGCGCTGGATCGGTCCGGGCGTCGGTTTCGCGGCGTCCATGAGCTACATCGCCGACGGTGCGCTCGGGTGGTATCTCCTGCGCCGCCGGATCGGGCACATTCCGGTGCGCAGCGCCGCCCTCGGTTACGTGCAGCTCGGCGTGGCTGCCCTGGTGGCCACAATCTTCGCGGCAGCCATCCGCTTCGGACTGCAATCGGTGATCGGCGACACCGGACGCCTGGTCAACATGGTGATCACGGTCGCCGCCGGCGTGCCCTTCCTGATCGTCTACATGCTTGTGGCCCGCCGCCTGGGCGTGCAGGAAATCACCCAGCTGCTCAATCCCGTGCTCTCGCGCCTGCCCGGCGGACGGCGCAAGGCCGCAGCACCTGCTGCACCTGCTGCATCGGCGCAGCCTGTCGCCGGCGCCGCTCCGGACGCTTCGCGGGCCGAGGTTTCACGTGAACCCGAGCCACTGGACTTTCCCGACATCCCGTCTTTCGGCGTGGCCGAACCCGGCGAACTGGCGACCGGCGACTCCTGCGAGAGCGCGGACGCCGTGCGTGCGGTGGCTCCGCTTCCGGGCCATGCGCACACCGCGCCGCCTGCTTTCGACTTCTGGGATGCCGACCACACCATGGCTGTGCCCAGCCTCGGCGAAGGCGTCCTGGCCGACACCGCGCCCATCCCGTTGCGGGTGCGTCTACCCCAGTCGCGCCGCGCGGTGACGATGCCCGCCACGCCGGACGCCGCTCCCGAATCCCGGCGGGTCCCGGACGATTCGACGCAAAACCCTAGACTTGCGCCCGGTGCAGATGAGGAGGCATCGGCGCCCGAGACCGTCGGACCAGCGCCGACCACAACCGAGGGAGAACCATTCGTGCAGGGCATCGAGAGCGGCCACGAGCTGGCCGGCCGCTATCTGCTGCGGCAATTGATCGCCTCCACCGACGACAAGCAGGTCTGGCAGGCCACCGACGAGACCCTCAGCCGTGACGTCACGGCGACGGTCTTCCCGACGTCCGCGACCCACGCCGCCGCCGCGCTCGACTCCGCCCGCCGCGCCGCCGCCGTGGAAGACCGCCACCTGCCGCGCGTGCTCGATGTCGGCACCCAGGACGACGCCTCCTATGTGATCCACGAGCAGTTGACCGGCGCCGAATCGATCGCCTCGATGCTGCAGTTCGACAGGTTGCCGGCCGAGGAGGCCCGCCGCATGGTCGGTGAAGCAGCCAGTGCGCTGCACGCCGCCGCCGCCCGGGGCCTGCACCACCTCGCACTCACCCCGCACGAGATCGTCCGCGGCCAGGACGGCTCGGTGTACGTGCAGGGTGTGGCCACCGATGCCGCACTCGCCGGCACCGATGACCTCAGCTCGGCCGAGGCCTCCCGCGCCGACGCCCGCGCGCTGACCGCCGTGCTCTACGCCGCACTCACCGGTCGTTGGGCCGGCGAGCAGGACGTACCCGGTGTCGAACCAGCCGCACGCGATGCCGCGGGCAATGTCTCGCCGGTGAGTTCGCTGCGCCGAAACGCCCCCGGCGACCTCAGCTCCTTGTGTCACGCCGTGCTCAACGAGGACGCCGGCCCGCGCACCCCCGGCGAACTCGCCGCGCAGTTGGCGCCGTGGTCGCCCGAGCAGGTGGCTGCCGACGCCCCACCCACGCCGGAGAAGCCCGGTAGCAAGACCGATGACCTCGGCGGCACCGCAGCTGCGGCAGCAGCCGCAGGGCCAGCCGGTGTGGCCACTGCAGCCTCGCTTCGCGGTGATGACGAGCCTGGTGACGTCGACCCCGACGCCACCGAACACATCCCGGCGCCGCCGCCCAGCGACCCGGACGCCACCCAGACCTTCGACGCCACGGCCGCCCCTTCGGCGCCCCGCCGTCGCGACGACTACGACCCGTCCTTCTCAGAGTTGGAGCCCCCGCTGCCCCGCATGAGCGCCGGTAGCGAAGACCCCGACTCCGACACCAGCAAACTCGCGCTGGCCATCGTCGCGGCCTTCCTGGTGGCGGCGCTCGTGCTCGGCATCATCGGGCTGCGGGGGCTGTTCACTGGCGGCGGCACCGACTCAGGCACGTCGCGCAGCACGGTGGCGACCCAGGCGGGCGACCCCAGCAGCACGCCGTCCGGCAGCACGGCGTCCCCGAGCTCTTCGACGGTCGCACCCGGCCAGAAACTGCCGGTCGCCTCGATCGTCAGCTTCGACCCGCAGGGCGACGGCGACGAGCACACCGACTGGGCCCCGCGCGCCATCGACGGCAACCCGAACACGATGTGGATGACCCACATCTACGGCCGCGCCGACTACATGGGCGGACGCAAGAAGGGCTCCGGGCTGCTGCTCGACCTCGGCAAGTCGACCCAGGTCGGCTCGGTGAAGATCAACTCGGCCGGCAACCCCTCGACCATCCAGGTCTTCGTCACCGACGACAAGACCATCGAAGGCGCCACGCCCTTCGGCGAAATGGTGCAGCAGTCGGGCGAACAGACCGTCACCGCAAAGGCCCCCGCGACCGGCCGATACGTCATCCTTTGGGTGACACAGCTGTCGAAGGGCAACCTGGGCGGCTATCGCCAGAAAATTGCAGAGGTGGAGGTGCTGTCGTGACGCACTTGGACGATCTCGCGCAGCGTACGGACCGTGACCTGCTCGCGGCCCATTGCGCGGGAGAGCCCGACGCGTTCGGTGAACTGTTCAAGCGGCACAAGGACCGCATGTGGGCAGTGGCCGTACGCACCTGTCGCGACCCCGAACTGGCTGCGGACGCCGTCCAGGACGGTTTCATCTCCGCCTTCCGGCGCGCAGATTCGTTCCGTGGCGACTCGCAGGTGACCACCTGGTTGCACCGCATCATCGTCAACGCCTGCCTCGACCGGTTGCGTCGCGCCAAGCCCACGAGCGAGCTGCCGGAGTACGAACTGGCCGATCGCCGCGACGAGCACGCCAGCACCGTCGTGCGCCTCGACGTCCAAGAAGCCCTGGCACGCATCCCCGAGGCGCAGCGCCTGGCGCTGACGCTGGTCGACATGCAGGGCCTGTCCGTGGCGGAGGCGGCCGAGGTGCTGGAGGTCGCCGAGGGCACCATCAAGTCGCGGTGTGCCCGCGGACGCGCGGCGCTGGCCGAACTACTGGTCGACAAGCACGGGGACGGCTACCGCCGCTGAGGCCTCGCTCACACGTGGCGATCGGCGAGGAACCGCCGGTGATGGTTGCGCCGTCTACTACGTGGATGACAGGCTCGATCGATGCCGCTGGACCCTCGCGAATATTTTTGGTCGATTCGTGGAACCAGTGGACCCCTCGGGCACGTCGCACAACTGACAGACCCGGAGCACATCCGGCGCTCGCACTTACGCGGGCGTCGCAACCGACGGGCTGTGGACAGCGAATCGGAGGATCGACGTGAGCATGAAGCCACCTCAGGGGCTTGACGCTGCGTTCGAGGACGACCCACATGGCGTCCGCGAACTGCTGCGTGGGCTGCCTGAACCCGGCCCAATGCGTGCTGCCGTCTCCGACCGCATCGAACAGGCACTGGCTGCCGAGCGTTCAGGCGCGAGGTCGACCCCGACCACTTCGACGTCTTCCGACGAGGACGCCCACGCAGACATCCGCGAACTGCTGGCCTCCCAGCCCAGCCCCGGGCCGATGCCCGACTTCGTGGCCAAGCGCATCACCGTGGCCCTCGACCTCGAGCGTAAGGCCCAGGCCGATCACGATCCCACCGGAATGCGTGACCTGCTGCGTGGACTGCCCGAGCCCGGCCCGATGCCGCAACCGGTCTTCGAGAAGGTGGAGCACGCACTCGCACTCGAGCAGAGTCAACGCGGCGAGCGTCCCGACAATGTCGCGGCCTTCGCCAGCCGTTCGTCGTCCACTTCGCGTACGTCGCGGGAGGGTTCCGGCGGCCGGCGCGGCGTCCTGCGCCTCACCAGCCTCGCGGCCGCAGCAGCGGTGGCCGGAGTCGTCGCCGTCGGTGGCTACCAGGCGATGCAGCCGTCGGCCCCCGGCGTGAACAACGCCGGCCCTGCGTCCAGCAGCAGCGTCAACCCCGATGTCGCCTCGAAGGTGCACGTCACCAGCAGCGACCGCAACTACACCGCCGCCAGCTTCGTGCAGGACGCCGGTGCGCTGGCCCGCTCCGACGCCAGCAGCGGCATCTCCACCGCGGATGCCGCCAAGCTCGGCTCGGTCGCCACGCCCCAGGGCGCGCTGCAGTGCGCTGCCGCCATCGGGCAGGGCGTGCTGGACGACTCCTCCCGGATCACCGTCGACATCGCCAAGTACGAAGGCAAGCCAGCACTGGTTGTCGTGGTCACCAAGGGCACCACCTCCACCGGTTGGGTGCTCAACCGCAACTGCGACCAGAGCCAGTCACCGGTCGCCGGCCCGACCCAGGTCTGAGTCGAGAGGCCGCACCGACCGGATGCGGCACTCGGAATGTTTGCCACCTACGATCGGTTGAGCACAACGCCTGAGCCATTCGAACCGAGTAGGGGACAAACTTCCGTGAGCAACGACCTGGTGCGCAACCTCATCATCGTCGGGTCCGGACCTGCCGGGTACACCGCGGCCGTCTACGCGGCGCGCGCCAACCTCGAACCCCTGGTTTTCGAAGGCTCGGTGACCGCCGGCGGCGCACTGATGAACACCACGGACGTCGAGAACTTCCCCGGATTCGCAGGCGGAATCATGGGGCCCGACCTCATGGAGCAGATGCGTGCCCAGGCCGAGCGCTTCGGCGCCGAGCTCGTGCGTGACGACATCACCGCGATGGAGCTCACCGGCGACATCAAGACCGTCACCGACGGTGAGGGCAACGTCCACAAGGCGCACGCCGTCGTCCTGGCGATGGGCTCGGCGTACCGCGAACTCGGCCTTGAGGACGAAAAGCGCCTCTCCGGCCACGGTGTGTCGTGGTGTGCGACGTGTGACGGCGCGTTCTTCCGCGAGAAGGACATCGCGGTCATCGGCGGCGGCGACTCCGCGATCGAGGAGGCCACCTTCCTGACGCGTTTCGGCAAGAGCGTGACGGTGATCCACCGCCGCGACGAGTTGCGCGCCTCGAAGATCATGGCCGACCGTGCACTGGCCAACGACAAGATCACGTTCAAGTGGAACAGCGAAGTCGTCGGCATCCAGGGTGACCCGAAGGTCGAGCGACTGAAGCTGCGCGACACCGTCACCGGCGCGGAGAGCACCCTGGACGTCGAAGGTGTCTTCATCGCCATCGGTCACATCCCGCGCAGTGAACTCGTCGTCGGGCAGGTCGACCTCGACGGTGAAGGCTATGTGCTCGTGCAGGGACGCTCGACCGCGACCAACCTGCCGGGTGTCTTCGCCTGCGGCGACCTGGTCGACCACACCTACCGCCAGGCGATCACCGCGGCCGGTTCTGGTTGCGCTGCGTCGCTGGATGCCGAGCGCTACCTCGCCGACAAAGTCGGCCACTGATTTACTGAATCACCTTTGACCACAACGTAATTCACAAGCAATCACGAACAGGAGTCACCGCATGGGTGCCATCAAGGAGACCAGCGACGCGACCTTCGAGGCCGACGTCCTGAAGAACGACAAGCCGGTCCTGGTGGACTTCTGGGCGCCCTGGTGTGGCCCGTGCCGCCAGGTCGCTCCGATCCTCGAGGAGATCGCCACGTCGCACGACGCGATCGAGATCGTGAAGCTCAACACCGACGAAAACCCGAAGGTGTCGGCGAAGTACGGCATCACCGGCATCCCGACGATGAACGTCTACGTCGGTGGCGAGGTCGTCAAGACCCTCGTCGGCGCCCTCCCGAAGCCGAAGATCATCAAGGAGCTTGAGCCCTTCATCGGCTGAGACTCACCTGACGAAGCACGGCCGCCCTCTGGAAACAGAGGGCGGCCGTTTTTCATTGAGCGATCTCCCTTTGGCGTGCACCGAAGCTTCACGTGATCCCAGGCACCGGCGCTTCAGCCACTCTGCTGTCCGGGCCGGGGTTTCGACAGCTCGCTCATCCCTCGCGAGCGCTCAACCGCCGGTAGTGGCTCGACCAGAAACCTTGCCGGTTGAGCCAGGCACCCGAGGAACGAGGGTGGCCGCGTCGAAACCCGGCGACGTTTCACGTGAACCCATGCCCCAGGCCACGGCTCCTCGCGTCAGCTTGCGCGGACGCCCAGAGCGTCGAGGATGCGGTGCAGGTCGTCCGAGCCCGCGAACTCGACGGTGAGCTTGCCCCGACCGCCGCGTCCCGACGTGACGGTCACCCGGGTGTCAAGACGATCGGCAAGACCCGCAGCAAGATCGTCGTACTCCGGCACCGACTGCTTGCTGGACGATGCACGGCGCGGCTTCTCCAGGTCGCCGCCCAGGGCAACGATTTCCTCGGTGCTGCGCACCGACAAGCCTTCAGCAACGATGCGCTGGGCCAGGCGTTCCATGGCTGCGGCGTCCGGTAGACCGAGGAGCGCACGGGCGTGACCGGCCGAAAGCACTCCGGCGGCCACCCGGCGGGCGACCAGGGGAGGCAGCTTCAACAGTCGGATGGTGTTGGAGATCTGTGGTCGTGAGCGACCGATGCGGCTGGCGAGTTCGTCGTGGGTGCAGGCGAAGTCGTCGAGCAATTGCTGATAGGCAGCGGCCTCTTCGAGAGCATTGAGCTGGCTGCGGTGGAGATTCTCCAGCAGTGCGTCGCGCAGCATGTCGTCGTCCGTGGTGCTGCGCACGATGGCCGGCACCGACTCCTTGCCGGCTGCTTTGCTCGCGCGCAGTCGGCGCTCACCCATGATGAGTTCGTGCGTGACCGTACCTTCGGGTTCGGGGAGTGCGCGCACGACGATCGGTTGCAGCACGCCGATCTCGCGGATGCTGTGCGTGAGCTCGGCCAGGTCGTCCTCGTCGAAGACCGAGCGCGGCTGCCGCGGGTTGGGGCGAATGGCAGTGAGCGGGATTTCGGCGAAGGAGGCGCCGGGCACCCGCTTCAACCCGGAACCGCCGTCGCCAGCATCGTGCCGGTCGCTGTTTCCCGTGAAACCTTCGTCCGAACTCGCGTTGTTTCCCGTGAAACCAGACGTGCCAGACCCGTAAAAGACGTCACTTGGGCGCGCTGCCGTCGAGGTGCCGTCGCTGGTGGGAATGAGGGCACCGAGGCCCCGGCCGAGTCCGCGCTGCCGCTTGTCGTTCATCCCGCCAGATTACTGGGCGGGCGAATCAGACTCTGGCGCGGGCCAGTTCGGTCGCAGCCTCCAGATAGGACAACGAGCCCGAGGACGACGGGTCGTAGGTGATGACCGTCTGGCCGAAGCTCGGCGCCTCTGAAATGCGCACCGATCGGGGGATGCGCGTCTTGAGCACCTGCTCGGGGAAGTGCTGCCGCACTTCGGCAGCAACCTGTGCCGACAGCCTGGTGCGAGCGTCGTACATCGTCAGCAGGATCGTGCTCACCGACAGCACGGGGTTGAGGTGTTTGCGGATGAGTTCGATGTTGTTGAGCAGCTGCGACACACCTTCGAGCGCGTAGTACTCGCACTGGATCGGGATGAACACCTCGGTCGCGGCGACGAATGCGTTGACGGTCAGCAGGCCCAGGCTGGGCGGGCAGTCGATCAGGATGTAGTCGAATCGGTCTTCGTCGCTCATCGACTCCAACTGGCGCTCGATCGCGTTCTTCAGACGGCTTTCGCGGGCCACCAGGGAGACGAGTTCGATCTCGGCGCCAGCGAGGTCGATGGTGGCGGGAGCACACCACAGGTTGGCGACGTCCGGACACGGCTGGATCACGTCGGCGAGGTCATCGCCGTCAACCACGACGTCGTAGATGCTCGGCACTTCGGAGTGATGGTCGATGCCGAGGGCTGTGCTGGCGTTGCCCTGCGGGTCGATGTCGATGACGAGTACGCGCAGTCCCTTCTGGGCCAGGGCGGCGGCGATGTTGACCGTCGTGGTGGTCTTGCCGACTCCACCCTTCTGGTTGGCGACCGTCATGATGCGCGTTGACGAAGGACGCTCGACATCAGCTGCGAGCACCCGGACACGTCGCTGCGATTCCTCGGTCAGCGCAGCCAGGATGGGGGAGTCGGCCGGATGATCTTCGTCTGCAGCGTCTTCTGGAGTTTCAGTGCCGTCGGCGACAGCGGCAGCAGAATCATCGGTTTCACGTGGAACGGCGTGCGCTGGTGCGGGAGCAGGCACGCAGGTCACGTCGTCGGTGACGACGGGGGCCTGCCATCCGATGGGCGTGGGTGAGACGGGCACGGGCGCACCCTGCCAGCCAGTCGGAGTCGTTGAGGTCGATCCGATCATTTCGTCACTTCCTCCGGTTCTCGTTGCGTTGTTGACGTTTACGACGGGCAGCGCGTCGAGAGGGTGACGACCCATTCTTCTTCTTCTTGGGCGAGGTGCGGGCAACACGCTCATCGATCTCGACCCGCACGATCGCCGTCGGGGGGTCGACGACACCGGCACCCACCGACAACACCTCGATGCGGCGCCCACCGAGGGCTTCCAGATCGGCACGCGCCTCGTCCACTTCTTCCTGAGCCGAACTGCCCTTGAGAGCGAGCATGCGGCCGCCCGCGCGCAGCAGCGGCAGCGACCAGCCCGACAGTGTGTCCAGGCGTGCCACCGCTCGCGAGGTCACGACGTCGACCTCGATGTCGGTGCACTGCTCGGCGCGCGAACGAACGACCGTGACGTTGCTCAGGTGGAGGTCGTCACAGACATTTTCCAGCCAGGTGACCCGGCGTAGCAGCGGCTCGATGAGCGTGACGTGCAGATCCGGACGCGCGATGGCGATCACCAAGCCGGGTAGGCCGGCACCGGAGCCGACGTCCGCCACCCGCTCCTCGGGTGCGAGGAGTTCGGTGACCACCGCGCAGTTGAGGATATGGCGATCCCACAGGCGCGGCACCTCCCGCGGACCGATGAGTCCGTGCGACACACCGGTGTCGGCGAGGTGATCACCGAAAGCTGTCATCAGCCCCAACTGGTCGCCCAGATAGGCCTCAGCCGCCGCGGGCGGCGGCGGCAGAGGCTCGGAGGTGTCGCGTGGTTTCACGTGGATCCTGTGTGCTGGCGACTCAGGCCGGCAGCACCACGACGTAGCGGCGGGGCTCGGCGCCTTCGGACTCCGAGCTGAGACCAGCAGCCAGGACGGCGTCGTGCACGACCTTGCGCTCGAAGGCCGTCATCGGGTCGAGCGCCTTCTTCTCGCCCGACTCCTTGACCTCGGTCACCGCGTCGGCCGCCAGGCTCACCAACTGCTGGCGCTTCTCGGCCCGGAACCCGGCGATGTCGAGCATCAACCGGCTGCGGTTGCCGGTCTCGGCCTGCACGGCCAGGCGGGTCAGCTCCTGCAACGCGTCGAGCACCTTGCCGTCGCTACCGACCAGGCGGCGCGGCACGCGTCCCTCGTCGGAGTCGACGATCGACACCATGGCGCGGTCGCCCTCCACGTCGACGTCGATGTCGCCGTCCATGTCGGCGATGTCGAGGAGGTTCTCCAGGAAGTCGGCAGCCACCTCACCTTCGCGTTCAAGGGTGTCGACGACGTTGTCGGTCGTGCTTTCGTCAGTCATCTCTACTCGCATTTCTGTGTGCCGGAAACGATCCGGATCCGCAGGCGCCTGCATCGGACGCATGGACCCGGGAGGTGGGTCAGCGTTTGCGTTTGGCGTTCTTGCTGCGTTTCTTGCCGGTCGGTTGCACCCGTTGGCCTGAACTCTTGCCGGCCTGGGAACCCGTGGCGGTGGTTCGACCAGGCGTGCCCGGCACCTTCGCCAGCGAGACCGAGTTGTCGTCGCCGTCCGCGGCGTCGTCATCGTCGGAGGAGGACAGCCCCGGGATGGTCAGCTTCTTGATCTCCTTGCCCTTGGCGCGGCGGCGCGCCTCGAGGGCCTTCTCGGCGTCCGAACCGGGGGTGGGCATGCGGCGGATCACGTAGAACTGCTGGCCCATCGTCCACAGGTTGGTGACCACCCAGTAGATGAGCACACCGATCGGGAAGTTGACGCCGGTGATGGCGAAGAAGATCGGCATGAGGTACATCAAGTACTTCTGCTGCTTGGCCATCGGGTTGTCGAGCGCGGAGGCCGGCATGTTGCGGCGCATCAGCTGGTGCTGGGTGATGAACACCGTGCCCGACATCAGGATGATCAGGACGACGGTGAGGATCTTCACCGACATCTGGTCGGAGCCGAGGAAGGTCGAGCTCAGGCGAGCACCGAAGAGCGTCGACTGCTCGGCCTGGCTGGCGACGCTCTTGGTGAGAGGGCCGATCTCGTCGCGGCGGCCCGAGGCGATGCCGCCGAGGTTGTTTAGCACGCGGAACAGCGCGAAGAAGAATGGCGACTGCAGCAGGATCGGCAGACACGAGGCGAACGGGTTGGTGCCCGTGCGCTTGTAGAGCTCCATCGTCTCTTCCGTCATCTTCTGACGGGACTCCGGATCCTTCTTGCCCTTGTACTTCTTCTGGATCTTCTGCATCTCCGGCTGGATCAGCTGGAGTCGTCGGGAGGCCTTGATCTGCCGCACGAACAGCGGGATCAGCAGGATGCGCAGGACAACCACCAGGCCGGCGATCGAGAGCGCCCACGTCCAGCCCGACTCGGCGGCCATGCCCATCGCCGTGAAGATCTTGTGGAAGCCCACCATGACGAAGGCGACGAACCATTCGAGAGGGAAGAGCAGGGTATCGAGCATGATGTCCTTCAGTCAGCGGATGTCATGAAGTATGCGTTACGGATGGACCGTGCCGTTCGGGGACGTGATCGACCCCACCGGCATTCCACGGGTTGCAGCGGCCAAGGCGCTTGATGGTCAGCCAGAGCCCCTTGATGGGTCCGAACCGCTGCAGCGCGGTCACGGCGTAGGCCGAACAGCTGGGCGTGAACCGGCAGGTCGGGGGCAGAATCGGTGAGATCAGCTTCTGGTAGATCCGGACGAGGACCACCAGCGGCCACGCGAGCACCCGGTTGAGGGTGGTCACGCCGCACCGGCCAGTGCGCGCGGGATCAACCGGTCGAGTTCACGGCCGAGTTCGGCGCTGCTGGCTGCCGACGCGGCCGGCTGGGCCCGCACCACGACCAGCGCACCGGCCGGTAGTTGGATCACGCGGTCGGCCATGAGGTGCCGTAACCGACGCTGGGTGCGATGCCGCACGACCGAGTTGCCCACTGCCTTGGACACGACGAAGCCGACACGGCAGGGCACCGTGTCGGCGAAGTCGTCAGGCTTGCGCAGGTGAACCACCAGCAGCTTGCTCCCAGCACGTCCTGAGCCTTTCGACCGCAGGACGGCAGCGAACTCGGTGCTGGCGCGCATCCGGTGCGCTGCCGGCAGCATGACCGGTGAGCCGGAACAGCGACCGGCTCAGGCCGACAGCTTCTCGCGGCCCTTGGCGCGGCGGTTGGCCAGGATGGCGCGGCCGGCGCGGGTGCGCATACGCAGGCGGAAGCCGTGGGTCTTGGCCCGGCGGCGGGTGTTCGGCTGGAAAGTGCGCTTGCTCACGTCGTTACTCCGTCACATGGTCGGGCCGAAGCCCATTACTTGCTGGCTTATGGTGTGTCGCCGCTTTCGCAGACCGCCGTTTCGTCGTGGGCACGGCGGCTCATCGCAAGGACAACGGATGATGGGACGACACAAAGGTCAGTCATTCACAATAAGGGCTGCCGCCGGGCCCGGTCAAACCGACGACTCCAGGCCAACCGGGTCGGTGGAAACTGGCTATTCGACCACCATCAGGTG